>JAZNKS010000044.1:0-64744 GCA_045578725.1 Candidatus Flemingiibacterium sp.
GACCCTGATATTATATCATATCCCGCTCCGTTTGTCAACCCCTTTTTGAAAGTTTTTTCAAAAAGTTTTTCGGCTGACCCGGTTGCCGGGTACTGTTTTCCACAGCCTTGTTATTATATCATAGCCGCGCGCATTTGTCAAGAGGTTTGTGGAAAATTCTTTTTGATTCGTAAAAATCGCTTCATAATTTGACGCAATTATGACCGCAGGATGTACAAACCGTACACAAACCGATAATTTCAAAGAATTTCTTCCGAACCTATTTATTTTCCCGCGCATTTCTGCTATAATAGTAAGGATAGAAAGGAGTCCGATATGACCTACTTCGAACTCGCCCGACAAATCGGAACCTACGAATGCGCCGAACTGATCCGCGTGTTTGACGATCGGGATCCTGCCTGGTATCGGCTGAACCGGGCTGCCGAGCTTCCGCTTCCGGTTCTGGAAGCCGCCGACCGGCTGCGATCCGGAATTCCGCTTCAATATATAACCGGCGTGTGCGAATTCTACGGCGACAGCTATAACGTATCCCCCGCCTGTCTGATTCCGCAGCCGGACACCGAGCATCTTGTCAGCCTTGCTCTTGAACATCTCAAAAACGGTCCGCATCCCGTTCTGCTGGATCTCTGCACCGGAAGCGGATGCGTTGCCATCTCCGCACTGAAGCGCGCGCCCCATGCATCCGGCATCGCCATCGATATTTCCGGTGATGCGCTGGAGCTGGCAGAAGAAAACGCCCGTCAAAACGGCGTGGCCGACCGCATCACCTTCATCGAAGCCGATGTTCTCAAGGATCCCCGCATGGCCGAGTGGATCCGTGGGGCGGATGTCATCGCCTCCAATCCTCCTTACATCAAAACCGAAATCATCCCAACGCTTCCGCCCGATGTCCGCATGGAACCGCATATCGCGCTGGACGGCGGTCCGGCCGGTCTTGATTTCTACTCCCGCTTCATCCTCGACTATACCGCATTCATGAAAGCGAAGGCTGTTATGATTCTGGAAATCGGCTACGATCAGAGCGAGCAGGTCGCCGCCATCGGAAACAAAGCCGGGCTCGAATGTCATTTCTGCCGCGATTACGCCGGCATCTTGCGTGATGCGGTCATCAAAGCACCCACCGGGCAATAATATATATAGTAAACAACTATCAAGGAGTCACTCTTATGTCAAAGCCTACTTTACTTATCCTCTTCGGCGGCCGCTCCAACGAATACGATGTTTCGCTGATGTCCGCCTGCTCCATTCTGAAAAATGTTGACCGCGCGAAGTATCAGATTGAAACCGTCGGCATCACCCGAAACGGTGATTGGTATTACTTCACCGGCACCCCCGATGAAATCCGAAGCGGAAGCTGGTGCGCCGATCCGACTGCCCTTGAAAAGGCCGCTCTTTCGCCCTCCGTATCCGATTCGTCCCTCCTGATCTTCGGAGACGGCGGATTACGGAGCATCCGCATCGATGTCATTTTTCCGGTCATGCACGGTGCATTCTCCGAGGACGGCACTCTCCAGGGGCTTCTGCAGATGAGCGGCATTCCCTTCGTCGGCCCGAAATGCGCTGCTTCGGCCATCGGCATGGATAAGGGCTTTACCAAGCTGGTGCTGAAGGATTTCGGCATTCCGCAGGCAAAATCCCTCGTTCTTCATGCCTCCGCCATTGCGGTCCGGCCCGATGATGCCGCCGCGGCCTGCGAAGCGCTGTCGCCCTACCCGCTTTTCGTCAAGCCCGCCAATGCCGGCTCTTCGGTCGGCGCCTCCAAGGCGAGCGACCGCGCCGAGCTTGCAAGGGCGCTCGATACTGCCGCCGCGATTGATACAAAGGTTATCGTCGAGGAATACATCGACGGCAAGGAAATCGAGGTCGCTGTGATCGGCAAGGGCCATTTCCGCACCTCCACCTGCGGCCAGATTGTGCCCGGCAGCGAATTCTACGATTACGACACCAAATACAGTGCCGGCAGTACGGCAACCTACAAGATCCCTGCCGACATCCGTCCCGAAACCGCCGAAAAGATCCGCGAAACGGCCACCCGCATCTGCACCGTGCTCGGCATCGAAGGCCTCTCCCGCGTGGACTTCTTCGTGTTTGAGAAAAACGGCCGCGAGGAATTTCTCTTCAATGAGATCAATACGCTCCCCGGCTTTACCGAGATCAGTATGTATCCAAAGCTCATGGTGCATGACGGTCTGAGTTATTCCGAATTGATCGACCGGCTGATCGGCATCGCCCTCTCACAGGAAAGCGAGGTTCTGGCTTGATCGGCATCTTTGACAGCGGACTCGGCGGCCTGTCCGCCCTGCGCGAGGTACGCCGCCTGCTCCCAAGTGAAAACATCGCCTATTTCGGCGATACCGGGCGGATCCCCTACGGCACCCGCTCGCGGGAAACAATCATCAAATACGCTCTGCAGGATCTGCATTTTCTGCTGGAGCATCCGATTGACGGCCATGGGCTGGATGCGGTTCTCGTCGCCTGCGGCACTGTCAGCTCCAACGCAATGGAGGAGCTCCGCGCCGCGCATCCCGGCCTGCCTATCATCGGCGTCATCGATAGCGCCGCCCGCCGTGCCGCCTCGCACACAAAGAACGGCATCATCGGCGTATCCGGCACCTCCGCGACGGTAGCAAGCGGAGCGTTCGACCGTGCGATCCGAAAGATCAATCCCGATCTGAAAATTCTCTCGGCCGCCTGCCCGCTCTTTGTTTCCTTAGTCGAAAACGGCTTTATTTCGCCCGACGATGAGGTGACCCGGCTGGTCGCCGACCGGTATCTGGCCCCGATCCGCGAGGCCGGTGCCGACACGCTGATTCTCGGATGCACACATTTTCCGATCATCGCGGGATCCATCCGCCGCGTTCTGCCGGATGCCGAGCTGATCAACGTTTCCGCCTCGGCGGCCGAGGAGCTGCGCGGCATCATCACCGCCCGCGGCGGCACCCGCCCCGACGAAAGCGGACAGATTGCCTATTATGTCAGCGATGAGCCGCACGATTTCAAGCGAATCGCCTCCATCTTCCTGCAGGAGGAAATCACCGCTCCCGTCACGCGGATTGACATTGAGAAATATTGACAGAAGACAAAATACATCGGTTTTTGTGTGCAAAGCGCACAAAAATGGAACCCTGAATGGGTTCCAAGATGTATTTGCTGGGGGCTGTTGCATCGAAATGCAACAGCCCCTGATGTTTTTTATTTACCGCTCATCCTCACGGACGAAATCGCTGATTTTCTTCGGATCGGCCGTCATCTCGCGGAGGATATCCACGATATCCTTTTCGCCGCTGCAGACCACGAAGGTCGATTCGCACCTTGAGAGCTTCAGCGCGACCTTCGTATAGATCTCCCCGCGATAGCTGACCAGCTCATAATCCGCCTTGCGGATCTTACCCGTGTGCGGATTCCACAGCTCGGGAATCTGCTCGCCGCGAAGAAGCACCGAACCGTCATAATCGTATGCGGTGGAATTGGCGAAGAAGTAGACATCGCATCCGGTGTGCTTCTTGTGAATGTACCCGAATACGCCGTCCTTCAGCATCGCTCTGGCCACTCCGTAGCTCCGGTAGGCCGGCTCAATCAGGCTCAGCATTCCCTGATCGTCCAGGGTCGGCATATTGAGAATCTCCACATCGTACGCAACGGGAAGCTTTTTCAGAAGCTCCGCGACCGTCCGGCTCTCCACATGGAAAGCACCGTCCGCGCCGGTCCGGGCCGAGGGCAGGAAATAGGCAATGCCGCCGCCCGCGCTCCGGTTTTCGTAGGATTCCTGCATAACGGAATGCTCGTCATTGGTGATGCCGAAAATCTCGCCGACGATGCGGTTGACCTCCGCGTCGCTGTTTTTGTCCGGCAGAAAGTCAAAGACCTTCGATGGAAGCTCGACAGTCGAAATCACAATGCCGCCGCCCTCCCAGAATTTGCGGATCAGCCGCAGATTGTCCAGGCTGATCATCGACATTCCCGGCATAAAGAGGATCCGGAAGCGCTCGAAATTGACGGTGTTGTTCAGATACAGCATCCCGTCGTCCGCCGACATCTTTTCGCTCATCACCTCGGGATGGATCACCGTCACATCCTGCCCCGCATAGCTCATGATGCTGTTGATCAGCGTCATATAATCGGTGTTTTCGGGCGTGTGGGAGAATTCAAAGCCCTTTGCCTCCGCCTCATACAGATACATCTGCGAATGGACGGAGTGAATCGGATACAGCATCGCAATATCCGCCGTATGACGGCCGCCGCTCAAAAGCGTCTGGCACCGGGTCATATAGGAAAGCAGCTCGGGAAGCTCGCCCGCAAACTCCGGATTCCGGTGGGAAACCTCATGCGGAATCCGCGCCTTTCCGGAGAGCCAGAGTGTGTGCGGAATCATGAAATTCACGCCTCTTGCAAAGGCATTCATCGCCTCGCTGTAGAGAACCGTCCGGTCCAGCACCGCATAATTACCGTATATCTCGCAGGCAACCGTGTCGATGTCGTAATTGTACGCCGCGCTGGAGGCAATCTTCAGTCCGTTGAAGCCGTACATATAGGCGTGCACAAGATCCAGACCGACAGCACCGCTGTGCCGCCGCCAGAGAAAGCCGTCACCGTACAGCCAGGAGCAGGAGGCATCCTTGGGCTCCGCCACATGACCGGTGGAAGCAATGCCGTTCCGGCGGGTGAAATCACCGACCGCCTTGAAGAAGCCGTCCGCAAACATATGGGCACGGCAATCCATAAAGAGCGCCTTGTAATGCGCGGTATCCTCGCCGATATCCTCCCACAGGGCCGGATAGTACGGCGCGGGATCAAAGCCATAGCGCTGTTCGAAGACTTCATTGAAATGCGGATCCCACATCCGGCGGTTGGGAGCTTTATACTGGATATCGTCATAGAAGCTCATCCGCACCACATTGCCGAAATAATCGGCATACCGATCGGCAAAGCGCTTGTAGGTCAGGGAAATGAAGTCCATCGAGGCATCGTAGCTCATGTAGTTCACATAGCCGTTCTGACAGGGCTCGCAGACATATTCCTGAACGGTCCAGTTGCCGGAAGGTACCTCCCATTCCAGCCGGTCATCCGTGGCAAGGGCACGCAGATCGATCACCGCGCGGGTATCAAATTCCACCGCGCAGAGCGCCATCCGGCAGATTCCCTCTCCCGTATGAAGCGTGCGGCGGAATTTCTGGCCTTCCATGCACTCATAATCATAGCGGCGGAGCATCTGTGCCGTCGATTCCGGGAAGCGCGCAGCCATCTCGCCGCCCGCCCGTCCGGTTGGGAAATCCAGATCATCGTAGAAGATCACCTGCATATCCAGCTCTTTCGCCTTGTCGAGAAGCAGCCGGTAGCTGTCATAATATTCCGCGGTTCCGAAGGCCGGCTCGGTCGCGGCCGAACCATCCTTTGCGGATACCGGAAGCGGCACAATGCCTCCGTAGCCGCTCTTTTTGTACTGTGCCAGATGACGGGCCGTTTCCTCTGTGAGGCGGCCGTCCGCGGCAAAAGCACCGTCCATATGAAAAAAGGGAACCGGACGGTATTCATTCTTCGGGTTCAGGAAATCCCGCCGAAGCTCTTTGTAATCTCTTGTCGGCTTTGCGTGAATCAAAACAAATACACTCCTTCCGATCGTCAGGGTGAAATTGCATGAAGTCATCCAAAAATGGATGCTTGTTAGATTGAAATGATATCACAATTTCAGTAGCGTGTCAATAGATTCTCCGCAATTTTTGAAATTTCTTCGTTTTCCACAAAACGCGATGCGCGCCTTTGTGCATTTTGACGGTGCTTTTGTGCCTGTTTTGCCGTTTGATACCGGCAAAACCGGTTATTTGCGGCTATTTCCACATCTCCGTAAAGATTATTTGTATAAATCCGTATTTTATCTTGACAATCTGCTACAAACAACGTATAATTAAAGAAGCTCCTCTGTGTGCCGATCCGCACGCGAGGCTTCGACTTTCCATCGCACCGTGTTCACGAAAGAGGTGAAAACCATTGACCGCACTCGATCATTATCCGTCCGGGCTGATCGAAAACCTGGACAAAAAGGGCGTCGCCGAGGATAAAATCCTCCTGCTCGCCCGATGCGACCGCAGCCGGGACGGCACGCCCTGCGACTGTTATCTCATCGCCACCGCCGATGAGCTGATGATTCTCGCCGGCACCGTCACGCTGGTCCAGCGCAAGGACCGGCACCGGATCCTGTCGCCTGTATCCGCCTCCCGCCTGGAGGCTTCCTTCACGGAGCTGTCCTACGAATGCCATATGCTGTCGGATCTCGGTGAATGGGCTTCGGAAGAACTCCTCTCCTCCGGCCGCCTGACCGCCGTCAGCAAAGCCGCAGACGGCCGCATCCTGCTGGCCGCCTTCACCAATACCTGCCGCGCGCAGATCAATCTCTTCATTAAATACATAAAGCGCGTGACCGAGGGCAAATTTACCGGTCTTGACGAAGAGGATGCCGATAAATCGCTCTTCTGCCCCAAATGCGGCGCCCGCTATCCGGATCCCAACCGCAAAATCTGCCCCCGCTGTATGGACAAGGGCAAGCTCATCAAGCGGATGAGCGTTTTCTTCCTTAAATACAAGTTCCAGCTGATTATTGTTCTGGCCATGCTGATCGTCATGAGTGCTCTCGGCGTGGTATCCCCCTACATCGGATCGGCCTTCTATTACGATGAGGTCCTCAAGGAGGACGGCGACTTCTTCGGTCAGATCCTGCTGGTGCTGGGCATGATTCTGGCCATGCGCGTGCTGAATGTCCTGCTCAACATGATAAACGGCGTCATCACCTCCAAAATCGCCGCGCTGATTACCTACGATCTGAAGAAAACCATCTTCAACGCCATCCAGAAGCTGTCAATCAGCTTCTTCACCGGTCGTCAGACCGGCGGTCTGATGACCCAGGTCAACAACGATGCCCAGACCATCTACAGCTTCTTCTGCGACGGTCTTCCCTACTTCCTGATCAATGTGGTGCAGATCATCGCGCTGGTCATTATGATGTTCGCCTTCCATCCGCTGCTGGCCTTCCTGTCGCTGATTACCATCCCGGCTTTTGTCTTCACCGTCAAGTATATGTTCCAGAAGCTGGACAAGCTTCATGCCAAGCGCTATTCCAGCTCCCGCTCCATGAACGGTGCGCTGAGCGATGTGCTGGGCGGCATCCGTGTCGTCAAGGCCTTCTCCAAGGAAAAGAACGAGGTGCGGCGCTTCAACCGCTTCTCCGAACGGCTGGCCGCCAACGAAAAAAATCTCTCCGATTTCCAGAATCTCGCCTGGCCCTTCTCCAGCTTCATTCTGTATCTTGGAAACATCTTTGCCTGGGGCTTCGGCGGCTGGATGGTTATCAAGGGAGAGCTGACCTACGGTCTCCTGCTGACCTTCATTTCCTATATGAATATGGTCTACAGCCCCATGTACTTCTTCGTCGATATGTCCTACTGGGCAACCGACTGCCTGAATGCCTGCGCCCGCCTGTTTGAGGTCATGGATGCGGTTCCCGAGGTTGTCGAACCGGAGCATCCGGTGCCCATGGAGCAGATGGAGGGCCGCGTGACCTTCAAGGATGTGGAATTCTCCTATGTCAAGAATCGCAAGGTCATTGACAACGTCAGCTTCGATATCGAAGCCGGCCATGTCATCGGCATTGTCGGCCATACCGGCGCCGGCAAATCCACGCTGGCCAATCTGCTGATCCGGCTGTACGATGTCACCGCCGGTGAAATCCTGATTGACGGCGTGAATGTCAAGGACATCTCCTTCGCCGATCTCCGCCGGAACATCGCCATCGTATCCCAGGAAACCTATCTGTTCATGGGAACCATCCTCGACAACATCCGCTATGCCCGTCCCGATGCTTCTCTGGATGAGGTCATTGAGGCCGCCAAAATTGCCGGCGCGCACGATTTCATCATGAAGCTGCCGGATGCCTACGCCACCCGCATCGGATTCGGCTACAAGGATCTGTCCGGCGGTGAGCGCCAGCGGGTATCCATCGCCCGTGCCGTTCTGCGCAATCCCAAGATTCTCATCCTCGACGAGGCCACCGCGGCCATGGACACCGAAACCGAGCGTCAGATCCAGACGGCTCTGGAGCGGCTGGTCAAAGGCCGCACCACCATCATGATCGCCCACCGTCTTTCCACTCTGCGGGATGCGGATAAGCTGATCGTCATCGAAAACGGAAAAATGCCCGAATTCGGCACGCACCTGGAGCTGATTGCCAAGAAGGGCATCTACTACAAGCTCTACCGGATGCAGGTAGAAGCGCTGAAGAATATCGGCATTGAAGCCTGAGGAGGTCATCATGTCACAAACACAAACCAACACGGTTCCCGCCGAGCTGCGCGGAATTGTCAATATTCAGTATCTGAACCGGGACAACTGCACCCTTACCGTCAAAAACGGCTTCCTCGGCTTGAAGGCCATCATCGACAAGCCGCAGGATCTGTTTGCCGAGCCGGACAAAAAAGAGCCAGCCGGTGAGGAAGCCTCCGACAAGACGGAGGAGGCAGCCGGGTCCCGCACCGATCTTCCCGAGGGAAAAATCGAAAAGGTCGCCGAGCGCATCTTTCTTTCCCGTGCCTTCCCCTTTGATATGCCCTACGATTATATCTCGGTGCTGGACAAGGATAAGAAGGAGATCGGCTTCATCCGCTCACTGGACGATTTCGACGAGCCGGAACGTGAGCTTCTCATCAACGAGCTGAACACCAAGTACTACACGCCGACCATCAAGCGGATTCTCTCCGTCAAGGAGCGCTACGGCTTCTCCTATTGGAAAACCGAATGCGAATTCGGCGAAAAGAGCTTTACCCTTCAGGATACCTTCCGCAGCATCCTCAAAGCCTCCAATCCGGACGGCACCGAGCGCGTCTTTATCCTGGATGTGGACGGCAACCGCTATGCGATTCCCGATGTGGAAGCGCTGGACCGTCAGAGCTACAAGAAAATCGAGCTGTATCTGTAAGCCTCATTTTGGGCGAAAGGAAGTGAATTCATGAATTCTGCCCCCCATCGGACCGAAGCCGAAGCGGTCGGGGATGAGCGTGTGCGCCGCCGCGCCGAGTTGGCGTGGGAGCGCTTTCACGCGGTGGATCCCTCCGTTGACCGGGATCAGATTGCCGTCATCTTTTTCTACAATCTGACTGACCGCGCCGTCGATAACAGCGATCCGGCCGCCGACGGTATCTGCGTTCTGACCAAGGACTCGCTTCTTGTCTACCGGGATGGCGAGCGTGTCAAGGAGCTGGCGCTGTCGGAAGCCTCCGATTTCAAAATCACCGCCGGTGTCGGAAGCGTGGTTGCCGAATGCCGGTACCGCGATGCCGATTTCTGTATCTGCCGCGCCGATAATTCCCATACCGCCGAATTCGGTGCCATCATGAAGCGGATCAACAAATTCAAGGAAACCGGTCATTTTTCCTCCGATTACGTCAATGATATCGTCCGCTTCTGCGAAAAATGCCAGCGGCCTCTGCCGCCCGGCTCCGCTGTGTGCCCCCATTGCGTGGATAAAAAGGGCATCATGAAGCGGCTGTGGGAGATCGCCAAACCCTTCAAATGGTATCTTGCGGCCTCTGTACTCCTCTTCTTTGCCATCGCCGCCGTCAATCTGCTTCAGCCCTACCTGAACCGGATTCTGGTCGACGATTTCATCGAATCGGCCCATCCCGAGAATGTTGAGCTGTATGCCTTCACGCTGGTCATTGTTCTGCTGGCGCTTGTGCATATCGTGGCCAATGCCCTCTCCATTCTCCGGAGCAAGGCGCTGATTATCGCCGGCAACAAGGTCATTCTCCGTCTGCGTGAAATGGTCTTTGCCAAAATCCAGATGATGTCCATTGCCCGGATTTCCAAGCGGACCTCCGGCGAGCTGATGAACCGCGTCAACAACGATACCTCGCAGATTCAGCAGTTCATCGTTCACACGCTGCCCGATATCGTGGAGCAGGTGCTGATGCTGGCCTCGGTCAGCCTCATGCTCTTTCTCTATGACTGGAAGCTGGCGCTGCTGATCCTCTGCCCGGCACCGTTTGTCAGCCTCTCCTTCAAATTCTTCTGGAAGTGGATGCGGAAGATGTGGCACAAATCCTGGCACACCGGATCCCGTGTCAATACCATCCTGCACGATATCTTCTCCGGCATCCGCATTGTCAAGGCCTTCGGCATGGAAGAACGTGAGGCCAACCGCTTCGATGAGGGTGCCGCCGAGCACCGCGATATCCAGATCCTCAACGAGCGGGTCTGGGCGCTGATCTGGCCCTGGCTCAACTTCTTCATGGGCATCGGCGAATTCTTCCTTCTCTATTATGTCGGCAACCGGATCATCGGCGGAACCATGACGCTGGGTGAAATGGCCCAGTTCTCGGCCTATGTCAACATGATCTACGGTCCGCTTCGCTGGATTGCCAATATGCCCCGCCGGATTGTCGCCTTCACCACCTCGGCTGCCAAGGTCTTTGAGATCATCGACGAGGAAGCCGATGTTCCCGACCGCGCGGATGCGAAGAACATCGCCATCGAGGGCACGATCGATTTTGAAAATGTATCCTTTGGCTATGACGAAACCACCGAGGTGCTGAAGAATGTCAATCTTCACATCGAGCCGGGTGAGATGATCGGCATTGTCGGAAAATCCGGTGTCGGCAAGTCCACGCTGATCAATCTGCTGATGCGGATGTATGACATCGGCGACGGCTCCATCAAGGTGGACGGTGTGGATCTGCGGGATCTTTCACAGGATTGCCTGCGCTCCCAGATCGGCGTTGTTCTGCAGGAAACCTTCCTGTTCGCAGGCACCATCTACGACAACATCGCCTACGCAAAGCCGGATGCCAGCCGCGATGAAATCATCACCGCCGCCAAAATTGCCGGCGCGCATGAATTCATCATGAAGCTCCCGGATGCCTACAACACCAAGGTTGGCGAAAAGGGCCATACCCTCTCCGGCGGCGAGCGCCAGCGGGTATCCATCGCCCGTGCACTTCTGCATAATCCCCGGATTCTGATTCTGGATGAGGCCACCGCCTCGCTGGATACCGAAACCGAGCGCCAGATCCAGGAATCCCTTCAGAAGCTGATCAAGGACCGCACCACGCTGGCCATCGCGCACCGTCTGTCGACCCTGCGCAATGCCACCCGCCTGATCGTGCTGGATAAGGGAACCATCGCCGAGGTCGGCTCCCACGATGAGCTGATGCGAAAAAAGGGCATCTATTACGGGCTGGTTATGGCCCAGCGGCAGATGTCCCGGATGGCTCCCAAGAATACAGCCGCCGGCTCTTAATCTCCCTCCCCGCTCCTTTATGAGGTGCTGCAGGAAATGCAGCACCTCTTTTTTTGAAAATGTGCCCGCTTTTTGGTATAAAAAGAACACGAATAAACCGCAAAGATGCCCCAAATACTTGACTTCTATCCAAAATCATGGTATAATTGAATCATCAAAATGCTTATGGAGGGACTATGAAAACCATCGCCTTCCCCCAATGGGACCGCTGTGAGCTGACCGTCACCGGCATCCGGCCGGTCGCCCAGCATTTTTCCGACGGTTCCGTCTTTCCGGTAAACTGCCGCGTTGACAGCGCTCTTTGCTATCTTTCCGGCTGTGCCCTTGATTTTTTCGATCCGAGCGGCAATCTGCTTTTGAGCGCCGAACGCGGAAGCCTTGTCTATCTCCCGCAGGATGCTTTTTACATCGCCATCTTCCGCGATATTCTTCCCGACGCCGCCCTTTCCGATCAGCTGATCAACTTTACGCTCCGCACACCCGAAGGAGAGCCGGTCCGCTTTGCGCAGGCTCCGCAGATCATCGCCGAAGCCATGCCCGAGGAGCTCATCCCGCTCTTTTCCCAGATGCTCGATGAGGAGCACCGGATCTACCGCAGCGAGCTTCGTCTGCACCGTCTGCTGTACGATATCCTCGACGGCCTTTTCTGCCGGAGCGAGGCGGTGGCATCCAGCATCGTCCGACCGGCGCTGGACTACATCACCGCCCATCCCGATTTCAGCCTTCTGGATGTGGAATCGCTCGCAAAGCTCTGCAATATCCATCCGGCAACCTTCCGCCGGCATTTCCAGGCCCTCTTCCAGATGTCGCCGCGCGAATACATCGATGCTTATTTCATCCGGCTGGCTGACTATTATCTGACCCAGCGGCATAACAGTGTCAGCGAAACCGCCAAGCTGCTCGGCTTCTGCGATGTTTCGTATTTCTGCCGCTTCTACCGCAAATATACCGGCGCATCGCCGGGAAGCCGCCGGATCGGCGGCCGCACCGCCGAGGACGGATACCCGTCCGCCGAACGCGACTGATAACAAACTGTATCTTTATTTGCAGAAAGGATTCTATCATGAAACTTGAAGGACTGAAAATCAACTTCCTCGGTGACAGCATTACCGAGGGCTGCGGTACAACCGGCCCCGATAAGTGCTTCGCCTCAAAAATCGCCGCCGAATACGGTGCCTTCACCCGCAACTACGGCATCGGCGGAACCCGCATTGCGCCCCGGAGCGTTCCCTCCGAGAATCCCCGCTGGGATCTGGATTTCAACTCCCGCGTCAGCGAGATGGATCCCGATGCCGATCTGATCGTCATCTTCGGCGGAACCAATGACTTCGATCACGGTGATGCCCCCTTCGGCACCTTTGAGGACCGCACAACCGAAACCTTCTGCGGCTCGCTCCATACCCTTTACCGCGCCGTCATCGAGCGCTATCCCGCCGCACGCATCATGGTCATGACGCCCCTCCACCGCGGCACCGCAACGCCCGAGGATAAGCCCACCGTCAAGCGCGACGGTAAAGCCAATGTGCTGATCGATTATGTCAACATGATCCGCCGCACCGCCGAATATTACAGCATTCCTGTGCTGGATCTGTATGCTGTATCCGGAATGCAGCCGGCCGTGGATGTCATCCGCGAGCGCTATATGCCGGATGCCCTCCACCCCAACGATAACGGCCATGAGCTCCTCACTGCGCTTATCGCCCGCTTCATCGAAACCACCTTCTGAAAATAGCAGACACGCCGCCGGATGAACCGACGGCGTGTTTTGTTATTTGTTTTGGGCCTCCGATGCGAAGGCTTTCCATTTCCGGATGCAGAGCAGGGCGACCAGCGTTCCGAGCGCCGCAATCACAAACCAGGAAATGACGGTGTAATGCCATCCGAAGGTTTCGGACAGGACGGCAAATCCGTAGGTCGATGCCGCGCTTCCGATATAGGTGAAGGCATTCAGCAGGCCGGATACTGTCGATATCTTGTTGTACTTTCCGAAATATTTGGGCAGGCGGGAGATCAGCATCAGGTTTACGCCGTGCATACAGCCCGTAATCAGCGCCATCAGCAGAACGGCCGCGATCGGCGTCGTGCCGAGCAAGAAGGACATCGCCAGCGCCGCCGCCGTTCCGACAGCAAACAGCAGGGCCGCACAGGCGACTTCATTTTTCATCCGGTCATTGATCCTTGCCGCGGCCTGATAGCTGATCATGGAGAAGATCGGCAGAACAATGCCGCTCAGGATGGAGATTTCCGATGACAGCCGGAAGGTATCCGATACAAGGGTCGGCATCCAGGTGGTCACGCCGTCCCGGAGAATTCCCTGCAGAATGATGACGATGCCGAGCATGGCAATCATCAGCATCACCGGCCGATCCCGCCAGAGCGACGGGGCACACGGACTCTCTCCCGCCGCCGTAGCCGCCGTCGGACGGACCTCGCCATCCTTCGGGGACAGGGTGAGCCAGAGAAGCACCATCAGCACAGCCATAGCCGCGCCAATGAAGAAGATCAGCTGCCATCCCGCCGCTGCAATGCAGACCGGTGCCAGCAGATAGATCACAATCGTGGCGATTGAGGAAGCGGCCGATACCCATACGCAGGCCTTGTTGTAGTCCGCGCCGTTCAGATGGGTTGCCATCATGCGCACCAGCGGCGGCCAGAAGAGCGCCTGGCTGAAGCCATTCACGCCCCACAAAAGAATCATCAGGGACGGCTCCGGCACAAACGGCATCAGAATGTTGCATCCGGCCGTTGCCAGCATACCGATAACAATCAATAAGCGCGGACGAATCCGGTCGCCGATGAAGCCGCTGATCAGCTGGCCTACTCCGTAGGTGAAGAAAGCCGCCGTGCTGACGCTTCCGGCCAGCTCCTTGGTAACACCTTCGGCGGCTATCAGCTCGGTAATCACCGCGCCGTAATTGATGCGCGTCATATAACTTGTAAAATACACCGCCGAGCAGAGCAGCATAAAGAGCTTTGCGGCCCGGCCGGAGATCGTTTTTTCCATAATCGGGACAGCCTTTCGTCAATTTATTTCCACGGCAGAATATTATACCACGATCTCCCGCGTTTGTCAAGAGGTGCCGGCAGAGCGGTGTTATTTGGGGATTTCTATTGACAAGGCAGGCAGTTTATGTTATAATCTAAAAAACCGCAGAATACCTGCGGAGGATACAAAAGGAGAAACCGTTATGAATATACATCTGCTCGTGAACGATGCGGCCCCCGAAATCCTCTCGGATCTCGCATCGGCCAAAGCCCGTCTGCTCGAGATCGGCGCAGCCGCCGAAGAGCCCGTCGCTGTCACCCTTCTTCTGGAGGACGGTCCCTGCCGTCTGTCAGCACCGATCACCTTCAGCGCCGAGGAAGAACCGGCTCTCGATAAGATCCGCCTGACCGTTGCCGCTGCCGAGGGTGCAAAGCCCGTCATCTCCGGCAATATCGCACTCGATGGCGCCTCCTTCCAGGCCGTTGACGGCAAGCCGTATTATAAATACCAGTTTGAAAAGGATGCCAACGGCCGGTATCCCCGCTTCCACGATTTCTATGTGGACGGCAAGCGCATCCCCGTCGCCGAGTCGGAGTCCTTTGTCAATCCCTTTGAATTTGCCGATCGCCCTAACCGCAAGAATCCCGCCAACCTCATCGGCCTCCATCTGCCCATGGAGCTGGCAAAGCAGCTGGACGGGGTGGATACGACCGGCTGTGAGCTGACCATGCACGTCGAATGGGAGTGCGCAACCATGCACGTCACCGGCGTGGATCTTTCCGATACCGCCGAACATGAAGGTCAGCTGTATGCCCGCGTCAAGCTGGAGCCCAGACAGCTGGAGGACTTCGTTCTGGGCACCAACGGCTGTCTTGGCATCAAGAACCGCGTTACCCTGCTTGCCAACCATCCGCTTTTCCTGAATCCCGATACCTATTGCTACAACTGCAAGACCGGTGAACTCTTCTATCAGCCCTCCGATTCGATCGCCGCGCATTCCTATGAGATTCCCGTGCTTGAAAATCTGCTGGTCTTCCGCGGTCTGAAGGGTCTGAAGCTTGAGAATATCGCCTTCACCGGCACCACCTCCAAGTACATCTGCGATCACGGCTATCTCGCCGGCCAGGCCAACAACGAGCGCAATGCCGGCCGTCTGCGCCATGCCGCCGTTGTCACCGGCAATCTGCGCGACTTCACGATGAAGGGCTGCTCCTTTGAGGAGCTGGGCGCCAACGGTATGCTGATGGTGGACCGCAGCGTCAAGGTCAGCATCACCGAATGCCGTTTTGTGAACATCGGCATGAGCGCGCTCTCCATCGGCAATCCCACCACCGCATGGGAAAATCCGATCAATCAGAACATCGCCATCCATATCACCAACAACACCTTCAAGCACATCGGCTATGAATATCCGACCTCTGTTGCCTTCTACATGGGTATTGTTGACGGCCTCAAATTCATGCACAACACAATGGACGAAACCGCCTACTCCGCCGTTTCGGTCGGCTGGGGCTGGTCGCTGGTCGGCTATGAGCTTGGCGAGAAGGTCAACATCCGCGATGCCGAAATCGCATACAACCGGATCACCAACTATATGGACATCCTGCGCGACGGTGCCGCCATCTACGTTCTCGGTGCCAACTGCACAGCTGAGCATGAGGGGCAGTTCAACTTCATGCATGACAACTACGCCGAGCGCTCGCTCTTCCACGATTCCTCCAAGCGCGGCTACTACATGGACGGCTCCGCCTCCAACTGGGAAGTCTGGGACAACGTCACCATCGGTACCCATCTGCCGATCTTCTCGCAGTTCCATGTTCCCTCCCAGTTCACGCACCACAACTACATCCATGACATCTACACCACCGATGCCATCGATCCGGGCAACCATGCGCCCTATCGCGACACCATCGTCGGCGAGTGGTACTATGTAAAGGAAGACAAGGAAGGCCTCTTTGCCAAGTATCCCAAGGCTGTCGAAATCTTCGAGGCTTCCGGTGTCAAGGCATAACACGATCTCCTCAAAACCTCCGATACATCTGTATCGGAGGTTTTTTGCGGTCAGTGGGAATAAATTTTCCCGTAAAGGATGACAAAACCGTTTTTTTCTGCTATAATAGAAGCAGTATGAAACACAGCTGCAAAGGAGTACAGTATGTATCAGAAGGATATTCATAAAATCTGGCTGGCCACCGGAAGCGAGCGGGTTTATCTCGAGCCCTCCATGGCCAACCGTCACGGCCTGATCGCCGGTGCGACCGGTACCGGTAAAACCGTCACGCTCAAGGTTCTGGCGGAATCGTTCTGCGAGATGGGCGTTCCCGTCTTCGTCGCCGATATCAAGGGCGACCTGTCCGGTATGTGCCAGCCCGGCACGGAAAACAAGCATATCCGCAGAAGCATCGATACGATGGGCCTCACGGATTTTGCCTACACCTCTTTCCCTGTCCGGTTCTGGGATGTGTACGGCAAGCAGGGCCTGCCGGTCCGCACCACCATCTCGGAGATGGGCCCGGAGCTTTTAGGGCGCCTGCTCGGCCTCAATGACACGCAGAGCGGCGTTCTGCGCATCGTCTTCCGCATCGCCGATGACAAGAATCTCCTGCTCACCGATCTCAAGGATCTGCGCGCGATGATCCAGTATGTCGGTGACAATGCCAAGGAATACAAGCTGACCTACGGCAACATTTCGCCGCAGTCCGTAGGCGCTATCCAGCGAGCACTCCTCACTTTGGAGGACGAGGGCGGAGAAATCTTCTTCGGCGAGCCTTCGCTGGAGCTGGCCGACTGGATTGACTGGGCCGAGGACGGCCGCGGTGTGATGAATATTCTCGAATGTTCCGAGCTCTTCCAGCATCCCCTTCTTTACGGCACCTTCTTGCTCTGGATGCTCTCGGAAATCTACGAAATGCTTCCCGAAGCCGGCGATCTCGATAAGCCCAAGCTCGCCTTCTTCTTTGATGAAGCCCATCTGCTCTTCGACGATGCCCCCAAGGCGCTCGTCGATAAGGTCGAGCAGGTAGCCCGCCTCATCCGCTCCAAGGGCGTCAGCGTCTGGTTCATTACCCAGAATCCGACCGATATTCCCGACAGCGTGCTCGGCCAGATCGGCAACCGTGTTCAGCACGCGCTCCGCGCCTACACGCCCAACGATCAGAAGGCGCTCAATGCCGCCGCCCGCTCCTTCCGCGTCAATCCGGAATTCGATTCCGCCGAAGCCATCCAGGCGCTCGGTGTCGGCGAAGCGCTGGTATCCGTATTGGATGCCGACGGTATCCCCACAATTGTCCAGCGCGCCAACATCCTGCCCCCGAAGAGCAGCATGAATGCCGTGGATGCTGTCTGGATCCAGAGCGTGATTCTCTCCTGCCCGCTCCGCGATAAATACGCCGTCGAAGAAGACAACGAGTCGGCCTTCGAGGTTCTGAGTGAGGCACAGGAGCAGCAGGCCAAGGAGGAAGCGGAAGCCGCCGAAAAAGCGGCTAAGGAAAAAGAAGAGAAAGAGAAGGAAAAAGAGAAAGAAAAAAAGGCCAAATCCACCCGCAAAAAGACCAGCGTATTCGAAAAAGCCATTTCCAGTACAGCCAATACCATCGGCCGTGAGGTCGGTAAAAAGATCGTCCGCGGCATCTTTGATACCTTCTTCAAATAAGGACAGATTCCCCGGCCGTTCACCGAAAACGGCCGGGGAAAAATTTATCATACGTCATGGCGTTTGATCCGGAGCTTTGTGTGCATGACATTCACTCTGGCATCATCTGCATAGGTATCCGAATACTGAACCAGGAGAAAATTTCCTTCTTCGTCACGCAGGTTCAGATTGTTGGAATAGAAGCAGAAGGAGTTCTCCTTACGGATAAAATAAAGCCCCTCATCCCAATCCGAGGCATTCTCCGATGTATAAAACACAAATCCGCTGATGTTTTCCGCACGGCCGTGAAGAATGTATACACCGTCAATTAGTGCTGTCTGCGGGTTCCGGATTCCCTTGGCCAGATAACACGGCTTCAAAAGCGTCCATGTTTTTCCGCCATCCTTGCTGATCGCATGATCCATCTCCCGCTCCACTTGCTCATGATACGCATATGCATGAAGATTTCCGTCCGCATCAAACAGAATCGAACCGTAGCCGCGGTTTATTGTGTCAAACGGGATTATGCTGTACTCTTCAAAAGTTTCGCCCAGATCCGTACTGCGATAAAGACGGTACTGATGCTCCGGCTTGCTTCCGAGAAAATGCTCATTGCAGAAATGGAGTACATAGATCACATCGTCCCGGCATATCGCATCGTAGGGGCGTCCCGGATAGGGCGACAGCTCTTTGGGCTCGGTCCACGTAACACCGCCGTCCTTACTGAATGTAAACATTGGCGTAAGCCACGGCTCACAGCACACTTCTGCCAGCGTGGTATTGCGCAGGCAGAACGCAACGATCCTTCCGTCACGGCAGGAAACGGCTTTTTCTACAGAAACGGTGAAACAGCCATCCAAAAAGCTTTCTTTGGAATAAGGGAACTCCCGTGGCTCGGAATAGGTCTTGCCGCCGTCTGAAGAAACACGGGACTCCACCCATCCGAATGCCGAATGTCCCACACAGCGTACCGCAGAGCAGTTGGAATTGAAGTCGATGAAACAGTTCGGCGCAAATTCGGCCATAGCATGTGTCATGTGTCCGCTGCGCCGGCGCGCCTTGTTGTCAACATAGATCTCCGGCTCGGAGAATTCCACCGTATAATTCGTATGCTCGATTTTCCGCCAGCTCATAATCCGTCTCCTTTTCATCCCGGTGAAAGCCGGGTCGGTGTCTTCAATTGTTGAAGTTGATGTGCATACCATAAGACGCTCACCGTTCTTAATTTATCTTCGTATGTCAATGGTATCCTCGCTCTTCTTCCTCATTATAGCATACAAAAATGAGAATATCAATCATTTATTCGGTTACTTCCAAAAAGCAATTCGCTTTTTGGTTGAATTTCTCCCCTACGGCTTCACGGCAAGCATCAGATTCACACAATGCTGATGCGCAACTCCCGATGAGCAGCAATCGATGATTTTTTCTTCAAACACAAGGAAATTCCAGTCATAATAATAGGTAAAAATCTCGCCGGATTTCATCAGATAAGTTGCGCCATCCGTATCGGGTGCCGTCTTTATCGTCGGTTTGTCAACCAAAACGAGAAAGGCATGGATCCCTCCCAGCACCGTATGCTGCTTGTAGGTTTCGAAGAAATTGGCATACCGATCCGGCGGCAGATAGTGAAGGGCGCGGCTGGCAAAGACAACATCATACATTCCCTCCGGCTTATAGTTCAGCATATCGGCACAGAATGCCGTAATGGAAACCGAATGAAGCGCAGCCATCTTATTTGCCTTGCGGATGCCGTCCGGAACCAGATCGAACGCCTCCACATCATATCCGTTCCGTGCAAAAAAGACCGCATCCCGCCCCTCACCGCATCCGATCTCCAACAGGCGCAGATGGCGGGAGGGAGGATACTTTTCGAGCACCTGATAACAGAACGGCGTCGGATCCGTCCCCCAGAAATAAGCCTCGTCGCGGTAGTCGCGGTAGGATGTTGTCCGCACATTGGTATTCGGAACATATTCAAACAGAATATCCATGCTCACGCCCAGCAGATCGGCCAGCCGCGGCAAAAGCAGAACATCCGGACAGCTGAGTCCCCGCTCCCATTTTGACACCGTCTGAAAGCTCACGCAAAGCCGTTCGGCGAGCTCCTGCTGTGTATAGCCGCACACCTTGCGCAAATTCTTAATATTTTGTCCCAACTGCATATGCTCTCTCCTTTATACTGATTTTCATAAACAGGATACCGGCTGCCCGGTGAATTTCAGCAGGTTCATTATATCACAGGCATCCCGGACAAGTCAAGACACAATCGCCGAAATCCGTGCATTCCCGCCTTGCGGGGTGGTGCGATAAATGTTTTTAAGAAAAATTGCATTTCCCCCTTGACAAATCGGTGAAGGTATGATATAATTGTAAAGCATTTTGCTTTACAGCGTGACCCGAGGTGAAACCATGCGAGAAAAGGATCTGGAAGTAGGACTGCTGCTCGACTTTTACGGCGAGCTGTTAAGCGAATCCCGTCGGCAGGCGGCCCGCCTTTACTACGATGAAGATCTGTCGCTGGCGGAAATCGCCGATCTGATCGGAATCACCCGTCAGGGCGTGCGCGACAGCATCGCAAAAGCACGCGAGCAGCTGTATGATTTTGAAAGCAAGCTTGGGTTAGCCGAGCGGTTCCGCGAAATGAGCGGCACCCTCACCGAGCTGACCGGTCAGCTGGAGGCTCTGCGCTCTTCGTGCACACAGCCCGATGAGCTGGATGCTGTTATTCAGCGGATCAAAGCCATTACCATTTAACCAATACGGAGGCACAGGATGTTTGAGAGCTTAGTCGATAAAATGTCGGAAGCCTTTAAGAAATTCAAGAGCAAGGGAAAGCTCACGGAAGCGGATGTCAAGGCCGGTATGCGCGAGGTCAAGCTCGCCCTGCTGGAAGCGGACGTCAACTCCAAGGTTGTCAAGGATTTCATCAAAACGGTATCCGAGCGCGCCGTGGGAGCTGAAGTGCTGGAAAGCCTGATGCCTGCCCAGCAGGTCGTCAAGATCGTCAATGAGGAGCTCTGCAACCTCATGGGCGGAACCCAGGCAAAGCTCAGCATCTCGTCCCGCCCGCCCACAGTCATCATGATGTGCGGTCTGCAGGGTGCCGGTAAAACCACTCATTGCGGCAAACTGGCGGGTATGTATCAGAAGCAGCACAAGCGCCCGCTTCTGGTCGCCTGCGACGTCTACCGCCCGGCGGCTATCAAGCAGCTGGAGGTTGTCGGCGGCCAGCTGAACATCCCGGTCTTCCAGATGGGCGATCAGGTTTCGCCGGTTGAAATTGCCAAGGCCGGCATCGAGCACGCCATCAAGCACGGCCACGATATGGTCTTCATCGATACCGCCGGACGCCTTCATGTGGACGAGGTTCTCATGAACGAGCTGAAGGATATCAAGGCCGCCGTCGAGCCGACCGAAATTCTGCTGGTTGTGGATGCCATGACCGGTCAGGATGCGGTCAATGTGGCCGAATCCTTCAACAATCTGCTGGATATCACCGGCGTCATCTTAACCAAGATGGACGGCGATACCCGAGGCGGTGCGGCCCTTTCCGTCCGCCATGTCACCGGCAAGCCGATCAAATTCGTCGGTACCGGTGAAAAGCTGGATATGATCGAGCCCTTCTATCCCGATCGGATGGCCAGCCGGATCCTCGGCATGGGCGATGTCCTTTCGCTGATCGAAAAGGCACAGCAGACCTTCGATGACAAGCAGGCCGCCGAGCTGGAGCGCAAGATGCGTGAGCAGAGCTTCACGCTCACCGATTTCCTGGAGCAGCTCCGTCAGGTGCGCGGCATGGGATCGATGGAGCAGCTGCTCGGCATGATTCCCGGTGCCAATTCCGCCGCCCTCAAGGATGTTAAGGTGGACGAGCGCCAGCTGGACCGGATCGAAGCCATCATTCTTTCGATGACACCGGAGGAGCGGGATAAGCCGGATCTCATCAATGCCTCCCGCCGCCGCCGCATCGCGGCCGGAAGCGGCATGAAAGTAGAGGATGTCAACCGCCTGCTCAAGCAGTACGAGCAGATGAAGCAGATGATGAAGCAGATCTCATCCATGACCGGAGGCAAGCGCTTCGGCAAGAAAATGAAGATGAAACTTCCGTTTTAACGGCGGATTTCAAATATAAAAATAATAAACCAATTTTTTGGAGGAAACAAATCATGGCAGTTAAACTCAGACTCACCAGAATCGGTGCAAAGAAGAACCCCTGCTACCGCGTAGTTGTAGCAGACTCCCGCTACCCCCGCGACGGCCGCTTCATCGAAGTCATCGGTACCTACAATCCTATGACCGAGCCGGCTGAAATCAAGATCGATGCCGAGAAGGCAAAGACCTGGATCAAGAACGGCGCACAGCCCACCGATACCGTCAAGGCTCTGCTGAAGAAGAGCGGCGCTATCGACTGAGCCGCAGAGATTGCGTTATGGTCGAACTGAAAAAAGTTCTTGCGGACATCGCCAAGGCCATCGTCGATCAGCCCGATCAGGTAGAGATTACCGAAACGGTTGAAGATGACAATGTCGTGCTCGAGCTCCATGTAGCCGAAGACGATATGGGCAAGGTGATCGGCCGTCACGGCAAGATCGCCAAGTCGATCCGCCTGATTATGAAGGCAGCTGCTGCCGGCGATGGCCGAAAGGTTACCGTCGATATCAAATAAGCCGTACAGGAAGCCGGGATTTCAAAAATCCCGGCTTGTTGTTTTTTTCGCAGGCACAAAATATCGACTTTTTTTCAAAAAGCCCTTGACAAACGATTCGTTTTGTGGTATTATATTAGTGTTATAGGGGTATAGCTCAGTTGGTAGAGCAGCGGTCTCCAAAACCGCGTGTCCAGAGTTCGAGCCTTTGTGCCCCTGCCAAGAAATCCGCACACGCAGGTGTGCGGATTTTTGTTTGTATTCTTCCTTTTTCATTATTCATCATTTATCCCACACGCGGATTTTAATGAAGAATGAAGAATTGAGGCAGTTTTTCTCCCTTCGGTCGAAAAACGTTTTATGTTGTAATGTTCACGAATCTATGGTATAATGATTACGAAAATGTTTCGTAACAAACCCGGTTGACTTTGATCTTTCTCCATGCTATAATTTTACCGGACAGACAACTGTCCCAAATCTCCATCCGGAGGAATACAGTATGGCAAACATCACCGTCCATTTTCATGAAATTACCGGAAGAATCAAACCGATGCACGCCGTGGGTCAGCCGCCGTTTATCGGTACCGATTATTCGCTTATCTCTTATCTGAAAGAAGCCAACATCCCCTTTTCCCGTCTTCACGATGTGGGCGGCCCTTACGGCGGCTTCCGCTATGTGGATATCCCGAACATTTTCCGTGACTTCGACGCCGATGAAACGGCAGAGGAATCCTACGATTTTGTGTTCACCGATCTGCTGATTGCCGCTCTTGTCAAGAACAGCTGCGAGCCAATCTTCCGCCTCGGTGTTACCATTGAAAACGCCTGTGAAATCAAGGCATACCGAATTGATCCGCCGAAGGATTTCGCAAAATGGGCCCGCATCTGCGAACATATCATCCATCACTACAACAAAAGTTGGGCCAATGGCTTCCGCTATAATATCACCTACTGGGAAATCTGGAATGAGCCGGACATCACACCGGACATCAAAACCAACAGCATGTGGCGCGGAACACCGCAGCAGTATTACGAGCTGTACGATATCACCGCCAAGCACTTAAAGAACTGCTTCGGCGATACCATCAAGGTCGGCGGCTGTGTTTCCAGCGGCCTGTACCGCATCCTTTCCGATCCGGAAAAATACGGAATCCCGCCCATCGAAAAGAAATCCAACTTCCGCGAGGCCAGAGAAGTACATATGCTCCACTTCTTCCACGGCTTCATGGACTACATCCGCTCGCACGGTACTCCGCTGGATGTATTCACCTATCACAGTTACGCCACCGCCGAAGAAAGTGTGGTCATCTCCGGCTATATCCGGCGTACGCTGAATGAATACGGCTACGAAAATGCCGAAATGCAGTTGAACGAGTGGAACAACGCCGCCGCTATCCAGCATCGCGGAACGGCTTACGCCTCCGCCAAGGCCGCCGCCATGATCTGCGCTATGCAGGATACGGATACCGATATTCTCTGCTACTACGATGCACGGCTCGGACCGTCCGTATACGGCGGAATGTTCAACCCGATCACCTACAAGCCCTTCTGCCTCTATTATTCCTTCAAAGCCTTCGGCTATCTGTATACGCTTGGCAATCAAACCCGTTGCGAGCTGGACGGCGAAGGATTGTATGCCGTGTCCGCCATAGGCGGTGAGGGAAAAGCGGTCATGATCGTCAATCCCACCGCGGAGGATCTTTCCGTCCAAACCAATCTTGGTAAAGATTTCCATGTTTATCTAATCGACGAAGAGCATTCGCTTGATAAAACCGATTCCGATCCCGCCGGCTTCATCCTCAAGGCCAATCAGGTGGTCCTGTTAAAAAACAGCTGACACAAATGAAAGGAGCCTCTCCATGCCAATTCTCATGCGCTACGAAAACGGCAAGTGTAAAGCCGTAACCTTGAGCTACGATGACGGTGTCTATCAGGATATCCGCTTGTCCGGAATTTTCAATAAAAATGGGCTGAAAGCAACATTCTTTGTCAACGGCGGCTGTTTTCTCCCCGAAGATGCCGTCCGGACATCACCGAGCGGCAAGCTGAAGCTGAGCGAGGCAATGGAAATTCACCTGCCGCCACGGCAATCCGCGGCTGATGGAGTTGGCCGAAAAATTCATCGCCGCGCCTACCGTCAATCGGCCCTGCAAGCTGTTTTACGTTTTTATAGGGGTATAGCTCAGTTGGTAGAGCAGCGGTCTCCAAAACCGCGTGTCCAGAGTTCGAGCCTTTGTGCCCCTGCCAAGAAAAAAGCCAAGTCGAAATTCGACTTGGCTTTTTTCAGTGAAATTCGCCTCCGGCGAGTGAAATTTGGCTTCGCCAAGTGAAATAGCTCCGCTGTGAAATATTTGCTTCGCAAATGTGAAGAGGCGAATTTCATTTCACATCGACCGAAGGGAGATATTTCACAATTCACGAAGTGAATTCTTTCACATTCGCCGCAAAGCGAATATTTCACCTATATCGCCCCGGCACCGTTTTGCAACCGGCAGTTGATCTTTTTCCCAATTGAACGCAATACTTGCTTGACAGAAATCCCGTTTTACGTTATAATAGAAGCACAAATCATTTGACAGGTATTTTGCAGGGAGGTATTATGTTCCATCCGCAGATTTTAGCCGCCAATATCAAGCTTCACCGAAAAGCCGCCGGTCTGTCGCAGAATATGCTGGCCCGCGCGCTGAATGTCAGCCCCCAATCCGTATCCAAGTGGGAAACGGGTGTATCGGCCCCCGATATCGAAAACCTCTGTCTGCTGTCCGATATTCTCCGCGTTCCCGTGGATATCCTGCTTGCCCAGTCATCGGAGCGCCAAAAGGTCATGATCGGCATCGATGGCGGCGGAAGCAAAACCGAATTCATCCTCTTCACCGAGGATGGCCGGATCCTCGACCGCCTGCTGGCCGGCCCCTGCAATCCCAATATCATCGGCATCGATGCCTGCATCGAGCTGCTCACCCGGCAGATCGATCTGCTGGCTTCCGCCGCTCCCGGCCTGTGCGGCATCCATGTCGGATCCGCCGGATTCCTGCTGGGAAGCAACACGCCCCGGATCCGGAGCGCGCTGAAAAAGCAGTATCCGCAGCTGAAAATCTCCTGCGCCACCGATATTCTCAATGTCACCGCCAGCGCAACTGAAGCCGAAAGCTGCATCGCAGCGATCTGCGGAACCGGATCGGTGGTCTTTGCCAAGGAAGGCGACCGCCTCACCCGGCTGGGAGGCTGGGGCTATCTTCTGAGCCGCGCCGGATCCGGCTACGACATCGGCCGTGACGGTCTTTGTGCGGCGCTGGCCGAGATGGACGGCTTCGGCCCCCATACGCGGATCACCGATCTGGTCCGTGCCAGAATCGGCGGCGGATCCTCCGACGTGATCGAGCAGGTCTGCAAGAACGATCCCAGCTACGCGGCCTCCTTTGCGGAAACCGTCTTCGCCGCCTTTCGGGACGGCGACAGCGTGGCCGGCCGGATTCTGAATGACAATACCGCCGCGCTCGCCGAAATCATCAATCATGCCGCCCGCCAATACAAATGCGAAAACAGAGTTGTTCTGTCCGGCGGCATCGCCACCGGCAATTCCGAATTCATCGGAATTCTGCGGCCGCATCTGGTTCCCGGGCTGGAGATTCTCATCCCCGATTGCCCGCAGGTGCTCGGCGCCTGCCTCCTGTGTGCCAAAGCCTGCGGTGTAGAAACCGAGGGCTTACTTGAGAAACTGTCCGTAAAATACGGAGAAATGAGGTCGAAATGTTAAGAACCGAACAGCGCAATCCCCTGAGTACCCATATGGATCAGATGGATACCGAAACTCTCTCGCGGCTGATTATCACTGCCAATTACGAAGCCGTGAAGGCCGCCGAGGATGCGGTTCCCGCTATCGCCCGCGCGGTGGATGCGATTGCGGCCGCTTTCGATGCCGGTCATCGGCTCTTCTATGTCGGTGCCGGTACTTCCGGACGGCTCGGCGTGCTGGATGCTTCCGAATGCCCTCCCACCTTCGGCGTGGATCATGAGCAGGTCACCGGCATTATCGCCGGCGGTCGGGATATGATGTTCCGTGCCGGTGAAAATATGGAGGACCGCGCCGAAAACGGTGTGACCTGCATGGAGGATGCCGGTGTACAGGCCGGCGATGTGGTGGTCGGCATCTCAGCCGCCGGAAGCGCCGCCTTCGTTGTGGCCGCGCTGGAGAAAGCCAAATCGCTTGGATGCGTCACCGTCGGCATCGCCAGCAATCCGGACACCCCTGTGCTTCTGGCATCGGACATCGCCATCCTGACCGATACCGGCCCGGAGGTTCTCACCGGATCCACCCGGCTGAAGGCCGGCACCGCCCAGAAGATCGTCCTGAACACCCTGACGACCGCCGCCATGGCCAAAACCGGCAAGGTCTATGAAAACATGATGATCAACCTGAAGCCCTCCAACATCAAGCTCCGCGCCCGTGTCATCCGCATCGTTTCCACCATCCGGAATCTGTCGGAGGAGGAGGCCGTCGCCCTGCTCGAAAAGGCAAACTGGGTCATCCGCGATGCGCTGAAGAATTGATCGATTCCCCTGTCCCTGGCATAACAGCAAAAAGGCCATCTGTCATTCTCAACAACCGGAATGCAGATGGCCTTCTTTATTCAAAACTCGAAATCGCAGCAAATCGGGGAATGATCGCTGGCATCCAGCGCATCCGGATCTTCCACCACTGTGAAGGTCTGCGGATAGATTTCGCCCCGGAACAGGATGTGATCGATGGAGTGTTCCCACTTTCGCTCCGTGCGCTTGCCGTGATAGCGGCCGTCCTCGCCGCGCTCGGGATTGCCGTGATGGGAGGATACCTCCGATGTCACGGGCGCTTCCTCTCTGGCAAGCTGCCAGCCAAGCTCCTTCAGACACCGGATGGCCGGCATGGCAGGGGTGCTGTTCAGATCCCCCATCGCTGCCGCCGGTGCCTGATATTTTTCGGTCAGCTCCAACGCCTTCAATGTCAGAGCGCAGGCATTGGAAATCCGGCGGGCCTCGTTTTCGGGCAGACCGAACTTCTGCCACCAGAAATGGGTGTTAAACACAATCAGCTTCTTTCCACTCTCCCGATTAGCCAGCACGGCCCATGATGCGCCCTTGGACGGATCCGGCGTATCCGTATAGTCAACATAACCGGCATCCTCCTGTGTGAAAAGATCCTTCCGGTACAGAAGCGGAACAAAGTTGTTATCGGGCATTCCGGCTCCCTCGGCAAATGCGTAAGTGTTTTTCAGCTCCTCGAACAGTTTTGAACGGTTCCAGCTCGCAGTCGCCTCCTGCATACCGAGAATGTGGGGCTGATACCGCGCAATCACATCTCCGATCAACGCTTCCCGCTCTGTGACGGGATTTCCGAAATAATCGCCCCAGATGTTGAAGGACATGATACGTGTTTTCATTATAGTTTACCTCCTGCGATAATATCAAGCTCGACAAATCCAATCTCCGTCCGGCCTTCAAAGGCCAGCACAATCCGATTGTCCGTAAGAACCGTATCGAAGGAATAGACGGCCGCTTCGGTGCAGTCGGTCCGCTTCACGGGCGCACCGGTAAACGGACTTACCTCCCGCTCATCCATGGCAAAGGGGCAGACCAGTGACGGCTTTTCACCGTTGAGTGTCAGCGCGGGCATGGATCCGTCCTTCCATGCGAGAGTCACATCCACCCGATCGCCCGCGTTCACGGCGCCGATTGCCAGCTCCAGCTCCGCCTTTTCATCCACTGTCAGCGGGAGCGGGCGGTAGGGCTCGATTCCCGCCGGGCAAAGATCCTGCCAGGTCACCGTGAAGCGCCGCGACTTGCCAACACAGCTCTCACGGTCGAGCATCCAGACATCCCGATCCCGTCGGTATGAGGGATAGCCGAAATAATTGTAGGTATAGATGCCGTCGCCGCCTTCGGCAAACCAGGCAGCCGCATAGCCTCTGGCCTGATCGGGATAGGTAATGGTTTGATTCAGATTCAGAACCTCCAGACCCGGGAATACGGCGATTTCTTTATCGCCGATCATCGTCTTCCACTCGCCGACCGGAATGCCGCTGTCCGTGCAGGCCCAGCGAGGCGTGGGAACCAGCGCATCCACCAGATCCTCTTTGACCCAGGTCCGGCAGTCAAAACCGAAGCCGAGAGCACTTTCAATCGACCGCGGGACGCGGATCATCAGCCGGATCGGATGCCCATACCGCTCGCCGGCGGCATTGACAATCGCGCGCGCCTCCCGGATGAAGCCGTTCATGATCGAGGCACAGTCCTTCTTATGGATGTAGTCGAAGCAATACACCTCGCGCACAAAATCCAGCTCCACACCAAAGACA
This sequence comes from Candidatus Flemingiibacterium sp., assembly GCA_045578725.1. GTDB lineage: Bacteria > Bacillota > Clostridia > Oscillospirales > CAG-272 > Flemingiibacterium. The sequence goes on from JAZNKS010000044.1 coordinate 28,876, forward strand.
TCGTATTTGCCGAGGCATTCTTCGATATAATCGAGAAAGAGCTTTCGGACCTCAGCCTGCGAATAATCAAAGCAGATCCCGTAATAGCCGTAATCGTGCTTGCTTCCGATCATATAGCCCTTATCACGGGCATAATAGAAGAAATCGCTGCGCAGAAATGCCGTTTCCTCAAAGGGGAAGTGGCAGTCATTCATACGGAAGGAGATCCATGGCCGCATTCCGTCCTCTTTTACCTGATCCAGCATGACCTGCAGCGCATCCACGCCGTGCTCAATGAAGATCCTGTACCAATCCTTGTAACGATAATCGGAATAATCGACCGGGATGCCGTTCTCCGACTTCTGCATCCACTTATCGCCGTACCACATCATAACCTTGGAGGGTATCGCCGACAGCTGGCCGCTGACATCGATCAGCAGGTCGGTGATTTTATAACCGGCAAAACGATGGATAAATCTTTTCAGGGAGGCAGCGGTTGTTTCGGGAGTCTCGAAATTCATCGGATGACCGCCCTCCGTAAAGCCGTTCTGGCAGAAGGATGTCCACCAATCCGCATCGCGGTTGACCAGCAGCGCATTATCATACCAGCGGGAAGCATTTTTGTTCATATAAATATCCGTCCTGTACACAGATTCTTCGGGAATTCCGGAAGTACGGCTATTATATCACAGCGTCCCGGAATTGTCAATTGAACACTCCGCCATTTTGGGCGGAACCGTGTCCGTTTTTTCAATCAGGCCGGTACGGATTCTGCTCAGATCATGACCGTCTCGCCGATCGCTGCGGCAACGGTTTCCCCGCCGCATACAACCGTGAAGCGATCACCGGCAATCTTCACCGAGAAGGTTTTGCCGCAGAGACGGGCATTTTCGATCTCCATGTTTTCGGCAGGACGGTTTTTCACCGGCGATACGGAAATTCTGCCGTCAAAGCCGGGCGTGATGCCGAAAATGTAGAAGAATATCATCTGCGCGCAGGACACCGAGCTGATGTCGCCCTGCAGATTGGTCGATTCCCGGTTGGCAATGATGTTGGCGGCGCAGGAGTCGCCCATGTACGGCAGGCGCTCGCCCCACCAGTAAACGCGGCGGAGAATGTCGGTGGCCAGGGCATCGTATCCCATCTCATACAGCTGTGCGCAGATCTGCATGGTGAAATGCGTGCAGATTCCGCCGCCGCCGTTGTCGATGTCATCCTGGTCATACTGCGTGTCCAGCTTCGACATACTGTGCAGGCCGAATTTCGAGAGGAATTCCCGCTCGTTGAGGTGGGAAATCAGCGCTTCCCGCTCATGCTCTCCGATCACATCGCTGTTGAGGAATTTGAACATCTGCACGGTGTAGCGGATGTCCCGGTTCCCATTTGCATCAATGAAGTCATACCACTTTTTCTCCTCATTCCAGAGGGGCTTCAGCACCTCACACAGGGCGGCCGCCCGCTTCGGGAGCCGCTCATCCGGCTGACCGGCGACCACAGAAAGCTCGTAGGCGCGCATATAATTCAGATACCGCCGGGCATTCAGATCGGGCATGATGCCGTTGTACGGGCCGTTTCCTGCGTGATGAAGCTCCAGATGCGAATTTCCGCCGGTGCCGTAATCGTAAAGCTCCACATCGCGTGAAAGATCGTCACACACCAGCGCGTGATAGATCATCCACTCCAGCACCGTGTGTTCGCCGACCTTTTCATGGAGAAATTCCACATCTCCGGTGGCGCGGACATGGTGGTAGACCATCAGCGTGATCTTTTCCTGGTTGACCGGATACCACGGGCCGACCGCGCCGGATGTCACCGGATTCAGCGCGTAGGATTTCGTCAGATCGTTGCGCAGATAGGCACGGAGCTGTTCCTTGTTGCCCTCCGGATCGAAAATCGGATGCATCATCAGACCGCCGCAGTAATCCCACAGATAGGAGCACATACAGCCTCCGTTCACGCTTCCCGTGCTGTAATAGGGCACGGCGCACAGATCCGGATTCTCCCAGCGGCAAAGGATATAGGTGACCAGCGAGCGGTAGTAAAGCCGATCCAGCTCCGGACAGTCCGAATGCAGGCGGGGGAGATTGTCATGAATGCGGTTGACTGCGGTTTCAAGATAGTCGAAGGAGGCTTCGATCAGCTCCTCGTAATGACCGATCGCCGCCTCCGCCTCACGAAGCGAAGCCGCTTCCTCGCCCATATGCGCGGAGATGTAAAAGGTCAGCTCGCCGTGCGCCGGGACGGTGATTTCGTTTTCCCACAGATAGGCACGGCGGAACATCTTCATGCCGGGAAGCGAGGAGGTGAGTCGGTAAGCCGCGCCGTCCTTCACCGAAGAGAGGATGGTTCCCTCTTCGTTTTCCGAATAATTCGCCCTCGAATCCTTTTCGGCCGGCGGAATGGCAAAGGCCCAGGTTTCCTCCTTGCGCGTGACACCGCGGTACATGACGGCAAGGGGGGCGTCCAGCTCCGCATCCGAGGTGTTCTGCAGAGTCAGCTTCATGACCGCGGAACGCGACTGCGGTACCACGGCAGTGAGGGTTTCCAGCGTGAAATGCATCGCTTCGCCCCGGCGGATGATGGCATTCGGGAGCCATTTCCAGGACGTGCACTTCACTTTTTCGCCGTCGATGCGGACTTCGAGATGGAAGCCGGTATTGGTGTAGGGACAGCCCTGGAAGCAGGTCATCGCCGCCACCGACCGATCCGGAGTCATAATCGAAGCAATATCGGCGTTGATGCCGAGAAAATTATCCCCCAGCACGCTGAACCGGCCGTCAAAGGCATAGACACAGGTATCAAACATCTGTCTGTAGGCATTCATAGCAATTCTCCCATAAAAAGCATCAGCTTCAAAGGGACAGTCATACGAACTGTCTCTTTGAAGCTGGTGACATACATTACATAGCAGTAATACCGGGTTCGATTAACCGAGCTTTGCGGCGTTGACCTTTACGCCGGGGCCCATCGTCGAAGCGACGACGCAGCTCTTGATATACTGACCCTTGGTAGCGGCGGGCTTTGCCTTGATGATAGCGCCGAGAAGCGTGTTGAAGTTTTCAGCGAGCTTCTCTTCGCCGAAGGATGCCTTGCCGATGGGGCAGTGGATGATGTTGGTCTTGTCCAGACGGTACTCAATCTTACCGGCCTTAGCTTCCTTGACAGCCTTTGCAACATCCATGGTGACGGTGCCGGCCTTGGGGTTCGGCATGAGGCCCTTAGGACCGAGGATCTTACCCAGACGACCGATGACGCCCATCATGTCGGGGGTAGCGATGATGATGTCAAAATCGAACCAGTTTTCCTGCTGGATCTTGGCAACATAATCTTCAGCGCCTACATAGTCAGCGCCGGCTTCCTGAGCGGCAGTCGCTCTGTCACCCTTCGCGAAAACGAGGGTACGAACGGTCTTACCGGTACCGTTGGGGAGAACAACGGCGCCGCGGACCTGCTGGTCAGCGTGACGCGAGTCAACACCCAGACGCACGTGAACCTCTACGGTTTCATCAAACTTAGCCTTTGCGGTCTGGCAAACGAGGCTGAGGGCTTCGGAAGCATCATACAGCTTTGCCTTTTCGATGAGCTTTGCGCTCTCGATATATTTCTTTCCAGTGCTCATTTTTCGCTCCTCCTTATTCCTCGACAGTAACGCCCATGCTGCGTGCCGTTCCGGCGATCATGCTCATAGCAGCCTCGAGGGAGCCTGCGTTGAGGTCGGGCATCTTCGTCTCTGCAATCTGCTTTACCTGATCCTTGGTCAGCTTTGCGACCTTGGTCTTGTTAGGCGTAGCGGAAGCAGTCTCGATACCTGCAGCCTTCTTGATCAGAACGGGAGCAGGGGGAGTCTTGGTGATGAAGGAGAAAGAGCGGTCTGCGTAAACGGTAATTACAACCGGAATGATGAGACCGATATCCTTCTTGGTTCTCTCGTTGAATTCCTTGGTAAATACCGGAATCGCAACACCGTAAGCACCGAGTGCAGGACCTACGGGCGGAGCGGGCGTAGCCTTTCCTGCCGGCAGCTGCAGTTTAATGTAACCTGTAATTTTCTTTGCCATGATAAATGCACCTCCGTATTGTGGTAGCAGGACATCACAGGGGATGTCCCAGTAAAATTTTCGGGAGAATTTTTCGTGGTGTTCTCCCTCCCACGTACAGCAGCGGATTTTTCCGCCGCCTGAGGAGAAACACAGAGCATTTTGTCCGTGTTATGAAACCTCAGTTGTCCGCAAGTCGAATGCTCTTCGCATCAAGCTCGAAGGGCGTTTCTCTTCCGAACATATTGGCAATAACCGTAACCTTGCTGAGATCCTCGGAAATTTCCTTGAGCACGCCGCGGGTTCCCTTGAGCGCACCCTCAACAATTTCAACGGCATCGCCGACCTTATAATTGACAACAACCTTGGGAGCGGCCTCCTCAATGCCCATCGCGGCAACTTCCGCTTCGGTCAGTGCAGTAGGCTTGGATCCCGGGCCTACGAAGCCTGTAACGCCGCTGATGTTCCGGACGACATGCCATGTTTCATCCGTCATCACCATTTTTACAAGCACATAGCTGGGGAAGATCTTCTCTTCCACCGTCTTGCCGGTTGCCTGGTCAATATAAGTTTCCACAGGAATGCGGATGTCGACGATGACATCGTGCAGACCGCGGTTTTCCACTATTTTTTCAAGATTGGTCTTGACCTTGTTTTCGTAACCGGAGTAGGTATGTGCGACATACCATCTTTTTTCGCCGGTTGCGTCGTAAAGATCGCTCATGTCTACCTGCCTTTTTTCATCAGGCTGCTGTTATATCAGCTTGCCAAGTTGAACCAGCCCGGTGGAGAAGGCAAGGTCAAGCAGGCCGATAAATACGCTTACTACGGCGACCGCGACAATAACCAGAACGGTATTGTTCAGGGTCTGCTTCGGACTCAGCCAGACGACCTTCTTCAGCTCGCTCTTGTATTCACGCCAGAACTTCTTGACCTTCTCGAAGAAAGAAGGCTTGTCCTTCTTGGCGGCGGGCTTTTTGTCGGTCTTCTTTTCGTCGATGGCCTGAGCGTCCTTCTTTTCAATATCCGCCATGTGTGTAACCTCCGACGATTATTTGGTTTCCTTGTGGAGCGTATGCTTGCGGCAGAATTTGCAGTACTTGTTCATTTCAAGTCTGTCGGGGTCATTTTTCTTGTTCTTCTTTGTGTCGTAGTTTCTCTGCTTGCATTCGCTGCACGCCAGTGTGATCTTAACTCTCATTTCGGCACCTCCCGATTGAATTATGTCCGTCCGTGCGGCAAATCATCCGCCCGTGCGCACATTCTGATTTGTGACAGCAGCCGCGCCCACATGGCGAACCCGGCCGTGCCCCGTACCTCCCTCGGTGAAAACGGCCTTTTTTCGTGCGGATCCGCGGCTGAATCTGCGCAAAAAAAGAACCCTCTCGCAGAGGTAAATATATTTTACCACACCCGTTCCGATTTGTCAAGGCTTTTTTCGGATTTTCACCGAAAAAAATTCAAGTTTTTCCGCACCTTTTCGGGATTTTTCATTTGACGGATCGCATATTCTGTGATATAATAGTGACATACCGAAAAAACTACGATTGGAATCCCCTATGAACACCGAATTTCTCCCTCTTCACCGCGCCGATATGGAAGCGCGCGGCTGGGATCGCCCCGATTTTGTCTATGTCACGGGCGATGCCTATGTCGATCACCCCAGCTTCGGCACCGCCATCATCTCCCGCGTGCTGGAAGCCGAGGGCTTCCGTGTCGCCATTCTGTCCCAGCCCGACTATAAATCCTGCGATGCCTTCCGGGAATACGGCCGCCCGCGCCTCGGCTTTCTCGTGAGCGCCGGCAACATCGACTCGATGGTCGCCCACTATACCGTATGCAAGAAGAAGCGCTCCACCGACTATTATTCCCCCGGCGGCAAAATGGGCCGCCGTCCCGACCGCGCCGTCATCGTCTACTGCAACCGCATCCGCGAGGCATACGGCGATGTACCGATTATCCTCGGCGGTCTGGAGGCCTCCCTGCGCCGGATGGCTCATTACGATTACTGGGACGACAAGGTCCGCCGCAGCATTCTCGTCGATTCCCGCGCCGATCTTCTGACCTATGGCATGGGCGAAAACATCCTCCGCCGCGTCGCACGGCTGCTCGATAAGGGTGTACCGATCAAAAAGATCCACGATGTCCGCGGAACGGTCTATCTGACCACCCGTGAGGACACCCCACATTTTGAAGTCGCCGGCAGCTGGGATTATGACGATCTGAAGACCGACAAGCGCCTCTATGCCGAGGCCTTCGGCGTGCAGTACCGCAATACCGATGCCGTCAGCGGCAAAGCAATGGTCGAATATTACGACAACAAAATGCTGGTGCAGAATCCGCCGATGCCGCCTCTGGAGCGGGAGGAGCTGGATGCCGTCTACGCACTCCCCTACACCCGCCGGTACCATCCCTTCTATGAGGCCGAGGGCGGCGTTCCCGCCATCGCCGAGGTGGAGATGTCCGTCACCCACAACCGCGGATGCTTCGGAGGCTGCAATTTCTGCGCGCTTGCCTTCCATCAGGGCCGCACCGTGCGCAGCCGCTCCATCGAATCGGTTGTCAAAGAGGCCGAGCAGATCACAAAATCCCCGAATTTCAAGGGCTACATCCATGATATCGGCGGCCCGACCGCCAATTTCCGCTATCCGGCCTGCAAAAAGCAGAAGGAGCACGGAGTCTGTCCGAACCGGAAGTGTCTGGCCCCCAGGCCCTGCAAGAATCTGATCGCCGATCACAGCGAATACATCGAGCTTCTGCGCCGGGTCGAATCCCTCCCGCGTGTCAAAAAGGTCTTCATCCGTTCCGGCGTGCGCTTCGACTATGTGCTGGCCGATAAAGATGACAGCTTTTTCAAGAAGCTGGTGCACGATCATGTCAGCGGCCAGCTGAAGGTCGCGCCCGAGCATTGCTCCAACAATGTGCTCTCTTATATGGGCAAGCCGGGGATTGAAGCCTTTGAAGCCTTCAAAAAGCGGTATTTCGAGCTGACCAAGAGCTTTGGCAAGGAGCAGTATCTCGTCCCCTATCTGATGTCCAGCCATCCCGGCAGCACGCTGAAGGATGCCATTGAGCTTGCCTGCTATCTCAAAACCTGGGGCTATTCACCCGAGCAGGTGCAGGACTTTTATCCGACCCCCGGCACCGCATCCACCGTCATGTATTACACCGGTCTGGATCCGCTGACGATGAAGCCGGTCTACTGCACGCACGATTACGAGGAAAAGCGAATGCAGCGCGCCCTCCTCCAGTGGAGCCGTCCGGATAACGCTCCGCTGGTCCGCAAGGCGCTCCGCCTTGCCGGCCGCGAGGATCTGATCGGCTTTTCGCCCGAATGTCTGGTAAGACCCGAGCGCGCAGGCGGACAATCGCAGCCGCGCTCGCAGAAAAGCGATCTCCCGCCGTCCCGTCGGGAACACCGTCCGGGCAGAGCCGGAGGCGACACCGCCCGGGTCCGTAAGCAGACCGCAGACAAAAAAACCATCCGCCGGGATTCCGACAGCCGCCCATCCAAAGGGAAGCCATCCGCTTCCAAAAAGCGCAGCCGCTGACAGCAACATTACATTTATCTTACAAAACCCGCAACCCTCTTGAACTCCGTCCGGTTTTCGTGTATTATATAGTCAGTAAGTTATCACCCGAGGCGGTTTTCAATACCGCTATCTTTGGAAAGGATTGATTCAGATGCCGTTATCCACCGTTGACAAGCAGGCACAGGTTTCGCCGGACAAGAGCAAGACGATCACCTTCACCGTCCGTGACGAAAAAGAAGATGAAATGCAGCGCACACTTTGCACCATATACGAAGCTCTGCGCGAAAAAGGCTATAATCCGGTCAACCAGATTGTCGGCTATATCCTCTCCGAGGACCCTACCTATATCACCAACTACAAGAATGCCCGCAGCCTGATCCGCCGTATCGACCGGGATGAGCTGCTCAACACCCTTGTAAAGAATTACCTCGGTGTCTGATGGAAGTATATGATCTTCACACAATGAAGCGGGAGGAGGGCGTATGCTCTCCTCTTTCTGCCGCTCTCGGAACCTTTGACGGCGTCCATGCCGGCCATGCACAGCTGATCACCCGTGCCGTCGAATATGCCGCCGCTCATGCCGGCGAAGGGGTAAAATCCGCCGTCTGGACCTTCTCCGACAGTCTGCCTCCGGGCAAGCCCGGCATGAAGCCGATCACCGGAACAAAGGAAAAGCTTGAGCTTTTTGCTTCCCTCGGCGTCGATTATGCGATTCTGGAGGATTTCTCCCGTGTGCGCGACTACACACCGGAACGTTTTGTCCGCGAGATTCTGATCGGGCAGTGCCGCACCGTCTGTGCCGTCTGCGGCTTCAATTTCCGGTTCGGCCAAAACGGAAGCGGCGACTGCGATACCCTGACACAGCTCATGAGCTCCGCCGGCCGCTGCATCGTCCTGCCGCCCTATTATCTGGACGGCCGCCTGGTCAGCTCCAGCGCAATCCGCCTTTTAGTGGAAAACGGCGATATGGAGCAGGCCGCGCGCTTCCTGGGCCGTCCGTTTTCCATCGAATTTCCCGTTGTCCACGGCAAGGAGCTTGGCCGTACGATCGGGATTCCCACCATCAATCAGAATTTTCCCGACGGACATCTCATCCCCGCCCGGGGCATCTACGCCTGCACGGTTGATATCGCCGGTGATCCCTTTCTCGGCGTTGCCAATATTGGCGTGCGTCCGACCGTCGAGGGGGAGGGTGCATCCGTCAACTGCGAAACCCACATCATCCATTACAACGGCTGGCTTTACGGCAAAAGCATCAAGGTTTCCTTCCACAAGCGTCTGCGCGGCGAAATCCGCTTTTCGGGCATCGATGCCCTGCGCGCGCAGATCGAGCACGATATCGCCGATACGCTGGACTATTTTTCCGACAAATGAGGCCCGCGATGAAAAAACGCTCCATCCTTTCTCTTTGGCTGGCATCCGTATGCCTGCTGCTCGGCACCCTCGGTGTACTGCCGATCCATGCCGAAGCGCCGGACAGCACCCCGCCGGCAATTGATCGCGCCAATGCGGCGTGTGTCTATAATATTGAAAACGACCGTGTCATCTTCGGCAAGAACGCGGAGGAAACCATCTATCCCGCCTCCACGGTCAAGCTGATGACCGCTATCCTCGCCGTGGAAGCCTTCGGCGACGATCTTGACCGGGAAATTACCGTTCCCAGCGCCGCCGTCGCCTATGTGCAGGGCAACAATATCGCCTTGAAGCGCAACGAGGTCATCACCGTGGAGGAGCTTCTCTATGCGCTGATCTGCGGCGGTGCCAACGATGCCGCCAATGTTTTCGCCATCGAAATCGCCGGCGGTATTGAGGAGTTCGCGGTTTTGATGAACGAAAAGGCCCGTGAAATCGGCGCGATGAATACCTTCTACACCAACCCGACCGGCATCCACGATCCGCTCATGACAACAACGGCGGCCGATACCGCCAAAATCGCCGCCTATGCCTACGAGCTGGATCCTATCGCCGACATGGCATCGGTGGAGAAGCGGGTCATCGAGCCGACCAATAAGCAGAAGCGCCGGACTGTCTTCAATAAGAACTACTATTTCTCCTCGCTGATCGAATACAAGTATCTCTGGTCGGTGCCCCGCGGCATGAATGCCGGCTATACAGCCGAGGGCGGCTACTGCATCGCCACCGCCGCCGTCCGCGACGGCCTGACCTATATCGTCACCGTCATGGGGGCCGAGGCTACCGAGGAATCGATCTATTCCTACACACACGCCGCCGAGCTGATCAACTGGGCGCTGAAAAACTGGGGATATGTCAAGGTTCTGACCACCTCGAATATGATCTGCGAGGTTCCGGTCCGCCTCTCCAGCAAGGTCGATTACGTCACGCTTTTCCCATCCGAGAACATCGAGCTGTTCCTGCCGCTGGATGTGGATGTTGCCTCCGATGTTGTCCTTGATTGGGCGCTGGATGTGGATTCCTTCACCGCGCCGGTACAGGAGGGAGCCGTCGGCGGCCATCTCACCGTCACCTTTGACGGCCAGAATCTCGGCACCTTCGATCTGGTCACCCGCAACAGCGTCAGCCGGAACAACGTGCTGTATGTGCTGGATCTGCTGAAGGATATGACCCGGACCCCGACCTTCCGCATGATTATCACGGCCGCCGTGATCGCCGTCCTTGCGTATCTCGTTATCCTGATTCTGCTGGTCATCATCCGCTACCGCCGCCGGATGCCAAAGCGCCGTCCCGCCGCCAAACGCCCGGCTATCTCCTCGCAGACCCGTCCAAGTCCGCAGGGCCGGACACAAAGCCGTCCGAATCCGCAGCAAAATTTCCGTAATCGGAAATAATCGGGAACTTTTTCCCGCCGCGCAGCGTCCAATAAAAACAGAGTCCCCTGACAGACCAGAATTCAGCACAGATTGCAGAAACGGATGTGTCCTCATGTTTTTTTTGACCGATGCGCTTACCTCCCCGCCCACCTTCGACAGCTTCACGCTGTCCGCCTTTACGCTGCTTGCCGCCATCGTAGCGCTGTTTGTTGTGATGCGCCGTCATCTGCACCGCAAATAATAAACAAATCCATTCCGCACCGGCCGTACTGTGCCGCCTGCGGAATGGATTTTTTATTCAGATTTTATCGAAGCTGCCGTCTTCTCTCATGCGATAGAGCGAAACCGTGCTGGAAAAGACCGTTCCCGCCTCTGTTTTTGCGGCATGGGCATCGGAGAAATAGAAGCAGCCCTCCCCCAGCGCAATCATGCCGGTTGATCCGAGCCCAAAGCGGCTTCCGCGGATCCCCGTTTCAGGATCCTGCTCACCGATCTCGGCCAGCGGCAGATAATTGTGCTCCCCTCGTTCCGCCCTCCAGTCAATGAAGTACATCGGATAATTGGGGAAATGCTTCTTGCTTCCGCGGTAGACTGCGGCCAGAAGATAACCGGTTGCCGGATCGTACTCCAGATTCTGAATTCCGTACCGTGTATTTCCGGTGCGGACAAACAGCTTTTCAAGGCAGCGGATGCCCGGTGCCGGATCCGAAAGATCCAGCTTGCCGAAATACGGTTCGATCGCCTTCGGATCAAAGGAGAGCAGGACCTGATCGTCATTATCGTCCCGTTCCTCATCCCCGTAGATGCCGTAAGCAATCAGCATCCGGTCCGATCCGTCGGTGCAGGGCGCAAAGGTGATGCCGTCAATACCGCTGCAGCCGTGGCGATGGCTCAGCCGGCAATAAGTCCAGCTGTAATCCTCGCAGACATCCTCCAGCTTGATGACCTCCATCACCTCGGAGGCATCCATCCGCTCGCGCGTGATTTTATCGCACGCAAAACGAGCCGCATAAAAGGTATCCGGATTGCTCACGCCGCCCGTAGAGGCCAGGATTTCTTTGCCGATGGCATCGTTTTTGTATTCCAGGGATCCCCAGATATAGCCGCCGTATGCAGCAAGGCATCCGAGATGCCCGCACAGCCCCGTCACGCTTCCGAGCACATGGCCGTCAAAATCGGTTTTGACAAGCATCGTGGTGAAGGAGAAGTACATACACGCGCCATCAATGGCAATGCCCTGACAATGACCGACATCTGCGAAGGTTCCCGATTCAATTTGCCGGGGCAGCTTGCTTGCATCCATGCGGTGTCACCCCCTCGCGACCGTCTTGCAGGCGATCAGGCGGATTCCCTTTTCCACGAAATTCTCGCAGACAACATCCCCCATTTTCACCGGTGCCTCGGCCGTGATGGCATTGAGCTGTTCGATGGCTTCAAAGAGCTTTTCCTTGGGAATCGGCGCATCGGTGCGCACCGGAAGGAATTTTTCGCCGGCCGCGCCGTTCAGACGGACCGTGGAGGTCAGCGTACGGGTGGGATGCGTGCATTCGGTGACGGCATAATCATGGCCGCGCTTGCAGGTATTACCGGTGATTTCCACCACCTTGCCCTGCTCGTCCAGTACAACCTCCAGCGCACAACCGATCGGGCATACGATGCAGGTCATCGATCTCGTGGTACTCATTTTGCTTCCTCCCCGCTCTTCACAAGCGTAATTTCAATATCGCCGTCCATGGACAGAAGACGGGCACACTCTTCTTTGTTCAGCGTGATGGATTCCATCTCACCGGGGGCAACCGCACGCTTTGATACGGATTTGAGCGTCTGATTGCCGCGGCGAAGCTCCAGCTTGACCTTCTTGTAGATGTTATCGACGCGGAAGAAGAACTTCAGCTCCTCGGGAGCCTCGGATCCGCAGTCCAGCCGCTGGGGAACCGTATAACGGACACCGCCCGTCGCACGGCAGGCAACGGAATACTCGCCCACGGTAATGGCACCGCGGACATAATCGGCCGCCGAACGGCCTGCTGTATAGGCTTCCTTCGTGACAAAGTCAACCAGATCGTGAACATGAAGCGCGTTGCCGCAGGCAAAGATACCGGGCACGCTGGTTTCGTTGTACTGATTGACAACCGCACCGCCGGTCACACGGTCAAGCAGAATGCCCGCAGACTTTGCCAGCTCATTTTCGGGAATCAGGCCGACCGACAGAAGCAGGGTATCGCACTCGACCACCTCTTCGGTGCCGGGAATCGGACGGCGGTTTTCATCGACCTTGCTGATAACAACCGCTTCCACGCGGTCCTTGCCGCGGATTTCGGTGACAGTATGGGAGAGATAGAGCGGAATGCCGAAATCGTCCAGACATTGGGCAATGTTCCGCGCCAGGCCGCCCGAATAGGGCATCAGCTCGCAGACACGGAGAACCTTCGCGCCCTCCAGCGTCATGCGGCGGGCCATAATCAGGCCGATATCGCCCGAGCCGAGGATAACAACCCGCTTGCCGGGCATATAGCCTTCGATATTGACATAGCGCTGTGCGGTACCGGCCGAATAGATGCCGGCGGGACGGGTTCCGGGAATGTTGAGTGCGCCGCGTGTCCGCTCACGGCAGCCCGTGCAGAGGACAACCGCGCCGGCCTTCATGCGGACAAAGCCCATCGCCGGGGATACAAAGGTGACAATCCGGTCATCGGAAACGGACAGAACCATCGAATCGGTCACATAGCCGATTCCCGCCTCCAGCACCTGATCGATAAAGCGGCCGGAATATTCGGGGCCGGAAAGCTCCTCGCCGAACATATGCAGGCCGAAGCCGGCATGAATGCACTGATTGAGAATGCCGCCGAGCTCACGGTCGCGCTCGATAATCAGAATATCGTCGGGCGCGATGCCGGCGCGGTTGGCTTCCAGAGCTGCCGCAAGTCCAGCCGGGCCGCCGCCCACGATAACCAGCTTTTTTTCCATATCAAAATTCATTTGTCTGTCCTCCTTATTTCGTCTTGCCCGTCAGAAGCGTGCTCTCGCTGCCGCGCTTGGTAACGCTGTCCAGCGGCACATTCAGCTCGCGGGCCAGAATCTCCGCTACGCGCGGCGAGCAGAAACCGCCCTGACAGCGGCCCATGCCGGCACGGGTACGGAGCTTCACGCCGTCAATCGACCGGGCACCGACCGGGCGGCGGATGGCATCCAGAATATCGCCCTCGGTGATCGTTTCACAGCGGCAGATGATCTTGCCGTAAGCAGGCTCGGCCTTGGCAAGCTCCGCCTTTTCTTCGGCCGACAGCTCGCGGAAGGGCGGGCGTTTGTGACCCTTTGCCGTGCGGAAGGGATTGTAGTCTGCCTTTTCCGTCAGAGCAAGGCCCATGCCTGCCAGCTTTTCGATGGCATAAGCGGCGACCGCAGGCGAGGAGGCAAGGCCGGGCGATTCGATGCCGACCAGGTTCAGCAGACCGGGCAGGGAAGCAGACGGCTCAATATGGAAATCGTGCGTATCCGGCGTCGGACGGATGCCGGCAAAGGATGTGATAACCGCACGCAGATTGACCGACGGAACCAGCCGTCTGGCACCGGAGGAAATCTCGTCCAGACCTTCGGCCGTTGTGGCATTGTCATCAATTGCCACCTTCTGGGCATTGGGGCCGACCAGCAGATTGCCGTCAACCGTCGGCGTAACAAGGATTCCCTTGCCGGCGGCACTCGGTACCATGAACAGGGTCGCCGATGCGGTTCCGCCCTCGTTTTTATCCAGAATCATATACTCGCCGCGGCGGGGGATCAGATGAATCGGGAAGGCAGGATCGGCCAGCCGCGCCAGCTCATCGGAATGAATACCGGCCGCATTGACCACGAAGGAAGCGTGAAGCTCCCGCTCGCCCGCCCGGACAACCACTCCGCCCTCGCAGGCCTCGATGGCATCTACGCGGAAATCGAAGAAAAATTCGCATCCGTTGAGCGCCGCATTTTCGGCCGCCGCCATCGTCAGCTCATACGGGCAGACAATACCGGCTGTCGGTGCCCACAGAGCCGCCGTAGCATCGGGCGAAACACCGGGCTCCATCTCATGCAGGCGCTCCTTATTGATGATTTCAAGGCCGGGAACACCGTTGGCATTTCCGCGCTCCAGCAGGGACTGCAGCGTTTTTTCATCCTCTTCGCCGTAGCCGACAACCAGCGAGCCGTTGTTCTTGTAGGGAACATCAAGCTGACGGGTCAGCTCGGGCATCTCGGCACAGCCGCGGACATTCATCTTCGCCTTGAGCGTGCCGACCTCCGCATCGAATCCGGCATGGACAATTGCGGAATTGGCGCGCGTACAGCCGCTGGCCACATCGCTTCCGGCTTCCGCTACCGCCAGAGAAAGGTTGTACCGGGCCAGCTTATGGGCGATCATCGCACCGGTGACACCGGCACCGATAATCAGAACATCGTATTGCTTCTTCATTTGATTCCTCCAGAAATATATATGATGGTAATTCTTTATTCAACTTCGGGCAGACAGGCAAAAAATACCCCCTCGCCGCACGCCGTGCCGACATACATTTCGTCCGTCTGCCGTCCGACCTCCAGCCAATGGCGGATCATATACCCTGCCGAATACGGCATCGGAAGTCCGTCAAGCTCGTCGATCGAAAACCAGCGCAGCTCGCCCTCCGGCGATGTCAGCTCCCTTTCGGATCCGCCCGGCCATTCGGCGAAATAATAATGATTCTGCCGGATTTCCGCTGCATCCCGCCGCAGGGTGATATAGCGCAGGCGCAGATTCCGGACATCGGCCTCCCCGAGTCCGAGCTCCTCGCGCATCTCCCGCAGGATGCAGGCACGCGGATCGCCGCCGTCCGAGACCTCCATATGACCGCCGGCCGCGCCGATCCAGACACGGTTCACAACCCGTGAGCCCTGCCGGTACAATAGAAGAATCCGCTCACCGTCCGTCAGATAAACCGCCGTCATACTGCGGTATCCCGGCCTTTTGGCAGCTTGTGCATCCATGATGTCAGTTCCCCGTGACCCAGTATTCGTCCCAGGCATCGACAATCTCGCTCTGACGCTCAATCGCCGCCTCGCGCCGCTGATTGGTGATATAGGCACAAAGGGTATCGATAATCATCAGCTGGGCCAGACGGGATACCGTGGACAGCTTGTTGATGACCGCCTCGCCGGAAACCGCAATCAGCGAATGATCGCAGAGCCGGGCCAGCGGGCTGTCCGCATAACAGGTGATACAGAGCGTTTTGGCTCCCTTTTCCCTGGCGATGGACATGGTTTTGAGTATATCGTGTGTGCGGCCGGTATAGGAAATCGCCAGCGCAAGGCAGTCCTTGTCCAGCGTCAGCGCCGATACCGAGCTGATGTAGCTGTCCTTCATGACTACAGCCGGCAGCCCCAGCTTGATAAAGCGGAAGGCCGCATCCTCGGCGATCATCGAGGAGCTTCCGATGCCGTAGACCTCGATCCGGCGCCTGGCCGAACAGAGCATCTCCACCGCGCGCATCAGATCCGCATCCTGCATGGTTTCGTAGGTGGTATTCAGCGCATCCACCGTATTGTCGCGCATTTTGCGCATGACATCGCGGGCGCTGTCGCCGGGCGCAACGTTATCGAACATCAGCGTCTGTCCCGACGAAAGGCTCCGGGCCAGATTGATCTTCAGCGCGGTATACCCTTCAAAGCCGAGCTTCGTGGCAAAATTGACGATGCTTCCCTCGGAAACATCGGTTTCGCCGGCCAGAACACGCATGGTCATATTGACAACCTTCTGGGGATTGGCCAGAATATAGGTTCCCAGCCGTTTTTCCGCGGCCGACATGGAGGACAGCCGCTGGGCGATCAGCTTCAGGCTATCGTTTTCCGTCATAAGATGGCTCCCTTCCCTCGAATTTTCAGCATTTACTATTATATCACCGCCCGCACGGATTGTCAATGGGTTTTACTCAATTTTATTGCAATTAAATTGAGTAAAATGCACTCGCTGCCGTCAGTCTTCCCTCTGTTTGTAAAATAATTATGAAATAGGTTGCAACTTTTCCCGTTCTGTGTTACAATTAAACCAAGAATCTTCATCTTACATAACGAAAGGAATTCCCCAATGGATAACAGCACGATCGAAAAAAATGATTCCGCAAAACGTGATTTTTCCGGTGTCCGCTTCGCGGATGTGGATGCCGCCAAGGCTTATGCCGCGGCCGGAAGGCTGGTCGGAGAAATCGAAAAGGTCATCGTCGGCAAGCACCGCGAGGTTCTTCTCCTTGTCACCGCTCTGCTGGCGGGCGGTCATGTTCTGATCGAGGATGTCCCCGGTGTCGGCAAGACTACGCTGGCCGCCGCTCTGGCCCGCGCCGCCGGTCTGGAATTCCGCCGCGCCCAGTTCACGCCGGATGTTACCGCTTCGGATATCACCGGCTTCAATATCTATAACCGTCAGAGCGAGAGCTTCGCCTTCACGCCCGGCCTTGTCATGACCAATATCTTTCTGGCCGACGAAATCAACCGTGCCTCGCCCAAAACCCAGTCCGCCCTTCTGGAATCCATGGAGGAGGGCCGTGTCACCGTCGACGGCAAAACCTACGATATTCCCGATCCCTTTATGGTCATCGCTACCCAGAATCCGTCCGGTTTCGTCGGAACCTATCCGCTTCCCGAGGCCCAGCTCGACCGCTTTGCGCTCCGCCTTTCCATGGGTTATCCCACGCCTGAGGAGGAGGTCCGGATCATCGAAAACCGCCGCGAGCACAGCCCGCTGGAGAGTGTCACCCCGGCTGTCAGCATCTCGCTGATCCGCTTCCTGCGCTCTCTCGTCACCGATGTTCACATCGATACCGAGCTGCAGCGCTACATCGTCACGCTGGTTTCCTCGACCCGCTCCCACACGGCCATTTCGCTCGGTGCCAGCCCCCGCGCATCCCTCGCGCTGAAGCGTCTGAGCCAGGCCTATGCCTTCATGCACAGCCGGAATTATGTCATTCCCTCCGATATCTCCGCCCTGTTCAAGGCCTCTGTCGGCCACCGTCTGGTGCTGAGTCAGGAGGCCCGTCTGCGCCAGCTTACCGGCGAGGATGTCATGGACGAGCTTCTGCGCATCACGCCGGTTCCCTTCCAGGGCCGCCGCGGAGTCTGATTATGAAGCTCCCCTTCAAGCACCGCACACGCGCTGCCGATAAAAAGCGGCGTCAGAGCCCGATCGCGCTGACGGCAAACGCGTGGATCTGGCCGCCGCTTCTGATCGCCGCCCTTCTTCTGGCACAGATGCTGAAGCTTCCCATCTCCTATATGCTTTTTCTCTTCGTTCTGCTGCTCCCGCTCGGAACGGCCCTTCAGCTTCTCGCGGCCAGACTCTTCATCCGAGCCGCCGCCCGCTCGGACCGCTCTGCCGCCGAAAAATTAGCCCCGGTCGATTTCACGCTGGTCATTTCCAACAACGGTTTGATTCCCTTTCCCTTTATCGAGGCCGAGCTCCTTTTACCGGATGAATCGGGCCGCAAATGCAGCAGCCGGATGTTTGCCCTCTCGCTCCTGCCGCTGGCCGGATGTGAGATCCGCCGCACCGCCCGATTTCGCCACCGCGGCGAATTTCCGGTCGGTGTCCGCTGCCTGTGGGTCTATGACTGCTTCCGCACCGTCCGCATCCGAATCCCGGTCGAGCATCTGGCGCGGGTTTTGATCCTGCCGCGCCGGCTTGAGCTGACACCGCGCGAGCTCCATTCGGAGGATGAGCGCAACACCATGACCGTCCGCCGCTTCCACGGCTCGGACAATACCGAGCTTTCGGATATCCGCTCTTATGAAAAAGGCGACAGCCTGAAGAGCATCCATTGGAAGCTGTCCGGGAAATCGCAGGAGCTTCTGGTCAAGGATTACGCCCGCAGCGACGGACAGGATGTCACCATCATCTGCGATCTGGAGCCGCATTACCGCTCCGCTATTCCCGAAAATACGCCTGTCCCCCGCGCCTCGGAAAACGAAGATGCCGATGAACTGCTGACCGATCTGGTCGTCGAATTCGCCATCGCCTGCGCCCTGCGCGAGCTTCGCGCGGGAAGCCGTGTCACGCTGCTCTGGTTCGACGGCGGCCGTCCCCTCCCCGGAGGAGAAGAAACGCCGCCCACCGTCGCACGCGCCCGGATGGCATCGCTGGCCGATTTTGAGGCCGCCTTCTACCGTTTTGCCTCTGCACCGCTCGTCAGCCAGCCCCATCAGGCTTCTGCGCTTTCCGGGATGGCCGATATCTCGGCCGAATCGTCGCTGGTCTTCGTCACCGCCTATCTTGACGATGCCGCCGCATCGGAATATGCCGCCATCGCCGCCCGCCGGCAGACCGGGACCCAGGGCATGGAGCTTCTGCTCTGCTCGGATCCCCTGCTGTTTGATGAGCCCACCGATCTTCGTGCTCACGGAGAACGGCTGGAGATTCTGCGCAGGGCCGGATGCCGCATCACCGAGCTGACCCCCGCCATGGCACAAGCCGTCACGAAATAACGAGGAAACTCTCTTGAAAAAAGAAATTACACAAGTCGAGCTGATCCTTCCCGAGGAGCAGAACGGCGGTACCAAAATGCCGGTCCTCGGCTATATCTGCCGGGCACTTCTGGCATTCCTCTGCACCTTTTCCACAGCGCTGTTCATCAGCGATTCGCTGGGCCTTACGCCGGCTGTGCCGGCCATATTCGGGCTCTGCTTCCTGTTCTGCGCCTTCTTTGCCGTAATGGGAATCGGCAAACGGTTCTTCGCCGGCGGCTGTGCTCTCCTTCTGGCCGCCCTGATCCTGATCGCCGTGCGCACCAAAAACATCGTCACCGTCGCCGCCCTCTGCTTTGGCGCGCTCAGCAATGCGCTTTTCCGGCATATGGTTTCCATCGGCTACAACAGCATGGTGCAGTATATATCCGACCTTGACTATACGCTGAAGCAGCTTCGCCTCCGGGAATCCGACTGCCTGGATCACGCCTTCTTCGCCATCTGTATTTTACTGGCGATCCTGTACTGCGCCTCCATTCTGAAGCGCACCCATCTGCTTCCGCTGTTAATGGCGGGCTGTTCGCTGGCCACCCTGTCGCTCTATTACGGCCTCCCGCAGAAAAACGGCGGCTTTGCCGTTATGATCGCCTCTCTCTGCGGCTGTGTAGCCATGGCCGGCTTCGATCACACCTACAGCCGCCGACAGGTGCTGACCGCACGGTTCGGTGCACCTGCAGGCCTTGGCAAAAGTTCGCCTTTACTCAAAGCCTTCCGCCGCAATTCCGCCTTCGGAGGCTTCACCGGCCTGTTCACGGCGCTGATTTCGATGCTTCTTCTCTTTCTCCCGCTCCGGGTGGAAAAGAGCATGACCGATATCCCTGCCATTTCCGTACCGGCGCTCCGGCTGGAAACCTATCTTACCGTTCTGGCTGACGGCGGCAATCCCGATTTTTCCAGTCTGCTCTTTTCAGGCGCGGCTTCTCTTGACAAACGCTCCGCCGCCTCCTCCGACCGGAACTATTCGGGCGATAAAATCTTCGAGGTCCAGAGCGAAACCGCTATCCCGATCTATCTGCGCAACTGGACCGGCATCGATTACCGGCACGATTCCTGGTACTCTGCCGATTACGAACAGATCGAGGAATACAAGAAAATCTTCGGCGACGGATTCTCCTCCGAGCTTCTGACGCAGGAGCTGCTCTGGGCCATGCATCCGAATCTCATCGGTCTGAACGAAACCTCAAAGCTTCATCAGCATCTGAATCTGGGCTATATCACCGCGCAGGTTCACATCAAAAAGCTGGCTCCGACCGCCAATGTTCTTTTCCTGCCCTCCTACACCGATCAGCGCCAGCGGCTTCTGAAGCACGGCTCCCGCGAAAAATCCGATACCGCCTACTCCAACTATTATGACGGCATATTCACCGGCACCTCCTATCTCTTTGCCGACGATTATTCCACGATCTCCTATCTGCCGCTCCTGCGCGATCACAGCTTCGCCGCCAATCTTGGCGCGCGGATGAACGATTTCATCGATCAGAGCCGTACTGTCACGCTTCTGGATGAAATGATCACCGCCGGCGATTCGCTGACAAGCATGGAGAAAACCATCCGCAGCCTCATTCTCAACCGCACGGTGGATCTGACCGAGCTTGACCGAAATGAGGTCGCCTCGGCGGATATGATGCGCCTGCTCGGTGTCAATTCGCTGGTCTACCGTTTCCTCTATACCATGGACGATACCGAACGGGAGCGCGCGCTCGCCCTCATCGACAATGTGCCGCTCTACGCCGATTACGTTCACAAAACCTATCTGAATCTTCCCGAAGGCTCCGGTCAGATCGAGGCGCTTGCAAAGGATCTTGCCGCCGCGGCACCCGGAGGCGATCCGTCGCTTCTGGGATACGCCCGCAGCTACGATGCCCGGCACAAAACGGTCATGTATGTCATCGACTATCTGGCCCAGATGCTCTATACGCTGACTCCCGCCGAGCCTTCCACCGACCGGGAATACATCAACGCCATCGATACCTTCCTGTTTGATACGCGCGAGGGCTACTGTGTCCAGTTCGCCTCTGCGGCCGTCATGCTTCTGCGCTCCATGGGCATTCCCGCCCGTTATGCGGAGGGCTATATCGCCGACACCTATGCGCGCACACAGGGGGACGATGCCGCCGCCCGCTATACAAGCACCGTCCGTGACTACAATGCCCATGCCTGGATCGAGGTCTACTACGATTATTACGGCTGGGTGCAGTATGAAGCCACCTCGCCCTACTATTCCCAGATGTACGAGGGCGGACGCTCCGATCCCATCGAGGAAGTGCCGACCGACACCTCGCCGATTCCCGAGGATACCGGGCCGATGGATACCGAGCCGCTGCTTCCGATCGATCCCGGCGATCCCACCGATCCCGATGAGCGTGAATTTCCCATCGCGGCCCTTCTGATCACCGCCGCTGCTCTGGCCATCGTCACCGTTCTGGTGCTGGCTGTCCGGATGCGGATCCGCTTCTGTGAGCGGAGCCGTGAGCAGCTGGTCCGCCGCGCCGAATACCCTTCCGATCAGCCCGAGGGAAGGCTGAAGACGGCCGCCCGTCTGGACCGCGCCATTCTGCGCCTGCTGGCGCACCGCGGCCTGTCGCCGGCCCCCGGCGAGGATCACGAAGCCTTCGCCGCACGGGTGGATGAAACACTCGGTATTTTCACCGATGTTTCCTTTGCCGAGGTTTCCCGCGCTATGCTGGCCGGCGAATTCGGCACCGATATCACCCCGTCCCAGCTGAAGCTTTTAGCCGGCTATTTCGAGGATTTATACCGCTCTCTCGGTAGGGATGCCAACATATTCAGCAGGATTTGGCTGAAAGTTCTCTTTTTGGCATATTGATATTTCCCCCGCAGTATGGTATAATATCCATAAAGAATCTGCTTTTTCAACGAAAGTGAATCCCATGAATACGGAATTTACCCGCTATACCAATGGAGCTTCCCTCGCTTATCTCGGCGATGCCGTCCTGGAGGTGTATGTCCGCCGCTATCTGGTGCGGCTCGGCATCACCGACAACGGCGAGCTGAACCGTCTGGCGCTCCGCTTTGTCAAGGCCACCGCACAGAGTCAGGGCATGGAGCGCCTGCTCCCGCTCCTCACCGAGGAGGAGGAATATCTCTACAAGCGCGGCCGGAATGCGCACGGCCTCTCGGCCCCCAAAAGCGCCTCCGCCGTCGAATACCGTCGGGCAACCGGCATGGAAGCCCTGTTCGCCGCACTGGATCTGGCCGGCGAGCATGAGCGTGCTGCCGCACTCTTTGCGGCCGCCTACGCCGATGTGATCGCCCGGATCGAACAGGAAAAAGGACTGGCTCCCATGCCGGTCAGCAATGAAAAGGATTGACAGCTATGATCAAAGTTATGTCGGTTTTCGGCACACGTCCGGAAGCCATCAAAATGTGCCCCCTCGTCAAGGCCATCGAGGCCGATCCCGAGCTTCAGAGCATCGTCTGCGTAACCGCCCAGCACCGCGAGATGCTGGACAGCGCCCTCGCCTATTTCGGTGTCACGCCGGACTATGACCTCAATGTCATGAAGCGCACCCAGACCCTCTCGACCATCACCTCCGATGTCATTCTCGGTCTGGAATCGGTTCTGGCAGAGGCCAAGCCGGATCTCGTTCTGGTTCACGGCGATACCACCACCAGCTTTGCCGCCGCGCTGGCCGCCTTCTATGCCCGTCTGCCGGTCGGCCATGTGGAAGCAGGACTCCGCACCTATGACCGTTACTCCCCCTTCCCGGAGGAAATCAACCGCAATCTGACCTCCCGCCTCGCCACCCTCCACTTCTCCCCCACCGAGAGGAACCGCGCCAATCTGGCCGCCGAGGGCATCACCGAAGGCGTAAGTGTCACCGGCAATACCGCGCTGGACGCCTTTGCCTATACCGTCAAGCCGGGCTATGTCTTCAAGGACGAAAAGCTCCGCAGCATTGATTTCACCGCCAAAAAGATCATCCCGCTGACCGCACACCGCCGCGAAAATCAGAACGGCGGCATCGAAAATATCTGCCGTGCGGTCCTGGCCCTCACCGAAAAGCACCCGGATCTGCATTTCATCTATCCGGTGCACCTCAGCCCCGCCGTGCGCAATGTGGTCTTTCCCCTTCTCGACAGCAAGCCCGGCATCACGCTGACCGAGCCGGTTGACGTAGCCGATATGCACAATCTGCTCGCCAAAGCCTTCTTCATCATGACCGACTCGGGCGGCATCCAGGAAGAAGCCCCCTCCTTCGGCAAGCCGGTTCTGGTTCTGCGCACCGAAACCGAGCGGCCCGAGGCTGTCGAAGCCGGTACTGTCAAGGTCATCGGCACCGATACCGACCGCATCATCGCCGAGGCCGAGGCCCTGATTCCCGGCGGCGAAGAATATGCACGCATGGCAGCCGCAAAGAATCCGTATGGCGACGGAAAGGCTTCCCTGTATATCATCGAAGCCATTAAAAAGCACTTCGCCGGCTGATTGTTCGTTCATTCTGCCGTATTCCGAGACAAATTTCCGCATCCTTATTGTGCACTATGTCCGTTGACAGTCCTGCGCTTTAGTGATATAATTAAGTAAAGTCATTCAATGTGAGGAATCGATATGTTTGCTTCCGTATTTGCAGCTGCATATTATTACTATTACTATTATTCCGTCGAATAAGGTAATAGTGATTTGTGCTGCGAAAACGGGACAACCGTCCGGATAGAATTCCACCGCTCCGTAGTGAAAATCACTGCGGAGCTTTTTTATTCCATGACTGCCAAATTCAACTATTATTATCAAGGAGATACTTACCATGATCGTCGTCATCAAAAACCAGGCCAACGAAGAAAGACTGAACAGCCTTATCGATTTTCTGAAAACGCAGGGCGTATCCGTGCACCTGAGCCGCGGCCACTACCAGACCGTCCTCGGCCTTGTCGGTGATACCAGCAAAATCGACATCGATACCATCTCCGGCCTCGATATCGTCGAAACCGTCAAGCGCATCAGCGAGCCCTTCAAGAATGCCAACCGCAAATTCCATCCCGACGATACCGTCATCACCATTCCCTCCGGCATCGGCGATGTGAAAATCGGCGAGGGCTTCACCTTCATCGCCGGCCCCTGCTCCATTGAAAGCGAGGAGCAGATCATCGAGGTCGCACAGGCTGTCAAGGATGCCGGCGCGCAGATCCTCCGCGGCGGTGCCTTCAAGCCCCGCACCTCGCCCTACGCCTTCCAGGGCCTGCGCAATGAGGGCATCAAGCTCCTGCTGGAGGCCAAAAAAGCAACCGGTCTGCCGATCATCACCGAAATCATGGATGCCGCCCATCTCGATCTCTTCGCCGATGTGGACATCATTCAGGTCGGTGCACGCAATATGCAGAACTTCGAGCTGCTCAAGGAGCTGGGTCATTCCAACAAGCCGATCCTCTTAAAGCGCGGTCTTGCCAACACCATTCAGGAATTTCTGATGAGCGCCGAATACATCATGGCCGGCGGTAATGAGAATATCATCCTCTGCGAGCGCGGCATCCGCACCTTCGAAACCTGCACCCGCAATACGCTGGATATCTCCGCCGTTCCTGTGCTCCATGAGCTCTCCCACCTGCCCGTCATCGTGGATCCCAGCCATGCCTGCGGCATCGCCAGGCTGGTCCGCCCGATGGCCATGGCCGCCGCAGCCTGCGGTGCCGACGGCGTCATGATCGAGGTGCACAACAATCCCGCCAAGGCCCTCTGCGACGGCCCGCAGTCGCTGACCCCCGAGCAGTTTGCCGAGGTTGCCTCCAAGGTCCGCACCGTCTTCGATGCGGCGCAGGACTGAAACGCAATAAAAAGGGGCTATTGCATTCAGATGCAACAGCCCCTGCGCGTCTACGCCCGGCGCTGCTGCAAGTTTTCAACTTGCAGCAGCGCCTTTCGCTTACGCTTAATAAAAGTATTTCAGATTGGAATGGTTCCGGTCCCAGATGTAGCCGAGCGCGGTCATTTCCGACTCGGTCAGGCAGTAATAGCGGTAGGAGATCTTGCCCTTCTGATCGGGCACCGGGTCATCGTGTGTCACATCGATGTACAGAATCCGTCCGTCCACCATCACCATATTCCATGCGTGAGGCTCGGTGCTTCCCGGTGCTGTTCCGGTCACAACCGCGCTGCGGATGCCCGCCTTTTGGCAGAGCAGATTGAAGGCCGCGCAGTATCCCTGGCAGACCGCTGATTTCCGGCAGAGGACACCCCATGCAATCCGGGAGGTATACGGCACCGTATCCGTCATGTACGAAGTGTAATCGTAGCTGCAGTTGAGAATCAGATAATCGTGGATAGCCTTGATCTTGTCCGAATCGGTCATATCCTCATGCAGAATCGCCGCCAGGATCCGATCGGCCCGATCCTCCGCCTCCGCATGGTATTTCTTCAGCGTTTCCACGTCCTCGTCATACTCAAAGACCACCCGGCAGACATTCCGGCTCGGGAAATGGTAGACATTGAAGCGGGCGCTGTAGAAATATTCCAGATGAATCGCGTTGGAATGGTGATAGTATTCAATCCATGTGTCAATCGGGATCCGGGTTTCAAAGGTAAACTCCCCGATAAATTCCCGGTTGAGAATATAGAAGAGATCCAGCAGCTCAAATTCGTTGTTCAGTGCATTGACCGAGGCATTCTGCAAAATTGCGTTCTTCTTGTATTCGTACGCATTCTCGCGGTACTGGATGATACGGACCGCGATCGCCGCCGCCTCGCCCCGGCTGGCATTGCTGCCTCCGTTGTAATACCGGGTGTCATCCTCGTTCAGATAGCCGCGAAGCAGGTATTCATTGTAAGCCGTCGAGGCGTAAATATCCGAGATATCCTCAAACGGATCGTCGATCCGCGCCGGCTCAATGCCAAGCGCCAGAATCATCATCCGTGTCATGGTCGAACGGGTGATGTACGCATCCGGACGGAAGCCGGCAGCCAGATCTTCATCGCTTAAATAGCCCTTCTGATAGGCCAGGCTGATCGGCATCGATGCCCAGTTTCCGGGGAACAGAATCCGCGCCGGACGCTCACTCAGATCAACGCCCGAGCTGATCATCAGAATCTTGACAAATTCGGCACAGGTAATCTCCCGGTCGGGATAGAAATTTCCGTCCGGATAGCCGTTCAGCACGCCGACCGCTTCCAGACGGCCGATATCCTCAAAGTACCAGTCGCCGGGGCGGACATCCGGGAACACCTGATGCAGCTCACCCGGATCGGGAAGCGGGCCGATCGGAGGATTCTCCGGGGCGGGCGGGGTCGGGGGAACCGGATCGATGTAAATCGAATCGCGATCCTCCGCCGCAGCAATAGCGGGCACGCCAAGAATCGGGAGCAGGCATATAACGGCCAGCAGGCCGGCGCAGATGCGGCGTCTGATTATCCGATTTTTCCCTTCAAGCGTCTTTCCGAACATCCTTGTTCTTCTCCATATTATAAAGCCGCCTGCCGGATCCGGCAGAATGATTCACGCGGCGAATTATTCCCTGCTTATCATTTTAGCATACAATTCGGGCGATGTCAACCAAAATCACCATTCGTCAAAAATAGTTTACGATTTCCCTGTTTTCGACACAATTCGATCAAATATGAACATTGCATGACGTGAATATGTCCACTTTGTCCTCAGGGACAGCCGCCGCGCAAAAGAATGTTTTTCACTTCAGACATTGAAAATTCGGACACACTCTGAAAAAACTTGTCGCCTTTTTGGCTTGATTTCATCCCCCGGTTTATAGTATAATAGATAGGAATTCAAATTCTGCCGCAGCGCAGGTTTGCTGCGGCTATAAGGAGAGTAGAATGCTTATGAAACATCCCGCCATCCGCCGTGTGCTCGCCGCCCTTCTTGCTTCGGGCCTCCTGCTTCTGTGCGCGTGCGGCTCAAACGATACCCCTGCAGGGGATACCGAAGACACCCCCGGCAGCACCTCCGCCGCTCCCGCCGACGAGGAGTACGATTATCCCTCTCTGGATCTGAAAAACGAAACCGTCACCATCCTCAATGAAGCGCAGGGCTACGGCTTCTACGGAACCATCGATCTGGAAGAAGCCACCGGCGAAAAGGTTGACGATGCTGTCTTTGGCCGCAACCGCGATCTGGAGGAGCGCTTCCACTTCAAGCTGGCAGTCAATGAGGAATATTCCTACAACGCGGCTGTCGAAGCCATGAACACCTCGGTCCTTTCGCAGGACGATCTTTACGATGCCGCCTTCATCCGCGACTCCTATCTCCAGACCTCGCTGACCGAGGGTTATCTTATCGATCTCTCCACGCTGGACGGCTTCCGCTTTGAGGAGGACTGGTGGGATCCCACCACAACCGAAGCGGCCATCGGCGGCAAGGTTTTCTACGGCTTCACCGACATCTCGCTGGTCGGATTTGAAGGCACCACCTGCCTTTTCTTCAATGAGAATATGCTGGAGGATCTGAATATGGAGGCGCCCTATCAGCTCGTCCGCGACGGCAAATGGACGCTCGACAAGCTCGGAGAATATCTGAAGGCCGGCGCCAATCTCAATGGCGCGGATACCTTCGCCTGGAAGGCCGATGGCTCCGCCACCTACGGCATGATGTCCTGGCATGAGTGCCCGACCGCTCTTCTGGTCGGATCCAATGTCGAATACCTCACCGTCAATGAGGATGGCGTTCCGGAGCTGGCCGCCAAGGGCGAGCACTTCCATGAAGCCGCTGACAAGGTGATCCGCCTTCTCGCCACCGACGGCGAATATCTGGAGCTGAATGTCAACCAGGGCCCCGATCACTATGAAATCGCATTCCAGAACCGCCGCTCGCTGATGACGCTGGCACAAATCAAGGCCGCCAACAAATTCCGCGCCATGGATGACGGCTACGGCATCCTCCCGATCCCGAAATACGATGAATCGCAGGAAAGCTACCGCAACAACCGTGCCTATAGCTATCTCATGGTTATGCCGGTCACCAATGCCAACGCAAACGATGTTTCCTATGTGCTGGATGCCATGTCCTATCAGACCGACCGGGAGATCCTGCCGATCTTCTACGGCGAGCGCATCTCGCTCAAGGGCCTGCGCAATGACGATTCCATCGAAATGCTGGATATCATCAGCAACTCCCGCTACTTCGATATCGGTATGTGCTACGGCTGGCGCAACACCGTCATGAACGCTGTCAACGGCTCGGTCAACGCAAAAAACAATCAGGTCGCTTCCGCCATCGCCGGCATCGAGGAATCGCTGAAGGCTTCCATCGACAGCATCATGGCAAAGCTGGAGGATAACGAATAAGAATCCCTTCCCCGGCCTGCCGCACGGTGTGCGGCAGGCTTTTTTCGGCGGAATGGTTTGTTCTACAAATTATTTTGTTCATATTTCAAAAAACTCTTGCTTTTTGAAAGGTTTTATAGTATAATTGAAGTACCTTCCGAAAAGGAGGAAAATGCCCGAAAAAGCAGGGACTTCCGTGTGCCGATCAGCCGGTCCGGATCCGCTTTTGAAGGCATTGACAGATTTCTGTTTCTCATGTCCATTCATTAAAAAATTCAAAAAAGGAGAATCCCATGAAGAACAAAATTCTTGCAGCTCTGCTCGCCGGATTGATGCTTCTTTCCGTCGGCTGCGGCTCGGCTACAACGCCCGGCGACACGACGGATGGCACATCCGACACCGCAGAAACCACTCCCGCAGAAACCGAACCCCCGATTGTTTACCCCACTACCGATGATATGCCCGAGGACCCGATCGGCACCGGCATCGGCGTAAAGCCCGGCCGCGTTACCTGGGCCTTCAATCCCGAGGCCTTCCATTGGGACGGCAACGGCTACTGGTGGATGGAAAAGAACTTCGACGTCGAATCCGTCAAGACGATGGTTGTCGATATGCTCTGCCAGCTTGCCGGCAAGGATGACATCAACGAAGCTCTGACCGCTCTCTTCACCGACTTCAACGAGCGCGTAAACGGCAAGGCCGAAGGCTACAAGGCCGGTCAGAAGATCGCCATCAAGGTCAACATGAACGCAACCGGCAACGGTGCCGCTTCCAACAACAGCACCAAGGGCTACTTCCCGTCGCCCGTTATGACCCGTGCTCTGCTGGAAGTTCTGGTTGCTCACGGTGTTGCTCCCTCCGACATCACCCTGTATGACGGCTCCCGCATGATCCCCACCTACCTGCAGGAAATGTGCAGCGCAGGCGATCTGAAGGGCGTCAACTTCGCTTACTATGATGATACTGCCAATGGCAGGAACGATGTCGTAGCCGACACCACCAAGCCGATCAAGTGGTCCATCGACTTCACCGCCGAGGAAACCTACGAGCAGTATAACGGTTACCCGACCTACAATACCGCTTACTATCCGACGATCGTTACCGAAGCCACCTACATGATCAACCTCTTCAATCTCCGCGGTCATACTCTTGCCAGCTTCACCGCTTCGGCCAAGAATCACTTCGGTACGGTTATGCCCGGTTATCATAAGGATGACGGTTCGATCACCTTCCCGGCTCACTACCGCTCCGGTCCTCCCACCTACTCCGGTCTGCACCGTTGGGTTGCCGGCAACGACT
Organism: Candidatus Flemingiibacterium sp.; assembly: GCA_045578725.1. GTDB lineage: Bacteria > Bacillota > Clostridia > Oscillospirales > CAG-272 > Flemingiibacterium. The sequence continues at coordinate 58,256 of JAZNKS010000044.1, forward strand.
ACCTCAACACCCCCAAGGAAATCTGGTGGTGCCCCAAGCGTCCTATGAACACCTACACGCCTCTGGTTGACCTGCTCTCCAATGCAGATGCCGGCGGCAAGACCTTCCTCTACATCTGCGATGCTCTCGGCGCAACCGTACATCAGGGCTCCTCGATGTCGATCAACGAAAAGTGGTACTCCGCTCCCTTCGGCGACGGCACCAAGGCCGGCCGCGGCTGGACCAACTCCCTCTTCGCCTCGCAGGACCCCGTTGCCATCGACTCCGTTATGCTTGACTTCCTCCTTGCCGAGCAGGATGCCGCTGAAGCAGTCGGCGACAACAAGTGGAATGCTTCCCTGCCCGAGGGCAACACCGGTGAGAACTATCTGATCGAAGCCGCTCAGGCTGACAATCCTCCCTCCGGCGTCAAGTATCAGGACGGCTACGGCAATCCTGTCGGCAGCCTCGGTGTTCATCAGCACTGGAACAATGCCGAAGAAAAGTACTACAGCCGCAACCTCGGTGCGGACGAAGGCATTGAGCTGGTTCTCATCGAATATTAATGCTTAAATTCTTTCAGGAGCTTATCAGCTGGTTTGCATCCTTTGCGGATCCGTTCTTTCTGAAAGCGACTCTGCGCGATCTCGGTGTCTGCATCTGGCAGTATATTGTTCAGCTCTATCCGTATGTGATACTGGGCAGCTTCTTCGGGGAGCTGCTCAAGTACACATCCTGGACTCGGCTGATCTACCGTTTCACCTGCAAGCGGAAGCTGCTGTCGGTGCTGTTCGCCACCGTGCTTGGCATCCTGTCGCCGCTCTGTACCTACGGTACGGTACCGGTGCTGATCACCCTCTATCACGGCGGCGTATCGCTGGCTCCGCTGATCTCCTTCCTTGCAGCCTCCGCCATGATGAACCCACAGCTGTTCGTCATGACTGTCGGCGGCCTTGGCTGGAAAATCGCCCTTCTGCGGCTGCTTCTGGTCTTCCTCTTCTCCACACTGTGCGGCCTTCTGACATTGAAGGTGCCGGAATCCTTCGCGGTCCGTGAAAAGCTCCGCCCGGATTCGGAAAAAGAAGGACGGGAAGCCATTGAAAACCGTCCGAAGAAGGAATTCACCTTCAAGAAGTATCTGCTCGGTGTCGGCAAGGATCTTCTCTTTGTGAGCAAGATGATGGCAATCGGTATTCTGATTGCCTCGATCGTCGATCAGATGCCGATGGGATTATTCTTCGGCGAAGTGGATACATCCTCGCCGCTTGGTGTGTTGGTCGCGGCTGTTGCCGGTATTCCGATCTATGCCTGCGGCGGCGGAACCATTCCCATGGTCGCAACGCTGCTCTCGCAGGGTCTGTCCGTCGGAAGTGCGCTGGCGTTTCTCACCGTCGGTCCGGCTACCCGGATCACCTCGCTGGCCGCCATCGCAACCATTTTCCGCAAACGATTCTTACTCTGCTATGTAATCGTACTGGTTGTCTTCTCCGTGGGCGCCGGTATGCTCCTTGTATAACGCAAGCCGAAAAAGCGCTGCTGCAAGTTAGAAACTTGCGGCAGCGCAGGGGCTGTTGCATCGAAATGCAACAGCCCCTTTGTATTTTCGTTTGTTCAGCGTCCGGAGTCGCGCTGCTCAATCATCTTTCCGAGACCGCGGACGGTGCAGTCCTGCGGATTCTCTGCCGCGGTCACCTCCCGACCGCAAAGACCGCCAAGGACAGCCGTAAGTCCTGGCATCTGTGCCCCCCCGCCGGTCAGCAGAATGGCTTCGGCGCTGGATCGGCTGAGCCCCTGTGTGGGAAGATTATTCAAAACCGCGAGAATACCGTCAGCAATCTGCCTGAAATGCGGCTCCAGGCAGAGAAGAAGCTCCTCGCCTGACAATTCAGCCCGTCTGGGAAGACCGGTCAGCGAATCCACACCGCTGAAATTCAGCACCGGCACCGCTTCCTCATCCGCCGAAAGCGACAGCTTATGCTTGGCCGCTCTGGCATGGTCCGGCGTGATTTTCAGCCCATATTTCTGCCGAAGCAGATTGACAATCGCGCCGTCTGCGGCCAGACCGCCGCCTCCGTGAAGCTCTGAGCGCAGGATCTCACCGTCCCGTATGTAGGAGGTTTCAACCGAGCAGGCTCCGAGATCGCAGACGATCACGCCGCCCTCTCCCGCATATCCGCTTCCGCCAAGCGCGGCCAGCGGCGCATCCGCAAAGTCAATCCGCCCCGAGCGGCAGTCGCGGAGCGCATTTCGCAGCATCTCACGGTTTTCGCCGCTGACACCGTATTTCAGCGCAGCCAGAATATGCTTGCGCGTGCGCGGAACGGCAATTTCCAGGAAGCGGTCCAGCATTTCCGCTGTCAGATTAAAATCCGCAATCCGGTTGCCTTCGAACGGCTGGCGGATGGTCACCGATCCGGGCGCACGGCTGCGGATCAGCAGAGCCTCGGTTCCGACCGCGATCACGCGGCCCTCCGCATCAACAGCGGCAATGGACGGCTCGCGCAGAACAATGCCTTTTTCCTTCACATATATCGCCGTGCTGTATCCGCCGAAATCAAGTCCGATGGTTACACTCATAATTATGGCAATCCTTTCTGCCCTTCCGGGCGAAGTCAGACACGGGATTCGCCGGTCAGTATATAGCCAAAATCATCCCAAAGCATCTGCTTCAGACGGACCAGCGGAAGTCCCACAACATTGAAATAATCGCCGTGAAGCTCACGGACAAAGATACCGCCCCGGCCCTGAATCGCGTACGATCCGGCTTTATCCATCGGTTCCCCGGTATCAGCATACCACTCGGCCTCCGCGCGCGTGATTTTTTCAAAGCGGACGCGGGTTTCCACGCAGGCCGTCCGGATAAGCTCCCTGCCGCCGATTGTTCCGTGGCAGGCAATGCCGGTCAGCACCGAATGCTCCCGATCGGACAGCGCCAGAAGCGTCTGTACCGCATCCTCCCGATCACGGGGCTTGCCGAGAATTTTCATTCCGTCGCAGACCACCGTATCGGCGCCGATGACGATCCGATCCCCCTCACAGAGCGCCGATACCGCCGCCGCCTTTTGGGAGGCCAGCAGCTGAACCAGCTCTGCCGGCGACGGTGTCCCCGCAAAGGATTCGTCGCAGTCCGAGGTGATGATTTCAAACGAGGCACCGACCATTTCCAGCAGTTCCCGCCGTCTGGGGGAGCCGGATGCCAGAATCAGACGCGGCCGGCTCATTTGGCCGCCGCCCTTCCGATCCAGAGCGACAGGATCACAAAAATCACTACCGAAAGCGTGAGATTGATGGTCACGCCAAACGTCAGGCTGAGGACACCCAGATCCAGCACCAGCGGCGATTTCAGACCGAAATCGATTCCATAAGCCAGCCAGGACAGATACGGAAGTCCCTTGCAGAGATAGGCGACAAAGGTTCCCAGCAGAATGCCGGTCAGAACCAGAAATAAATTGTAAAGCTTGCTTTTTGCCATTGTAAACTCCTTATTTTTTACCGGTCGAGCCGAAGCCGCCCTCTCCGCGCCCGGTATCCTCCAGCGCGGTTACCTCCAGAAAGGCAGCCCTCGCGATCGGAAGAAACATCATCTGCGCAATCCGCTCGTCGGGCATGACGGTGTAGGCTTCGCTTCCGCTGTTGATCAGCGCCACGCCGATTTCGCCCCGGTAATCCCGGTCGATCACGCCAACGCTGTTGGTCAATGTAATGCCGTGCTTGATTGACAGCCCGCTCCGGGCGCAGATCAGCGCGACCACCTCCTGTGCCTCCGGCTCTATGGCAAGGCCGGTCGGGATCAGCGCACGCTCTCCCGGCTCCAGCGTCAGCGGCGAATCCAGCGCGGCACGAAGATCCACAGCGGCCGAGCCTTCGGTCGCATAAGCCGGAATCGATACGCCCGGGCGAAGACGTTTGATTTTCACTTTCAGAACGGAATCCGTCATTTTGCAATCCTCCTCACCGGGAAGTCCGGCGGTATCTGATTTTCGTGTGCGCGGATCACGGCGGCAATCTGCGCGGCCGATTCATCGCTGAAGATGAAATGGCCGCCGGCAATCCGGTATGCGCGCAGCTCTCCCGGGCGATCGGCCATATAAACGGGAACGCTGTTGTACATCAGATTGCGGTGATCGAAGGTCCGCGCCAGCGGGAAGGATGCCCCCTTGCGATCCTTCAGTACCAGCATCCTTCCGGATTTCTCCGCCTTTTCACAGGTCTGACAGCCAAACTGATCGCGGATCACGCATTTTTCCAGCGTCATCAGCGGAATCCGGCCGTACAGCACCGGCGGCAGATGAAGATCCCGAAGCATCGGAAGGGTCAGCTCCGGCGATGCGATCAGATCCGCAAGGCCCTGCTTCATCAGCACATCGGCGGTATACCGGTTGGTCACATTGAAGCGAAAATCGCCGTGCGGCACCATCCCGTATTCTCTTGCCGGCGCAATATGACCGATGTTGGACACCAGGGCATGGGTAATCCCGGATGCGGCGGCCTCCTTCAGCATCGCACCGATCCGGCTCCGCTCGGAATCAAAAATTACCGGCGGCAGAATCACGCCGAGCTTATCCATTTCCGGCGGCAGGCGGGAAAAATCAATTTTCTCAAGCGGCAGATAAATCCGATCGAAGAAGGAAAGCGCTTCTTCGGGAATGGGCAGGCGCGCCATACGCGCCGTCCGCTCCGGTACTGGCATCGAAGACTCCGGCGCCGACAGACGGTCGGGCAAGCCGGCCGGCGGACGTTTCTCCTCTTCTTTGGGAATCCGGGCCGTCAACGCTTCTACCGCTTCCCTGCGAAGGGCTTTCATGGCCGAAACCGGAAGCATCAGGCCGTCCTCCAGCGTCAGCTCCAGCCCATCAAGAACAAAGGGCGTTCCGCCGAGCCGGCACAGGCTGTTCTCCACCGACTCGCGGGTCAGCGGACAGCTTCGCGCCTCTTCCGGAACCGGGCCGTTCACGGTAACCGCTTCCCTCTCATCGGCAAGCGCCAGCCTCAGCCGGGTCGGCTGACCGGCGCGGATTTCAGCCGTCATAACAACCGGCAGAAGCTTCTTTGCTTCCCCCGCTCCGATTTGTTTGGCATAATCCACCGGCACAGCGCGTGCGGCCGCTGTCCGGGATTTTTCGGAATCGGTCCGGACACCGAGCATCCCCGAATCGATATGCCCGGTAAAATAGCCGTCGGTGAAGCCGCTCCTTGAAAAAAGCGCACGAAGCTCGGCAAGCTCTCCGGCCGATGCATTCCTCCGCTCATCCAGCAAACGTCGGTAGATTCTTGTTACGCCGTACACATAATCGGCGCCCTTCATGCGGCCCTCGATTTTCAGCGAAGCCGCACCGAGCGGCAGAATATCCGTGATATGCTCCGCCAGACACAGATCCTTCAGGCTGAGAGCATAGGTATCGCATTTTTTGCCGCATCCGTAGGGAAGACGGCAGGGCTGTGCGCAGGCACCGCGGTTTCCGCTCCGCCCGCCGATCAGGGAGCTTGCCAGACATTGGCCGGACTGGGATACGCAGAGCGCGCCGTGCACAAACATTTCAATTTCGATGGGCGACTCCCGGCAAAGGATCTGAAGATCCGCCATTGGCACCTCGCGGGCGGCCACCATCCGGGAAAAGCCCATGGAAGCCAGCTCCCGGGCACCGTCCAGATTATGCCCGGCCGCCTGCGTGCTGGCATGAAGCGGCATGGCTGGAAAATACCGCGCAATCAGCGATGCAAGCCCGAAATCGGCCACAATCAACGCATCGGCTCCGTAATGGTACAGCTGCTCCGTATAGCGCAGGATATCGTCAATCTCCCGATCGTATGCCAGCGTATTCAGCGTGATATTGGTTTTGACACCGTGATGCCGACAGCGGGCAATCGCCTCCCGCAGGGCATCTCCGGCAAAATTGCGTGCATGGATGCGGGCATTGTGACGGTCGCCGCCGAAATAGACCGCATCGGCACCGGCCGCAATCGCCGCATTGAGCGCCTCGGGCGAGCCGGCCGGCGCCAGCAGCTCGGGTAACGTGTTTGTTTTCATATTCTCCGTCTGCCGAAAAAAAGTATATTCCGTACGGATAATTTTCCGGTTGGGTATTGAAATTTCCGGCATTTCAAGGTATAATATTTATTGTGGAGGAGTCTTATCTGTCCGCCCTTCGGGGAAAGATAACAGGCCTCCCTTATATTATAATATATAATCTTGATTTTGCAAAGCCCCAAATCGCATTTTTTTGTAAATTTCTTTCGGATTGTGCCCGAACACGGCACAGAGGTGTCTATGAAGCACTTTGATATCACATACTTTCACGGCCCTTTTCCCGACTTCATCCTGCGCGAGGATGTAATTGCCGATATAGCCGCCAGCGGTATAACGCTGGTTCCCCTGCATTACCGAACGGAGATCAACAAGCAGGCGCTGGCCCTCCTCCGCCGATACGGTCTTCGCGCCGTCATACAGGATCCCCGCATCACGCAGGTCTACCATTCCGGCGATCTTTCTGCGGCGGCATCGGCTGCTTA
>JAZNKS010000045.1:0-38122 GCA_045578725.1 Candidatus Flemingiibacterium sp.
GGCCAGCGTATCCAGCTCGGCCTCGGAATCGGCGGCAAGGAAGATGCCGTGGTTGGCAAGGAACACAACCTGGGCATCCTTACCGGTTTCAGCCTTGTAAGCGGCCAGCTTCTCGCGGCAGAGTGCGGCGAGCATATAGCCCGGACGCGTGGAGCCGACCCAGAGAGCATCCGGGAAGACCTTCTTCATGGCCGCCTCGCCCTCTTTGGAGCAGGTGATGCCGTTGACCTTTGCCGGATGAACGTGCAGAACATAGGTCTGCGGGAAGAGATCGTGAAGCAGGGTTTCAACGCTCGGACGCTTGTTCTCCTCGCCATAGCAGCGGGCGGCCATCAGATCGGCCAGAACCTCGGCCTCGCGGGCGGCTTCATCGGCGGAATAGGTCTTATTCCACATAGCCTGAAGCTTTTCGCGGTCCATGCGGACAAACTGGCAGGGCTCGATCGTGGCGAGCGCCGTGCCGGAGCCCTTGACGTAAAGAACGGAGCCCTCCTTTGCGGAGGTGTTGCCGCCGCCGGCCAGAACGTAATCGGAGCTGGCGCCGTAGCGGTGCGAGAATGCGGTGAGAATTTCCAGACTCATTTTTCTATCATGCCTTTCTGAATTCAGATGGATTTTGCATTCGCAAGCAGATACTTTTCAGCCTCTGCGTTCCACAGACCCTTGGTCTTGGCGACAATCTTGGCAAGCTCGGCGAACATCGGATCGGTTTCGCCCAGCTTTTCAAAGTCGGCGATTGCGGTCAGGGGCAGGGAAATGTTGGTGTAGCAGAGCTTCTTGCCGCCGGGGATCTTGTCGAGATCGATAGTGGTCTGCGCAACGGCATCCAGACCGCAGATGTGGGTAATCATGGCGGCGGGATTGATGCGGCCGGCTTCCATCAGAGCCAGAGCCTCGCGCATATCATCGGTATTGCCGCCGCTGGTGCCGACGATGTGGGTGGAAGCATAGTGGACATTGTAGAAGTTGAACTCGGCGGAGAAGGCGGTGTTGGTCGGGCCTGCGAAGAAGTTGAGGCAGCCGTCGCGTGCGAGCAGCTTGTCAGCCATTTCGACAACGGCCTTGACAGGGGCGTAGCAGAAGACATCGTTGAAGCCTTCGGGCGCGAACTGCTTCATGTAGGCAACCGGATCCTCGTAGTTGGCGGTGTTGACATACATCAGCTTGACGCCGTGAGCGGCCGCATCCTCAACGGTGAGAATCTGGGCGGCGCGGGCAAGGCGTGCGGAATCGATGTCGGTGACGATCAGCAGCGAGGGACGGCGGTCGCCGTGGATGGTGTAGTCGATGGCACCAAGACCCATCGGGCCGGCACCGGCGAGGATGGCCATTGCGCCGCCCTCCACAATGCCCATCTGATGGACATAGGAGCCGGAGGTGGTGTGATAGGAGGCATGACAGCCGCCGATGACACAGCTCATCGGTTCCGCCAGGGAGCCGTAGAAGAAGGCATCGCCGGCATACTTGAGCAGGCAGTCGGTTTCCATGATTTCCTTCGGAATGATGACGAGGGTGGCATCGCCGCCGCAGTACTTGTAGCTGTAGCCGGGAGCCTCCAGGGAGCCCTTGTAGAAGTGAGCGGGCTGAATCGAGAACTTTTCGCCGGGGGTGAACTTGTCCTGCCACTTCTTGCCCACCTTGACGATGGTGCCGCAGAATTCATGGCCGATGATGACGGGATTGGTAGCGCAGTCGTCGGGAACGCGCTTGTGAGCGGGGCCCTGCATGGCCGCCTTGTGGGAGGACATACAGATGCTGTCGGATACGACGGCGGCGAGAACCTCGTCGTCGGCGATTTCGGGCAGCTCGAAGGATTCAAGCCGCAGGTCATTCACACCGTAAAGGCGTACTGCTTTGGTTTCCATAGTGATACTCTCCTTTTGTTTGCTCCCGCATCCCCGGAGCCGGCACCGTTTGCGGCGGACGGGAGGGCCTCCCGCGATTTCCGGCGATACGGATAATTTTTTGCATATATAAATATTGTATCAAGAATTCCCCGAAAAGTCAATCGTCTGCCAGCATACAAAATGAGAATTGTCATTCTGCACAAAAAACACGCCGCTTCGGCCCCGATCGCTGTCGCACCGTAATTGTAAAGTTTTGCGGAACTTTTTGATAAATCCCTTTTCTTTTGGCCGGAATTGTGGTATAATATACCTTAACTATGCCAACAGAACGGGAGGGCTTTCATGGATCCGCAAACGGTACGGGAAAGGATGGAAAAGCTGGCGCGCAGGCTGGAATATCACAGCCATCGCTACTATGTGATGGACGCGCCGGAGATCTCCGATTTTGAATATGACCGGATGTTCCGGGAGCTGCAGGAGCTGGAGGCGGCCTATCCCGGGCTTGCCGATCCGGCCTCGCCCACCCATCGGGTCGGCGGACGTGCGATCGATGCCTTTGAGAAGGTGGAGCACAACATATCGCTTGACAGCCTGTCGGATGTCTTCGATTATGAGGAGGTCCGTGCCTTTGTCGGGCGGATGAAGGGCTACGATCCCGACTGCGAATTCACCGTGGAATGCAAGATCGACGGCCTTTCGGTATCGCTGGTCTATGAAAACGGCATCTTTGTGCGCGGTGCCACCCGCGGCGACGGAAAGATCGGCGAGAATGTGACCGCCAATCTGCGCACGGTGCGCACGATTCCTCTGCGCATCGACACCGATGAGCCGTATGTCGAGGTGCGCGGCGAGGTGTATCTGTCAAGGGAGCGCTTTGAAGCGCTCAATGCGGAGCGCGAATCCCGCGGCGAAGCGCTTTTTGCCAATCCGCGCAATGCGGCGGCGGGCGGACTCCGGCAGCTGGATCCGAAGATCACGGCCGCGCGGGGGCTGGATATCTTCCTGTTCAACTATCAGACCGGCTCGAAAAGCTTTGACAGGCATGACGAGAGCCTTGCCTGGCTGAAGAGTGTGGGCTTTACCGTCCTGCCGTATCTCAAAACGGTGAAAACGGAGGAGGAAATCCTTGCGCAGATTGAGGAGATCGGCCGGATGCGGGAAAATCTCCCCTTCGGCATCGACGGCGTGGTCATCAAGGTAAACAATCTTGCCCTGCGAAGGACAATCGGCGAGAATCTCTCCACCCCCAAATGGGCGGTGGCCTATAAATTCCCGCCCGAGGAGAAGGAAACAAAGCTGACCGATATTGTGATTCAGGTCGGGCGGACCGGCGTTTTGACACCGAATGCGGTCCTGGAGCCGGTACAGCTGGCGGGAACAAGCGTATCCCGTGCCACCCTGCACAATCTGGATTTTATAAGAGAGCGGGATATCCGCATCGGCGACACGGTGATCGTGCGCAAGGCAGGCGACATCATCCCCGAGGTGGTATCGGTTGTAAAGGCGAAGCGGGACGGTTCCGAGCGGGAATTCTCGATGCCGGAGCGCTGTCCGGTCTGCGGCGGCACGGTCCGGTGCGATGCCGAGGATGAAAAGCAGACGGGAACGGCGGCTTACCGCTGTACCAACGGCGGATGTCCGGCCCAGCTGCTCCGGAATTTAGAGCACTTCGCCTCCAAGGATGCCATGAACATCGACGGCCTCGGCCCGTCGCTCATCGCGCTGCTCCACCGGGAGGGGCTGCTTCGGAGTCCGGCGGATTTCTACACGCTGAAGGAAGAACAGCTGGCCGGCCTTGAGCGGATGGGCGAAAAGAGTGCCCGCAATCGGATTCTTGCCATCGCCGCCTCGAAGGAAGCGGGCCTTGAGCGGCTGATCTATGCGCTGGGCATCCGGCAGGTCGGTGCCAAGGCGGCGCAGATGCTGGCTTCGCGCTTTGGCGATATGGAGGCGCTGTTTGCGGCCGATGCCGATACGCTGAGGGCGATTGATGACGTGGGCGGCGTGACCGCCGATTATATCGTCGAGTATTTTGCCCAGCCCGCCACGCGTCTGCTGATCGACCGGCTGAAGGAAGCCGGGGTGGTCATGACCTATGAGAGCAGGGCGGCCGGCGATGAGCTGGCGGGGCTGACCTTCGTGCTGACCGGTACGCTCCCGACCATGAAGCGGGATGAGGCCTCGGCGCTGATTGAGGCGCACGGCGGCAAGGTATCCGGCTCCGTATCGAAAAAGACAAGCTATGTGGTGGCCGGCGAGGAAGCCGGCTCCAAGCTGACCAAGGCGCAGAGCCTCGGCGTTGCCGTAATCGGCGAGGAGGAGCTTCTTGCCATGATCGGAGGCGTGAAATGACGGAAAAACAGAAGACGGAGCTGATAAGCGCGGCGCGTGAGGCTGCGAAGAATGCCTATGCCCCCTATTCCGGCTATGCGGTCGGCGCGGCTCTGCTGGCAAAGAGTGGAAGAATTTTCACCGGCTGCAATTTTGAAAATGCCAGCTTCGGCGCGGGAACCTGCGCGGAGCGGGTAGCCCTCGGCTCGGCGCTGGCCGCCGGCGAGCGGGATTTTGAGGCGATTGCCGTCTGCGGCCCGGATCCGGACATTACCCCCTGCGGAATCTGCCGGCAGGCGCTGGCGGAGTTCGGCGATCTTTGTGTCCTCTGCGCGGGGCCGGACGGTGAGGCACGGGAATACACCCTTGCAAAACTGCTGCCCTATGGCTTCCGGCTGGCGGATAAATAAGAGATTTACGGAGAAAGCGTATGTTTATTGATAACGTTACCATTCATATCAAGGCTGGCGACGGCGGCAACGGATGCGTTGCCTTCCACCGCGAAAAATACGTCGCCGAGGGCGGCCCATCCGGCGGCGACGGCGGAAACGGCGGCAATATTGTCTTTGCCATCGATGAGGGCTCCAACACCCTGCTGGCCTTCCGCTACAAGAGAAAATTTATCGCCCAGAACGGCGGCGACGGTATGCCCGAAAAGTTCCACGGCAAGAACGGTGAGGATCTGACCATCCTCGTGCCGCCCGGAACCGTCATCCGCGATGCCGCTTCGGGTCAGATCATCAAGGATATGTCAAACTGCGAGCCGTTTGTCGCCCTGAAGGGCGGCCGCGGCGGATGGGGCAACAAGCATTTTGCCACCCCGACCCGCCAGATTCCCCGCTTTGCCAAGCCCGGCATCAAGGGCGGCGAGATGGATGTCACGCTGGAGCTGAAAATGCTGGCGGATGTGGGCTTCATCGGCTTCCCGAATGTGGGCAAATCCTCGCTCCTTTCGGTGGTCAGCTCGGCAAAGCCCAAGATCGCCAACTATCATTTTACCACCCTGTCGCCCCAGCTCGGCGTGGTATCGACGGGTGAGGGCAAGGGCTTTGTCTGCGCGGATATTCCCGGCCTGATCGAGGGCGCCGCCGACGGTGCCGGCCTCGGCCATGATTTTCTGCGCCATGTGGATCGCTGCCGTCTGCTGATCCATGTGGTGGACATATCCGGCTCCGAGGGCCGCGATCCCGTGGACGATATCGAAAAGATCAATGCGGAGCTGGCACGCTACAGTCCGGAGCTTGCCTCACGCCCGCAGATTCTGGTCGGCAACAAGATCGATCTGTGCGCCATGGAGGATGCCGATCACACGGCGCTGGAAACCTATGCCGCCGAGCATGACAGGGAGCTCTATTACATTTCTGCCGCGACACGCAGAGGTGTGGATCTTCTGATGAACCGGGTAAAGGAAATGCTGGCCGAGCTTCCGCCGCTGACCGTCTATGAGTCGGAATATCAGCCCGAGGTCAAGGCGGCCTATGACGAGGCGGATGATCATCCGATCACGGTGCGCAATGTCAACGGCGACTACGAGGTGGAGGGCGAGTGGCTCCTCAATCTCATTGCCTCCATCAACTTCGGCGACCGCGAATCCGTCAGCTATTTCCAGCGCGTCCTGCGCACCTCGGGTGTCATCAAAGCGCTGGAGGAGAAGGGCTGCCGTGACGGCGATACGGTAAGAATCTACGAGATTGAATTCGATTTTATCGGATAAGCATTGACAGAGCGCGAATAATCGGGTATAATAGAGTATCCGATAATATTTATAGAAAAGAACAGAAAGGCAAGCACCATGTTTTGGCAGAAAGAAATCGAGACGATGGAGCGAAGCGAGCTGGAGGCTCTCCAGCTGGCGAAGCTGAAAAAAGTCGTCGACTATGTTTACAACCGCGTTCCCTTTTACCGGAAGCGTCTGGATGAGGCCGGCGTAACGGCGGATAAGATCAAGACGCTGTCGGACATCCAGTACATCCCCTACACCACCAAGGATGACATCCGCGATACCTATCCCTTCGGCCTCTTTGCCGTTGATAAGAAGGAAATCGTCCGGATCCACGCGTCCTCCGGCACCACCGGCAACCCCACCGTTGTCGGCTACACAAAGAACGATATGCAGATGTGGACCGACTGTGTGTCCCGTCTTGTTATGGCCGCAGGTGCATCGGCGGACGATATCGTCCAGATTGCCTTCGGCTACGGCCTGTTCACCGGTGCGCTCGGCCTCCATTACGGCCTTGAGCAGATCGGTGCGACCGTTGTTCCCACCTCCACCGGCAATACCGAAAAGCAGCTGAAGCTGATGCGCGATTTCGGCACGACGGCGCTGGTATCCACCCCCTCCTATGCGCTCTACATCGCTGAGGTGGCCAAGGATATGGGTATCGACTGCCGCACGCTGAATATTCGTCTTGGCCTGTTCGGCTCGGAGGGCTGCTCCAATGAAATGCGCGCCAAGGTTGAGGAGGCCTGGAATCTCTTCGCCACCGACAACTACGGCATGAGCGAGCTCTGCGGCCCCGGCGTATCCGGTGAATGCCGTTATCGCTGCGGTATGCATTTTGCCGAGGATCACTTCCTGCCCGAGATCATCGATTCCGCCACCGGCGCGGTCAAGGCCCGCGGCGAGGAGGGCGAGCTGGTTGTCACCACCCTCTCCAAGGAAGGCATCCCGCTCCTTCGCTACCGCACGAAGGATATCTCCCGCATCCACTATGAGAAGTGCGAATGCGGCCGTACTCATGCCCGCATGGACAAGCCGCTCGGCCGCGCGGACGATATGCTCAAGATCAAGGGCGTCAATGTATTCCCGACCCAGATCGAAAGCGTACTCGTCAGCATTCCCGAGGTCGGCCCGCAGTATCAGATCGTGCTGGGCACAAAGAACTACATGGACACCTTCGAGATCAACATCGAGGTTTCGGATCCGACGGTTCTGACCAGCTACCGCGAGCTGGAGAATCTTCAGAACAAGGTCCGCCACAAGCTGCAGACCGTTCTCGGTCTGGATGCCAGAATCAATCTGGTCGAGCCCAAATCGCTGGAGCGATTTGTCGGCAAGGCAAAGCGCGTCATCGATAACCGTCAGAAGTAATACACAGGGAGAAACGAAAAATGAAAAAGATCATGTTGGGAAACGAAGCCGTTGCACGCGGTCTGTATGAAGCCGGTGTACGCCTTGTTTCCAGTTATCCCGGCACGCCCAGCACGGAAATCACCGAGGCGGCGGCCAAGTACGAAGAAATCTACGCCGAGTGGGCCCCCAACGAGAAGGTCGCTCTGGAAGTCGCGCTGGGCGCGGCTATCGGCGGCGGCCGCTCCTTCTGCGGCATGAAGCACGTCGGCCTGAACGTGGCGGCGGATCCGCTGTTCATCACCTCTTACACCGGCGTCAACGGCGGCATGGTCATTGGCGTGGCCGATGATCCCGGAATGCATTCCTCCCAGAATGAGCAGGACAGCCGTCATTATGCCATCGGTGCCAAGCTCCCCATGCTGGAGCCCTCCGATTCCGGCGAATGCCTGGCCTTCACCAAGATGGCTTACGAGCTGTCCGAGCAGTTCGATACCCCCTTCATGCTCCGCCTGAACACCCGCGTATCCCATTCCCAGTCGGTTGTCGAAACCGCCGATCGGGTCGAGGTGCCCGTAAAGCCCTACAATAAGGACATTTCCAAGTATGTCATGATGCCCGCCAATGCGCGCGGCCGCCATGTCGTTGTCGAAAAGCGTCTGGCTGAGCTTGCCGAATTTGCGGAGAACTGCCCCTTCAACAAGGTCATCGAGAATGAAGGCGCGAAGCTCGGCATCATTACCGCCGGCCCGTCCTTCTGCTATGCGCTGGAAACCTTCGGCTCGGGCGCATCCTACTTAAAGCTGGGTCTGGTCAATCCGCTCCCGAAGAAGCTGATTGCCGATTTTGCCGCAAAATACGAGCGTGTGATCGTCATCGAGGAGCTGGAGCCGATCATCGAAAACCATGTTAAGGCGATGGGCATCGACTGCGACGGCAAGAATCTGCTTCCCATCTGCGGTGAATTTTCGCAGGAGCTGCTGGCCGAGAAGCTGCTCGGTCTGGTTCCCGTGACCTATTCGCTGGACGAAGCCATTCCCGTCCGCCCGCCGGTTCTCTGTCCCGGATGCCCCCATCGCGGCGTCTTTTACATCTTCAAAAAGCTGGGCCTTTATGTCAGCGGCGATATCGGCTGCTACACGCTGGGCGCGGCCGCACCGCTTGCCTCGATGGACACCACACTCTGCATGGGCGCATCGGTATCCGCCCTCCACGGCTTCAATAAGATCCGCGGCGAGCAGAACAAGTCGGTAGCCGTCATCGGCGACTCGACCTTCATGCATTCCGGCATCACGGGCCTTGTTGACATCACCTACAACAAGGGCATCTCCACCGTTGTCATCGTGGACAACAGCATCACCGGCATGACCGGTCATCAGCAGAATCCCTGCACCGGCTACACGCTGAAGGGCGAGCCGGTTACCGGCATTATGCTGGAGAATATCGCAAAGGCCGCAGGCGTTGCCGAAGAGCACATCCGCGTGGTCGATCCGGGCGATCTTTCTGAAACCGAGCGCGTTCTCAAGGAAGAGCTGGCCGCTGATGCACCGTCGGTTATCATCTGCCGCCGCCCCTGCGCGCTTCTGAAGTATGTCAAGCACAATCCGCCGCTGAAGGTGGATCCCGCCAAGTGCATCGGCTGCAAGGCCTGCATGAAGATCGGCTGTCCGTGCATCTCGGTCACCGAC
The DNA here is from genome assembly GCA_045578725.1 of Candidatus Flemingiibacterium sp. GTDB lineage: Bacteria > Bacillota > Clostridia > Oscillospirales > CAG-272 > Flemingiibacterium. The sequence continues at coordinate 8,937 of JAZNKS010000045.1, forward strand.
AAGAAGGCAAGCATCGATGCCACGCTCTGCAACGGCTGTGAGCTCTGCAAGCAGATGTGCAAGTTCGGCGCGATTCAGTAAGGGGAGGGAAGAACAATGTCGAATACGAAAAATATCATGATTGTCGGCGTCGGCGGACAGGGTTCCCTGCTGGCGAGCCGGATTCTCGGTAATGCGGTCCTTCTGGAGGGCTTTGATGTAAAGGTATCCGAGGTGCACGGCATGAGCCAGCGCGGCGGATCGGTTGTCACCTATGTCAAGTACGGCGAAAAGGTTGCCTCTCCGGTTATCTGCCGCGGCGAGGCGGACATCATCATGTCCTTTGAGCTTCTGGAGGCCGCAAGATGGCTTCCCTACCTCAAGAAGGACGGCGTGCTCATCACCAACACCCAGCAGATCAATCCGATGCCGGTTGTCACCGGTGCGGCCGCTTATCCGGCGGAGCTGGTAGAGAAGATGAAGGCGGCGGGCGCGAATGTGATCGCAGCCGATGCGCTGGCCATCGCACGCGAGGCCGGCAATGAAAAAGCGGTCAACGTTGCCCTGATCGGCCTGATGGCACACGCCCTCGGCTTCGATACCGAAACGCTTCACGAAGCGATCCGGATGTCGGTGCCAGAGAAGTTCCTCGAGCTGAATCTGCGCGCCTTTGAACTCGGCGCATCCTATAAAGCATAACCGTAAGGGGGCATTATCATGCGAATCAAGCAGATTTCCATCTTTGTTGAAAACAAGCCCGGCCGTCTGGCGGAGATCACCGAGATCATCGCGGCCAACAATATCAATATCCGCGCCCTGTCGGTAGCGGATACCACCCATTTCGGAATCCTGCGCATTATCGTGGATCATCCCGAGGAGGTGGAGCGGGTGCTGAAGGATGCCGGTCTGACGGTATCCATCACCAGCGTCATCACCGCCTGCATCCACAACCGTCCCGGCGGACTTGCCGAGGTCCTGAAGCTGCTCAGCACCAACGATATTCAGATTGAATATATGTATGCCTTCATCGCCAAGGATCAGGCCGAGAACGAGGGTTACCTCGTCATGCGCATCGAGGCGGAGGATGCCGCCGTCCAGCTGCTCGAAAAGAACGGCTACACCGGCATGCAAGAATAAATTTCGCTCCGCGAAATTTATTCTCAGGGAGAAGGGGCCTTCGCCGACACGGTCGGCGATTTCGCTGAGGCGAAAGCGGCCCCTTCTCCGCGTTTGCAGGGCTCCGCGAAATTTATTCTTTGGATGTCATCCCGACGGATGGCATCCTTTCTTTTTCCGTCGCTCCCTGCATAATTTTCACATCCACAACAGTCTGTTCACACGCCGGAAATAATTGTAGGGTATACTGTATGCACGCGGTCAGGTGAACGCCAGGCGAAATTTACCGACCGTGCCAATACAAAAGGAGAGAATGATATGAATCATTTCACACAGGACGGACAGACCTTCTATCAGAAGGCCAAAAAGCCGCCGGCGGACTGGAGGCTGATCCGGAATATTATTCTGGTAGTGCTGGCCGCCTTCATCGTGATCGGCATCGTATCCAGCTGCTGGTACACCGTTGACGAAAAGCAGCAGGCGGTTGTCACCACCTTCGGCAAGGTAACCGACGTCACCGGCGCCGGTATCCATTTCAAGCTGCCCTTCGGCATCCAGAAGGCCCGGCTGGTGGATGTCAATGTCTATCAGAAGATCGAGCTCGGCTACCGGAGCAATTCGCATTCCATAGACGGCTATGATGTGATCGAGAAGGAATCCAAAATGATCACCGGCGACTACAACATCGTCAACTGCGATTTCTTCATCGAATACAAAATCTCCGATCCGGTGAAATATCTGTTCAATTCCCGCGATCCGGAGAGCATTCTGAAGAATCTGATCCAGAGCCAGATCCGCGCGGTTGTCGGCTCGGCCACCGTTGATGCGGTGCTGACCGACGGCAAGACCGACATCCAGATCCGTGTCAAGGAGCTGGTGACCGAGATCCTGGCCGAGTACGATATCGGTCTGACGCTGACCGACATCAAAATCCAGGACTCCGAGCCGCCCACAGATTCGGTTATCGAAGCCTTCAAGGCGGTTGAAACCGCCAAGCAGGGTGCCGAAACGGCCATCAACCAGGCCAAGGCTTACTCCAACTCCGAGCTGCCCAAGGCCCAGGCGACCGCCGACCAGCTGGTCAAGAACGCCGAATACTTAAAGCAGAACCGCATCAACGATGCTGTCAAGCAGGTGGCCCGCTTTGAGGCGATGTACGATGAGTATTCCAAGAATCCCGAAATCACCCGGATCCGGATGTATTACGAGATGATCGAGGAGGCGCTCCCCGGCGTCAAGCTGTATGTTGACGTATCGGACGGCTCCACCGACAAGCTTCTGCCGCTGGAAGACTTCGCGTCTTCGGGCAAATAAGGAGGGAACCCCATGAAAAAAGGATTGATTATTGCCGCCGCCGTGCTGGTTGTGCTGCTCTTTGTGGCCGGCAATTCGCTCTATGCGGTGGCTGAAAACGAATACATCTGCCTGATGCGCTTCTCGGAGATTGTGGACATCGTGGATGAGCCGGGCCTGCACATCAAGGTGCCCTTCATCGATACAACCCGCTCCTTCCCGAAGACCACGCTGATCTACGATATTCCGCCGTCCGAGGTGCTGACCTCCGACAAGAAGAATATGACGGTTGACAGCTACATCATCTGGGAAATCGCCGATCCCCGCACCTTCTACCGTTCGCTGGGCACGACCGGCGAGGCCGAGGCCCGTCTGAACGCGGTGACCTACAACTCGCTCAAGAATCTGATGGGTACGCTGGAGCAGAATGACATCATCAACATGGAGGATGCATCCGGCCGCAACGATATCTATGCGGGTCTGACCGGCGAGGTGGCCGGGCTCTGCGCGGCTTACGGCATCAATGTGCTGGATGTCCGCATCAAACGCTTCGATCTCCCCGGTGACAACGAGCAGGCGGTATATGACCGCATGATCTCCGACCGCAATCAGATCGCCGAGAAATACACGGCGGACGGTGCTTATGAGGCCGCCATCATCCGCAACGATGTGGATAAGCAGGTCAACATCCTGATCTCCAACGCCGAGGCCGAGGCCGCAAGACTCGAGGCCGAGGGTGAGCAGGAATATATGCACCTGTTGGCAGAGGCTTACAACAGCGAGGGCAAGAAGGAATTCTACGAATTCCTCCGCGCGCTGGATGCGCTGAAGGCATCGCTCAAGGGCGATAATAAGACGGTCATCATCGACCGCGATTCCCGCCTCGGACAGATTCTGATGAATCCGTAAACGCAATTTTCCCAAAAGGCACCGCACACGCGGTGCCTTTTGTGTCTGGAGCTTTCATTACGGTATGGTTTCCAGAAATTTAGGGGTTTCATTTTTCACCGAAAACGCTTATAATAGTAATGGAATCTCTTGTGAAAGGAACACCCATTATGGAACATATACGAATCAGTCCGGGCAAGCTCAAGCTGATGCTGACCAAGGCGGATATGGAGCACTACGAGCTGGATGCGGACGGTCTCTCCGGTGATGATCTGCTCTCCCGTGATTCTCTGCGCCCATTGCTGGAGGATTGCCGGATCCGCTCCGGCTTCGATGCGGTGGGCGGACGGCTGTTCATCCAGCTCTATCCCTCACGCGACGGGGGAGCGGAGATCTACATAACCCGTCTGGATGCCCCGCCGCCCGATCGGGAGAAGACAGATGGCGGCGATGCGATCCGCATCACGGCGGTCTACCGCTTTGATGCAATGGCTTCCCTGCTGGAGGTCTGCAGGCGGCTGGCGGACGATCCGGCAATCACGGAATCCACGGCCTGGAGCGGCGAGAGGGACTGCTTTCTGATCCTTTATGAGAAAATCAGCTGCCGGGAGTATCTGGAGCGGAGCAAAAGGCGGGGCGGCGACTGCAAAAAGCGGCTTTTCATTGGTGAATATGGCAGATATTTGCCATCTCCTGCGGCGGAATTTTATGTAAAGGAACATTGTTTTTGTTTTTGCGAAAAAAATGCTGTAAAAATCCTTGCAAATATGGTATAATAGAAGGTGGAGAAAAATCCGCATTATCGAAAAGGAATGGGAGAAACAATCATGACCTGGGAAGAGCTTGAAAAAAGCTGTGCCGAATGTCAGAAATGTCCGCTCGGCGCCACCCGCACCAAATCCGTATTCGGTACCGGCGACCGGCAGGCAAAGCTGATGTTTGTCGGAGAAGCCCCCGGTGAAAAGGAGGACCTTTCGGGAATTCCGTTTGTCGGCGCGGCCGGAAAGCTGTTTGATCGGTATCTGGAGGCGGTGGATATCCGCCGCGAGGATGTATACATAGCCAATATTCTGAAATGCCGTCCGCCGAAGAACCGGGATCCCCAGCCCGCAGAGGAGGATGCCTGCATCGGCTATCTGCGCGAGCAGGTGAAGCTGATCCGTCCGAAGCTGATTGTCTGCCTCGGCCGGATTTCGGCGATGCGGCTGATCAAGCCGGATTTCAAAATCACAAAGGAGCACGGTGTCTGGTTTGAAAAGAACGGCTATCTTATGAGCGCCGTCTATCACCCTTCCGCTCTCTTACGGGATCCGCACAAAAAAGAAGATATGCTCACCGATATGAAGGCCATCAAAGCGCGCCTCGATGCACTGGCTTCGGAGGGCGGGGAAGGCTGACATGGAAGTCAATATCAATCTGGTACTCAATCTGGTGCTCACGCTCCTCTTTATGCTGATCGTGGGCTTCATCGCACGCAAGACGGGCATCATCGACGATCGGATGTCCAAGGGCCTGTCCAATCTCATCATCAAAATCGGTCAGCCGTTCATGATCGTCGGCGCGCTGATCAAAATCGAATTCAGCATGGAGCGGCTGAAGACCGGCCTGCTGGTGGTGGTCATCAGCATGGCGGTGCATCTGGTGCTGGCCCTGCTTGCCTATGTCATCGCCAAGCCCTTCCGGGATCTCGACGAGCGCAAGATTTACGAATTCTCGCTGATCTTTGCAAACTGCGGCTTTATCGGCTTCCCGATCATGGAGGCGGCCTTCGGCGATATCGGCCTGTTTTACGGCGCCTTCTATATCATCTCCTTCAATCTGTTCACCTGGTCCTACGGCATCATGATCTTCGGACGGAAGCGGAGCGACATCAGAATCAGCCCCAAGAAGCTGCTGGTCAATTTCGGCACCATCCCCTGCATCATCGGCTTCGTGCTCTTCTGCCTGCCAATCACGCTTCCCGCGCCCGTGCTCAGCACCACCAATTTTCTCGGCTCCATCTGCACGCCGATCTCCACGCTGATTATCGGCGGCCTGCTGGCAACCCGGACGGTGAAGGAGCTGCTTCTGTCCTGGAAAACCTATCTGTTCTGCATCTGCCGCCTGCTGCTGCTTCCGGTGATCGTTGTCTTCATCGCCAAGCTCTGCGGGCTGGATAACACCATGATCTATCTCTGCGCGATCATGTCCGGTCTGCCTACGGCGGCCAATACGGCCATGTTCGCGGAAATCTACAATGTCAGACCGAGTCTGGCGGCGCAGACGGTCGGAATGTCGTCCCTCTTTTCGGCGGCGACCATTCCGGTGGTGGTTCTGCTCGCACGGCTGATCATCGGTCTGTGGTGAGGGGCCTGCTATGACGAAAATTCTGCTCATCATGACCGGCGGCACCATCTGCACAACGCTTGACGGCTCTGTCCTGTCGGCGGATACCCAAAGCGCGGTGCCGAAGCTGGTCGATCATCTGAAGGGGCTCGGCGGCTATGACGATCTCGCCTTCGAGGTCATCCCCGCGCTGAACATCCTCAGCGAAAATATGACCTTTGCCCGGCTGAACAGCCTGCTGGATACGCTCCGCGGGCTGGATTACAGCTCCTGCGACGGCGTGATCATCGCCCACGGTACCGACACGCTGGCCTATACATCCAGCCTGCTGGCGCTGGTGATGGCCGGTATCCCAAAGCCGGTGATGCTGGTTTCCAGCGATCGCCCCCTCCATGATCCCGAGGCCAACGGCCACGCCAATTTCAGGGCGGCCGCCGATCTCATCCGGAGCGGCTTCGGGCCGGGCGTCTATGTGCCCTACCGCAATGCCGACGGAATTGTCTGGCTCCATCGCGGCGCACATCTGCGCCAATGCGCGAATTTCACCGCTGACTTCTTCTCGTCGGACATGACGCCCGCCGATCGTGCCGAGCCGTATCCGGTGCAGGCCCAGCATCCGATGCTATATGCCCTGCGCCATCTTTTTGACTGCGTTCTGAAGATCGAGCCGTATGTCGGCATCGATTATTCGCTCTATCGCCTGCCGGAGCATCTGAAGGCCGTTCTGCACGGAACCTATCATTCCTCGACCGCCTGCGTTCAGCGAAGCGGCCGGGACAAGCCCTACACCCGCCATTCGGCCCTCTATCTGCTGGGCGAGTGCCGGGATCGGGGGATCGATTTCTGGCTCACGCCCTTCCCGGATCGGGAGGAGCTCTGCGACGGAGCCTATTCCTCGACGGCCGATCTCCTGACGAGCGGTGCGCATCCGGTGCGGGGGCTTACCAACGAAACGGCGTACATGAAGCTGGCACTGGCCTATTCGCTCGGTTATGAAAAAGAGGAGGTCGAAGCCTTCCTCGCCCGCGAGGCGGCCTCCGAAAAGCTATGAAATACCGTGTGATTACCGAGGACACGCTCCTTATGCGGATGCTGAAGCTGGAGCTTGAGCGGATCGGCTTTGCCGAAGCGGCTTCCTGGGAGCGGTGCGGCCTGCTGGTTCTGGAGGGGGCGCTGACGCTTCCCGACGAGCCGAGGCTGGTCGGCTGTGTGCTGATCGATTGTCCGATGCTGCAGGAGAGCCTGCAGGAGGATATCGCTGCTCTGGTTCTGGAGCGGCCGGTATCGCTGGCCGAGCTGAGGAGCTTTGCGTTTGATGTGCTGAACCGGCCGGCGGAAGCGGCACCCGGCTTTGAATTTGACGAAACCGAGCTGATCGTTGTTCGCGGCGACCGGTATGTGAAACTGACCAAGCGGGAATTTGCCCTGTTCTCCCTTCTGTTTGCAAAGGCGGGACAGGTTGTCACCCGGAACGAGCTCCTCCGGACGGTCTGGAAGGACGAGGTGGAGCGGGATACCAATATTGTCGATGTCTATGTGAGCTTTCTGCGAAAGAAGCTGGAGGAAAGCTTCGGCGAGCGGCTGATCCGATCGGTGCGCGGCCTTGGCTACAGCTTCGAGGAGGGAAGTGTCCGGAAAATGACGGATGAAAGGAAGGATTTTCAGGATGTATGATCTGTTAATCAACAACGCCAGACGGCTGACCGGCCGGGGCGGAATGAGCGAGAGCTGCCGGATTGCCGTAAAGGACGGCAAAATCGCGGCGATTCTCCCGCGAAACAACGAGATAATCGAAGCCGTGACGGTTGTGGATGCGATGGGACGGCTGGTGATCCCGGGGCTTATCGATCTGCACGTTCACCTGCGCGAGCCGGGCTATGAATACAAGGAGGACATCGCCTCCGGTACGCGGGCGGCTGCGGCAGGCGGTGTGACCTCGGTTTTTGCCATGCCCAATACCTCGCCGGTCTGCGACAGCCCCGAGGTGCTCGGATACATAAACGAAAAAGCAAAGAGCGCCTCGGCGCGGGTCTTCCCGGTGGCGGCCATCACAAAGGGTCTTGCCAGCGGCGAGCTCTGCGATTTCGATGCCCTCCATGCGGCCGGTGCCGCCGCCTTCTCGGATGACGGAAAGCCGGTCATGAGCGCCGCCATGCTCCGCCGGGCGATGCAGATCGCGGCCGAAAAGGATTATCTGATCATGTCCCACTGCGAGGAGATGACGCTGGCCGCAGGCGGCGCGGTCAACGAAGGTCCGGTTTCCCGGACGCTGAAGCTGGGCGGCATCCCGAATCTTGCCGAGGATCTGATCGTCGCGCGGGATATCCGGATCGCCGAGGACACCGGATGCCGGCTCCACATCTGCCACGTTTCAACGCGCGGCGCGGTGGAAATCATCCGTCAGGCCAAGGCGCGCGGCGTGCGCGTGACGGCCGAAACCTGCCCCCATTATTTTGCCATGTGCGATGAGGACGTGGTCTTCTACGGGGCCAATGCCAAGATGAACCCGCCGCTCCGCTCCCGCGATGACGTGAAGGCCATTATCGAGGGCCTGCTGGACGGTACGCTGGACTGCATTTCCACCGATCATGCCCCCCATTCCGCCGAGGAAAAGGCGAAGGGGCTGGCATCGGCTCCCAACGGCATCATCGGCCTCCAGACCTCCTTCGCCATCGCCTACACCGAGCTTGTTATGGCCGGCCAGATGGGAACCGCCGAGCTGGTCGAAAAGATGGCCGGCAATCCGGCGCGGATCACCGGGCTGGATCGGAAGGGCTACGGCCGGCTGGATGTCGGCTCGCCTGCGGATATGGTCATTGTCACGCTGGGCTGTCATCACACCTTCACTCCCGAAATGCTGGCGGGAAAATCCGCCAACACGCCCTTCACGGGCATGACCTTCGGCGCGCGCATTGAGCAGACCTTCGTCGGCGGCCGCACGGTTTACGAAAACAAAGAAAAATAAAATTCATTCCAATAAAGAGAGGTAGCAATCATGTCATTCAACAGCCTGATCGCCAAAATTTCCGCAAAGAACAACCCGACCGTCATGGGTCTGGATCCCGTTCTCGATTACATCCCCGCCCACATCCTTGAAAAGGCGCAGAAGGAATACGGCAATACCTTTGAGGCTGCCGGTGCCGCCATTCTGGAATTCAACAAGGGTCTGATTGATGCGGCCGCCGATCTGGTGCCCGCCGTCAAGCCCCAGTCCGCTTTCTATGAAATGTACGGTCTGCCCGGCATGAAGGCGCTGGACGAAACCATCGCCTATGCCAAAAAGGCCGGCCTGTATGTCATCCTCGATGTCAAGCGCAACGATATCGGCTCCACAGCCGAGGCCTATGCCAAGGCTTACATCGGCAAGACCGATCTGTTCGGCACGCCCGCCGAGGCGACTCCCGTTGACTGCGTGACCGTCAATCCGTATCTCGGCATCGACGGCATCGAGCCCTTCATCAAGACCGCCAACGAGAACGATAAGGCCATGTTCATTCTGGTCAAGACCTCGAACAAGTCCTCCGGCGATTTCCAGGATATCGACTGCGGCGGCCGTCCGCTTTACCGCGTGGTCGGCGAAAAGGTCGAGGCATGGGGTGCGGATTACCTCGGTGAGGGCGGCTACAGCCCCTGCGGAGCCGTTGTCGGTGCGACCTATCCGAAGATGCTCACCGAGCTGCGTGCGGCCATGCCTCACACCTTCTTCCTGATCCCCGGCTACGGAGCACAGGGCGGCGCGGCCAACGATATCATCGGTGCCTTCGATGGGAACCGCTCCGGTGCGATCGTCAACTCCTCCCGTGCGCTGATGTGTGCCTACAAGAAGGCCGGCGATGACGGTCACAATTTCAAGGCCTGCACCCGCGATGCCGTAATTGCCATGCGCGATGACATCAATGCGGCTCTGGATGCATAAGGAGAGGGAATCATGACGCTGAAGGATAACGGAACGGTTATAGCCAATGACCTTCTGAAGGAGGGCACCAAGCTCTGGGATCTGCTGATCGAGTGCCCCGAAATTGCCCGCGCGGCCAAGCCCGGTCAGATTGTACATATTCTCTGCGGCGAGGGAACCACCCTCCGCCGCCCGATCTCCATCTGCGAAACGGTCGGCGACTGTGTCCGCCTCTGCTATGAGGTGCGCGGCAAGGGCACCGACTGGATGGCCACTCGCCGTCCCGGCGACAAGGTAAGCCTGCTCGGCCCGCTCGGAAACGGTTTCACCGTCCGGGAGGGAAAGACCCTGCTGGTCGGCGGCGGCATCGGCATCTATCCCCTGCTGAGTGTCGGCAAGGCATCGGGAGAAGCAAAGGCGCTGTTCGGCTTCCGGAATGTGGGCCTTGTCAATGCCATCGATAAATTTGAAGAGAACGAGATCCCGGTATCGCTGATCACCGATGACGGCTCGAGCGGCCGGAAGGGCCTCGTCACCGAGCTGGTGCGCGAGGAGCTGGAGGCCGGCGGTGTCGCCTGTGTATGTGTCTGCGGCCCGAAGCCGATGATGGCAGCCGTTGCCGGTCTCTGCGAGGAATCTGGCGTGGAATGCCAGGTTTCGATGGAGGAGCGGATGGGATGCGGCGTGGGCGCCTGCCTTGCCTGCGTCTGCAAGACGATGTTCCGTGACAATGAGGGCGTTGTCGGCGAGAAATACAAGCGAGTATGCGTGGACGGCCCGGTATTCGATGCAAAGGAGATTATCTGGAAATGAGCAAAGTCGATCTTTCTGTCAATTTCGCCGGCGTGACGCTGAAGAATCCGATTGTGACCGTATCGGGAACCTGCGGCTTCGGCGAGGAATATGCTCCGTATTATAAGGCCTCGGAGCTGGGTGCCATCGCCGTCAAGGGCATGACGCTGGCTCCCCGTCTTGGCAATCCGCCGCCCCGCATCGCCGAAACCCCGGCCGGCATCCTCAACAGCATCGGCCTGCAGAATCCGGGCGTGGATGCCTTTGTCGAAAATGAGCTCCCCCGTCTGAAGGCAGAGGGCGCGACGGTGATTGCCAACATCTCCGGCTCGACCATAGCCGATTACTGCCGCGTGGCCGAAATCCTCTCCGAAACCGAAACGGATTTCATCGAGATGAACATCTCCTGCCCCAATGTCAAGGAGGGCGGCGTAGCCTTCGGCACCAACGCGAAGACGGTTCACGAAATCACCTCCGAGGTGAAGAAGCATACAAACAAGCCGCTGATTGTCAAGCTCTCGCCCAACGTCACCGATATCACCGAGATGGCACGGGCGGCTGAAGCCGGCGGTGCCAATGCGCTGAGCCTCATCAACACTCTGCTGGGTATGCGGATCGATCTGAAAACCCGCCGCCCGATTCTTCACAACAATGTGGGCGGTCTGTCCGGCCCGGCGGTATTCCCCGTCGCTGTCCGGATGATCTGGCAGGTCCGCAATGCGGTCAGTCTGCCCCTGCTCGGCATGGGCGGTGTCGCCTCGGCCGAGGATGCGATCGAAATGCTGATCGCGGGCGCGGATGTGATCGGTGTGGGAACTGCGATGTTCGCCAACCCTTATCTGCCGCTGCAGATTATCGAAGGTCTGGAAGCATACATGGATGCCAACGGCATCAAAAATGTCAGCGATCTGTCGGCAACGGTGCAGCCCTGGTAAGAAGGAGATTGCTATGAGATTTTTCGTTGATTTTTCAAAAATTGCCGGCCCCATCAAGCCGATGCACGCAGTAAACAACGGCCCGGTTGTACGGCTGACCGATGTGGAAAACGGTACCCAGCATCCCTTCAACAGCAATCTGGCCGAATATAAGGCGGCCGGCCTGCCCTACGCGCGTACGCACGATTCCTCCTTCTATCATCGGTACGGATTGGAGCATACTATCGATGTGATGTATCTCTTCCCGGATTTCGATGCCGATCCCGAGGATCCTGCAAGCTACGATTTTGCTTGCACGGATCATTATCTTGCCGGCATGGCGCTGGCCGGCACCGAGGTCTTCTACCGGCTCGGTCACCGGATCGAGCATGAGGTGAAGAAGTACGGCACGCTTCCACCCAGGGATTTTCATAAATGGGCAATCATCTGCGAGCACATCGTCCGGCATTACACCGAGGGCTGGGCCGACGGCTATCGTTATTCCATGCCGTACTGGGAAATCTGGGGCGAGCCAGATCTGGATGCCGATAAGCCGGCTGAAAAGCGTCCGCTGTGGGGCGGAACGAAGGAGCAGTATTTTGAACTCTATCATGTTGCCGCCACGCATCTGAAGCGCTGCTTTCCGCATCTGAAGATCGGCGGCCCGTCGCTGGCCTTCGATTTCGATTGGGCGGAGGACTTTCTGGCACAGCTGAAGGCACCGCTGGATTTCTTCTCGTGGCATTGCTATGGAAACAGCCCGGAAAAGATGGTCGAAAACGGACGCAGAGTGCGTGCGATGCTGGATCGGTACGGCTTTGCGGAGACGGAGAATATCCTCAACGAGTGGAACTTCCTCGTCGGCTGGTCAGGCGATGATATCGTCTACAGCCACGAGCATCTCCGTGGTATCCGCGGCGCGGCCTTCTCGGCTGCGGCGATGGCGGCCTGCCAGGACAGCCCCATTGATATGCTGATGTATTACGATGCCCGGCCGAACGAATTCTGGAACGGCATCTTTGATGAGCGGGTGGTCGGCCGCACGCTCAAGGGATATTGGCCCTTTTATGCGTTCAATCACCTCTACCGTCTTGGCGGATGGGTGAAAGCAGAGGGCGGCGGCGAGGACTGCTATCTCTGTGCCGCTCGCAGCGATACGGAAGCGGCCGTTCTGCTGACGCACTATAAGCAGGCGGGCGGCGTGGAGGATAAGACCTTCACGGTTGATTTGTCCGGCTTTGGTACAGAATCCGGCACCGAGGTGGAATGGTATGTGCTGGATGAGGGACACGATCTTTCGCTGATGGCAAAAGCCGTTTATTTCGGTGATCGATTTGTATCCGAGCTGGTACTTCCGAATTTCACATCGTATCTGATCCGATTCAAAAAACACTAAAAAAAGCTTGTACGGATGTTCGTCCGTACAAGCTTTTTTTATTTCCCTTCAAAGCGCCATTCGTTTGTCATTTCCACCGGAAGCGGTGAGCCATCGGCATCCAGATCCATGCGGTCTATGCAGAGAAATCGAGCATTTCCGTCCGGAATGTCCGGCTTGTGGCGGTGGTAGACCATCAGATACTGATCGTCCTCGGGAAGATACAGAAAGCCGTTGTGGCCGGGGCCGTTGGCGATCATCGAATCGCCGGTGGAAAGGATCGTCTTTGCCTCGGTGAAGGGGCCCCACGGCTTATCGGCTGTGCAGGTGTTCACGCGATAGGTGCCGCGCGTCCAATCGCCGGCCGACCACATGAAGTGATACTTTCCGCCCCGCTTCATCATGCAGGGCCCCTCGACATAATCGGGCGGCGTGATTTCGCGGAAGACCGTACCGTCCTCAAAGGGAAGGAAGCCGGTCATGGATTCGTTCATTTTGGCGATGTTGCAGTGCCGCCAGCCGCCGTAATAGAGGTAGACCGTGCCGTCCTCGTCCTTGAACAGATGAGCATCAATCGGCTGGGCGCCGTTGTGAAACTCACCGACCAGCGGGTGATCGAGCAGAGCGGTGAAGGGGCCCTCGGGCGAATCGGATACGGCGATTTCAAGGCCGCCCACATCCCCCTCATGGATATCGTTGGAGGCGAAAATGTAGTAGTACTTCCCATTTATCTCCTCAACGGTCGGAGCCCAGACCGCGCGTTTCACCCACGGAAAACCGGTCATGTCGATGATGTTTTTCCGCTTTTCCCAGTTCGTCAGATCATCGGAAACAAAGCAGGTGTGGTTTAACTGATCGTGATACGGCCCCGAATGGGTGACGTAGATGTAATACTTTCCTCCATAGCAGCGCGCCTCGGGATCGGCGTACCAGCCCTCATCCAGCGGATTTTTGATGTGGAATTTCATTTGTTGTTCAGCACCTCGTAATAATAGATCGGCAGGGCGGACCAGCCGTGGCAGAGGCTGCCGGCCTCGTTAAAATCCTCTTCGCCGCGAATGGTTTCCCAGAAGGTGGTCGCGCCGTTTCGCAGCATATACAGATACTCGCGGTCAATCTCATCGAGAATCACCGGCCCGTATGCTTCGCGGTCAGCGCGCATCAGTGCATCGAAGCGGAAACCGTTCATCGACAGCGTGTTGGGAATCGCGCCGGATGCCTTTCCGTTGTCGGCGAGCATGGGCAGGATGACAGAGGTGTCAAGCCCCTCGGCCGCGCCGCAGAGAAGGCAGAGCGAATTGGTCAGCACGCTGATTCTGTCCACACTGTCGGCGGTGATAAAGACCTTCCGCTCCCGATCATAGAAGCGGTCGGCGATGGCACGGTTGAGCTGTGCGCAAAGCGCACGAAGCTCTTTGGCTTTTCCCGCTTTGCCGATTGCCTCGCAGATGGCAGCAAAGCTGGTAAGCGCCAGCGAGAGAAAGGCATTGATCGGCGCATCGGGCAGGGATGCATCTTTATTTCCGATGCCGCCGGACAGGGTATCCGACCATTCGTAGAAATTCCAGAAAGCCGGATTGCCGCCGAAGGCGGGAAGCAGCCCGTTCTCCATCCGGTCGGTGAAGGTGTGCATCAGCCGCTCAAGGACGGGATAGACCTCCTCGGCCAGCGAGGTATCGCCGGAGTAGTCGATATATTCCTTCATCTGGATGAAATAAACCGCCGAGAAGGAGGGAATGCAGAGGGGCGTATCCGCCGGATAGCAGATGGACAGCAGACCGTGCTCGGTCATGCCCTCGGCAATCAGCCGGAGCGCCGCACGCGGGAAGCGGGTTTCACCAAAGGCATAGTAGCCGCAGAGCATCTGATTGCGGGAATCCATGGTGTAAAGCGCCTGCTCCCGCCAGGGGCAGTCCTCGTAATGCTCGTGCATACAGGCAATCAGCGTATCCTGGCAGGCCCGGTAGATCGTATCCCGCAGGAGATTGCCGCTGTGATAGTCCCGGATGTTCAGCGGATATTCGGTCGGACGGATGCCGGCATAGTGAAGGATCACCTCGCCGCTTTCGATAAAGAGCTGGAGATAGCGGCATCCCAGCCGGCGGAAGGGATTCATGTACCGATTGCGGCCGGCCTTGGCGCGGTACTCGCAGAAGAAGCCGCGGATGGCGGTGCGGCATACACCGTCATCCAGATGCTCACCCCAGCCGATTGTGATTGGCGTGTCGGCGGGAACTTCAAGATCGAGATCAAGGAAGCCAACGCTTTCCTTTTCAAGATCCAGCAGGATAAACAGCGGACCGTCGGCATGGAAGCGGATCGGATGCTCGCCCACCAGCCGGGCATTCGGCGCGCTGTCCGAAATCTCGGCGGGATTGCGGTAGGAAATGGCTGCGTACTGCATCTTTGTCTGCGGCGCATCACCGCGGGTCCAGGAATAAACGCCGGTGCGGGCGAGCTTGGCTGTGACCCGATCCCGAAGAACCAGCTTTTCGTTGGGCCGGGGATGAAGCGCCGGCTCAAAGCCGGTCAGGGCAGCGGGAACAAATCCGTCCGCAGCCCCCTCGGCGATGAAGCGGTCATCGGCGGCACAGTCATCCCGGCGGAAGGTCGGGCCGAGCTGGCCGGAGATCATGTCACCGTATCCCTGAAGGTAGCCGGGATTGATCCGCGAGAGGGTATTCGTGCCGGAGGCGGCCAGAACGGCAGCCTCCTGCGTGATTTCATACACAAGACCCGGCTGTCCCACGGTATAGGTGGAGCTTCCGATGCCGTAATACCAGACGGTGATGGCGATCCGGTTCGCGCCTTTTCGGACAAAGGGCGTGATATCAACGGTATCCGCGATCTTATAGGCCGGATAATCGGCATACTGACCGAAGGCCGTAAGCCTGCCGTTGACATAGGCGGCGTAATTGGAATCGCAGGATAGGGTCATATTTACGCTTCCCTCGCCGGAATAATCAAAGGTGTCGGCAAAATCCGCATAGCTGTCCTTTCCGGTTGGGGCCGGATGCCAGATCCATTTGGCTTTTTGAATCATTACAGCTTCCTTTCGCGGGCAAAGATCGGACGGATCTTCGCCGGATCGAATTTCGGACGGCGGTCATAGGTGTACAGGCCGTTCTGCTCCTGCTCAATATCGGTAAGCTGGGTGTAGCAGAAGGCGGTGATGTTGGGATGATCGAGGAGCACATCGGTCAGACCCTTTAAGCGGGCGAGGAATTCCTCCTCGGTTTTCGGCGCATTGCCATAGCCCCAGCCGCTTCCGTCCATGTTCCAGGCGATGCCGCCGTATTCGCTCATGAAGGTCAGCGACTTGTCCGGAACGATGCCCATGTAATCGGGATGCAGGGGCGGCTTGCCCTCTGTCAGCGGTGCGTAATTCTCGCGGAAGGACTCGGGATTGCCGTTGTAATCATGGGCATCCCAGACCTCGGTTTTGACATGGCACCAGCCGGAGCAGTCAATAAAGGGACGGGCGGGATCATAGGCCTTGGTCAGATCGTAGAGCGCGGCGACAAAGCGGGGATCCTGATCGCGCTGGGTTTCATTGAGCGGACACCAGCCGATGATCGCCGGATGATTGTAATCGCGGCGGAGGATGGCCGTCCATTCGGGGAGGAAGCCGGCCCAGCAGGATTCCCTTGCCAGATCCAGGCCCCAGTTGCCGTGCTCGCCCCAGACGATGTAGCCGAGCCGGTCGCAGTGATAGAGGAAGCGGGGCTCGAAGACCTTCTGGTGGAGGCGGGCGCCGTTGAAGCCCATCGCCATCGAGCGCTCGATATCGGCCATCAGCTCGGAATCGGAGGGAGCCGTCCAGAGGCCGTCGGGATAGAAGCCCTGATCGAGCACCAGCCGCTGATAGACCGGCTCGGAGTTGATGAGCAGATACCGGCCGTCAAAGCCGACGTCGCGCAGACCGAAATAGGTGGATACGGCATCCCCGCCGAGGGTGAGCTTTGCATCGTAAAGCTTGCCGTCGCCGACCTGCCAGAGATGCTTTTCATCGAGCTTCAGCGTAAAGCGGGCGACGCGGCCGATGACGGATGCCGATGCGCTTCCGACCGGCCGGCCTTCAAAGAATGCCTCGCAGGTGATGCTTCTGCCGGATGCGTTCTCGCATTCGATCTCGTACCAGACCTCGCCCGCCCCGGCACTCGGCGTGCACCGGATGTGGGAAATGTAAGCGTCCGGCACCTCCTCCATCCAGACGGTCTGCCAGATACCGGTGGTGCGGGTGTAGAAGCAGCCGTAGGATTCATAGCGGCCGGACTGCTTGCCCAGCGGCTGGCGGCCGCTCCGGGTATCGTCCTCGGCACAGACGGTGATGCGGTTTTCGCCGTCCGCCAGCGCATCCGTGACATCGCAGGTGATCGGCGTGGAGCCGCCGTCATGGATGCCGACCGATTGACCGTTCACCCAGATTTCGGTGTGATAGTCGCAGGCATCGATGTGCAGAAGCCAGCGGCGGCCTTCGGTTTTTTTGAGATTGACCGTCCTTTTGTACCAGACTGCGGCCATGAAATCGGTGTATCCGACACCGGAGAGCTTGCTTTCCGGGCAGAAGGGAACGGTGATTTCACCGGACAGGGAGGGGGCCGAAACCAGACCGCGTGCGCGTCCGGAACGTCCGTGGTCGATTTCAAACTGCCAGGTTCCGTTCAGATTGATAAAGCTTTCGCGCACCATCTGGGGGCGCGGATATTCGGCACGGGGAATATTGATGCAGGACATGGAAAAATCTCCTTTTGGAATGGAATAATCAGTCATGAAGATCGGAATCGAGGGACTCGTCCTCCTCGCCGTCAATCAGCTCGCGCATACCGATACGGCGGGCATTGCGCTGTTTTTCGACGAGATCGGAGAGCGTATCCTTGACACGGCGGGGATCCTTGATGTGCAGGATGTCAAATTCGGGGCTGGTCTTGTCGCCCGAGCAGCAATGGACGGTGCCAAGGCCGAAGAGCCGCTCCCAGAGGGAACGCTTCAGCGTGAGATCGATGATCCGGTAGAGCCGGATTTCATCCTCGGTGCGGGAGAAGAAGCCCTTGTCGATGATGAACTTTTCTTCGGTGAGAGAGTAGCGGGTGAAGCTCCACGGAAGGCCGAAGAAGATGCGCTTGCGATCCTTCCACAGAACGCCCTCGGGTAATGCTTTTGCCATAACGGTAACCTCCTGATGATCCTTGATTTGGTATTATTATAGCATAGACACGGCGATATTGCAAGGGGAATTTTTGCGGTCCAACGATTTTCGGCGTGCGGGCGCGGCAAGTAAGGCATACGTAAAACAAAGACGGAGGAGGAAATTCACCCGGGTGTTAACAAAATATTCACGATGAATTCGGCGTATATTCACATTATTATGGTATAATAAGGGCAAGATAACAAGCTCTACCAAGACTCAATGGCTGATATTCGTCCAGCCGCGGCCTTGGCCGTGAATCGAATCATCTGCCGGAGGGCCTCCACGCCCTCCGGCATTTCTAAACAAAGGAGGTAAGTTTATGTCACATCAAAGACAGCCGGGCATTGTGAATGCATTTCTAAAAATCCCGAAGCCGTTGCGCCTCTACTTCGGCGTTATCCTCGGTGTTGCTCTGGTGTTCGGAAGTGTCTTCGCCATCAACGAAATGCACAACCGTATGAAGCCTCCGGATCAGATACTGCTTGAAGTTCCGGAAGGCCCGCCACAGACCGGATTTCTGAAAATTTATGCAGCCGAAACCGTGGCGGATATGTCACAAGTTCGTTTTGACAGTTGGGAGGAAGCTTATACCGAAGAAAACAACAAGCCCGAACAAATTTCCATCGAGAACATCCGCATTATGCAAATGCAGACCGGCATACCGGTTTCTGTCGGGAGCAATCGGATTGTGGAGTACAGTTCTCACAGCCAACTGACAGACAATGGCTGGAAATGTACAAAAGCATTTTCTGAAATCTCCAACCGCGGATATGAATACAATAATCCGTTCAATGATCTGTTTCTTTATTTGATCGCAGAAGCGGATGCCTACATCGAAGTGACAGGCGTTGACGGCATTTATGATGCCTGTTATGGTATGGGGAGCGGTGATTTTGTCATCCCAACGGTGAAATCAATTCCCCTTCAGGAGAACAAAAATTATTATAAGCTCACTGCAAAATATGCACCGCGTCATGAAATCAACGGCCCGGCGCGTGATCCCGATGAGGAGCTTGGAAGTGGCATCTGGAACGGCGATTCGCGAAAACGGTACTACCTTCAGGAGCTTGGCGATGCTTATCCCGAATTTGCGTATCCGGATGAAATTGAAGGTACGGATGTGCTTTACCAGACCTCTCATACAAGAAAAGTCGCCGAATCGGCTCTCTTGTTTTCCGCTTATGACAAAACCAATCCGAATATTCTGATTGCACAGGCGGAAGTCAAGATTACCTGTTATTCTTACTGGTTTGGGTTCCCTGATATCTCCGCCTACGGCCTCCACACCAACCCCGACAACTACGGCTACACAACCGCCGAAATCGTCGATTACTGGGAAAACTACGATTACACCGACTACACCGTCACCGATTGACCGTCAGCCGATACAGAAAAACAAGCGATACCGGATTTTTCCGATATCGCTTGTTTGTTTTTTTGTCCGGGGTCCGGATCGGCATCCCGTGGGATCAGAAAAGAATCTCCATCGGATTGTCCTTGTGGATCTGCTCCATCATGGCAATCTGCATCGCCGACTGCTCCGGCCGGATGACCGGCTCCACGCCCTCGAACAGGCAGCGGTAAACCATATCGTAATAGCGGGAGGTGCCGACATCGAAGGCGGAGCCGCCGAGCTGGATCTTTTCCTCATGCCAGGTCAGCTTTTCCGCACAGTAATTCGGGCGGCGCTCGTCATTGAAGAGGGGCGTGAGGATCAGCGGGCGCTCGGGCTCGTCTTCCGGAATGTAATACTTGTACTCGATGGCGCCGATGGTGCCCTTCAGCGAGCCGTGCTCGGCCTGAATCCGGTAATGCCAGGGCGCATAGCCGTCACAGCTGGAAATTTCCACATCGATCAGCGGCTTGCCGGGCGCGGTGAGCAGAAACTTTGCATAGTCCTCCGCATCGCCGGAGCTGTTGAGCTTGTCGAGCTTTGAATAGATGATCCGCGTTTCGGGATCGAAGTCCAGCAGATCCAGCGCCTGATCGAAGGGATGCGGGCCGGTATTGTAGAGGCTTCCGCCGCCGAAGCGCTGGGAGCACTGCCAGTCCCAGCGGCGCATGAAGCCGCTGAAGTGGATCGATACCTGAACGATCCGTCCGAGCACGCCGGAATCGATGATCTCGCGGATCTTCGTGTAATAGGGCGCGAGGCGGGACTGCTGGAAGACAAACAGGCGGACGCCGTTCTTTTTGGCGGCCTCGATCATGGTGCGGCAGTCCTCACCCTTCTGGGCAAAGGGCTTTTCGCAGAGCACATTCTTACCGTGATTCAGCAGATCCAGCGTGACGGGGTAATGCTGATACGAATAGGTGGAATTGACAACGAGATCGATGTCATCGCGCTTAAACAATTCGCGGTAATCGGCATAGATGTCCGCGCCGGGATACTCCTCGGCGGCATAGGTGCGGCGCTCCTCCAGCTCATCGACAACGGCGACGACCTTGTAGCGCGGATCGTCGGTCTGGCGCAGGAACCGGCCGTGGATATCGCGGCCGCTCCGGCCCTGTCCGATGATGGCAATTCGCATAGGCTTCATTTCGTCTTCCTCCAGAAGATATTTTCCGCTGTCGGGATTGCAGTACATGACCGCATCCGGATGGCGGCGCATTACGGTGGCGGGATAATCGGCCGAGATCGGCTGATTGGCGGTGTTTTTGACCGCTTCGGCCTTGGTGGCAGCGGGGACGGTGCAGATCATGACCTTCGCCGATGCCAGCGCGGGAACGGTCAGCGTGTAGGCGTGGGTCGGAACATCGTCGAGCGAGGGGAAGCAGCCGTCATGCACCTGCTGATTGCGGCAGGTTTCATCCAGCGGCACCTTCTTGACCAGCGCGGGATCCTCAAGATCGGCTACCCACGGATCGTTGAAGGCGATGTGCGCATTCTCGCCGATCCCGAGAAAGACAATATCCGGGGGATTGTCGGCCAGAAGCTGTTCGTAGCGTGCGACGGCATCGGGATTGTCGGCATCGAGATAGTACACGGCGCCGAAGGGGACAAGGGTGAAGATGTGATCGTCCAGATATTTGCCGAAGCTCTGGGGATGATTGCGGGCGAAGCCGACGTATTCATCCATATGGAAGGCCTGTACCCGGCTCCAGTCGATGTCCGGCTCCGATGCGAGGGCGGCGAGGGTTTCATTCTGGGACGGAGCGGCGGCGAAGATGACATTGACGGTCGGCTTTTCAGCCAGCAGGCGGCGAAGAGCCGCGGCGCCGTCGCGTGCGGCCGCTTTGCCCATGGCTGCACGGGAATCATAGATGCGGAAGGTCAGCTGATCCCGGCGGATTTCACGGATTAAAGACATGGAATTCCTCCTTATAATCGATTCTGATACCATTATAGCGCATATTTTTTTGCAATTCCATTGCAAATATCTGCTTTGATATTGCAAATATCGACCTTTTATGATAGAATGGAGGGAGAAAACAAAAAGGAGGCGGGCCGATGGATGCCATCACGGAATACCGGGACGGGGATCTGTATTATCATCATTCGCTCAGCCCGATGCCGGATGCCGAAGGGCTGACGTTCCGGGCGCACGTTCATGAGCGGTATGAGCTCTATTATTTCCTGGCGGGGCAGGGGAGTATGGTTGTGGAGGGCACGGCTGTGCCGATGGTGCCGGGCACCTGTCTGCTGATGCACCCCGGCGAAACCCACGCCATGCACATCGAAGCCGCGTTCCCCTATGAGCGGATGGCCCTGCTGTTCGGCGACCGGATTTTCGGAGGGGATCCGGGCGGGAGCATCGGAGGTCTCATTGAGCGGCGGCAGGCGCGGATCGTGTACGATGCGGATTCCTTCATCCTCGGAGCCCTGCGCCTGATCGGGCAGGCAAAGGAGCAGGAGCGGCGGCGGATCGCGGCGGCCGCGCTGACTCTGATTCTGACAAGGATCGCCCAGAGCGGCGAGGTGATCGAAAAAACGGAGCAGCCGGCGGGCGATTTGCTGGTCGGCGAAATCATCGGCTATGTCAACGGGCATCTGGGGGAGGCGTGGACGCTGGATACGCTGGCCGCGGCGCTCTATCGGGAGAAATCCTACCTCAACCGGCGCTTCAAGGCGGCGCTCGGCACAACAATCATGGACTACGCCAACAAGAAGCGGCTGATTGCGGCCCGGCAGAATCTGTATCTGAGCGGAAACGTGAGCGCGGCCTTCGAGGGGAGCGGCTTCAACGATTATTCGGCCTTCTGGCGGCAGTATAAGCGGATGTTCGGCGTGACGCCGACGGCCGATCTTGCCGACTGGCGGCGGAGCCGGGGATGAAACCCCAAAAGGGTCTGCGGCAGGTTCAATGTGAACGGCCGCAGACCCTTCTGTTTATTTGGGAATCCGAATCAGATCGGCGATTTTCTCGCTGACGATCTTGCGGTGATCGTCATCAACCAGGCTGAAGCGGTTGGCATCGTACGGCGTGGAAAGGTAATTCCAGATGGTGAAGGGGATTCCGTGCTCGTCGAGGAAGCCGATGACATCGCTGAAATAATTCTCGCGCCATTCGATGGGGCAGGAGCGGATCGTACCGAACTCGCCGCAGGTGACAATCGCATCCGGATGAGCTTCCATGAAAGTCAGCACCGGACTGAGGGAGTCGCGTATGAACTGCCGCCCCATTTCGGTGTAATTTTCGTAGGGGCTTTCACAGTGATGCACGAAGCTCAGACAATGGCGGTAGCGCTCGATGTCGCCCGGCCACGGCATCTCGCGATTGTAGTAGTGATTCATCCGCTGCAGCACGCCGCGCTGATGGGTAAACTCAAACGGTGCGTACATATGGAAGGTGTAGACCACGTTCGGGTCATCAATGACGTCGAGATCCATCAGCGTATTTACCGAATTCCATTGGGAGGAGCCGATCATGATCAGCCGATCGGGATTCCGCTTGCGGATCTCGGCGACGGTACGGTGCCAGAGCGCGTTCCAGCCGGAATCGTTGCCTCCCACCAGCTCATTTAACAGCTCGAAGCAGATCTCCCGGCCGAAGGAATGATAGCGGCGCTCGAATTCCAGCCAGAGCGCGACGAAACGATCCATGTACGCCGGCGTGTCGAGCAGCGGCTTCATGTCATGCACATCGCAGTAGCAGCCGTAAGCTTTGTGCAGATTGAGAATGACGTTCAGTCCGTACTTTTTCGCCCAGCCGAGGAAATCGTCGATGTGCGCAAACACCTCTTCGCGGTAGGTGTACGGCTGATCGAACACCTCCAGCACCAGCTGATCGAACGCGAGGCGGATGTGGTCAACGCCCAGCGACGCGATATACGCCACGTCGCGCTCGGTGATGTAGGAATCGAAATGCTCAAGGTCGCCGACGGTGACAACCATGCGCAGCTCCTCGGGTAGCTGTCCCATACGCTTGTAGTTGGTCAGCCATCCGCCAAGACCCATGCCGCGGGTATAGCCTGTGAATTGTCTCATATTATTCCTCCTGTTTGTTATGGAGTTATTCCATTTCAGCTACCTGCTCGTAAATGTCGCTGATTACCGATTCAACCATTGTCAGGGACGATGCTGCCGAAGATACAATCGTATCACTTGACTTGGCGTCCCAGATCTTACCGATGAATTTTTCTGCAATTACCTGATCATAAAGAAGATTCATACCAAACGTGAAGTACAAATCACTCCAGATAATATCAAGCATGGCAGCAGACTCGTTATCGCGGGCGGTTTTGGTTTTTAATGCCGTTTCTTTGTAAATCGGAATAACATCATTGTAGGTTTTATAGCTCATAGCTTCCAGAATGATACCCATATTTTCCGCTAAGGACAGATCAAAGGTCTTACTCAGAGTCCAGACGGCTCCACCGCACGAAGCCGTTTTGTATTCCTTCTGATTTTCATCCATCTTTGGCATGGGAAGAATGCCGATATCGTCATTCATATCGCGCAATTTGTAAATGTCATGGGGAACGCCCATCGTAAATAATGCGTGACCGTTCTTGAAGAAATCGCCCGGCAGGAAGCCATGTACCGTTGTATCCTCGTTATAGTAGTATCCTTCCTGTCCCATTGCATCCACTAATTTTGTCATCAGATCAACACCGGTTTCATTGCCGGCAAACGTAAACGTATGCCGTCCGTCTTCCACATCTGTAAAATCGATCCCGGCGCTTGTCAGAAAGAAAGCAATATACCCCTTAAAGCCGCGTCCCATGTTCAGTCCGTACAGATCGTTGCCATCCATATTTCCATCGCCGTTCAGATCATCGCTTACCGAGGATGCAATCTGCAGATATTTCTCCACTGTCCACTGATTGTCATGAACAAGCTCATACAGATTGGTATTCGGGTCGCCGTACGTTTCCCAGATTTTTTTATTAAACACCATGCAGACAGCGCGTGATACGGCTGACAATGTCATATTACCCGCAAGCGCGGTTTGCTTGCCTTCAATGTTATATACCGAAGTGGCATTCGGATTCCACCATTCCCTGTCAAGGCTCATGCCGGGGATGTTGTCCCAATCGCTGATGTAGGGTAAAAATGCGAGAATGTTTCCCTCGTTCATGGAGTAGATCTGGTAGGCATCATCATCTGCCATCACATTGCTTTGCAGCCTGGCGGGGACATCCACAAACCGTTCCTCATCCACCTCCAGCACAAAATTATACTTCTCCATCAGCTCCGCATTCCGGTTGTATATGGCATCGTTCAATATCTCACCGTTCTGCTCTTCAATGAGAATGCGGGTGTTTGCCCATGACAGGCTGTCCGCCGTCGAATTCAGAATCGACACCTCCCAGCCGCCCATATCCTTCTCGGGCAGCGTGTACGCAGTCGTATCGGCCGCGGTTGTGTCCGAGGTGTCGCCTGTCTGCACTTCACCCGCAGTTTTACCGCAGGCGGCCAGCGATGCAAGCATCGCAATCAATAATACGATAGATGTTCTCTTTTTCAAAGTTCGTTCCTCCGATCATTTTGCAATCAGTATAATCGCCGCTATGCCGATGCACAGCGCCGTGGTCTGCCGCCGCGTGAGCGCCTCGCCGCAGAATATCCGGGCAGCCAATGCGGATGCGATCACCGTTCCGCCGTTGAGCGCCGGAAACAGGATCATCGCAGGCAGCACACCGGACAGCTGTGTGTTGATGAGATTGGCCGCACCGATGCAGCTGCCGCAGATTACCGCCGGAAGGCATTCGCGCAGACGAATAGGCTTCGCTTCCCCATCCGGTTTCGCGAAGAGGCCAAGCAGCAGCGACATTCCCGTGCATACCGCGAAGGCGATGACGAGAAATCCGCCAAGCTCCGCCCTGGTGTCCGACGACTGATGCAGCTTCTGAATCAGCCCGATGATGCCGGACGCGGTCATCGCAAGCAGCGCCGGAAGCAGCCAGCCTCTCTTTCTCGGCTTCGCCGCAGCCTTTTTGGCCGCATTGAGCCGAAAGGCAAGAATCAGTATCGCCACGCCGACAATCCGCCGCAGTCCGAGGGTTTCCCCGAAGAGCAGCGCTCCGGCAAACGCGGGAATTACGAAGCCGCAGGAGTAAAAAAATGTCACAGCGGCCACGTCTCCCGTGTTCAGCGCACACATATAGAACAGCTGCGCCGCGAAGGTGAAACCCGCGTACAGAATCGCAAGCAGAACGCTCGCTGCCGATATGCCGGGGATGCCCTGCATCGCGGAATACACACAGATGATAGCAAGTGCCGTCAGCGACATCAGCGCATTGACGCGGCCAAAGCTGTGGAGATTGCCGGTGCTTTTGCTGAGCTTTTTTGAAAGCAGGGAGCGGACTGAGGCGGCAGTGACAGATGCCAGTATGAGTAAGATTTCCATTGCCGTTCTCTGAGATATGAATTTACAAACGTTTGCGAGATTATTATAGCACACATCAACAAAGAATCATATAAAGAAATGCGACCAAAGCATGGACATTTGCGACTTGATATGGTATAATACAGTTGATCGGAGGAGATACTTATGGATTTTATCGAACGCCTGCATCACAATGACATCGACGGTACGCCCATCGGCGATATCCGGCTCTATTTCTGCGGCCGCCGGCTGAATGCGCCCGATCACCGCTTCGGCCCTGCGGCGCGCGATCACTTCTGGATCATCTATCTGAAGGAGGGGAGCGGTATCTATTCGGTGGATACGGAGACCTGGTCGCTGAGCAGAGGAACGGTGTTTGTCGCCTTCCCCAACCGACGCATCTTTTACAAAGCCGATCCGGGCAGCATCTGGTCGATCTGCTGGGTCAGTATCGGCGGAGAGCGGCTGGAGGAATGCCTGTCGCAGATGGGGATCAGCGAGGAGAATCCGCTGGTGCATCCGGATTATCCGGCGGCGGTGGAGGGCGTATTCGCCGCGCTTCTGTATGAAGTGAGCCGGGATACGCTGGCCTCGCAGTTTGCCTGCACGGGTCTTATCTATAAGCTGCTTTCGCTGCTGGCACCGCAGGAGGCTTCCGGTGGGAGCCGCGATTATCTGGATGAGGCGGTCTTCTATCTGTCCAACAACTACGACCGTCCGATCGGAATTTCGGATGCAGCCGCTCATGTGGGGCTGGAGCGCTCTTATTTCGCCCGGCTCTTTCGCGCCCGGATGGGGCAGAGCCCATCCGAGTGGCTGAATGCCTACCGCATGAACCGGGCGGCAGCCCTGCTTGCGGACACCGATCTGAAGATCGGCGAGATTGCCCGCTCGGTTGGCTTTGAGGATCCGCTCTATTTCAGCCGTCGCTTTTGCAAAACTCTCGGCGTGAGCCCGTCCGCTTACCGGCGCGCTCATGGGGCGGGACTTGACTTGGAACCGGATCTGATGTATAATAATAGAACAAAACCGGAAAAGGAGAAGACAACATGACACCGACATCGGCCATTTCGGCCGCCAGGGAGCGGCTGAGTAAAAAGCGCTGGGGCGTTTTCCACCATTATCTGTGGAATCGGAAAATGTATCCCGGCAATCCCGAATTTGAAGATTGGAGCGCCGTCATCGACCGGTTTGATACCGAGCGGCTGGCCAAAACTCTCCATGAAATCGGCGCCGGGTACTATTTCATCACGCTGATTCACGGCACGGAATACATGATTACCCCCAATCCCACCTACGAATCGATCTGCGGCGTGCCGCCCCATACCCTCTGCCCGAAGCGGGATCTGGTGGCCGATCTCTACGATTCGCTCTCGAAATACGATATCGATCTCTACCTCTACTGCAATGCCTACACACCGCTCTTTCCCGCGATTCCGGAGACGATCGGCGATGGATTCGCGCCGGAGCGGAGGTGGCATTGCCATGCGGATCCGGCGATTAACGGAATGCCCTACACGCCGACCATGGATTTTGCCGAGCGCTGGGCTGCGGCCATCGGCGACACCGCCGCTAGGTACGGCGATAAAGTCAAGGGCTGGTGGCTTGACAGCTGCTACGATTTTGTCGGCTATAAGCACGAAACGCTGGCACCCATCTATAAGGCCATCAAGGCGGGTAATCCGAATGCGCTGACCGCCTTCAACAACGGTGTGAAGGACGGCATTGTCAAATGGTATCCCGATGAGGAATTTATCTGCGGCGAGATGAACGAATTCGGTTTTGTTCCGCAGACACGTCTGATCGACGGAGCGCAGAGCCATCTGCTGATCCCGCTGGGCTATCAGCCGGACGGTCATCCCGCCGGATGGTGCACCAAAACCGCCAAAATCGGGCATAATGAGCTTGCCGCCTATCTTCGGGAGCTGGAAGCGGTCGGCTGTCCGCTGAGCATCGACGTTTTTGTTTATCCGGACGGCTCCTTTGAGCCCTCCCAGCTGGAGATCCTGCGCGGTCTATAAGAGATACAGAAAGGAAGATCATCATGAATTTTCAGGAAAAATGCAGAGAATACGCAAGAATTATCGCCGGACTCGGCGTGAATGTCACCCCGGACAAATATGCCGTCATCCGGTGCGATCTGGAGGCGGCCGAGCTTGGCCGGATGGTGCAGGAGGAATGCTTCAAGCGGGGCGCTAAGGATGTCATCCTGCTCTGGTCGGATCAGCGTGCCGCCCGCACGCGGCTTGATTATGCCGCCAAGGAGCGCTTTGCCGAGCTTCCCGCCTGGCAGGCCGAGCAGCGCAATTATTACGCCCGCGAGGGATGCGTGTCGATTGCCATCATCGCCGAGGATCCGGAGATCTTCGCCGGGGCCGACAGCGAAAAGCTGATGGCCTCCACGCTGGCCTCCCGCAAGGCCTTCAAGGAATTCTACGATATTATGGATCAGGGCGGCGTGCGCTGGACGGTGGTTGCCTATCCGAGCGAGGCATGGGCCAAGAAGGTCTTCCCGGATGCTTCCCCGGACGCGGCGGTGGAAAAGCTCTGGGAGGCGATTCTTACCACGGTGCGGATCGGGGACGGCGATGCCGAGGCGGCATGGCGTGCCCACGATGCGACCCTCAAGGCGCGTGCGCAGGCACTCAATGCGGCAAAATTCAAGTCCCTGCGCTATCACAACAGCCTCGGCACCGATTTCACGGTGGGACTGGCCGAGGGTCATATCTGGAAGGGCGGCTCGGAATGCTGCCGGGACGGCGTATGGTATTTCCCCAATATGCCGACCGAGGAGATTTTCACGATGCCCGACTGCCGTCTGGCCGAGGGAAAAGTCTGCTCCTCCCTCCCGCTCTCCTATCAGGGTGAGCTGATCGAGGAATTCACCCTCACCTTCCGCGAGGGCAAGGTGGTCGGGCATTCGGCGAAAAAGGGTGAGCACGCGCTGACCCGTCTGCTGGATACCGATGCCGGCTCCCGCCGCCTCGGCGAGGTCGCGCTGATCGGATGCGATTCGCCGATCTGCCGCTCGGGCATCCTCTTCTACAATACGCTGTTCGACGAAAATGCCTCCTGCCATCTGGCGCTGGGTGAGTGCTATCCCGACACGGTGAAGGGCGGCGAGGCGATGACCAAGGAGGAGCTGGCAACGCTAGGCGGCAACGAGAGCGCCAATCATGTGGATTTCATGATCGGCACCGAGGATCTGTCCATCGACGGCATCAAGGCCGACGGTACGGTGATTCCCCTCTTCCGGGACGGAAAATTCTGCGAGCTGTAAGTTTTTTCAAAAAATCCGCAACTTTTTTTGAAAAACCTCTTGCTTCTGCCCTTGGGGAATATGCTATACTGGTGTCATCAAGGGGCCAGATCCCCGAAAAAAGGAGCTTGTTATGCGAATCAAAGAAGCAGCCGCCCGTTGCGGCTTAACCGAAAAGGCGATCCGTCTGTATGAGGAGAAGGGCATGATCACGCCGGCGATGACCGAGATCAACGGCCGGAGGTTCCGCGATTATGACGGGGAAACCATCCATAGTCTGGAAACCATCGCGGGCCTTCGCAAGGCCTTCTTCACGATGGAGCAGATCGCCGAGATGCAGAATTCTCCCGCAAATACGCCGGAGGTCTTCCGGGAATACCGGAAGGA
>JAZNKS010000046.1:0-54972 GCA_045578725.1 Candidatus Flemingiibacterium sp.
CTCGGCGCCGTTGTTGCCGTCGTCGATAAAGATCGACTGCTGGCCGATACCGCCGTGCTTGTTGCCGATGTTGCCGTACTTGTTGCCGATCTGGTGGAAGTAGTTGTAGCGGATGACGGTGCCCATCAGCGAAGGATTGCGGCCGAAGTAGATCGCGCCCATATCCGAGGAGTTGGTCACGCAGTTGAAGAATTCGTTGTACTCGATGATGACATCGTTGCTGCCGACGGCGATCATCTCATGCACGCAGTTGTACAGCTTGTTGTTGCGGATGATCAGGCCGAAGCTGGATGCGGAGATACCCGGCTTATAGGTGCTCTGATCGCGGTTGATGTCATGAATCTCGCAGTTTTCGACGATGCTCTCGCCGGAGATCAGATTCGTGCGGTCGCCGCCGGATACGGTAACGCCGCCGCGTGCGGTATCATAGATGTGACAGCCGGAAACGGTGATTTTATTTCCGTAAAGGGAAGCTGCATTGGAGGAGGTATGCGCAATGGTGGTGTTGCGCAGGGTGAAGTTATTGGCATCGGTGGTCTGGACACCTGTGCCGCGGGTGTAGAGAATATTGAGGCCGTCGATGACGATATTCTGGGTACCCTCAAATTTCAGCAGGCTTCCGGTGACGGTGCTGACAAAGATGTTGTTGACATCGTAGTCCTCCTCGGGGAGGAAGTAGACAATTCGCTTATCGCGGTCCACATAGCTCTCGCCGGGGACGTCAATCTCCTCGGGAAGATTGAAGAAGTAGTAGCGCTGCTTGCCGGCGATGGAATCGAAGTAAGACAGGCCGCCGTTCAGGGTGATCGACTGCTTGACGGTGTCAATCTGGGAGGCATCAAAGTCCTCGTTGTACCAGTCCCAGGAGAGGAAGCCGAAGATGTAGAGATCCTTCAGCGCATCCTGCGACCAGAGGGCGACACGCTTGGCGGCCGCATCGGTATAGAAGATGGTCTTGGAGCCGTTGGCGTTTTCGGTGATCTTGTCGGCGGTCAGCAGGAATTCGCTGTCTGCACCCTCGTTGGGCCAGCGGGAACGGTCGAGGGGATTTCCGTTGATGTAAACGGTGATCGGATTGGCGGAATTGTCCTCGGTGTGCATGAAGGAATAGAAGCCATGCCACTTTTCGACGATGCCGGACAGATCGATCTGCATCAGCTTGGAAGCGGCATCCTTATCGAGCACACGCCCCAGAATGGCAGGATCCTCGGCCTTCTTGACAAGCGAGGGATCGACCTTGACACCGCCGTAGAGATTGACGGTTTCGCCGTCTGCCGCACAGTAGGTGATCGAGGCAAGGGGGCTTCCGGAGTCGGCGGCATCAAAGACAACCGGCTCACTCATGAAGTAGTCGCCGCCGCGCAGGCAGACGCGGATCGGATGAACGGTGGTCTTCATCAGCTTGCGGACGTGCAGGCGGGCCGCGTTGAGGGTTGCAAAGGGAGCGGATTCGCTTCCGTCGCCGTCATCGCTGCCGTTTGCCGCCACCCATACGGTGATGGGCTCCAGCTTTTTGATGTCGTCGGCCGAGAGGGACTTGGTGCCCTCAAGGGTGATTTCGCAGTTCTGCGATTTCTTGGCCGGATCAAAGCCGGCCGTTTCGGTGATGTGGGAGAGGAAATGACGGACTGCCATGGAAATATCGACCTCCTCGCTGCCGCTGATGCGGATGCCCTTGGCATCGGCTGTAACGGCGCAGGTATTCTTGTCGGCGGCCATGTCAAGAGTCAGCTTGTGCTCGGATTCATCCCGCATGGCGTAACCGGTGGATTCGTAAACGAACTGACGGATGGATTCCTTGGCGGCAGTCGATCCGAAGACCGCGCCGTCTATCGCGTATTCCCAGAGCGGGATGCCGTTGAGCAGGAAGGTTTCGGCCGGCTGTTCTTCCGTATAGATATAGCCTTCGCCCTCCGGAATCAGCATAAGACCGGATTCGGGATCGAAGAAGTAGGTCGTGAAGCATTCCATGGCGCGCAGGGTTGCCGCCGAGCTTCCGCCGCAGATGACCAGACGGTCATTCACGAATTTGATGACATAATCGGTGGCACGGAGATCGTGCATACCGGGATTTTCGGCACGGTTGGTGCTGCCGATGAGAATTTCCTTTGTATCGGTGGGGGCTTGGGTGCCGCGCTTGACCCAGTCGGTGGTCAGCGTCAGCGCCATACCCTTGCCCTCCAGCGTCTTGCGCAGAGACACAGCGGCATCGATTTCGTTCTGATCGCCGGTATCGCTGCGGACGAGCTGATAGGTTTTCAGCGTATCGGCCGGCATTTCCTTCACGGGTATCTTGACAGAACCGTCAAGGGCGGGAAGAACGAGGGCAATGGAATCCCCCTCGCGGACGATTCCGTAATCCGGCTCTTTTTCACCGCAGGCGGCGAAGGAGGCCAGAAGCAGGATGCTCAGAATGAGGATTAGCAGACGTTTCATAGTGACTTCCTTTCTGTGATGGAATCGGAGCTTGCTCCGGTTGATTTTATTATATCATTAATCACGATAATTGTCAAGCATTTTCGGCCGATAAGCGGCGAAAGTGACGGTCAGCCTCCGCTTCTGCGGGCTTCCTCACGCATCTGATCCGGCGTTAAGCCAAAGGTGTTTTTCACCGCCAGATAGAAGCCGGAATAGGATGCATATCCTACCTGCGAGGCGATTTCGGCCAGCGGTATATCGGTCTGGCGGATCATGATCGCGCCGACATTCATCCGCCGTTTCAGAATCAGCGACTGATAGCCCACACCGAACAGGCGGCGGACGATCCGGTCGGCCTGACGTCGGCTGACTCCAAGCTCCTGTCCGAGCTGGTCGAGCGTGATGTGCGGGAAGATATAGTTCTGGTTGATGAAGGTATCGATGATCCAGATCCGGTCGCTGTCATCGAATTTTTTCTGCATCAGAGCCGGGCTGCCGATGGTCTCGCTTGCTTTGACCGTGCCCTCCATCTGCTCACTCAGCCGCAGAAACAGCATGGCCATCAGAATCCGGCGCTTGTGAGCATTTTCCACTCCCGATTGGGGCATCATCAGTGAGCGGACGATCTCGCGGATTTCGACGGAGCGGAAGAGGATCGGCTCCCGCACACGCTCAAAGAGCCGGGAATAATGGCTGTATTCGGAAAAGTCGGATTCCTCGCTCTCCTGCGGCAGAAGGGACAGACTCAGCACGAAGCGCTGGTGATGCCCGCCCGGAATGGCGTGGAAGAGATTCGGGGGCATCATCAGGATATCATCCTGATGCATGGCCTGGGTCCGGTCGGTGATCAGCTGCAGCTCACCGCTGACAAGATAATGAAACTCCCATTGCGTATGATAGTGGGTAACGCTTTCGAGATTGTCGCAGGTCTGGGTCATCGGATAGCTTCCGGTGAAGAGAACCTGCATATCGCCCACGGTCACGGATACGGTATCCGGCTTGATTGTCTGCATTTGGCTCCTCCGGGATTGAGAAATGTGACATGGTTTTGAGAAAGTTGGCCGTCTTCTTTATTTACACGGTGCGGCCGCTGTGGTATAATATTATAGCACATTCCGACAGGCTTGTCAAATACTTTATTCGCAAGGAGAAAAACATGAAAAAACGCATTCTGTCCCTTATGCTCTGCGTGCTGATGGCCGCAGGCGCGGTATCCTGCGGAGGCGATGCTCCGTCTGACGATACGGACAAAACGCCCGGAGATTCCACCGATACCCAGCCGGCCGATACCGAGGACCGCTCGGGTGTCGATGACCTTCCCGAGCTCAATTTCGGCGGCGCGGAATTCAACATCCTCACCTACAAGGACGGTAACCTTCCCGCCAACAGCACCAGCTGGCCGAACTATTTCCAGGTGGATACCGAAACCGGTGACCTGGTCAACGATGCCGCCTACCGCCGCAACCGCACGGTTGAGGAGCGGCTGAATATCACCATCAAGGCGCAGGAATCCGCAGGTTCGGTTGTCAGCGATATCCAGACGGCGGTTCTGGCAAACGATCCGATCTACGATCTGGCTCTGCCCCTTTCGAGCGATACCTTCACCGGTCTGATTGCCGAGAATATGCTGTTCGATTTCGCAACGGCCAGGTATATGGATCTGTCCAAGGACTACTATACGCAGGACTGCACCGAAACCTACCGGATCGGCGACAAGGTCTTTGTCATTGCCGGCGCGTATCCCTTCCCGCAGTTCGCCAGCTCCTATCTGGTTGTCAACAAGGGTGCATGGGAGGATCGCAAGCTTCCCGACATATATGAAATGGTCAAGAGTGGCGAATGGACGCACGAGAAGATGATGACCATCATCAAGGACACCTATGAGGATACAAACGGCAACAGCCAGGCGGATGCGGGGGACTTCTTCGGCTTCCATGCGCCCGAGGTTATGCTGCAGTATCTCTATCCGATCTATGGCGGCATATCGGCTGTCAGCGGTGAGGACGGCTTTGAATTCGGCTATGAAAAGGAAAAGGCTGTAACGATCATGGAAAAGATCATGGAGCTTCTTAACAGCAAGGACGCTTACTGTCTTCCCACTGCCGGATGGGATAACTTCCTCAACGGCAATACGCTTCTGTGTTTTTACGGCAGTTCCTTCTACCGTCTGCGCGATCTGGAATTCGATTATGGCATCATCCCGCTGCCGAAGCTCGATGAAACCCAGGAGAATTACTACACCCTCCAGCAGGGCGGTACGCTGCTGGTTCCGACCAACGTGGAGGATCCCGATATGGTCAGCGCGGCCATCGAGGCACTTTTCTCCGAATCCCACAAGACCATGCTGGCCGCCTTCACCGAAAAGTTTGTCGAAAACAAGCTTCTGCGCGATGACGGCTCGGTTGAGATGTACGAGATTCTGGTTGATACCGCCAAGTACGATCTGACCAAGTACATCGACCCCTCGAACGGCATGATCGGCCAGTACAAGCTGATCTATTCGCTGATTCAGCAGAAGTCCGCCAATATGGCATCGGCATGGGCCGGCGTCAAGGAAGCGGTCGAAAAATCCTACGGCGATTTCTTTGATAAGGTCACGGAAGCCGAATGATCGGTAATTTTCGGACTACCTTTTCGTAATTGTGTCCTGTCTTGCTATTTACAAGTGGTTCCTCTTGTGGTATAATAGTACAGTAACCATGCAACAGGATTATTCACAGGGAGGAATTGACTTTGAAACAACAGCCCCATGCAGCGGCTGAAGCAGGGACCAAAAAGCACAGACTCTTCTTTGACGGGGCCGACCGTGCGGAGGGCTGCAATCTGGCCCGCTCCATCGGCATGAGCACCATGACCGGCTTTACGCTTCTCTTTATGGGAAGCACCCTTTGGCAGGGTCTGCTTTTACATAACGGAATGTCATCCACCGAAATCGGCGTTTTAAGCTCCGCGGGCTCGCTGGCCCAGGTGGCGGCAATGGCACTCAATCTCTTCATGACAGACCGGTTCAAAAATCCGCTTCTTGTCATGACGATGGCCAATCTGCCGATGATCGTCTTCTTCGCGCTGATCAGTATCTTCTGCTTCATCGGCCAGAAGGCCTTCCTCTTTCCCGTTCTTCTGGGATGCGTCATTCTGTATTATGCGGCCTACGGCTTCCACAGCATCTTTGCCTACAAGATCCCATATATCACCATCCGGATGGAGCATTACGGCACGCTGACCGCCCTGCAGGGTTTGGTATCCAATCTGCTCTGCATCTCGGTGAGCATGGCAATCCCCTTCTTCCTGGAGCGGGTGGACTACATGAAGGGTATGCTGATTCTCTACATTGCCTGCACGGTCTGCGCTTCGCTGGCCTCCTACTTTAACGGCAGTCTGAAGGAGATCAACAAGATGCCGCCGAGTGATCCGGTTCCCATGAAGGAGCTGTTCTCCGATCCCAGCGTTCTGGGACTGGCACCGGCGAATTTCCTGCGCGGCCTTTCGATGGGCATCATCGCCAGCCTGACGCTGGTGGCCGCCGAGGTGTTTCAGCTGGATTCCGTGGCACTGTCGCTGCTGGTCAGCCTGACAACGCTCGGACAGGTGCTCGGCAATCTGCTCTTTTCCGTTACCGGCAAGCCCCGCTGGCTCAGCTGGCTCTGCCTGTATTCCAGTCTGGCTCTGGTGATTCTCGGCCCGCTTTCGGCCGGCCTTGGCAGCTGGGCGATATTCGCCGTCCTCTTCGTGCTGATCCAGATCGCCTATGCGCTGGTCAACGGCACGATCCCGGTCATGCTGGCTCAGTTCACTCCGTATCGGATCATCGGCGGCTGTACCTCGCTCCGCATGATGGAAACGATGGCCGGATCGGCGCTGTCCAGTTGGATTGTCGGTCTGGTTCTGGACCATACCGACGGCTCGCTTCCGTCTGTTCTGCTGCTTCTGGCAGCCGGACTTACGCAGCTGTGCACGGGCCTCGCTTACCACCGCTATTACATGAAAGAACGCTCGGCACGAAAGCATTGAGGCGTTATATGCATGAGCCGCGGCCTTCCCAAAAGGACAGCCGCGGTTATCTTTTGGAAAGGATTCACCATGCGTTATACTTACGAAGAACATTTCAAATCCAAGCGGCCTGACGGCCGCATGACGGCCTCGCTGGCCTCCTTTATGGAGCAGCTCCGCCGCACCAAGCCGGAGCTGGCGCTCCCCGAGCAGCTGGATGCCGAATCCTTCGCCGATTGGCAGAAAAGGGTGAAGGAGCGGCTGGAGGCGCTTCTCTGCATCCCCGAGCCGACTCCGCAGCCGGATCCGGTGCTTCTCTCAAGCGTTCAGCGGGACGGTTACCGCGCCGAAACCTGGGAATGCTACCCCGATGATGTGACGGCGCTTCCGGTGCTGATGCTGATTCCCGACAAGGCATCGCCCGAAAACAAGCTTCCGGCGGTCTTTTGCTTTCCCGGATCGATTTTCGGAAAGGAATTCATCTGCGGCGAGCCGCTTCCCGATCACTCGCCGGCCCGCTTTGAAAAGTATCCGGAGCGCAACAGGATGGGTCTGTATGCGGTCAAAAACGGAATGATCGCGGTCGGCTTCGATCCGCTTAGCATCGGCGAGCTGTCGCTCCCGGCGGAGAATCCGAAGGATTACGGCGGTGCCTGCCGCGAGAATCTCTGCTGGGGCCTGCTGGAGTACGGATACAATTATCTGGGCGTGTCCGTGGCTCAGAAGCTCTGCTTCCTGCGCTTTCTGAAGACGCTTCCGTATGTGGACACGGATCGGCTGGCGATCTCGGCCCATTCGCTGGGCACCGAGCTTGCCATCTGTATGGGCGTTCTGTTTGATGAATTCAAAGCGGTGGTCTTCAACGATTTCCTGTGCGATCCCCGCGACCGGTATGTTTCCGCCACAGAGGCCGACGAGGGTACCCTCTGGCAGCTCTGCGGCTCCCAGCATATCCTGCCCGGCAAATTTGCCAGCTTCGGCTATCAGGATCTCTGCGCGGCCTTTGCACCCCGCCATCTGGCCATCAATGAGGGCGGCGCGGACGAATACACCGAAACCGTCAGACGGGCGTATGAAATTGCCGGTGCGCCGCAGAATTTCCGGCTGACCTATTATCCCTGCTATGCCGATCCCGCCTCGCGTACCCTTCACGGCCCGATTCCCAAGGCGGGGCTTGATTCGGATTCCTACTTCAAGTGGAGCTATGTGAATGCGCCGGATCATTCTTACCGCGAGGAGCCGTCGATGCGGCTGCTCCGGGATTGCTTCGGTCTGGAATCATAATGAAAAGGCGCGTAAGCGCAGGGGGCTGTTGCATCTAAATGCAACAGCCCCTTATTGGTTTTGTGGCAGAAGCGGCTCGGCAGGCGGCGGGGGTAAGCCCGGTTTCCCGCCGAAAGGCGCGGATGAAGGTGGTCGGATCCGAGAAGCCGCAGAGGGCGGCGATATGCTCGACACTCTGGTCGGTGGTATAGAGAAGGCGTCGGGCGGCCGAGAGCCGGTAATTCAGCAGATAGCAGTAAGGAGAATAGCCGGTCTGCTTTTTGAATTCGACGGAAAAATGACACCGGCTGAGATGGACGGCCGATGCGAGAGTGCTGACATCCAGCTCCTCCGAATAATGGGCGGTGATGTAAGTCAGTGCTTCCCGTATTCGGCTGTCGGTCTGGTCGAGAGCCGATCGGTGGGCGGCGCGGATCATGGCAATCAGAATCCCGTAGATCTGACCGGAGAGTGCAGCCGGATCGTCGGCGTGCTGCACACATTCCAGTACCTGCGAGAAAACATCGGAAAGCATCTTCATACCTTCTGCCGCACAGCCGCTGTAAAGCCCGGTGATATGCCGGTAATAATCCCCGGCCATCGGTCCGTGAAAATGGATGTAGCGAAAGTTCCATCCGTCCGTCAGCGGAAAATATTCGTGAGGCCTTTTACAGTCGAGCAGGATGAGGCTGTCCGGATTCAGTATATATTCCCGCCCCTCATAAAGCAGACGGCCGGAGCCGCTCTCGGTATATAAAAGCAGATAGCTGTCAAAATTCTGCCGGCTGATGAAAAAATCCGGGCGGCAGACAAAGTGTCCCGTCCATTGAACATAGAAATAGAGTTCCTTTGCCGTTTCGGAGGGAATATGGATGAGATTGATGCGATGATAACAGCTTTCGCGGATGGTATTCACAGGCTCGCCTCCATCGAACAAATTGCCAGTTTTTCCGAACAATCCGTGCTTGCAATCGGGCACGGAGCGGTGTATAATTATTATATCCGACAGAAATCATTTTGTCAATATGAAAGTGCGGGAGGATGCAATTATGACAGCATTTACAAAATATCCGGGGAATCCGGTTTTCGGAGATGCCGATACGGGAACGTTTTTCGATGCTTATGTATGGAAGGAGAACGGCCGCTTCCGGATGGATTTTTCATGGCGGAAAAAGAAGGCGCTGGCGGTCAGCTTCAGCGTGGACGGTATTCACTGGGATACGCCGCAGATCACGCTGGAATCCGATCCGGCCAGCGGATGGGAGGATAATGTCAACCGGAACTGTGTGCTGTTTGCCGACGGGAAATACCGGATGTGGTATACCGGTCAGGCGCGCGGTCACAGCTTCATCGGATACGCCGAGAGCGATGACGGCATTCATTTTGACAAAAAGGAGGCTGAACCGATCATGATTCCGGAGCGGCCGTGGGAGAACGCTTCGGTGATGAATCCCTGCGTGCTGTACGAGAACGGAATTTACCGGATGTGGTATTCGGCCGGCGAGACCTATGAGCCGAACGTTCTGGCCTATGCCGAGAGTCCGGACGGCATCACATGGAAAAAGAGTCGGATCAATCCGATTTTTGTCTGCGATCCGGATCATCGGCATGAGAAGACGCGGATCGGCGGCTGTCAGGTCATTAAAACAGCGGAGCTTGGCTATGTCATGTTCTACATCGGTTATGAGGATATCGACACGGCGCGGATCTGCGCGGCACGCTCGGACAACGGCATCACCGGATGGGTACGCAGTCCGATGAATCCGCTGATTGAGCCGACGGCGGGCGAATGGGATGCAAATGCCTGCTACAAGCCGACGGCTGTTTGGGATGAAGCGCGCGGCGGCTGGCTGCTCTGGTACAACGGACGGCGAAAGAACGAAGAATACATCGGTCACGCCTCCTGCCCGATTTACAATCTGTTTAAGGAGTGAAGAATTTGGATCTTCTGAAGCAATATACCGACGAATTTGCCCGGCTCGATGAGGAATGCTATCAAAATGACATCCCCAACGCGGATGCCTTTGCCTTTCTGGATCGGGAGATTCCGCGCTTTGAATGCCCCGACAAGGATCTGGAACGCACCTATTATTTCCGGTTCTGGACCTACCGCAAACATATAAAGCACACAAAGGATGGCTGGATCATCACCGAATTCCTTCCGAAGGTGCCCTGGAGCGGGGAATACAACACCATCAATGCCGCCGCCGGCCACCACATTTATGAGGGCCGCTGGATGAAGAACGGCGGACGGATTCTGTGGGATTACATCCGCTTTTTCCTGGCGCGGCCCGAAGGAGCGCATCAGTACAGCTGCTGGTTGGCCGATGCGGCGTGGAAGCTGGCCGAGGTGACCGGCAAATTCGATCAGGGGCGGGATTTTGTCCGCTCGCTCTGCGCCTATTATGAGGAGTGGGAGCGAACGCATGGCCTTGATTCCATGTTCTGGTCGGTTGATAATTACGATGCAATGGAATACTCGATCAGCGGGCGGGGAAGTACAGGGCTTGGCCGCCCGGGCATCCGCCCGACGCTGAATTCTTATCTCTGCGCCGATGCGCTGGCTATTTCGCGCTTTGCCGATGCGGCCGGCGACCCGGATACCGCCGCGCGCTATCTTGAAAGGCATGAGCAGCTGAAGCGGCAGATCAACGAAAAACTGTGGGATGACGGCTTTTACCGGGCCTTCCACTTTGATGAGGGGCAGTATGCGCCCGCCATCTTTGATACGGTCTGCAATCGTCCGCGCGAGCTGATCGGCTACATTCCGTGGATGTTCGGCATCCCCGTGCCGGGAAGGGAGGAGGTCTTCGGCCTTCTTTTGGACGGGCGGAGCTTTCTATCGGAGCAGGGCATGACAACCGCCGAGCGTTCCCATCCGGAGTATCTGTACAAAGCCAATCACGAATGCCTGTGGAACGGCTATGTCTGGCCTTTCGCCGTATCGCAGACCCTGACAGCGCTGAACAATGTGATCCGCACCTATCCGGGCGGCGAAAAATTCCGTGGAATGTTTGCCGACCTGCTCATCCGCTATGCAAGGAATCATGTCCGGACCCGCGAGGACGGCGTGACGGTTCCGTGGATTGACGAGGTCCGTCATCCGGAGCGCGATGAATGGTCCAGCCGTGAGATGCTGAAAAACTGGGGCTGGGAGGAACGGCGCGGCGGCTATGAGCGCGGCAAGGACTACAATCACTCCACCTTCTGCGACCTTGTCATCAGCGGCCTCTGCGGCATCGGCACCGACGGGGAAACGCTGACAGCGGATCCCATCCTGCCCGAGTGTTGGGATTATCTGAAGCTTTCCGGCATTCCCTTCCGCGGGCGGCTTTATTGTCTGATCTATGACCGCGACGGCACAAAGTACGGCCTTGGCTCCGGTGTCCGGATCCTGCCGGAATAAATGAACAGAATCCCCTCCGCGCCTATGAGAGAGCCCTTGGGCGCGGAGGGGATTTTGCTTATGCTTCGGATTCGATGATGATCTGCTCGATACCCAGCATGGGGACATAATAACTGTCCGTCCAGGCGGCGGTATCGGTTTCGCGGTGCTCCATCCAGTCCGGATTGTCGGGCGTGATGCCGAGCCACGGCTTATTGGGCGTCTGATAATCGCCCCAGGTTTCGCCGATTTCACCGCAGGGACGGTGATACGGACCGAGCAGATGGCGCAGGGTATTCACCAGCCGGATCGTCAGCGTGTTCTCGCCGAGGCGGACCGCATCGGTGATGTCAAGTGTGTAGGGATACCAGCAGAGATCGCCGCAGACCTTGCCGTTGACGGTGATTTCGGCATTGGCGCCGTGGAAGCCGTCGGCACGCAGACGGATCCTGCGGCCGGCTGCCATAGAGGCGGGCAGGGTGAAGGTTTGGGTGATTTCCATGCCGCCGGCATAGAAGGGATAGCCTGCCGCGGTCAGCTCAGGCATTCCGGACAGAGTGGGATTTTCTTCGGTAAGCCGGAAGGAACGGCTGAAGCGGGGCGTACCGTTCTGCGATGGTTCGCGGGCGGATTTGACGGCAAAATCGCCGAGCAGGTACAGATTTTCCAGTTCCACGCCGCCGAGATTTTCAAAAAGCGAGGTGACAGCATTCATCGCTTTTTTCAGCGGGAAGAATTCACGGCGGATTTCGATGAGGTTGCGGCCTTTCTTCAGCGCCGGCGGCAGGTCGATGACCTTGAACTGCACGGCGCGGAACCAGCGGCCGCGGGCATCGGTATTCACGGGATGGCCGTTGAAGGTGATCTTCTGATATTCGGGATCCTCAATGGCCAGCTGCAGGGGAAGCCCTTCGATATCCGAATCGAAGGCAAAGCGCAGGAAGATCTCGCCGTGATAATCCATGCCGATCAGCTTTTCGTGGATAGCCAGCACCGGATAATCCTTCGTGCTCCATGGCTCGGATTCGCTGTATCGGTACTGGCAGAATTCCAGCAGAAGGGTATTGGGCGTGTCGCGGCGGACGGAGGAAGAACCATCCAGCGTCAGCGAGGTAACGGGGCGGGGCTTGGAATCGGCCGCTTCGGGAGCGGCATCCGTTTTTTCAAGCATCAGCAGCACGCTGGAGCCTTCGGCAATCCGCACGGTGCAGGCCTCGGCGGATCCGGCCAACCGCTCATCTTCGCCGGTCCTGGCATCAAAGAGGCGGAAGCGGCGGGGCGAATCGGAACGAACGGTGACGGTACGGCCCTCGCGGCAATCGCTGTTGAAGAGCATGAGATAATCGGTATCACCATCCGAGCGGCGGTTGATCTGAAGGCTGGAGGAGTCGCCGGAGCAATCAAAGGAAAGATCGCGGGGCATTGCGGTGAGGATGCTCCGAAGCGCATCCACGGTGGGAATCAGAACCCAGTCCGGATCCGGCTCGGCCGCCCATCCGTCGATATGATCGGGCAGGCATCCGAGAAAGAGCACCGTACCGCCGGCCGCCCGGTAAGCATCGAGCAGCTTTTTGGTGGAAGCGCGGAGATAGGAGCAATACGGGACCACAACGGTTTTGTAGGTCATCTCACCGACCTGCAGACCGTCTGCCGTGACCTTGCCCCAATCGCCGAGGGTGATCTCATCGCCCATATCAAAGGGAATCTGGGCGCGGAGCAGGGAGAAGGCCGTCTGATAGAAGGCGGCATCGAGCGCATCCAGCTCCGGTGTGGGATTCTGGAACAGCGGATCGGCGGCGGAGGCAGAGCGGGCCCGGTAGAGGGTATATGCGGTTTCCTGCGGATGAAGCAGGAGGGTATCCTTCACCGGCTTTCCGTTGGTGATGAAGGCGGAGGTGCGGGCGACATAATCGCTGACCAGCCGGTACTTTTTGAAGTAGGGCTGATAGTAGTGGACATGGGGCGGGAAGGCCCGCTTGCCGCGGCCGTGGAGCGAATAGAAAAGGCCGTGCACCGATCGGTGATTGATGCCGAGCGAAGCGAAATGGTCGAACATATGCCGCTGATCGCGGAAGTTCATCATCTGGCCGCTGACACCGTACATCTCGCAGAGAATGTGGGTCTTGCCGGCCTGATGGGCGGCCGAAGTACACTGGATCGGCGTGTTGTGCATATCATAGCGGGGCGCGGCAATCGGTGCGATTTTGTGGATCTCGTCATGCCGCCAGTTCATCTCCGCGCAGAGCCGGTCGATGCCGGGCATATCGAAATACTTGTAATAGGGCATCAGCGCGCAGGCACGGAGAATGGAGAATTTCATGGATTCCTCCATCATCAGATGGCCGCTGAACCAGAGATTGTGGGCATGGCACCAATCGCGGATCTGCTCGAAATAATTGTGTTCCAGCAGCTCCTCCAAAACCAGCCAGTAGTGATAGCGGAAGGTACGGCTCTCCTCGCCGTCGGCAAAGAGCATCCAGAAGCGGTCGCCGATTTCATAGCCCCAGCGCTCGCGGAAGGTTTTGGCAAGGCCCGGCGTGTAGGGAAGCTGGCCCAGCTTATAGCTCGGCTCATCGACCCAGACCGAGAGAACGGTGCTTCCGTAATACCTTGAAAAGCGCTCCCAGATCCGTTCATAGCTCTCCAGCAGATAGTGGGAAACCGCCTCGCGGCTGAACATATCGAGAAAGGATACGGAATTGTCATCCACATAGCAGATGCCGTCATGCCGGCAGACCACGGTATCGCTGTCGGTGACATCCTCCTCTTTTCTGGGATGGATGTAGTGGAGCGCGCAGTCTTCGCGCAGACCCGGGATGGCTTCCGGCATATAGCCGGCCTGAAGGAAGACCTTCATACCGTACTGCTCGGCCGTTTCGAGAATCACGGCCATCTTGGCCATGAATTCCTCACCGGGATAGTCGCTGCGCAGACCGATGTAGGTGCGGGCAATGAAGGAATAGACTCCCTGCTCATGCATACAGCCGATCTGGCGGCGAAGCTCCTCGGTGTCAAGCTTATCGTTCAGCATCCAGAAGTCGGTTCCGCGGAAGATGCCGTCCGGATTTTTGAAATTATACTGCATGGTAATATCCCTTTCGTGGAAATGGTAGTATTTGCTATTATAGCACACCTCGCCTGGGCTGAAAAGGGAAAATTCGACCAAATCAGCACGATTCGACCGTGCGGAGCAGAGTGATGGCTGTACGCAGATCCGGCGTGATGACGGCGGTGCGCTCGCCGTTTTCAAATGTCCATCCGGCGCCGCATTGTACCGTGACCTCACCCTTGCCGGTGATGACGGCCTCGGCACGATCGCCATCCCACTTGATGGATACGCTGTATCCGCCCATGGCGAGCAGACCGCTGACATGGCCCCTCTTCCAGCGGGCGGGCAGAGCCGGGAGAATGGTCAGGCTGCCGTCGGCGCTTCCGAGAAGCATCTCGTTGACAGCACCCGGGAATCCGATGTTGGCATCGATCTGGAAGGGCGCGACGCGCAGATCCTCACAGCTGGCCGGACCCATCCGCCGCCAGTCATTGTGGACGGTGAGCAGGTTGTTCATGCAGCAGAAGCGGATCATTTCGCTCAGCGCAAAGAGTGCCTTGTCGCCTCTCTGCATCCGGGCATTGACACCGGCCATGTAGACCATCGACCAGGAGCTCTGATTGTTCAGACCGATCTCCATGCGGTCATCCTCGGCCTTCACAAAGGCATCCCAGATCGGCATATCCGGCGTGACGGAGTGGCCGGGGAATACGCCGTAGAGATGGCTGTGATGGCGGTGATCGTTGTTGTCCTCATAGAAATCGTCGCCCCATTCCTTGAGCGCGCCGTGCTCGTTGATTTTGTAGTCCGGGAGCTTTTCAAGCATGGTCTTCCAGGTTTCGCGCTTGTCGGCATACAGGCCGGTCTTTTCCGAGCCCTCCAGCAGATTCATCAGAAGCTCGCGCACAAGAGCAACGTCCATGGCGGCATTCTTTGCCGTTTCGTAGTGGCCGAGATGCTGGGAGGTCGCACGGGCGTTCATCATGATCTTAATATTGAGCGGTGTATTCTCGGGCGAAACCGACGGTGAGAATTCATACCGGCCGTCCTTGCCCTCATACAGGAAGTCCTCGAAGAAGAGCGCGGTCTCGGCCATGAAGGGAAGTGCGTGCTCCCGCAGATAGGCCTCGTCGCCGGTACAGCGGACATAATCGTAGAAATGCTGGCAGACCCAGGGAGCGGCTGTTGTCCAGTTGACGATGTGGTGGGAAAGATTGGCGGTGATGCCGCTTTCGGGCGTGTTGACCGAATTGATGTAGATGCCGCGGCAGCCGTACATCTTTTTGGCATTCTCACGGAAATCGGGCAGGAAGGCTTCGACATAATCAAGAGCCGAGCGCAGGAATCCGGGCAGATTGCC
Source organism: Candidatus Flemingiibacterium sp. (assembly GCA_045578725.1). Taxonomy (GTDB): domain Bacteria; phylum Bacillota; class Clostridia; order Oscillospirales; family CAG-272; genus Flemingiibacterium. The sequence goes on from JAZNKS010000046.1 coordinate 15,466, forward strand.
GCTGAGCGCCTGCCAGTAGATCATCTCAAAGTTGACATTGAACATATGGAAGGCCCACATACCGGCATAGTTGCCGTTGCACAGGCCGAGCAGATGGCAGGGAAGCTCCCCCTTATCGCCGGTGGAGATGAGGAAGAGATACCGCCCGAAGGCATACATCTTTTCGACCAGCTGATCGGACACTTCGCCGTCGAAGGCTTCCAGCAGAAGCTCCTCGTTGGAGCGCTCGGCTTCATCCGTGATCGAGAAATCCACGCCCTCAAAGAGCGGCTTGTGGATGGCAGTATGAGCGGCCAGCGCTTCTTCGTAGGAAAGCACATTGTCAAGCGCGGCGTGAGCCTCGGCGAGGGCATCATCCCGGTCGGCGGCACCGATGAAGATCTTCGTGACCACCAGCAGGCTGTCGGCGCCGTCAACGTAGATCCGGTCGCCCTCGGTGCGCATGGAGCCGCCGTCGGGAATCAGGCGGGATGCGATTCCGTAGCTGCCGCGTGAGGGCTCATAGACGGTATTGATATTATCGGCCGAAAAGCTCAGACGGTCGCCGTCGGCGGCGGTCATAACGTTCGGGATAACCATGCTGCCCTGTGTTTCGGTATCGTGCTGGGCGGCGGCCAGCGAGAGATTCAGCGAGCCGGGACGGTCGGCCGATACCTTCAGATAGCAGAGTCCGTCGGCGCGGGATACGAAAATTTCGCGGGCGAAATGCACGCCGTCAGCCTCCCAGGTCAGCGCGACCTCGGCGGTATTCATGCGGACGGTGCGGCGGTAATGATGAGGCGAGGCGATGGAATGATTCCGCAGAGTCAGATCGCCCAGCGGCAGGGGATAGGAGATTTTGGCGTTGTAGCCGGTTTTCTTGATTGCCTGAGACAGAACGCCGTCGGCTGTGACCGGATCGTTGGCATCGAGCAGACGGCGGGTTTCGGAAAGAACCGCCGATACATCGGGCAGCTCATCGAGGGCGCCGCCGTGCCAGAGCGCGGCATGATTGAAGGTGATGATTTCGCGGTTGATGCCGCCGTAGACGAGGGCGGAAACGGTTCCGTTGCCGCAGGGAGCGGCCTCACGCCACATTTCACGGTGCCAGGTGGACGGATAGCGCATGGTAAGATTACGGTACATGATAATTCTCCTTTTCTGGGGAAAGATAACTGCTTTCATTATAATACAACGAGCGGGTTTTGTCAAGGTGAAGCAAAAAAAGACTTACCGGAAAGAATCCGGTAAGTCTTGAAAGGTCAGTTTTTCAGATCCTTGAGGAACTTGTCCATGTACCACTGGGCATTTTCCGCGTGGGTATCGTACCACGAGGCGAAATCGCCGCTGGCCTTCTGGTAAACCAGACGGGGCAGGGTATAGAACAGGTTATCAATCTCCGTTGCCAGATGCACGCCGTAGGTGATGCCGGCATCGTAGACGATGTTGTCGAAGATGAGCTCCAGCATCTCGCGGGTATCCTCATCGCGGGCGAACTTTTCGCCGAGGACGAGGTCAAGGTAGGCGGGAACCGTGGTTTCGTTGCTGTAATAGGCCATCATCTCGCAGACCTTGCCGACCAGTTCGGGATCGTGAACATTGACCGGGACGCACATCAGGCCGCTCCAGTCATTGGTCGAATAGGTTGTGTCATCCTCGTCCATCTTCGGATAGGGGATGGCACCGATGTCGATTTCGCAGTCACGGTAGCTGTTCAGCGCGGCGGCGGAATGGATCTCGAAGAGTGCACGGCCGGTGCGCATGGTGACCTGCGTTTTGCCGTCATCCACGCCCCAGAGATAGGAATGGGTGGAGCCGTTGATCGCCTTGTCAAAGGTTTCGATCAGTTTGAGGGTGCGCTCGTTGTTCAGCGCGATGGCGAAGCCGCCGTCTTCGGTGCGCTCTGTGAGGCTGACACCGCAGGAATAGAAGAAGCTGTTGAGCAGCCAGTCACCGAGGCCGACAAAGCCGTACTGGTCGTTGGCATCGTATTTGCTGTCGCCGTTGAGATCGTCGGCGGCCGCCTCGCTCATTTCAAACATCTTATCGAGCGTCCATTTGCCCTCGCGGACGAGCTCATAAGGATTGTCCAGCTGATAGTCGGCGATGATTTCCTTGTTGAACACGATGCAGTTGGGGTCGGGCAGGATGTAGTCGGAAACCGCGTAATACTGCTTGCCGAAGACGGTCAGATTCTCGTTACAGGACTGATTCCAGTATTCGCGGCCCAGATCGATTTCGGGAAGCTCCTGCCAGTCGTAGAGCAGATGGTCGGAAACCATGGCGGGAAGGCCGGCAAGGCAATGAGTCAGCATCAGCTGGAACGCCTCATCGTCCGCCATGACGGAGGTGTACATCCGGGAGTAGGTGTCATGGATGGTGCCTTCCATTTTCCACTTGATGTCCACGCCGAGATATTCCTCGGTCATGCGGATCCGCTCATAGATGGCATCATCCATGGCCTCACCGGTCTGCTCCTCAAGGTAGTAGTACCGGGCGTACATACCCCATTCGGGTGCGGCGATGGTGAAGGGCGCGTTTTCGTAATTGCACTTTTCGACAGCGGGCGGTTCCATTGCGGGCTCGGTTTCGGCGGGGGTGGTGGAATCGGCCGGATCCGCGGCGGATGTATCGGACGGCGTTTCGGAGCCGCAGGCCGTTATGCCGGTCAGCATCGCTGCCAGCAGCAGACAGGAAAGAATGCGCTTTTTCATGAGTTCCTCCGTATTATCAGAATAATTGATAGCCTAATCATTATACCACCCCCAAAGGGGAATGTCAAGAGGCCGTGCGAAAAAGCATTCCCGGAAACGGTCCGGGAATGCTTTTGGAGTTTATTTGTCTTCTTTGAGGGATGTAAGGAAGGCTTCGATATCCGCCTCGGCCTGCGGGCCGTTGGATGCATAGTAGGATGCGAAATCGGCCGCCTGCTTCTTGACCAGCATATAGGGAATCGTGTAGAACAGATTCTTTACGCCGCCGTCCTGGAAGTAGTGCATACCGGCATCGTAGATGATGTTGTCGAAAATCATCCCGATCATCGCCTTGCTCTCCTCATCGCGGGCCAGCTTTTCGCCGAGCAGCAGATCGTAGTAGGCCGGAATGGTGGTCTCGCCGCTGAAGTAGGCCAGCATCTCACAGGCCTTGCCGACCATCTCGGGATTCTTGACGGTGGCGGGAACGCACATCAGACCGCTCCAGGAGTTGGTTTCGTACTTCTCCTGTGTTTCGTACAGCTTCGGATAGGGCAGGATGCCGAGGTCAATTTCAACATCGCGGAAATCGCTCAGCTTGCCGATACCGGTGATCTGGAAGAGGGCACGGCCGCTTCCCATGGTGACGGTTTCTGCTTCGGCGGTATTGTAGCGCCACATGAAGGCGAAATCCTTGTGGGCAACGGCCTTTTCCAGCAGCTCAAGGAGCTTGACGGTGTGCTCGTTGTTGATGACGAGATCCAGACCGCCCTCATCGTTGCGCTCGGTCAGACGGATGCCGCTGGAGAATAAGAAGCTGTTGAGCATCCAGTCCGCCTCGCCGACCAGGCCGTACTGGTCATTGACATCGTAATTGCTGTCGCCGTTGACATCGTCGGTGACGGCCTCGCACATTTCATACATCTTTTCGATCGTCCACTTGCCCGAATCGACGATTTCGTAGGGATTTTCCAGCTTGTATTCCTTGACCATATCCTTGTTGAAGAGGATGCAGTTGGCTTCCTTCAGCAGGAAATCCGAAACGGCGAAGTAGAGCTTGTCATAGAGCGTCAGGTTCTCGTTGATCGACTGATTCCAGTATTCGCGGTCGAGATCGACATAGGGAAGCTCATGCCAGTCGTACAGAAGCCCCTCGGTTGCCATGCTGCTGACGCTGCGGAAGGTGTGGGTCAGAACCATCTGATAGTTGTCATCGTCGGCCATGACGGAAGCCTGAACCAGCGGATAGGTATCGGTGATTGCACCCTGTTTGGTATACTGAATGTCGATTCCGAGATATTCCTCGGTCAGACGGATGCGCTCGTAAATCGCATCGTTCATGACGTCGCCGTTCTCGGCATCGGTGTAGTAGAGAGTCTGGTAGTTGCCGTGATCAGGCGCCAGAATGTGGAAGGGGGCATCCTTGTAGTCGGATTTTTCCACGTCGGGCAGGATGACGGCGGGGGTGGTATCCTCCGGTACGGTGGTGTCAACGGACTCGCTGCCGGCGGTGGTATCGGCGGGCGCTTCGGAGCCGCAGGCCGCAGCCGAAAGCAGGATGGCTCCGAGGAGGAGCAGGGACAGATAGCGTTTCATGAGTATACCTCACTTTCAAATAGTCTTGTCAAACAATAGTATAGCATGAGCCGCGGTAATTGTCAATACTTTTTTGAAATAAATCGAGATTGTATGACAATAATTTGTCTTGTCATACAAAAATCCCTGCCGCGGTGAAACGGCAGGGATTGATTGAGGCGATTGATTGTTCAGCTGGGATTACTCAGCCTGGGCTTCAACCTTTGCGAGGAAGTCCTTCATATCCCACTCGGCGGTAGGAGCGTAGGTGTCATACCAGGAAGCAAAGGTGTTTTCGCCGGTGCCCCAGATCATACGGGGGATCATGTAGAAGAGGTTCAGCATATAGCCGGTGCTGATGCCGCCGTAAACATAGCCGGCATCGTAAACAACGTTTTCGTTGCTGAGGATGAGCTCAAGCATTTCCTTGGCATCTTCGTCGCGTGCAAACTTTTCGCCCATCATAACCTCGTAGTAAGCGGGCAGGGTGGTTTCGCCGCTGTAGTAAGCAAGCATTTCCAGAACCTTGCCGACCATTTCGGGGTTGGAGATGTTGATCGGGATGGCCATGAATCCGCCCCAGTCATTGTTGAGGTACTTTTCCTGCTCCTCATCGTACTTGGGGTAGGGAAGAATACCGAAGTCGAGCTCCCATTCACGGGTACCCTTCAGACCGTCGGTACCGCCCATGGTGAAGAGAGACTGTCCATCCTTGAAGGAACAGGTCTGCTCGGGCGTTGCGCCGCTGTAGGGCCAGAGCTGACAGAATTCTTCATCGTTGATGGCCTTGTCCAGCTTGTCGAGCAGATTGAGCATCTTGTCATTCTTGATGGCAAGCTCAAAGCCGCCGTCCTCGGTGCGGGTGGTCAGCGACAGACCGCAGGAGTACATGAAGCTGATCAGCGGGGAGTCTGCCTGACCACAGAAGCCGAACTGGTCGCGGTTGTCATAGACATTGTCACCGTTGACATCCTTGAGAGCCACAGATGCCATTTCAAACATCTTGTCGATGGTCCACTTGCCCTCGCGGACGAGCTCGTAGGGATTCTCCAGGCTGTAGTCGGCGATCAGATCCTTGTTGAAATACATACAGTAGGGAATCTTGTACATATAGTCGGATACGGCGAAGTACTGCTTTCCGAAGAGCTCCAGAGCATCGTTGATGGTCTGGCTCCAGTATTCGCGGTCCATGTTGATATGAGGAAGCTCGTTCCAGTCATAGAGCAGGTTGGAAGCAACCATGGCACCGGGGCCGTAGATGCAGTGGGTCAGGGTCATCTGATAGGGATCCTCGCCGGACATGACCCAGCCCTGCATGGCGCCGGCCTGATCAGTGATGGTGCCCTCCAGGGTGTAGTTGATCGTAACGCCGAGGTATTCCTCAACCAGGCGCTGCCGCTTGTAGATGGCATCGTCCATGGTTTCGCCGGTTTCCTCTTCAGCATTGTAGTAGCTGGTATAGAGGCTCCAGCTGGGTGCGAAGATGTTGAATTCCTCGCCTTCGTAGTCGCACTTTTCGACATCGGGCATCTGACGCGCCGGCTCGGTGTCTGCGCCTGCCGAAGTGTCGGTGGGGTTGGGGTCGGCACTGGTATCGGAAGGAGTTTCGGCTCCGCCGCAGGCGGCCATGCTGACCAGCATGGATGCCAGGATCAGTGCACTAAGGATTCGCTTGAGCATTGTGTTATCCTCCTTGTTAATTGAAATTCTGCCGGGAAAAGAATCAGCAGAACCTGATTTTATTATACCACCGCTTCCCGGATTTGTCAAGTCAGTTGTGCGAAACCTTAATATATTTACAGGAAATGTTGAAAAAACTAAACTTTTGCCAATTGTAAAAGAAATCGGCCGCCGGAAAAATCGGCGGCCGGTAAGTGGTTTTGTGCGGGATTATTTCTTCGGGATTACGTTGTCGCCGTCCTTGTAGGTGGCGTCTTTCATGGATCGGTCATTGGCCGCATCCTTATAGCGGGTGACGGATTTGGTGTGCCAGCCGACCAGATCCACAGGCTCGGGGGTATGACCCTCACAGCCGGAGGCGGCGATGATATCGTTGACCGTTTTGTTCAGCGATTCATCGGTCTTGGTGAAATCGGAGGCCTTAATCTGCTTGTAGGCTTCAAGACCTGCCTGACTTGCTTCGATTTCGGCAAGATCACGGTTGGTGAAGATGACGGAATTGTGCTCATAGAGATAGAAGAGCGCCTTGACCCGTCCGTATCCGATGGTCAGATAATCCTGCCAGAGATTGATGAAGTAGTTGTTTTCCGTTGTAATACGGTAAACCTGCTGGCCGAGGCTGTTCAGATTGTAGGCCCATCCGTCGCTTCCCTGGAAGGAGATGTAGCTCCAGCGGGACATACTGGGAACATCGACCCAGACAACGTTGTTGTAGACATGGATGTGGGAGGCGGCACCGTCGCAGTACCAGCAGGTACTGGTATCGTCGGTGATCTCATGGCCCTCATGCGAGCCGATGAAGGCGTAGTTGTCATGCATGGAGTTGAAGAGCTCGGTGTGCTCCACATTCGCATTGCCGCCGTTCAGGTAGATGGCGCCGCCATCATACATGAAGTACATATAGTTCTCGATGTAGTTGTAGGCAACCTCAACGTTCAGCATATTGATATACTCGCCGTACGGCTTGTCGGTCCAGCTCCAGGTCCAGCCGACGGAGATGGCGGTGTAGGCGGTATTGATGATGGTGTTGTGCAGAATCTTCGTATCCTTGGCCTTCATCAGCGTGATGCCGTTGCAGTTGTGGAAGACATCCGCGATGTTGTGCAGATAGTTGTTGGCGATCGAGGCGGTGTAAACGGTGGTGGGTGCGCAGATGGCCGAGCCGCCGATCGTTTCAAAGGTGTTGTCCTCGATGGTGACATTCCGCACGGTTTGGGCAAGATAGATCGCGTGGTGATAGAGGTGGCGGAACTCGCAGTTTTTGATATCCAGAGCCAGGATGTTCCGGCATTGAACGGCCGCATCATCGATCCAGCCGGCTTCGGGAAGGGAGGTATGGTTGTGCTTGACATTGCCGGCCTGACCGGACAGATGGCCGTGCTCGCTGACAAAGTTGGAGGTGGTGCCGGTGAAGGTGATGTTCTCCAGCGTAACGGCGGCACAATCTTCAAAGACGGTCAGCTCCTCGGCGGTCGGGATGCCGACGGTCAGATCGGCCATATTCACGCCCTTCTTCGGAATGTAGGAGAGCACGCCGGTCGCGGCATCGTAGAAGAATTCATTCTCCTTGTCGAGGAAGGCGATGTTGCCGGTGAGCTTGTAGTTGAAGGCCTTGGTGCCCAGCTTGCCGACATTTTTGTGGTAGTTCAGGAAGTTGATGCCGTCATCCTGGTGCAGACGGATGGCGATGAAGCCGGTGTAATCCATGGTCTTGCCGTCTACTGTGACCTTTTTGTCGGAGTGCGCCCAGTCGATGCCGTCGGCGCGGACACCGGGATAGTACCACTGCATCCGTGCCCACCATTCAAAGGTTTCATCCTTGCCGGCGGAAACGTAATGCCCGTCGGCATCCTTTTTGACGATGTCGCCCAGCATTTTCGCATCGACATAGATGACGACATAGCCCTTCTGATTGGCTTTGGTGACCCCTTCCGTTGTCGAGGCGACGGGGGTGGTCAGGCTGCCCTCGGAATTCTCGTCCTTGAAGAAGACCTCATCAAAGCGGGAAATGTACCATTCGGTTTCGGCCTCTGCTGCCAGCTCGCCGTTTACATAGATATTACGGAAGGCAAGATCCCGCTGATTTTCGGGCAGGGTATAGGTGTAGATGCCGTTCTCGCCGGCCTTGAAATCCTTGCCGTCGATCTCGAGAAGGGAGGAGATGACGGTGCCCTTCTCGCCGATCAGGCTGATTTTGGAATCGTGCCCCCTGAAGCTTCCGCCGGCATAGGTGCCCTTGGCAAGATGAACGGTGATATCGAGCGGATCGCCCGCTGCTGCTTTCTCTTCGGCGGTGTTGAAGGCATCTGCAAGAGAAGCGAAGGGATCGCTCTCGGTGCCGGATGCGCCGGATTTGCCCGATGCCGAAACATAATATTCAAGCTTTGCATATTCCGCCTTGCCCTCCAGCGAGAGGGAAGCGGCAATTTCGCCGGACTCGTTCTGGCGGAAGTGTTCAATGAAGGCATCGGTGCCTTTTTTCAGATTTGCCATATTATTACCCTCGATTATAATGGATTTGTCTTGTATACGGACGGTGTAGCCTTCCTTGCCGTCATCGGAAAGCTTCAGAAGCAGGAAAGGCTTGGCGGTATCAAGCGCTTCGACTGAGGTCGGATTCTGAACGGGAAGATCGATGCCCAGCTCCTCGGCGAAAAGCCGACGGAGCGGGGTGATATCCGCGCCGCGGTCGGCAACGTTCTGGGGGAGTGCGATGGTGTACTCACCGATCGGTGTTCCGGCAACGGATGCGCTGTCCAGACGGTACTCGCGATGATAAATGCAGGAATCGCCCGCTTCCGAGAAGCCCTCGCCGGTATACATCAGCACATTGGAGGCAAACCAGCCAAGCGCCGTTTCCAGCGCTTCGTCGCTTCCGCCGACGATAATCATGCGGTTTCCTTCCTTAAAGACCGCCCAGTCAAAATAGCGGAGACCTTCGCGCTTTTCGATAACCTCGGGGCGGTTGGTATTGCCCACAAGGATTTCCATGCCGTCCTCGGGGATTGTTTCGCCGCGCTTGACCCAGTCGGTGGTGATGGGCAGCTCACAGCCGGCCTTTATCAGGAGATCACGCAGATCGGTGGCAAGATCCACCTCCCCGGCCGATGCCACATCCGGGCGAACGATGGTATAACCGGCCAGCCGCCCGGCCAGCCCGTCCGGCAGGACAAGGGACTCCAGATCGACATCGGTGTCCTCTGGGACTGTGGGCGTATCGCCGCCGCATCCGGTCATCAGAAGAAACAGGATCAAAAAGCAAAATGCCAGAGAAATCCGACAAAATCGTGTCATAAGCGATTCACTCCTTACGTTTGTAGTGAAACCATTATAACACAGTTCAGCGGCTCTGGCAAGTACTTTTTTGATTTTTTTCTTAATTTTTTGATAATCCTTACATCTTCGGAAGCGGGAGGCAGAAAGCCTTCCCCTCGCCGATACAATAGACGAAGGAGCCCCACTTGACATTGAAGCGCCAATTCACGCCCGGGACATTTTGCTCAAGACTCCACGTTTCGCCCGTGAAGCCGTGGCCGTAGAAGGACCAGGCCTTGTCAAAGGTCATCCGGTGTACCATATGGCCGATCCGGCAGGAAACGCCGTCGAATTCGATCTCGGTATTCTCCGGATAAATCTCGGCGCGCGGGCAGAGGCGATGGATTTCATCGGGCAGATCGTTGTTGCCGGGGACGATGATCAGTCTGGCACCCGATTCGTTCATGACATCCAGCAGGAACTTGAGCTTGGAGAGGTATTCATATTCGGTTCCGGGAATCCGTCCGACCTTGACTTCATCGACCATATCACCGGTGTGCAGGATGATATCCGGCCGGATCACCTCGACCAGCTTCCGGTAATAGGGATAGCGGACCGAGAAGGTGTCGCCGATGTGGAGGATCTTCTTTCCCTGTATCGACTCGATTCCTTCGGGCAGGGGGATCTCCTCTTCATAAGGAGCGGTGAAGTATTCGGCATCCCATTCTTCATGGGTCAGGCGGTTATTGGTCTGCAGCTCATAGGGCAGATGGGAAACATCGAAATGATAGGGCTTGAAGGCGGGATCGGCGGGATCGATGGCACAAAGACCGCAGTTATAACGCATGGTGCGGCCCTTTTTCGGGATCTCGTAGACCGAAACCAAGGCACCGGTGGAAGCACCGTGACCGACCAGCAGAAGCTCTTCCTCGCCGAAACGGGCCTCCAGCTCCTCAACACCGAGGCGGACCCGCTCGAGGACCTCCTCGCTGCTTTCGCCGTGGAGCGTCCCATCGGCCGAATACCACCACGGCCATGGCAGCTCGGCTTCCGGATCGATATGCGGATAGAGCGCCTTCATCTGTTCGATGGTTTTCCCCTCAAATCCGGTGGCTGCCTCGTCGGTTTTGAATATCTCGCGGATCGGCGCAAAGGGAAGAATCGTGGATCCGGTCTTCCCGGCGATCAGCTCGGCCGTTTCAAGGGTGCGCATATAGGGGGAGCTGAGGATACGGCCGGTAAAGCCCATTTCCTTCAGCCGCTCGCCGAGGCGCAGGGCCTGCTCCCGACCCATTTCGGACAGCGGGCATTCGCCTACAGGATAGAGCGGATCGCCGAGATATTCGGCACTTTCGGCAACCTGGCCGTGGCGGGTGATGTAGCGGATCATTGAATTCCCTCCTTGGAATAAAGCCGTTCGGCCGGAAGCTCGCCGGCAAATTCGGCACATCGGACAAAGTAGACGGGATTGGTCAGCAGGATGCACCGGCCATCGGCGTTGTAAACCTCAGCGCGGATGAAATTGACGGGGCGGTCGGGCTTCAGCGAACCGGTGCAGGTGTAAAGCCCGCCGGCGGTAATCTCTTCATGAATCACATCGCCGTTTCCGATGAGGCGCACCGTCCAGCCCTCTCCGGCATCGATGGAAAACGCGGCTGTACGGGGCGATTTATCCCGGTCGGCGACCGGAAGGATCGCGCCCATCGGACAGCCCTCCGATGTGAAATCGACGGTGCCCTTTATGTAGACCGGATCGCCGGTGTAGAGCCGGCCGGCCTTCATGGATGCGATGAATTCTTCCTCCGGAACGGGGAAGGGAGTCGCGGCATCGGCGGCAATCCAGGCGGCGAAATTGTGGCCGCTGTACCAGCCGGTGCTGCTGCTGTGGCTGTCGCTGTCGCCGTAACCGGTGACGAAGAGGCCGCCCAGGCTCAGAAGATCCCAGAGCTTCAGATGATCGGCAAAGGTGAAATGCGCGCGGCCTTCGACGAAGCCGACCTCGATCAGCGAGGCGCCCCAGAGCTTTGCGGCGATGAAGGACGCAGCATCCCGGCGGACGATTTCATCCTTCTCTTCGCGGGTAAGGGTCATGCGCTTGTATTTTTCAAGGGGATGGTTGTAGGAGAAAATGCCGCCGTATTTTTTGACGTGTGCGATCGCCTCAGCCTGCGTAACCTTGTAGCCGTGCGCGGCATAATCGATGACCGGAACGCAGGTGGAGAAGCAGTTCTTGTGCTGACCCGCCGCGCTGATCTCGGTGGTCACGAATGGCTTGATGCCATAGCGCGCGCCGATTTCGTCGGCCAGAAGCCGCTGGCGGCGGATGACATCCTCAAAGCCGAGCCGCGATGCGATTTCAAAGCGGGTCAGACGGCAGACTGCGCCGCCTTCCGGCCGGACAATCAGCGTGTCGAACACGTTGTCAAGGCCGCCGTCGGCGTACTTTTCGGCATCGGCGGACAGCTTCAGGATACAGGTGCCGTCCGGGGCGGGGGTAAGAGGAAGCTCACCCTCGCCGGCTTTGCCGATGACATAGCGCATCACGGCCGGGATGTGCTCCGGAGGCCGCTGGGACATCCGGATTTCCAGAACGATCCGGCCGTCGGGATTGCCGGTGTTGGCAATCCCCAGCGTCAGCGTAACATCGGCCAGCAGGGATACGGTATGCCGCTTTCCGCTGGAGGCAAAGTACACGCCGCAGGCTTCATCCGGTGCGGACGGTGCGATGCTCATGCCCTCACCGTCAAAGGTGATATTCGGTTCGCCGATGCACTCCCAGCGGCAGGTTGTCTTGGGATGGTCGCTGATTTCAAGCGATTTTTGGCTGAAATCAAAGGCGGTGCAGGGGAATTCCTTCGGCCCGGTGCGCACATCGTGATCGGTGAAGCGGATGTAATGCATTCCGAGATCGGCGGCATTGTACATATGGCCCTCCATGGAGGCGCCGGGCTGATGGCAGGTGTGCAGATGCATCTGCATGGGATGATAGGTGTACATTATTCTCCAATCGTATCGAGGAAGTCTTCGATGGCGGTATTGATGGCGGATTCGAAAGAGGCCAGCTGGGAAGCGAAATCGTTGTTTTTGCTGTTGTCAAGATTCTTGAAGATATTGTTGGCGCTGCCGAAGTCGAAGACCTCGTTGATGACATAGAATTTCGATTTGTTCATCAGCTCCAGCATTTCCAGCGATTCCTCATCGCGCACGCCCTTGGCAGAGAGAGTCGATTCGTAGAATGCGGGCATGACGAGCTCCTCCGAATAATAGCCCATCGCGTTCAGAATAATGCCGGTGCGCTCAAGATCGGGATTGAAGGCGGGGACCGTCAGCATCGTGGTGCGCGTTGCGGCCTGCGGGCAATAGTAGTTCTCCTGCTTTTCATCCAGCTTCGGAGCCGGGATGATACCGTAATCGGCATCCATATTGCGAAGGGAAAGGGTGTTTTCCAGGCTGCTCTGGAAGAAGAGTGCCTTATTCTGGAGGAAGAAGTCGGCGAGGTTGGCTTCCCCCTGCGTATAGGCAATGGACTGATACCGCTCGAAGCCTACCGTGAGAACCTTGGCAATCGCATCGTGGAGCCGCTCGGTGCGGTTGATGGCCGGAATACCCTCTTCATTCTTGGCAATCAGCTCTTCGCCGGTGCCGAGGAAAAGATACTTGATGGAATTCTGGGTGGCGATCAGGCCATAGCGGTCTTCATCGTTCCATTGGCTGTTGCCGTCGAGATCGCGCTTGGCATCGGCCATCATTTTGCTCATCTTATCCAGCGTCCAGCTGCCGCTGCGGACCAGATCATAGGGCGATTCCATATGCAGATCCTCGATCAGCGCCTTGTTGAAAAGCAGACCGTAAAGGGCCAGCGAGGCATTCAGATTCAGCGAACCGCTGACGACGTACTCCCTGCCGGCGATGCTGAAGGCATCCAGCGAGGTGGGGTCCCACCAATCGGCATCCAGATCCAGACTTTCGATCGAATTCAGCTCGACAAGCGCGCCCTCCAGACCGAGGATGCTGTTGAGGCACCGGAAATTGCAGAGGGCGAAGTCGAAGGCGTGATCACCGGCCATCAGAAGAGGCTGGATGGTTTTGGCCATGGTATTCCGCTCGACACCGTCCATCGCCTGAACGATTTTGATGCCAAGGGCTTCCTCAACCGCACGGTTGCGTTTGAAAATAGCATCGTCCAGAACATCGCCGGTTTCCGCCTCCACCCAGATTTCATCCGGCGTGGCGTTTTCCTTGCTGATGGACAGAATCCGGCATTCGTAGCCGCCGAAGTCCTTCACCTCAAAGGGGTTGATGTCAGCGGCGGACGTATCGGCAGAATCGGATGCGGGGGGTGTGGTATCGCCGCCGGATGGGGCGGGATCCGAGGAGCCGCAGGAAGCGGCCGATGCGCCAACAAGCAGAGCCAGAAGCGCGGTAAGAATGCGTGTCTTTTTCATAGGTGGTAACCTCCGAACCATATTTTTTATATTATAACACAGAATCAGCCGGAAATCTATCAATTATCCGGCTGATTCGAGGTTGTAATATAGAAAATCAACGATACTGTGCAGCGTATTGACCCGGGGTTATATGAAAATGCGCCTTGAAGAGCTGAATGAAATAGGCGGTACTGCCGAAGCCGCATTCGATGCCGCAGTCCGTGACGCTCATGCCGGCGGCCAATCTGGCGGCGGCGACAGACAGCTTTTTGGTGATGAGGTAATCGTGCAGGCGGATGCCCATATGGGTGAAAAAATAATGCGCAAGATAATTCGGCGAATAATTCAGCCGCCCGGCGATATCGCCCACCGTGGAAAGGGAAGCATACTTGGAATTGACCAGCCCGACGATCTGCGAAAGCAGCGGATCCTCCGGCGTGGAGGGAAGCTCGGCTTCCTGCCGCGCCGCACGGCAGAGCAGGGTCAGCTGACGGAGCAGGCAGGACAGCCAGAGGGTATAGCGGTGCCGGCTTTGGGAGGATTGAAGCTCCTTCAGTTCGGCAAGCAGCTCCCGATAGGCGGCGGCATCCTCGCCGGTCAGCCGGATCCGATCCGGCCCGTTCTGCAGAAAATCGTACAGATCCGGATCAAGGCTGGCCAGAAAATCCAGCATATGCGAGGGAAAGCGGACGTACAGCCGGCAATAGCGGGCACGTTCCTTTTTGCATCCGCCGTGCAGGATGTGCGGGCGGATGAGGAGCACATCGCCGGGGCGGAGCTCAAAGAGGGTCTTGTCGATGAAATAGAAGAAGGGACCGTCGCCGCCAAGATAGGAGTAGATCTCGTAATAATCTCTGGCGAGGACCGAAAACAGGCCGGCCTTTCCGGTTATGCGGTCGCGGTACTGAATCTGAAAATCGGCCATGGTCAGGAAAGGGACGGAAGGGCTTCGATCACATTCAGACCGAACCGCGCGGCAAGTGCTTCGGCTTCCGCTAAAACCGCGGGATTGACCATATCCTCGGTGTGATGGGCATCACAGCCGAAGATTGCTGTGCAGCCAAGCTCGCCGGCCAGCGCCCAAAAGCGCTCGTCGGGATACTGACGGTCCTCCTTGATGCCGAGAAAGTTGATTTCCAGCGGGATATTCATCCGGCGGCAGCCCTCGATGAGAGGCCGCATTCCGTCAAGATAAGCCTTATCGCTTCCGTCGAAATTCGGCAGATCGGGATGGGCGAGATAGGCGAATTTTCCGGTGGACAGCCCCTCAAGAACCTGGTCGACGTACTGCTTCAGCCTTTCGGGCGTACGGCATCCGCTGCTGAAACGGTGGGTGTCGTATTCGTTGTCGATGGCGTGCTGGCCGAGGATCATGTAATCGATCGGATAGGACTTAAGAAAATCCGTCAGCTTTGTGAAGATTTCGGGATAGTATTCGGTTTCAAGCCCGATGAGAATTTTGATGTCCTTTTTGTATTCCTCCCGCAGAGCGGTGAGCGTGCGGACGTAATCCTCGAGCTCACCGGGGCGCATCCGGAAGTTGGAATAATAATCGCCGGGGAAGAGCTGGGGGGCGTGATCGGAAAAGCCGAGAATCTTCAGCCCGCGCCGGATGGCGCGCTCGATGTATTCCCGCTCGCTTCCCGTGGCGTGGTTGCAGCGGATGGTGTGGGAATGGTAGTTTGCAATCATGGTGAGCCTGCTTTCCTGTTTACTCGGGACGGCCGTTGACATTTTTGACGTGCGCAACGGGGGACCAATCGGTGATACCGGGATTGTGGTGGAGAATCAGATCGACATCGGCGGAGAGGCCCTTCAGCGGGGAAATGTCGGAGATATTGTTCATGTAGAGATAAAGATTGCGGAGATTGCCGAGGGATACAAGCCCTGCGAGCGCGGAAATATCGGTGAGATTGTTTTTGCCGACCTCCAATTCATACAGCTCTGTCAGACCGATGATGGGGGTAAGATCCGAGATGCTGTTGCCGGAAGCACGAATACTCCACAGTTCCTTCAGGCCGGCCAAAGGAGAAAGATCGGTGATGTTGTTGTCGGGGGCGGTGATGTAGCGCAGCTTTGTGCAGGAGGACAGCGGTGAGAGATCCGAAATACCGGTGCCTTGAATGTAGATCAGCTTGAGATTTGTGAGATTCTTCAGCGGTGAAAAGTCGGCGATGGGATTTTCACCGATTTCAAGCGAGGTCAGATTGACGAGCCTTGATAAGAAGCCGATGTCGGTGATGCCGGTGCGGGAGATGCCGAGATGCTCCAGCCATGTCATCTCCGCCAGCGGCGAAAAGTCAATGCCGGTGATATCGAACAGATTGAAATCGGTCAGGTTTGTAAGGCTTGTCACGGGGGAAAGATCCCTGACGGGACAGCCGGAGAGATTCAGATGGGTGAGAGCGGTGAGCGAGCGGACAAAAGAAATATCCGCAACACCGGTGTTGTCCAGCGACAGTTCGGTGAGGACATTCATTTTTTCCAGGGGGGAGAAGTCGGCAATCGGATTTTTGGACAGATGTAGGTTTCTCAGCTTCGGCAGCTCGAGGAGGGGGGAAATATCCTTGATTTCATTGAAGCCGAGGGAGAGAATCTCCAGATCCTGAAGCTGTGCCAGCGGAGAGATATCGGTGATGCCGGCATTGAAAAGCGAAAGCTCGGTGATACCGGCAAAATCGGAGAGAAGAAGCTCGCCGTCGGGCTTGCCGATCGCCTCGCGCAGAGCGGCCTCCAGCGCCTTGTCGGCGATTACAAGCGGCCCGTCGGCCGGCTCCTCTTCGGCGAAAAGAGCGATGAGGGCATCGGAAAGCCGGACATCGCCGGTGCGCTCAAAGCCTTCGTGCAGAACCGCGGCGGCTTCCTCGATCCGACCGAGGGCGGCCAGCGCTTCGGCCTTACCGAGGTAGGCATCGGCGCTCATGGGATCGATTTCGATTGCTTTATCAAAGGCGAGGATAGCGGATTCATAGTCGAATTCGGCGAGGTAGCGCTCACCGAGGGAAAGCTGTTCCTCCAGCTCCTTTGCGGCATTGGAGGAGGGGGTGAGCAGGGTGAATAGAATCGCGGCAATGGCGATCACAGCCACAGCGGCGGGGATGAGAATCTTCGGTTTCATGACGGATCCTTTCGATGGTGAAATATACCATCATTATATCACAGTCCGGCACAGATTGCAAGATGGCAAATGAAAAAGACCGCGCTCTGTTTTCACAGAGCGCGGTCGGAAATGCGGAGATTACGCTTTCTTCTTGTTAAATACGTTCTTGATGAGAAGAAGCGTTCCGACGGTGGCGATAATCGAAACGATCAGGCCGATCCAGCCGTTGGAGGTGAGGCCGCCGACAACATAGCCGACAAAGGAGATGGCGGCAACGGTAACGGCGTAGGGAATCTGGGTGTTGACATGGTTGATGTGATCACAGCGTGCGCCTGCGGAGGACATGATGGTCGTATCCGAAATCGGCGAGCAGTGGTCACCGCATACAGCACCGGCAAGGCAAGCGGAGATGCCGATGAAGAAGAGCGGGCTTCCGGCTTCGAAGATCTCGACAACGATCGGGATCAGGATGCCGAAGGTACCCCACGAGGTACCGGTTGCGAATGCCAGCAGGCAGGCAACGAGGAAGATAACGGCCGGGAGGAAGAGCGAGAGGCCGGCAGCTGCGCCGTGCATCAGGCCATCGATGTACTCAGCAGCGCCGAGCAGACCGGTCATGTTCTTCAGAGCGGTAGCAAAGGTGAGAATCAGGATTGCGGGAACCATGGCATTGAAGCCCTTCGGGATGCAGGCCATGGCATCCTTGAAGGATACAACGCGGCGGGCGATCAGGTAGATCACGGTGATAACCAGCGCGATCAGGCCGCCCCACGGCAGACCAACGGTTGCATCGGTGTTGCCGAATGCGGTGATGAAGTCATCGCCGGCCAGGATACCGCCGACATAGACCAGGGCGAATACGCAGAGGACGATCAGAACGGCAACGGGGATAATCAGGTCGATAACCTTACCCTTTTCGTTGACCTCCAGCTCTTCGCTGGCACGGTTGGTGGATTCGCCGGTGGTGAAGAGATCACCCTTTTCCAGAGCGTTGCGCTCGTGCTTGGCCATCGGGCCGAAGTCGATCTTGAAGACGATCGTCAGCACGACGAACAGCAGGGTCATGAGGGAGTAGTAGTTGAAGGGAATCGCGCGGCAGAAAAGCTCCAGACCGGAGAATTCGGTGCCTTCCGCATACTCGGAAACAGCGGCTGCCCAGGAGGAGATCGGAGCGATCATGCAGATCGGGGCAGCTGTAGCATCGATGATAAAGGCCAGCTTGGCACGGGAAACCTTGTGGGAATCGGTAACGGGGAGCATAACCGAGCCGACGGTCAGGCAGTTGAAGTAGTCATCGATGAAGATGAGTATGCCCAGAGCGAAGGTGGCCAGCTGTGCGCCGATGCGGGTCTTGACGTGGGTCTGTGCCCACTTGCCGAATGCGGCGGCGGCACCGGTCTTGTTGATCAGCGCAACCATGACGCCGAGGATGACGAGGAAGATGAAGATACCGGCCGAGCCTTCAACAGCGGCGATCAGACCGTCGCTGACGATGGCATCCACGGTGCCCAGAGGGCTGAACGAGGTGGCCAGCAGACCGCCGGCGAGAATACCGACGAACAGGGAGGAGTAAACTTCCTTGGTGATCAGGGCCAGACCGATTGCGATAACCGGCGGGAGCAGTGCCCAGAAGGTGGCGTAGAAGGCGCCCTGTGATTCTTCGTCATCGCCGGTTTCTTCGGCGGCTGCATCATCGGCGGCTGCTTCCGTCGTATCAACAGCTTCGGCCGCATCCGCTGCCTCGCCCTCAGCCGAAAGGCCGAGCGTGAAGAGGGACATGACCATCATGACGAGCATCATCAGAGCAAAAAATTTGGTTACGGCAGTTCTTTGCATAGTGAGATACCTCCAAAATAAGATTGAAAATGAAAGAGGTCCGGTATGCCTGCCGAACGCGGGCATACCAAGACCTCATAAAATCGATCCTTGATAGCGCTCCACGTTCCCGTGACAGTCCGCAGTCTGTTATGGCTGCGTCCCAGCCCCGCAAAGCGGGACTTCGGCGGTGATCCCTTTCGCCCTCCCGCAGGATGGCTACTGATGACCGGCCGCACCTCTATCGGTTTGACTGCTTATTCCGAAAGTGCCGTCCGTCGGAATAAACCGTTAACAAAATAGTAGCACAAAATGAACCGATTGTCAATATATTTTGGAAAATTTGTCGGAAATATGCGGAGAAATGTCAGATTTCTTCGACGGTACGGACACCGTCGAGGCTGGCAACCATGCTGACAATCTCGGAGTGCGGCTGTTTCTTTTTGCAGTCGAGTGCGGCGATGACGATAAGAATCCGCTCACCGTCGGCCGTCTTCGCCTTGGAAACCTCGATATCGGACACATGGATCTCCTTCTCACGCAGACGCTCGATGAAGGCGCCGTAATCGTGGGAGCGGGCGAATTCGATGTAGAGATCAAGGTGGCGGGAGGTGGCATTGATCTTAGTGTTGAGCTTGTTGAGCAGGGTGATGACGAGGATGATGAAGATGCAGGAAAGGATCGCGCCCTCATAGAATCCAATACCGATGGCAAGGCCCATGCAGGCGGAGGCCCAGAGTCCGGCTGCGGTGGTCAGACCCTTGACCTGCCGGTTGCCGGTGACGATGATGGTACCGGCACCTAAAAAACCGATGCCGCTGATGACCTGTGCGCCGAGGCGGGCCGGGTCGGAGCCGGGATTGATCGTGTTGTTGATATACTGATTGATCATCATGACCAGCGCGGCGGCCAGACAGACCAGCATATGGGTCCGGAAGCCGGCAGGACGGCGCTTGCGTTCCCGCTCGATGCCGATGATGCCGCCGAAGAAGATGGCCATCAGCAGGCGGACGGAGATGGAAATAAGATTCAGATCATAAAAAAAAGAAGGCAGATAATCGCGAAGCATAACAAAACTCCGTTCTCAAAATAGTTATATCCTATTATACCGCAGAACGGGATTTTTTGCAATGGGATAACTATCCGAATTTTACAATCATTTTACACAGACTTTTCAATACTATGACAAAAATCCCTCACCTTGCGGTGAGGGATGCCCTCAGGGCTGATAGGACAGGACCGGAATATCGCGGTAGCGGTTGTTCCGGAAGACAGTCAGCGTGATGCCGTTTTCGGGAAGGGATGCGACCCGGCCGTTCAGCGACTCCAGATCGAGGATTTCCGTATCATTGACGGCGACAATAATGTCACCGGAGCGCAGGCCCGAAAGATAAGCCGGCGAGGAGGGGGAGATGGACTTGACCATGACACCGCGCGGGATGCGGTAGCGCTCGGCGGTATCGGCGGTGATGATTTCTGCGCTGAAGGTGGAATCACGGCCGATGGATACCGACAGATGCACCGGTTCGCCGGTGGAATGGGAGGGCGCGCCGGTTTCCTCCGCATAGTGGGAGGTATCGGCCGGATACGCCGAAACCGGATAGTAGAAGCTGCTGTTGGCCTTGGTGATCTGAAAGGCCAGATAACCGCTGAACACACCCAACAGGCCGAGAGTCAGCACAAGCATCGTGCCAAAAAGGATCCGGCGGCGCAGGGGAGCCGATTTGGCACGGCAGTAATCCTCGTAGCGCCAGCGGCTTTCAAAGCCGCCGTAGCAGGATTCATCGGCTGAATATTGGGTTTTCTGTCTGGATTCGTTGGGACTGCCAAACATATAGCCTCCGCATGGGTTGGAATCGTTGCTTCTATTATAGCAGACATTTGTGAACAAAATTCGTCGATATTTTGCACAATGATGAATGATCTATAAAGTTTTGTGGACGGTCTTGTAAAGAAATTTTAACGGCGGCTCAATCCTTGATGACAACCTCGGCCTCGGGGGTGTAGGGAAGGGTGAAGACGAATTCGCAGTTTTCGCCGTAAATGCTCTTGACCCAGATCTCCTCGTCATGGGCGTCGATAATGGTTTTGGCGATATACAGACCGAGGCCAACGCCGGTTTTGTCAAGACCGCGGCTCTTGTCCGATTTGTAGAAGCGCTCGAAGACAAAGGGCAGTTCCTCCGAGGGAATGCCGTTTCCTTCGTTGAAGACCGAAATATAGGCCTTCTGATCCTTTGCCATGATATGGATGCGGTAGCGGCCGCCCTCACGGGAGAATTTTACGGCGTTGTCGCAGATGTTGTAGAGAATCTGATAGATGGCATCCCGGTCGGCATAGACGCACATCTTATCCTTGTCGCATTCGAATTCCACATCCAGATGCTTGGCATCGATCTTCTGCTCGAAGCCGATCAGAATCAGCCGCGCCATCTCGCAGATGTCGAAGGCGGTCTTGGTGAATTTTCGTTCGCCGGCCTGGATCCGGGTGATATCCAGCAGGCTGATGACCAGCCGCGAGAGGCGGCGGATCTCCGTGCGGATGACATCCAGATAGTATTCGTGCTTGTCTTCGGGGATGGTGCCGTCGATGATGCCGTCGATGAAACCGGAGATCGTGGTCATCGGTGTACGCAGATCGTGAGAAACGCTGGAGAGGAAGGTCCGGCGGGTATCCTCGAGACTCGCCAGCGCGGTGGCCATATTGTTGAAGGCGGTAGCAAGCTCCGCGACCTCATCCTGGCCCTGTACGGGAACACGGACATCAAATTTTCCGGCGGCGAACTTTTTTGCGGCTTTGGACATCTGCTTGAGCGGGCGGATGATCTTTTCGGAGATGATATAGACAGCGACAAGTGCGGCCATCATGACCCAGAGGCAGGACATGATGATGATCTTGACCATGACCTCAATCAGCTGGGTGAAGCCCTGTGAGGCGGAGCAGACAAAGATCGCACCGACGAAATTTTCTGCCTCATCCCGCAGAGGTGCGGCATAAACCAGATGCTCGGCTTCAAATACGCCGCCAAGGTCGGTGGTCAGGAGCTGATCACCTTCGTAGGCAAAGCGGGAGATCATATCGGTGGGGACATTCTGCCGGATGTAACCGGATGCCATCCGGTCATCGGTAAGAAGGATGCCGCCGTTATTGTCGGTGATGAGGATGACAACATCCTCGTTGTAGCGTGCAAGAGCGGAGATCAGCGGATCCAGCTCTTCGCGGCTGAAATAGATATACTGATTGAAATCAACGGCGCCGCCCGCATTGAAGTCCTCGACAATGAAGCTCTTCAGCGTATCGGCGGTCTGTTCGACGATCTCCTCCTTGATATCGACCGAATAGCCGTTGGCAAGCGAGCAGAGAATCAGGGCGAGAATCGAAAAGCAGACGATGATGATGCACATGAACGCGGTGATGTATTTGGTAAATAAACTCTTGAACATGGCCTCTCCTTGAAATTAACGGTTCTGACAATATTATACCGCATCCGGGTCGGTTTTGCAATAGGGCGGACAAAAAAACCGTCCGGTGCCCGGCCGGACGGTTTATGGATCAATTCAGCGGCAGTCAAACAGACGCCAGAGGGTCAGAATCGACTGCTGAACGGTGTAGGCATCCTCCGGGCCAAAGCATCCGTTTCCGGTGCCGCCCATGACGCGGGTGCCCGCATCGGAGATCAGCGAGGCGGTGAAGGAGATGCCGGCCATGGCCCATTCGGGCGAGGAGGCGGTATCCGCAAAGACGGGCGGCTCGCTTCCGGCTTCGATGCCGAGAAGGCGGGCTGCGCGCATCAGCATCGCGGCGGCTTCCTGACGGGTGATGCCGGCGGCCGGATCAAAGGTGCCTGCGCCCTTGCCGTTAACAATGCCGAGCTTGTTGGCCGCGGTGACGGCCGGATCGTCAATGTCCGCAAAGGGGGAGGCGGATTCCGATATGCCCTTCTTTTGGAGCAGAGCGGACGGATCCGATACATCTTCGGCAATGCAGAGCATATGCATCAGCATCCGGCAGAAATCCAGACGGCTGATCGGGCTCTCGTAATCCTTCTGCAGCGAATAGGGAATCAGACCGGCGCTAAGAGCTGCCAGAACCTCCGGCTTGGCCCAATCGGCGGGAATATCCTCCTTGGCGGCGGCGGGACGGTCGATCAGCTTGTGATCCAGCGCAAAATTCTCCGGCGAGGGATCGAAATAGTTGAAATCCGAGGGCTCCTTGATGATATACTGCCCGTTTTCATAGGTGTTGTTGGAGTCCCAGGTGGGATCCATCGTAACCCAGCGGCCGTCTGCCCAGGCTTCCACATGAGCGTGATTGGCCTCGGAGGCGCCGGGAGCGGAGGAATCGAAATCCTTCACGCTGATGCCGGCGGCATAGGTGGATACAATGACGGCGGGAATGCCCTGTGCGCGGATCAGCTCTGCCAGAAGATTGGCGTATCCCTCGCAGACACTCCGGCGGGAGATCAGTACATCGGCCGCCTCGTAAGTAATCACGCGGGAGGCACCGAGATAATAATCGTAATCGTAGTGGATATTCTCGGCGACCCAGCGGTGGAGTGCGAAAACCTTCGCATAATCATCGGTGAGATCACCGACGATTTCATCGGATTTTGCCTTGACGGAGGCCGGAACGGTATCCGCATTCTTCAGACCGTCGGCGGGGTTGAGCCAGACGGACCGGACCGCCTGATTGTGTCCGGCGATGGGCGATGTGACAAAGCGGAAGCCGTCCTCAAAGGGCTCGACCTGCACGCTGTCCCAGATGAAGCTCCAGAAGAAGCCATCCCCCGGCTCCTGCTTGGTGTAAACGGAAAGACAGGTCGGCCGGGTGATGCCCGAAAGCGACAGCGTTTCTTTGAAATACTGACCGCTTGCGGCATCGATGATCTTGCTGTACTCGTTCAGAACCGTGATATCCTGCGTGCGGAGCCAGAGGCTGACCAGATTTTCACAGATGATTTTTCCTTCAACGGTCAGGGTGTCACCGTCGATGGAAAACAGTACATAGTTGTCGGGGTTCCGCGAGGTGGCAAAGACATCCCGCTCGGCTGCCGATACGGGCAGAAGCGTGAAAAGCAGGACGATGCACAGCCAGGCGGCAAAGAGGCGAAGCTGTTTCATAATATTTCTTACTGGAGCAGCTCGAACTTGTAGCCGACACCCCATACGGTCTTGAGTACCCACTTATCCGAAACACCCTCCAGCTTCTCGCGCAGGCGCTTGACATGAACGTCAACGGTGCGGGAGTCGCCCAGATAGTCAAAGCCCCAGACCTTGTCCAGCAGCTGATCGCGGGTGAACACGCGGTTGTAGTTGAGGGCTAAGAAGTAGAGAAGCTCCAGCTCCTTGGGCGGAACATCCACAGACTTGCCCTTCAGCTTCAGCTCATACTTCTGCTGACTGATCTCGATGTTGTCAAACTTGATGGTTTCATCGTCGCTGACATTGTCGCGGGCGGTGGAGCGGCGGAGAACCGCCTTCACGCGGGCGGACAGCTCCTTGGTTTCGAAGGGCTTGACCATGAAGTCATCGGCACCCAGCTCCAGACCGAGCACCTTGTCGAAGACCTCGCCCTTGGCAGTCAGCATGATGATCGGCTTGGACGAGATTTCGCGGATCTCGCGGCAGACCTGCCAGCCGTCCTTCTTGGGGAGCATAATGTCGAGCAGTACCAGATCCGGCTCGTACATTTTGAAGAAATTGATGGCTTCCGCGCCATCGTTGGCGGTTTTGACCTCATAGCCCTCGTTCTCGAAATACAGACGGAGCAGGTCGCAGATATTCAGATCGTCATCGACCACAAGCAGTTTTGTTGCCATTTGAATCGTCCTCCTCTTTTTGGGGATTGTGAAAATACAGACGAAATTCCGTTCATAATTTGACAGAAATTCCAAATTGTGAAATTCGTTAGAATTTTGTCCATATTCATTATATAACATCCGCGGCAAAAAGTGGTTAAGAAATCGTGAATTTTACTGCGATAATCCTTAAATTCTGTGATATCTTTTTGTCAAGCGGAGGAAAAACGGCTTCAGATGTCCGAAAGATCGACAATACTGAGGACGGCACCGCGGATCCGGCCGTTTCCGGGGACGGTGGCGGCGGTATAGATGACATACAGCTTTCCGTCCGCCTCGCAGGCGGCGGGATAGCTCCACTGATCCCGGCCGAAGCCGAGCGTCTCGGATTCGCGGTACTGGAGGGTGATCCGCTTTGTAAATTCCATGCGCCCCGGCTCCGTAAGAAGCAGGACCAGCCAATCGCGCTCGTAAATGCTGCTGCCGCTGTACAGATTGCCGATGAGATAATGACGGCCGTCCGACAGCGTGCCCGCATAGGTCTTGGAGGTGACCAGCGGAATGTCGATGGCGATCGGGCCGCTCCAGGTTTCACCGCTGTCATCGGAGCGGAAGACGATCGGAACCAGCCGCTTATCGTTGCGGCAGAACATCCAGAGGGTGTCGCCGTCCGCGATGACCGTCTGCTCCGGATATTCATAAAGAGCACCGTCGGGGAGGACCGGGCCGTCGGTCATTTTCACCAGCCGCCACTCGGCATCGATGCGGCCGGAGTCGGAGATCAGTACAGCCGGCGTGGTGGGCGTGCTGTCCCGGGCGCCGACACGTCCGGGGAGGATCAGCTTGCCGTTTTGCAGACGGACGGCGTTTGTGTTGAGCTTGAAGGGGATCGGCCGCGACCACAGCTTTTCAAAGGCATCCCGATCCTCGCGGTAGATGTAGAGATTCAGCGCGTGCATCCGATCGGGGCCGACCATTTCGTTCATGAACATATACAGGGTATCGTCATCAACACCGTAGACCGGCGGGCAGAAGAGAATTTTTTCCGTCGGATCGTGCTCCAGAATCCGGGGGGTACTCCAGGTACGGCCGCCGTCGGAGGATTCGCTTCCGCGGATGGGCGTATAACCGTTCAGCTCACAGCTTGGATTGTTGTACCAGGAGGCAAAGAGCTTTCCGTGGTATTCGATGATGGCCGCCTCATGGAGAAATTCAAATTCTTCACTTGGAAGGGTGACAGGGAAGCTGGGCACGCTGACGGGCGGTATGACCGAAAAATCGATTGAGGGGGCAAAGGCGGCATGGGGCAGAAGACGGTCGAGATTCTCGTCCTCCGGGCGGTAATAGTCAAACATGGCGGGATCCCTCCTTACAGATGTGTGGGCAGCGGCCTTGCATGACGGGGTGCAGCCGAATGCTTTTTTGTAGAGCCGGGTGAAATAGCCGACGGTCTGAAAGCCGCTCATATAGGCACATTCCTTGATGGAATAGCGGCCGCTTGTCAGCAGATTGTCGGCATATTGGAGCCGCTTGCCGGTGATGTACGCAAGCGGCGTGCTTCCGGTGACGGATTTGAATATATGGAACAGATAAGAGCGGCTGTAGCCGAGATCCCGGCAGATATCGTCGATTCCGACCGCCTGCGGGATTCGCTGATCGATGTAGGACATGATCTTTACCGCCGTCTTGTGATGCGCATCGCTGCCCGGCTCGGTACCGGTATCCTCTGCATGATGGCGGCAGAGCTGCACCAGAAGCCCGGTGGCCAGCGCCAGCATCTGATGGCGGTAATACGGCTCCTTCCGGCGCTCCTCGTCCCGGATCCGGGAGAGCAGGCCATTAAGCTCCGGATCGCGGATATGGCTTGGGAAGGTCACCGCTGTACAGCCGATTTCGCGGAGCAGGGACTGCCCGATCAGCAGGCAGTGTCTGGCACATCCCTCCGGTGCGTACAGCGTGTGGGGCGTATAGGGATTGATGACGGCCACCTCGCCCGCCTCCAGCGAAAAGTGGAATGTGCCGCAGGTGATGTTCGCCCGCCCCTGCTCGCAGCAGAGAATCTCCAGCTCCTCATGCCAATGAATCCACGGATGACGGCTGTAGCAAAGCTCATCGTCACAGTGATAATACAGGGGAAACCGATCGTTTTTGGTTTCGCTCACGGCTTCATACATGACAGAACACCTGCCTTCCTGTATCCATTATACACGAAACGGAGCCCGATGGCAAGAGCCGGAGAAAATTCGTGCACAATTGTGCCATTCTGCGGGATTATTGTGAACGAATGGGGAATCCGCCCGCACCGGACATGAGGTCCTTCTATAAATAACACAACCCCGCCGGCCGGTTTCACGGTCGGCGGGGTTGAACGCTTTGGGTGATGCGATTATTTTCCGTAGGCGGCGACACCCTCGTAAAGCTGCTTGTAATGAGCCAGGACGGGAGATTCGATGCCGGCGAAGTAGGAGGCAACATCAGTGGACTGCTGGAAAGTAACCAGGATAACCAGCGCCCAGGTGCACTGCTGCCAGTTATCGAAGATATAACCGAAGTCATAGATAATGCCGTCGAAGATGATATCCATCATCTCAATCGACTGCTCATCGCGCATATACTTGGTGCCAAGAGCCTTGTCATAGTAGGCCGGGCGGACATTCTTATAGGTTTCGGCGGCCAGCGCTTCCATGATGATACCGGTGCGCTCGGCGTTTTCGGTGTTGATCGGCACGCAGAGCAGACCGTTCCACGAGTCAACGTGGGTATGATAGCCCTCCTGCTGCTCGTCGTACTTCGGATAGGGGATCAGGCCGAAGTCGATATCGAAATCGCGCATTCCGGCAGCGGATCCGACCGAGCCGACCCAGATGAAGGTACGGCCTTCCTCAAAGGAGCCAAGGCCGATCGTACCCTGAGTTGCATATTCGGTGAGGAAGGTACGGTTGTCCTCCCAAACCAGCTTGTTGACCTTTTCGGCCAGACTGATCATCTTGTCATTGACGATGTTCGGGGTGGGATAGCCGTCCTCATCAAGGACAACCGACATATGGTTGGCACCGTACATGAAGTTGAGGATGGCGCCGTCGTTGTTGAGGGAAAGACCGAACTGGTCATCCTCGGGCTTCCAGGCGGAGTCACCGTTGAGGTCCTTGGAAACAAGCTTGGTGTAGTCCATCATCTTGTCGAGGGTCCAGCGGCCCTCGGTGACAAGGGTGTACATATCCTCAATCTCCGGATAGTCCTCAACAAACTGCTTGTTGTAGAACATGGCGTAAGGCGAGGGAAGGGTGAAGCTGCCGCCGATGAAGAACTGGTGGCCCATGATCTCGGCTGTTTCATTGATGGTCTGGTTCCACCAGGGCTGATCCAGATCAATGTAGGGGACTTCATTCCAGTCCATGATCATGCCGTCAACGATCAGCGAGGGAGCACTCCGGATAAAGTGCATGACGGCTACATCGAATGCGTGGTCATCGGCAAGAATGCTGGTCGTCACAAGATCGTGGAGCTCATGAACGCCGGGCGGTGTTTCGTTGACGGAGAACTTCACATTGAAGCGCTCGGAAACGGCCAGCTGACGCTTGTAGATGGCATCATCCACGATATCGCCGGATTCTTCATCAAGGTGATAGATATCCGGCTGGGTTCCCCAGATGGCAAACTCATAGCCCTCGAAATTGCGCTCGGGCAGGTTGTCCGGATAGGGATCAACATATTCGGTCGTGGGGGGCGTGGTGTCGGTCGGCCCATCGGTGTCGGACGGCGTGCTTGAGCCGCAGGCGGTGATGCTTACCAGCATCGCAAGGGCAAGCAAAAGGGTAAGGATCCGCTTTTTCATTGGAGTCTTCCTTTCATCAAGTATTTGTAGACAAGTTTATTATACTATGCCCGCAAAAGGCTGTCAAGCAACTATTGGTTGATATTATTTTGCAAACTGCCGGCATTCACAACCAAGCGGTTGCATTGCTGTTCCATCAGACACCGCTTTTTTGCGGAGCGGGCCGGATGGAGGAAAGCAGGATGCTTGAGCTGATCAGAAGAAAGGCGGCAGGATACTGCCATCGCCGGATATTCTCGCCGAGAAGCAGGGCACCGAACAGCGCGGCGAAGACCGGCTCGGAGAATTTGATGATGAACAGGCCGGACAGTTCTCCTTTTTTTACGATGCCGTACCAGAGGCAGTAGCTGATGATGGAGGCAAGGCAGATGACGGCGAAAATTCCCATCGGCCGGCCCGGTATGATCGAAACGCTTCCGCCCATGGCACCTCCGATTCCCAACAGGACGAGGCCGCCGAAGAGCTGGGAGATTCCGGTGGCGGGAATCGGCGAAACGGCGGCAAAGACCTTTTTGCCGGTGACATTGGCCAGCACCGTGCAGAAGGAGGCGGCTAAAATCAGAAGATCGCCGGGATAAAACCGGATGCCCTCAGAGGTGAAGTTCAGCGCCAGAATACCGGCAAAGCCGATGAGAGCAGCGGCGATTTTTCGTACGGTCGGCCGATCCTCTTTAATAAATAAGAAGGAAAAGCAGACATAGAAGAGCGCACCGACCTGCTTTAAGATCGCCGTTTTGGAGCTGTCGGTGCTCGCAAGACCGAGATAGGTGAAGCTGTAGTGGAGGATGATCGCAAAGGCACCCATCAGAAGAATCCGCGGCAGGGTCTGCCGGGCGGGACGGAAGGATTTCCGGTCCCGCAGGAAGGCAAGCAGGCAGATCACCGCTCCGCAGACAACAAAGCGGATGCCGGCAAACAGCAGGATATCCGCCGTCCCCGAAACCGCACAGGCCGCAAATCCCAGCTTCACCGTCGGGAAGAGAAGGCCCCACAGCACCATCGTCACCAGCGCCGGCAGGAGGGTTTTCGCTTTATTCATCGCAGACGCTCAATACCACCTTGCCGATGTTTTCACCGCCCTCGAGGATCGCGTGTGCGGCTTCGGCCTCGGTGATGGGAAGCACGCGATAGACACAGGGACGGATTTCACCGCTCTCCAGCTTGGGCCAGACTTTCCGGACCAGCTCGGCCAGAAGCGCGGCCTTGAAGGCCGGCGTGCGATTGCGGAGCATACTGCCGACCAGATGCAGGCCCTTGGTCAAAAGTGGGCGGAGCTGTACCGTCGTTTCGATTCCGGCCAGCGTGGAGATGACCACCCAATAGCCGCCGCGCGCCATGTAGGGAAGGCTCTTGCCGAGCGTTTCGCCGGACAGGCAGTCCATGGATACGCTGACGGGCGTGCCGCGCTCCTCTTCGGCTTTCAGGATCTCCTCCACCGATTGGGCGGAGGAATTGATGATGACATCCGCGCCGAGGGGGCGGATTTTTTCGGCGATTTCATCGGAGAGCACCGATGTGATGACACGGGCGCCAAAGGCCTTGGCCATCGGAATCGCTGCGGAGGCAAGACCGCTGGCTCCGGCTGGAATAAAGGCGGTGCCGCCCTTTTCCAGATGGCCTTCGATAAAGAGATTCAGATAGGAGGTGGCATAAGCCTCGGGAAGAGAGGCCGCCTCGATCATCGAAAGCCCCTTGGGTACCGGCATCAGCATATCCTGCTTTATGGCCGCGTACTGGGCATAGCCGCCGCCGCCGAGAAGTGCACAGACTTCATCGCCGATCTTCCAGCCCGTGACGGCCGGGCCCATTTTTTCGATCACGCCGGCGATTTCAAGTCCCATCCACTCGGGACATCCGGGCGGGGAGGGATATTTGCCCTGCCGCTGAAGCAGATCGGCACGGTTGAGAGCGGCGGCGTGGATTTTTACGAGCACCTCATCGTCCCCTATCACGGGATCGGCGACATCGCTCCAGACAAGATTTTTGTTTTCATCAATCAGAATGGCTTTCATCGGACATTCACCTCACAGGTTGTGCGCGGCCAGATAGGCATCCATGCGGCGGTCGCGGTCGGATAACGGCTGGGTATAGTCGGCGGGGATGTTGGAAATCTCCAGCTTCAGACCGTCGAACATCGGCATCAGCTCCTCCTGTTTGAGTCCGGTGAGCGCCAGAATCTTTGAATTGTCGGTGATGCGGCGGAAAAGACGGGCGTATTCCAGCTGCCAGCGAACCCCGTTCGGCTTCTTCGGATCCAATATCGCCAGATAATCCTCCTTGTCCACCCAGACGGCCTCCAGACCGACCAGCTCATGATAATAGCCGGCGATTTCTTCCCATGTGCGGGATTCGGCCGAGCAGACATTGTAGGTTTCGCGCATGGCTTCTTTTTTGAAGAGCAGGAGGGCAATCATCTTTCCGACATCGCCGCCCCAGGAGAGGGTCGCGGGCTTATCCTTAGCTTCAATGGGAAGCACAACCTTTTTTCCCTGCAGGGCGCGTCCGACACAGAGCGGGAATTCAAGGGTGACCAGCTGAAGCCGCATTGTGGAGAAGGTGGTGGCGGGACGGATGACGGTCCAGTTGTTATAGGGAGAAGCGGCCAGATAATCCTCCGCCTTTGCCTTGTGGATGCAGTAATCGTTGGAGGCCTTCAGCACCTCATCCTCCGAAGTGTCAAGGAGTCGGGGCGAGGTTTCCTTAATGGGCGTTTCCCTGTCATCGTACACGCGGCAGGAGGAGAGGAAAATATAGTGATCGGTGTTCTGCAGGAAGAGATCGGCCCAATCGCAGAAGGGCTCGCGCGCGTAGATCATAAAGTTGACGATGGCATCGAAGCCTTCCGCCAGAAGCTTTGTGACAAATTCCCGGTCAAAGCAGTTGCCTTTGATGTAGGTGACACCCTCCATAGGGGCGGGATCGTCAAGCGAAACGCCGGTGACGATATAGCCGAGCTTCACAAGCTCGGGGAGGAGATAGCGGCCCATAGCGCCCGTAGCGCCGAGTACCAGAACTTTTTTCATGAGATTTTTCCTTTCAATAAATAATATCAGCGGCGGTAGAGAATCTGACCGTCCGCGACGGTCAGATGACAGCGGTAGCCGATGGAATCGGCGACGGTATGGCCGGCGGCATTGGTCAGCGAGAAGGGCTCATCGGCCAGCTCCAAAACGCAGAGATCCGCCGCCCGACCGGGGGCCAGATGTCCCCACTCTGCCTCTTTGTTGAGGGCGCGGGCGGGGGATGCGGTGACGGCACGGAGGATGTCCTCCTCCTTCATGCCGAGCGTGCGGGCGAGGCTCATGCAAAGGGTCAGGCCATACCGGCCGCCCCGCATATAAGCGCTGCAGAGGGTGAGATCGGAGCTGATCGTGTCGGGGAGGATGCCCCGGGCGATGGCCTGGCCGAAGATGCCGAAATCGGTGTGAACGTGTCCCGCGCATCCCGTGTCGATCGTGATGCCGCGCGACTTTGCTCTTTCGATGGCGGCAAAGTCATCCTCGCCCGCGTGATGCCTTCCGCCGTGGAAGGCGTGGGTCAGGATATCGCCGGGGGAGAGGATATCCAGCAGACGGGCCATCGGAATGGGCGAATTCGAGCTGTGCACCATCACGCGAAGGCCCCGCTCGCGGGCATAATCGCAGACCTGCATCAGCGGCTTTTCATCGGTGACGGGGGCATCGGCGGCATCAAAGAAGGCCTTGATGCCGACCACCCGGCTTCCCCATGCTGCCCGCATCCGCTCGGCACCCGAAAAATCGGCCCGGTTCTCCCGGAAGGCGGCGGTGACGAAGACAGCGGTTTTGATTGGGAAGGTATCCGTCAGCCGTTCATCCCCCTGCATAGCGGCGGCATCGGCCGCGGCGGTGACACCGAAGGGCAGGGTGCCTGCGGATGCCGGAAAGCCGAAGCGGTCCGAGGAGATTCCCTTCATATGGACATGGCAGTCGACAAGCCCGGCCGACACGGTTTTTCCGGCGGCATCATAGACAAAGTCAGCCGCATCGTCAAGGCCCGGCGCGAGCTTTTCCACAACCGTTCCGCTGCAGAGAAGATCGGCGAAAAGAAACCGCTCGCCGTCCCAGATCCGGCCGTTCTTAATCAATATTTTTGCCATGAAAGCGGATTCCTCCCACCATTTTGTCGATGACCTTCTGAACCAGATATTCGTGCTCATAGGTGAAGGGATTTTCCTTGGTGCCAACGATATAGTCATAGAAGTCGAGCATCATGTCATCGTAGCGGCCCTGGGCGGTGTGATCCTCGAAGGGCAGGAGGATTTTTCGGTCCTCGTAGTCATTGTCGGCGATCTCCGTGTCCGAATAGGTCATGGTGATCGGGCGCTCCAGCGGACAGATATTGACCGTTCCCCGGCTTCCCGCTACCACAAGCTGACGGCGGCCGAAGCCGTTGACCTCCACGGAGGAAACATAGATCCGGGCCAGTGCCCGATCGTATTCGAGCACCGAGAGATTGTTGTCCGCCAGATCGATTCCGTCCTTGCCGGAATGCTGCAGGAACGAGGTGACCGCCTTCGGCTCCCCGAGCAGACAGACAATCAGATCCGCCAGATGGCTTCCGAGGATGTACTGGATGCCGCCGCCGAAATTTTGGAGCCATTTCCGGTATCCCGCCGGGTGGTTGGTGCTCATTTCCGCATTGATGGAATAGATTTCGCCGAGTCGGCCGCTCTTTACAAGCCGGACACATTCCTGCACCGCAGGATTGTAGTGGTACATATAGCCGAGCTGGACGGTGAGATTCTTTGCCTTTGCCGCATCGAGCAGGGCCTTGAATTCTTCCGGCGAGCCGGAGGCCGGCTTATCCATGTGGATGTGCTTCCCGGCCTCTATGCACCGGGCGGCATAGAAATCCAGATCCCAGACATCCGATTCCACCAGAACGGCATCGGCCTGCGCCAGAATCTCCTCAACACGCAGCCGGGGAAGCCCTTCATAGGCGTAAAGAGAGGCACGCTTTTCGATCCAGCGCTCATTTTCCTCCGCATAGCCAATCACCTCAAACCGATCGGGGAATTTTCGGACGGCGCGCATTTTTTCGGAGCCGTGATTGTGGCCGATGCCGATCTGGCCGATTTTCAGCTTTTTCATAGGGATTCTCCTTAGCGATGGCTCGGTCCGAGGCTCCGGCCGCCGTCAACGATGATATTCTCGCCTGTGATGTAATCCTGTCCGGCCAGAAAGAGGACGGTGTCGGCAATGTCGGAGGGCTTGCCGGAATGCCCCTCGCTTCCGAGATAGGTCATGTGATTCATCGGATGTCCGTTCCGCTCGATGGCACCCGGCGAAACGCAGTTCACGCAGATGTTGTATTCGCCGACCTCCATGGCCAGCGCCTTTGTCATGCCGATCAGCCCGGCTTTGGCGGCGGCGTAGTCCACCCGGTCATACAGACCGCAGACGGCGGCGATGGAGGAAATGTTGATGATCTTGCCGCTTCTTTTGCGGATCATGCCGGGAAGCACGGCCTGTGTGCAATGGAAGGCACCCTTCAGATTGGTATCGATGACAAAATCCAGGGTGGATTCCTCGGCATCGGCAAAGCGGGTCAGCTTTTGAAGCAGTCCCGCGCTTCCGCCGGCATTGTTGACCAGAATATCGATGCCGCCGAGCTGCTGCCCCGCATCGGCTGCGGCGGCGAAAATCGCTGACCGGTCGCGCACATCGCAGACAACGGGCAGAGCGCTGACACCGAGTGCGCGGATTTCATCGGCACAGGTGAGTGCATTGGCTTCATTGTAATCGCAGATGACAAGATTCACGCCGCGGCGGGCAAAGGCAAGGGCGATTTCCTTTCCGATATTCCGGCCCGCGCCGGTGACCATGGCCGTGAGGCCCTTCAGCTCGCGCATGACTTACCGTACCTTCCGCATATTCTGCACGATCGCTGCCGCGGTGCGCAGATCGACCTGCTCATTGGTGCTGTTTTCGACGCAGCGATCGACGCAGAACGCGATCTGGCCGCCGAGCAGAGGGTTGATGATACGGGAGGGGATGCCGGGGATGCCGTTTGCGTGATAGGCGATCGGCGTTTTGACCTCCTTCTTCAGCATCAGCATGGCGCGGATGCTCTCGGAGAGATCCGCCTCCTCTTTGGCAACGGTGACGATCTTGATGATGTCGGGCTTGCGCTGCTCCAGGAAAAGAGCCAGCTCGGTGATGGTTTCGCTCTTCATCGGGATGCCGGGATGGCAGGAGAGCAGAACCTCGGCGCCAGCGGCGTGAACCCGCTCGATCAGATCGCACTGCTTTGCGATAATGGCCGGATCGGTGACAACCTCCTTGGGATTATTCTTGGTGAAGGAATAGCGGTCCTCGCCGAAAAATCCGGTCTTGGACGGACGGTGGAAGGTGTAGCCCTGCATATCGATGCCGTCCGCACCGGCCTCGACAGCCCGCCAGAGGCTGGCAATGCGCTCGTCCTCGTCCTTCTCCGCGCTGTAGTTGAGAGCCAGTACGGGAAGCGGCGTAGCGGCGAGAATCGTCTTCAGATCCTCGACGGCGGAGGAGGCAAGGAAGGGAAGGTGAAGGTCGATCATATCGGCACCGTCATACTGACAGTTCCGCATTTCGGCGATGGCGGCACGGACGTTTTTCTCGGTGACAACGCCGGCCAGCGCAGGAGCGGGCAGGGAAGAAAGCTTGGGTTTGTTCATGATAGGTTTCCTTTCCGGTATTTGGGCGGATTCAGCCGCTTTTTCTTCAGTATAGCACATCCGGGAGCCGGCGGCAATATCAAAAGTGCTACCATTTATCAAATCTGATACAGAAAATCTTGACAGGCGGTCGGAGGCGTGCTATAATTATGGCAATGAAACAGCAGAGGGAGAAGCCATTGAACAGCTCGTTTTTATCCGATATGATCATCACCCGTGTCTGCTCTGCCTCGGCGATCCACTCGCCGGCCGGCAGTACGGGGGAGCGAAGGAACCGTCCGCATTGGGCGATTCTGTATAAATACGAGGGCGAAACCGTATATACGGCATCCGGCCGGCAGATTCTCTCGGATGCCTGCCATCCGGTTATTCTGCCAAGGGGAAGCAATTATGAATGGCTGTGCCGGAGGGCGGGTCACTATTTCTCCATCGAATTCGACAGCGAGCTGACATTTGGGGATCCGATCCCGTTCACCATCAAAAACAGCGAGCGCTTCTATCGGCTCTGCCGGGAGCTGGAATGCAAGCGGAACGGCAAAAAGCCGCTCCTTGCGATCGAAAGCGTACGGGATGTCTATTCGATTCTGATCACGCTTCTGCAGAGCGAGCAGGAGGCCTATCAGCCGAGCCAAAAACAGCAGAAGCTTGTGCCGGTGATGGAATACATCGCAAAGAATTATGCTGGCAAGCTCACAATTGCCGAGCTTGCCGGAGCGGCCGGAATGTCGCCGGTCTATTTCCGCAAGCTGTTTGTAAACATCATGGGTATTCCGCCGATTGCCTATGTAAGCCAGCTGCGGATCCGGAAGGCTAAGGAGATGCTGAAAAGCGATTTCGGTACGCTGTCCGATATCGCCCGCTCGCTCGGATATGCCAGCCTGTACGATTTTTCGCGGGATTTCAAAAAGCACACCGGCGTTGCGCCGTCAAAATACGAGAGGGAAAGCCCGCCAAAAAACAGGGCGGAATCCCATGAAATGTATTGAGCGCCCGCACCGGAGAATCGGCTCCGGGAGGCGGCGAGCGGTAAAGTGAACAAAAAAGGCTGCGGCAGGTTCCAAAACCAGCCGCAGCCCCGTGCGTTTATGCTGTTTATTCTCCGAGAATAGCGCGGTGCTCGGGAAGATTGGTGATGCGCGGCACGCCGTACAGGGCGCCTACAAGATTTTCGGTTCCCTCGCCGACCGCCCAGCGGTCATCAATTTCCAGAATTGAGCCGATTTCGCTTCCTGCCTTCACATAAGAGGGCAGGGGAAAGCGAAACTCGATCGTGTAGGTGCAGGCAGCGGCATCCACCGAAGCCGCCCAATCACCGGCGGGAAGATCGCGGTATTTCCCGGAGGAAACATGATCGCCGTGAATGTGCTCATCGATGACGCCCCGGATACCGTGAGCATCGCAGTGGATCGCCAGGCAGTCCTCGTCTGAAAACCACAGATAAATCTCGGCGCCGTCATCGTTCCAGGGCCAGATTTCCTTCATGCGCCATTCCTTTCCCCGGCTGCAGATGGTTTCATCGTGAACCACGGAGCAGACATAGAGGTAAGCATCGTCATACAGATAGTAGGCTTTTCCATAGGTGTTCGGCATATTCTGGGCCGCGGCCTTCATGCCGCAGGCGCTGTATTGCACATCCTCCATGGCCCGCATGGTGATGTGAAAGCTGTCCTTGTAGGCTTCATCCAGCCGGCCGTCGATGACGGGGGTTCCGCGTCGGATGATTTTGCTGTTGTTCATGGGAATCTCCTTTGCTTTTGTGTTTGTTCCATTGTATCACAAAATGGGCGGGATGTCAATCGGAAGACGATCACAAATCGTGCATCCGGAATGCTTTCGGTGTCTTTTGGGTGTGTTTTTTGATCATGCGCCCAAAATAGCTGACATCCTCGATTCCCACCGCATACGCAGCCTCGGCAATCGAAAGCGAGGAATAAGAAAGCAGCTCGCACGCTTTTTCGACCTTGATGCCCATAAGATACTGCTTGGGGGAAAAACCGGTGGTTTGCTTGAAAAGATGCGCGAAGCGGCTTTCGCTCAGATGGCACATGGAGGCATAGAAGGAAACGGGGAGGTTCTGATCATAATGCTGATGCATATGCCGGATGACCTGCTCCAGCTGCGGCTCGGAAGACCGCGGATCGCTCATGACGCACCTGGCCGCGACGGCCAGAAACTGAAGAAGCAGCGCGGCCGAGGTGTGCTCCCAGAACGGCTTTTTGAGATAGCGTTCCTGCACGACCTCCCGGAACAGGCGCTCCAGCTGCGGAAAGCTTCCGACGTGCGTGATGCGTGAGTCGAAAACGGAAAGGCTTGCGAAAAACTCCTCGCATTCCGTTCCGCTGAAGTGCGCGTATATGTAAACCGTATCGTCCTCCTGCGAAAAGAAGTATTCCTGCCGTTCACCGGGTCGGTAGAGGATCAGATCCCCGGCGGCGGCGCGTGTCGGAACGCCGTTTTCCACCACAATGCAGCATCCCCGGAGCAGATACATGACATACCAGTCCACCCGTCCGTTTTTGCGGAGCGTGAGAATGTTTTTGAAGGATATGTTTATGATGTCGCTGTCGTTGATCTCTAAAAATTTGTCCGATATTTTTCCTGTCGTATATATCATGATTATCGCCTCATAAACAATTATAGCAAAGTGCCCGCCTTTTGTCAATAGCAGTTTTGTCCGAAAAAATAACAGTTTCGTTGCTTTACAAACATGACCGCATCCGGTATAATGAAAGAGCAGAAAAGCATGGGACAGCGACCCTGTCCGTGCCGGAATGAATGGAGAAAAAGGCGAGAGTAGCCGCCGTGACCGATATCCGGAACGGGGAACTTCATACGGCTTTGGCGGCCAGTTTCCTCGGTGTCATGGACGGAAAATAGACCTTCATTGCGCCCCTTTCGGACGGCATTCGGAGCGCCGGGCTTTGCCTTGCCGCCAAGCGCTCCTCCATCGAAAAGATTTTCGTGGAGCCTTGGGATAAGTCTTTCCTGCAGGCGAATAAACAAACTCAATCTGATACCTGATAAATGAGGAGAACGGCAATGTTTGAAAATATGTCATTGAGAGAAAAGGTCTATCAGACCTTTATCACCTGTCCTTATCATATGTCAAAGGAAGGGACGATCGAAAAATTCTTCAAAAAGCACCCCTGCGGCGGTGTCTACTATTCAAAAGGCACCTGCAGGGATCTGGCAAAGGAAATGGAATCGGGCGCCATCGCATCCGCTTCCTTCGTTGACCGGTGCCGCGCCGCATCGAAATATCCGCTGATCGTTTGTGCCGACGGCGCATCGATCGAAGACGGACGCGGATGCCCGCCCTTTACCTCGGTTGCCGCCGTACGCGACAGCCGTCTTGCCTACGATACGGGCAAGGCGCTGGGAATGCAGATGAATTACAACCATGTAGACTGGATTCTCGGACCCTGCGTGGATATGCCGCTCGTTCGTGTGAACAGCACCATTTCCTATGCAGCAACCGACGATCCCGAGCTGAACGCCGAAATGTATAGCGAAATGGTGCGCGGTATTCAGGATCAGGGCGTTGCCGCTACCGCAAAGCATTTCCCCGGACAGGGACTTTACCATGTCAACTTCCACCATGGCCCGGGACGAAATACACAAACGCTCGAGGAATGGGAAGAAACCTACGGCAAAACCTACCGTGCCTGCTTTGATACAAACTGTATGTGCGTTATGACCTCGCACATGACCTTTGGCGCATGGAGTGAGAAGGGCGATGACGGACACTGGCCGATTGCCACCTATTCGACCGATATCACCGTAAAACTCCTGAAGGAGCATCTCGGCTTCCGGGGCGCGGTTGTCACGGATGCGCTCACGATGGGAGGCATGGCAGGCGGCAATCAGACCGAAGAGGCGGTACAGGCATTCAAGAGCGGTGCAGATTTCCTGCTCTGGCCGCCGATGGAAGCAGCTGACCGCATCGTCGAGGAGATCGAAAAGGGCCGTATCCCCATGGCGCGTCTGGAGGATGCCCTTTCACGCATCGAATATGTCCGCACCTTTTTGAAATACAAGGGAGCCGAGCGTGAATACGGCGCGGCCGATCCCGCATTCGTAAACGGTGTCTATGACAGGGCGGTCGGCGATGGTATGGCTCTGATCCGCAATACGATCGGTCTGGTTCCCCTGAACCCCGCCGTACACAAAAAGATCCTCGTTGCGGGATGCGGCAGGAATGATTACGAAATGAATCAGCTCCGCCAGATGGTTCCCGCCCTTGAAAAGCGCGGCTTCACAGTCGAGTTCCGGGAATACCTCCTGACCTGCTGGCAGGATGAAATGAACGCATTGCAGGATCCATACGATCTTGTGATTGTCTGCTACAACATCCCCTTCACAGCGGTGGACTGCTATGATAAATGTGCCTCGACAACATGGTCGGCCCACCTGCTGGATAAATCGAAGTCGCTGTTTGTCAACTTCACGGCCCCGCACTTTGCCGATGACTATTTCCCCGAAGCCAAGACCTTCATCAACACCAACACGGGCGATGCGAGCGAGCTTGCTGTCGAAGAGGCAGTCGCCCGCCTCGTTGGCGAAAAACAATTTACTGGCACATCTCCCGTAAGGCTTGATTGCTGAAAAAGGACGTCTGCGCACTTTCGTGCGCAGACGCCTTTTTTATGGGGGCAGCGGATTTTCGTTTATTTTT
>JAZNKS010000047.1:0-7607 GCA_045578725.1 Candidatus Flemingiibacterium sp.
AGAACCATGCGTTGCCTTCCTCCATACAAGCTTGGTATAAGCCTTGCAGATGATGGCATCTCGACATAGTCGCTCCATTGAGTTTATCTCTTCCGGACAACCGAAAAGCGAATGCCCAATCGCGAAGATCATATTCACGAGCAAGGGATTCCAATACAGATTTTGCTTTTTGATATTCGCCTTTTTTGAGATACGCTGCTGCTTGAATATCTTTTACGTTGCAGACTCTAATAAAATCACTACTCTCTGTAATGATTTTTTGAGATAGTTCGATCATTTCATCAAGGCGCGAGGTATCTCCCTTGTCGCGCAAATTGTATTCGTATGCGTCTAAAAGCGCGGTCAGCAATTCCTCGTTACCCGGATATTCCTGTAATGCAGTTTTTATGATATCGATGTATTTCGTTGTGTCATCAAACAAATAATCCCAAGCATCATCAATGATCTTTTGAATCTTTTCTTTCATTTCACTAACATCGTAATCAAAGAGAATATCCATAGAAACCTCAAAGTATCCTGCGATAACCGGTATCATTTCCATATCTGGATACGTCAGACCGCTCTCCCACTTGCTTACCGCTTGCGGTGAAACAGAAAGCACAGAAGCAAGAGCTTCTTGAGTAATCCCTTTCTTTTTTCTGAGTTCTCGTATCTTGTTGCCTATATTGATATTGGTCATAAGAAACCTCCAATTTTTATTGTGATGCGCTTCACTAGTATAAGTATAGCACACAAACAAAGATAATTCAACAACGCTATATTAGAATAAATTCAACTTATAGTTAAGTCGGTTGAGTGACACACATATCCATTGACAGCACATATTTTCCGCTTTCCCAACGCTTGCGTCTGGGGCAAGCATAGCGCGTGGACGTCCACCGCCAAATGGCGGCGCCCGTCTCGCACCGTCCCTGCGCTCACGCTGGGACAATATCGGGCAGAAGCCCGAACCCACTATCCGCAGAAATATTATGTATAAAGGCTCCCTCCGGGAGGGAGCTGGCGCCGAAGGCGACTGAGGGAGAGCGCGTTACAATAAAGCTTATCAAAACCTCAAAGTCACGCAGTCTCCTTCCACCGCTATCGCGGTCCCCCTCCCTCTCGGAGGGAGGCTTTGGAAAGCTACCGCCAATATAAAAACACCACCAAAGAAATTTCATTGGTGGTGTTCGTGTTTTCTCCGCTAAAGATGCATAGCAGAGCGGACGGTTTTTTGATTCAAGGAATATCAGGATTCCAGCTGCTCGAGGGCCTTTTCGATGGCGGCCTCGGCGGCGGGAAGCTGGGCTGCGAAGACCGAGGAAATATCGCTGTTTCCGAGCTTCAGCTGATCGTTGATGCCGATACGGAGATTGGCGGTCCAGCCGTAGGTGTCGCCCGGATCGAAGATCCGGCTCTGGCGGACGATATCCAGCATTTCGATGGAATCGTCGTTGCGCAGACCCTTCTGGGATACCGTTACATCGTAGTAGGCGGGAAGAACATCGCGGTAGGACAGGTAAACCAGCGCATCGATGACCTTACCGGCCTCCTCGCGGTCGGATACGGTGACAGGCATCAGCATAACGGTCTGACCGACGCTGACATTGCTGTAGTAGGATTCCTGATTCTCATCGTATTTCGGAAGCGGAAGCACGCCGAAGGTCAGCTCCAGATCACGGTATTTGTGGGATTCCTTCAGCTCGGCCAGCGTGAAGAGGGTGCGGCCGTTGCGGAGCATGACCGCATAGTGAGTCGGCTGACCGGTGGTGCCGGTGCTGATCAGGAAATCGCCCTCGCGCGCGGTCAGGGAAGCGATCTTTGCGACAACATCAAAGAAGCGCTCATTTCCGGCATAGACATAGGGCATACCGTCCTTGTCGATGGCGGTGTAGCGCTCGCCGCAGCCGTAGATCAGCGAGCCTGCGCCGCTGCCCCATGTGGTGAGGCCGTAGGTCTGCGGGCCGGTATCGGTGAGGGCGAAGGAATCCGCACCGTTGAGATTGGCACCGAGCTTCAGATATTCGCCGAGCTTATCCAGCGTCCATTTGCCCTCGCGGACGAGATCGTAGGGCTTATCCAGGCCCAGATCCTCCATCATGGATTCATTGAAGAAGGTAAGCATGGTCATGTCAAAGCCGAACAGCGAGAGATAATTGCCGGCAAAAAAGATGCAGCGGTCCTCGCCGTAGGCGCCGGAGGTGGTGATATCCTGATCCCACCAATCCTCCTCCAGCTGAAGGGAGGATACGGCAGACAGATCGGCATAGCAGCCGTCGGCAATGCCTCCGGTAACCTTGTCGGCTCGCAGATAGACAATGTGATAGGGTGCTTCGCCGGCCATGGTTGAGGTGTAAATCGTATTGTAGGAGGAATCCATCGATTCCTCGACGATGTCCAGCGTCATATGGAAGGTTTCCTCGGCAAAGCGGTTGCGCTTATAGACCGCGTCATCGAGGATGTCGCCGTTTTCCTGCTCCAGATCCATGGTGGTATAACAGCCCCAATGGGTGGTGGAGTTGAGAATGCTCAGCGTTTTGCCGCCGAAATCGATGCCGGAAAAATCATATTCGGGCTCGGGGACAGTATCCTGCGGTGTGGTATCGGCCGGTGTGGTATCGCCGCCCGGCTTGGCAGTTGAATCGCCGCAGCCGATGGCGGATGCTCCGAGCAGCAGCGCGAGCAGCAGCGAGAGAAGACGGATGGATTTCATGGGCAGAATTCTCCTTTGCGTTTTTTTCATTATACCACATTGTCTGCCGGGGGAAAAAGAAGCGTTTTGACTATTGTTAGCACAGGATTGACATATTGCCCGATATGTGGTAGAATATAGGCGAGGTGATGGCCTTGAATGTGTACGAATTTAATATTGCGGAAAAATACGGGAATCTTCCGCTCTACGCCCGCACCACGGAAAGCGGCCGGAGGAGCCTGAAGGCGCAGAATCTGAGCATCGGGGAGATCGAAACCAGAATCCGCTCCGGCAAGGGGTTCAATATGCCCACCCATATTCATGCGCCGGTGGAGATCCATTATATCCGCGAGGGCAGTATGACAGTCTGTATCGGTGATATGGTCCGCGCGGTATCGGCCGGGGAGGTGCTGATCGTAAATCCCTATCAGCGGCACGGCTTTTATCTGGCCAGCACACAGGAGCACGTTGTCCATTCCTTCATCGTATTTGAGCCGGGGCGCTTCGGCATCACCGGTATGAAGCGGGACAAGGTCGCCTGCCAGCTGGACGATTGGGAGAAGGGCGAGCTGATGGGAGTCAATTTCCTTGCGGACAGCGAGCGCACGCGGCGGATCGGCGCGCTGATCTGCGAGATGAGCGAAGCCTTCGCCCGTCAGGACGGAAACGGAATCGTTGAGCACCGGATGGCGGCGGCGATCCAGCTTCTCTTTTCGGAGCTTTTGGAGGGCGGCTGTCTGGAACGGGGACGGCAGGGCGCGGAGAGCCGTCAGTTTTCGCGCCAGCTGCTGGAATTCCTCGACGGGCATTACGATGAGGATATCACCTCCGAGCAGATCGGCCAGCTGTTTGCCTATCATCCCAGCTATTTCTGCCGGCTGTTCAAGCAGACCTTCGGCGTACCGTTCCGGCAGTACCTGGCCGAATACCGGATCCAGCGGGCGATTTTTGAGTACCTGAATCCCGTCCGGAATCCGGGGATGAACATCAGCGAGATTGCCGTCAAGGTCGGCTTTTCGGATGTCAACTATTTCTCCCGCGTCTTCAAGCGGTACACCGGTATGACACCGAGCGAATACCGCCGCAGGAAAAACAAATAACGGAAAAAATTCACAAATTCCGGTGGAAACCGTCGGACAGACGTGGTATACTTTTCGTATACACCGCAGAGGAGATGAAGTCTGAAAATAAATTTTCAGACCTGATTTTGTGGCTTACATTGCCGTCCCGGTTAGTGTTTGCTTCGCAAACCAGCCCCAAAATCCAAGAAAGGAAGCTTTCGCTTCGCGAAAGCTATGGTCATAACAATGAAAAAAAGCGTTCTTCTGACGGGGCGGCTGCTTACGGCTGCGGCGACCCTGATCGGCACAATCGGTGCACCCCTTCTCTGGCGGGCATCCGAGCCGGAGGGGATTATCAGCATGGCGCGCGATACCCGCGATTTCACCTATATTCTGATCCTGTTTCCGCTTCTTTCGCTGATTTTTGGCCTTGCCGCCTCGCTTACGGCATCCGGGAGCCGGATCTGGGCAGGTGTACTGCTGGCACTCTTTCTGCTGTTTGGCGGCATCGGTCTGCAGATAAGCGGCATTATGGACGGCATCTGGATCCTGCTTGATCTGCCCGCCTGGCTGATCGGCTTCGGAATCGGTCAGCTGATCCGGCTCGCCCGGAAGCAAACAACGCAAAACAAGGAGAATTGATATGCCGAAAACCATCCCCCTTCTGAAAAACAAATGGTATCTGTACATGACCGAATTCATTTCGGGCGTGGCGGTTATGGCGGGGGAGCTGGGAGCCAGCCGTCTGCTGGCCCCCTATTTCAGCTCCTCGCAGATCGTCTGGACGATCATCATCGGCACGATTATGATCGCGCTGGCGCTGGGCAATCTCT
Source organism: Candidatus Flemingiibacterium sp. (assembly GCA_045578725.1). Classification (GTDB taxonomy): domain Bacteria; phylum Bacillota; class Clostridia; order Oscillospirales; family CAG-272; genus Flemingiibacterium. The sequence continues at coordinate 4,566 of JAZNKS010000047.1, forward strand.
GGGGCGGCCGCGCGGCGGATAAGGATCCCGATCCGGGCAAGCTGTATATGCGGCTGATTGTGGCCGCTGTCTGGATCGCCTGCATCCCGCTGGTGGGCAAATTCGTCATCATCGGCATCTCCGGATTGCTGGTGCTGGCGGTGGACACGAATTTTCTGATCATCGCCGCCTTTGCCTCCTGCACGGTCATCTTCGTCTATCCGCTCTTTCTACTCGGAACGGTCACGCCGTCGCTTGTCAAATATGCGATGGAATCGATGGAGGACAGCGGCCGGACGGTTGGCCGGATGGAGGCCTTCAACACGGTCGGAAGCATTCTCGGAACCTTCCTTCCCACCTTTGTCACGATTCCCGCGGTGGGAACCTCGATTACCTTTTACATCTTCGCGGCGCTCCTCTTCCTGCTCGGTGCCGTTTATTTCATCGCCGCCCATACCAAAAAGGCCGCCTGCGGCATCTGTGCCGGCGTGATTCTCATCAGCGCCGTCTTCGGCCACTCGGACAGCTTCGCCTTCTGGGAGAGCGATCTGGTCTATGAGGGGCAGTCGATCTACAATTACCTTCAGGTGCGCGAAACCGACCGTCGGGTGATTCTCTCCACCAATGTGCTTTTCGGCGTGCAGTCGGTAGCCATGAAGGACGGCGGTCTGACAGGAATGTATTACGATACCGCGCTGGCCGCACCGGTGCTGGCGGGGGCTGAAAATCCGGAGATCCTGATCCTCGGCATGGGAAGCGGCACCTATGCTGCTCTGTGCAGCCGTTATTTCCCCGGCGCGGAGATTGCGGGCGTGGAGATCGATCAGAAGATCACCGATCTGGCCCACGCGCATTTCGGTCTGCCTGAATCGGTGGAGGTCGCTACCTATGACGGCCGCGCCTATCTGGCGGTCGATCCGAAGAAGTACGATGTCATCATGGTCGATGCCTATCAGGATATCACGATCCCCTTCCAGATGTCCTCGGTTGAATTCTTCACGATGGTGAAGGAGCATCTGAAGGAAAACGGCGTGATGGTCGTGAATCTGAATATGCACAACGATGCCGAAGGAAGCATCAACGAACATCTCTGTGATACGATCGCCTCGGTCTTTGACGAGGTCCGGATCACAGATGTCACGGGAAGCACCAACCGGGAGCTGTTCGCTTTTGCGGGCGATGTGCCGGATATGGCCGAAGCCCTGAAAAAACTGCCCGATTGGGAGCTGACCAATCTCATGCTCCGCATAGAGGATGGAATGCGCGTATACGAGGGCGGCGATCGGATTCTGACCGATGACAAGGCGCCGGTCGAGGTGCTTGGCATGAAGGTCATCGACAGCCTGATTACCGAAGAACTCGGCTATTACAAGCGTGTCTTCGAGGAAAAGGGCCTTGGAGGCCTGCTTGAAGATCTGATGGGATAACAAAAACCGCACGGCTTTTTGCCGTGCGGTTTTTTATGCTTGTGTCTTATTTGAGCGAGCTGATCAGATAGTCCATGGTGCCCTTGAAGAGCTGTTCAAGACCGCCCCACATGGTGGCGAGCTCCATATCCTGCAGGATGGTGGAGCGAAGCAGCATCGAGGGGGAGAGCTGGTCGCCGAAGGCGAAGCTGTAAAGCTGGGTGAAATCGAAGGTGACGTTTTCGAAGATGATATCCAGCATCTCGGCGGATTCCTCATCGCGGATGCCCTTGACCTTCAGTGCAATGTCATAGTAAGCGGGGAGAATATCCTCATAGCCGCGGATGGCCAGCGCCTCTAAAATCGTGCCCATCATTTCGCCGTCAGCCGTGATCGGGATAGCGTAAGCGGTGGTGTTGCTGAAGGCGTTGTGGGTGTAGTAATCGTCCTGGGCGTCGTCCCACTTCGGATAGGGCAGGATGCCGAAATCCATCTCGGACGAGCGGAGAATCTTGGCGGTGCTCAGCGTGGTGGGGAAGAAGAGCGAACGGGCTTCGATGAACATATTGCCGCGGTCGGCGTTGATATCGTAGTAAACATCGCCGGAGCGCAGGAAGAGCTCGCGGAGCTTGGACTGAACATCGATGTGATGCGCGTTCAGCTTGCCGATGGAGGGCATATTATCCTCATCGTATTCAACCGACTGGATATCGAAGGCATTGTAGAAGGCATCGACATCCATGTAGGGAGCGAGGGACAGACCGTAGCGGTCGGAGGCATCCATCTTGCTGTCGCCGTTCATATCGTGAGTGGCGAGCTTGATGTATTCGACAAACTTGTCATAGGTCCATTCGCCGGCCTTGACGGTATCGTAGAGGCTCGGAATCTTCAGCTCGTCGGCCAGCGGCTTGCTGAAGTACATGGCGTAGGTCCAGTTGTAGTAATTAGGCTCAATGTTGCCGACGGCGATATACATATTGTCGCCGATGTTGCCGGCCTGCTGCAGATTGCCCGGCCACCAGGGCTTGGAGAAGTCGATGGCGGAAATCTCATTGAGATTGTGGAAAAGGCCGGTCATCGAGTTGGCCGCCAGACGGTAAGCGTAGCCGCCGGCCATCTGGATGGAATTGTCATTGGACATGATGCTGGCGCTGAGGGTTGCAAACCAGGAATCAAAGTCCATACCGCCGGGCTGGAGATTGTAGGTGAATTCGACACCGTATGCCTCCTGAACGGCCAGATTGCGCTTGTAGATGGCATCGTCAACCACATCGCCGGTTTCCTTTTCAACGGCAAAGGTGGTTTCATCCCAAAGGAAGAAGTTGATGGTTTCGCCGGTGAAATCGCCTTCGGGAAGAGGGGTGTGAGGATCGGCGGTGGTTACGTCTGAGGTCGAGTCCGCCGAGGTGTCGGCAGGATCGGTGTCATCCGAGGGGCCGGGCTCGGAGCTCTGGCAGGCCGTTCCGGCAAGGCAGAGCTGCGCTGCCAGCAGAAGGACCGCGATTTTTTTTGATGTATTTCTGTTCAGCATGGAACATACCTCCTATCATATTCCTGCATAGTATAACATATTCCGATGAAAATAAATAGCATCGGATTGACTATAATCAGAGCTGTATTGACTTTTATGGCGCTGTGTGGTATAATATATACAGCA
>JAZNKS010000048.1:0-12492 GCA_045578725.1 Candidatus Flemingiibacterium sp.
TTCTCCCCCTCGGACTCCCCCGCTTCCTTTTGCTTCGCCGCGTCGGAGGCGCGGAAGGAGAAACAGACGCGCTCCCGCGCGGGCAATCCGATTCTTCGTGCAGACGAGGCGCTCTTTGTAAATCAGCGGCGAAAGAGCGAAGCGATTTCCGACAGGCGCATTTCGTAGTCCGGGCGCATCGCACGAATTGAGCTGAAGCCATCCGCGAAGCGTGATGGCCGGCGCGCCTCTGTCGCTCAGGCGATTTTCGCTGTTCGGTTGTTGGGGTGGGGGCCCCGACTACTTCTGTAGTCGGCTTTCGGCTGACGAACGCATGATGCCCCAACTTCCGATGGAATTGCAGCCTTCCGGGACAGTACAACTTCATGGGGATCGCAAAAATATCCCCCCCATTAAAGTTCTTTGCGGAGCTTTCTTTCAAGAAAGCGACCGTATCCCCTTACCAAACAATTACCACAAACAAAAAGGGTACAACCATGACCACAAACGAAATTATAGCAAAAGATAAGTCGTACATCATGCCGACATACGGGCGGCTGGACATTGCGCCGGTAAAAGGAAGGAATGCGACGATGACGGATGCCGACGGGCGGACGTTTATCGATTTCACCAGCGGCATTGGCGTGAATTCGCTTGGCTGGTGCGACGAGGGCTGGATGGCGGCCGTTGAGGCACAGCTTCACAGCCTGCAGCATATGTGCAACTATTATTACTGCACGCCGGCGGCCGAGGTGGCCGAGCGGCTGGTCAAGCTGTCCGGAATGGAGGGCGCCAAGGTCTTCTTCGGCAATTCCGGTGCGGAGGCCAACGAGGGCGCGATCAAGCTGGCGCGCAAATATTCCTTCGACAAATACGGCGCGGGCCGGGCGACGATCATCACGCTCTGCGATTCCTTCCACGGCCGCACGGTGACAACGCTGGCGGCGACGGGACAGGATGTCTTCCATCAGTTCTTCTTCCCCTTCACGGAGGGCTTCCGATACGTTCCGGCCAACGATCTGGATGCGCTGAAGGCTTCGCTCACCGACGATGTCTGCGCGATTATGGCCGAGCCGATTCAGGGCGAGGGCGGCGTGAACATCCTCGATACCGATTATGTGAAGGCCGTGCGCAAGCTCTGCGACGAGAAGGATCTGCTTTTCATTTTCGACGAGGTGCAGACGGGCGCGGGCCGGACGGGCAGCTTCTTCGCCTATGAACAGCTGGGCGTGAAGCCGGACATTGTCACCCTTGCCAAGGGACTTGGCGGCGGCCTGCCGATCGGCGTGTTCATGGGCAATGCGAAGGTTTCCGGCGTGCTCGGCGCGGGCCAGCACGGCACCACCTTCGGCTCCAATCCGGTTGTCACGGCCGGTGCGCTCCATGTCATTGAGCGGGTTTCCGATCCCGCCTTCCTTGCAAAAGTGAAGGAAAAGGGCGAGTATCTCGTCCGTAAGGTGATGGAATCCAAGCCCTCAAAGGTCAAATCCGTGCGCGGGCGCGGCCTGATGCTCGGATTCGTGGTTGAGGGCAATCCGAAGGATGTCCTGCACGAATGTGCCGACCGCGGCCTGCTCGTGCTGACCGCAGGTAAGGATGTCATCCGCCTCCTGCCGCCGCTGACGATTACCGAAGCGGAAATGGATGCGGGCGCCGCCATCCTCGCCGATGTACTGAAATAACAACAATTATTGAAAGGAATCAACGATTATGACACAGGATCTGCTGAAGATGTCCGACCTCACCAAGGAGGACATTCTCGATATTCTCAATCTCGCAACCCAGCTCAAGTACGAGCGCAAGAACGGCATCGAGCACAAGCTGCTGGCCGGCAAGACGCTCGGCATGATCTTCCAGAAGGCCTCCACCCGGACCCGCGTTTCCTTTGAAGCCGGTATGTACCAGCTGGGCGGCCAGGCGCTGTTCCTGTCCTCCCGCGATCTGCAGATCGGGCGCGGCGAGCCGGTCGAGGACACCGCACGCGTGCTCTCCCGCTATCTGGACGGCATCATGATCCGCACCTTCGCGCAGAAGGAGGTCGAGGATCTGGCCGAATATGCCTCCATTCCGATCATCAACGGTCTGACCGACTACTGCCATCCCTGTCAGGTTCTGGCGGACCTTCTGACGATCCGCGAATTCAAGGGCGGCTTTGACGGCCTGAAGATGGCCTACATCGGCGACGGCAACAATATGGCCAATTCGCTGATTGTCGGCGGTCTGACGGTCGGCATGAAGGTTGCGGCCGCCTGCCCGGCCGGCTATCATCCGGACCCGCAGGTCATGGAATTCACGAAGAATTACGCCGGCAATTTCACGCTGACCGATAACGTCCTGGAGGCCGCAAAGGATGCAGATGTCCTGTTCACGGATGTCTGGGCATCGATGGGCCAGGAGGGCGAGGCCGAGAAGCGCCGCATCGCCTTCAAGGGCTACCAGATCAACGATGCGGTAATGGATGTTGCCGCGAAGGATGCGATGGTTCAGCATTGCCTCCCCGCGCACCGCGAGGAGGAGATCACCGCGAAGGTCTTCGAGGCTCATGCCAACGAGATTTTTGAGGAGGCAGAGAACCGCCTCCACGCCCAAAAGGCCATCATGGTTAAGCTGATGGGCAACCAGTAATAGGGGAACGATGAGGGGAACTTTTTTGAAAAAAAGTTCCCCTCAAACTCCCTTCAAAAAACTTCATGGGGAAGTTTTTTGAGGTTTGTGCAGACTTGATTCATCAGCGATAAAGGGAAGAATCTACCGACAGAAGGAGCCGGGGCGGCGGTGCCGCCTGGGCCCACCCACCCCGGCAACTGTCAAGCGAAAATCGTCAGAGCAACGAAATGCGCCTCCCCATCACGCTTCGCGGATGGGGAGGCTGGTTTGTGCAGAATCGAACGTTTAAGTCGGCGAAGCCGCATCCGCGCATTTAGGCCTACTCGCGCGGGAGCGCGTTCATGCCTAAAACTGCCGGAGAGCGCCGTGCGCGAATCCGGCGCATCTCTGTTTGACCGCGCGGGAGCGCGTTTCGCGTCCCACGGAAGGAAGACGGGAGAGTCTGAGAGGGTGAGGAACCCAGAGCGTGCAGCGGCGGGTTCCCCATCCTCTCAGTGAACCGAAACAAGTTTAGCTTGACTATATTTTGTAGCAAACAATCAGGTCTGCAAAGACAATCCTTTGTAGCAACCAAGCAAGTCTGCACAAGCTCCCCTTCTCCCCGCAAAAGGAACCGCCGCAGGATGTTCGATTCTGCAAAATCGATCGCTTTTTCGTCTGCCGGCGATATCGCTTGATACCAAGAGCGATTCCCCCAAAGGAGAAGGACGGATGGGGGAGAACACCTACGGTTTTCTCCCCCCTACCATCCTCCTCCTCTGGACTCCTCCACCATTACCCCTCTCATTCCCATCAACAGTGGATACTGTGGTCCGCCCCACATTCACCGGGCCACGGGGAGTTCGCCTTTCGACTCCCCGCCCGACGGACCGCTCGCGAAGCGGGCACGCCGTTCAGGTTCGCCGCGGATTGATTGGCGGTCAGCGTTTGGGAAGCGGGCGGCTCACATTCACGGCGCGCCGTTTCGTACGTCCGCACGAAATGCGCCAGAATTGGGCCTCTGGCCCTCTCCGGCTGGGTTGGCGAATGCGCTTGACTACAAAGGGCGCCGGAATCGTGCCGTTGGCCCTCTCCGGCTTGGAAGGGGCGTTGGCCCTCTCCGGCTGGAAGCCGCTTACATCTTCTTGCGGCAGCCGTCAACCTGATAGTCCTGACCGGACACGTGCACGGCATTGTCCGAGGCAAGAAACGCGATCATCTCCGCGCATTCCTCGGGAAGGCCGGATACACCGCGATAGGTACCGTCATTCGGTTTGCGGACAGGGTTGATCATGCCCGGCGAAACCGAAGTCACGTTCACGCCGAAGGGGGTCGTTTCCTTGGCCAGCGCCTTCGTAAACGAAAGAATCGCGCCCTTGGTGGTTGAATAATCAACCATGTTCACGATGCCGTAAACGCCCGCCGGGGAGGCGAGATTGACAATCCGCCCGTAGCCCTGCTCCAGCATCGCGGGCAGCAGGGAATGGGTGATGTACATCGTGCCCTCCACATTGATCCGCCAGCGCCGCTCCCATGTTTCGGGATCGGTGAGGTGGAATTTCATGATATTATCCTTAAAAATCCCCGCGTTGTTGATCAGAATGTCAATCCGCGGGAAGGCTTCGCGAACCTTTCCCAGCGCGGCATCCACCGATGCATGGTCGGCAACGTCGCAGACAACGGTAAGCACCTTCCGCCCGGTGTGGGCCAGCATCGCCTCGGTTGCGGCAAGGCCATCGGCATTGATGTCGAGCAGGGCTAAATCCACGCCGTGCTCAGCCAGAATTTTAGCGGTTGCCTGACCGATGCCGCTTCCGGCGCCGGTGATCAGGGCGGTACGATGATCGAATCTCATATCAGAATCCTCCTTGATTGTGATACCTCTATTATAGCATATTGACAGATCGCCGAAAAGATGGTATAATAGGAAAAAACGGTACAATCCTATGATTGGAGGAATCCGCGATGCCAAGCCTTCCGCCGGCCTTTGCCGGCACCCCCACGCTGCTCTATCCGGCCGTTTATCCGATGCACCCGGGCTGGGTCAACGATTACCGCACCCTGCCGCGCCCGATCGGAAGCCTCGCGCTCTGCACCCACGGCGAGGGAAGCTACGAATCCGAGGACTGTCATTTTGCCGTTTCCCCGGGCGAGCTTCTCTTTATCCCGCCGGGAGGCCGTTATTTCAGCCGCTGGTGGGATCGGGATTCCGAGCTGCGCGCGATCCATTTTGAGCTGCCGCCGGGACATATCCGCTATTTTGTCCAAAAGCTGACCGATCCCGCGATCCTCGTCCTTGCTGTCCCTGCAATCGGGAAAATCGAGGCGGGATTTTCGCACCGCACCCTCCGCCCGGATGCCGACCGATGCCGGATTCTGGCACAATTCTATGGTCTGTTTGCCGCCGTCCTGCCATCCCTTGCCGGGGAGGAGCAGGGAATGACCGACAGCCGGATCCGGGAGGCCGCCGCAAAAATCGAGGCGGATCCCGCCGCCGCGCCCTCGGTATCGGAGCTTGCCGCCGATGCGCACATGAGCCTGCCCCATTTTCACGCCTGCTTCAAGCGGGACATCGGCACATCGCCGATCGCTTACCGTCAGCAGCAGCGGATCCGGATGGCCCAGCGGCTCCTGCTGGCCCAGCCCGACCGTACGATCGGCGAGATTGCGCTCTCTCTCGGCTTCTCCTCGGAAACCTATTTCCGCCGCACCTTCCTTTCGCTGACCGGCATCCCGCCCCGCGAATTCCGCCGCCGGGGATTTGGCATTTAATCCCCGCCACCTATCCTGTTACAGAATCGAGTTCTTATGATCCAAGTTTCCCCCACCTCCCCTCTTCGCCGGATTCTGCCGTCCGTTTTCCTCGGCGCGCTGACCGGCTCCCTCACCGCCGCCGTTGTCGCTGTCTACAAATTCTGCTCCCACCGTGCCGTTATGGCCTCCTCTGCCGGGTATGAATTTCTGTCGGCCCATCCGGCCGCGCTGCTTGTCCTCCTGCCTTTGCTGGCCGGGCTGTCCGTATTGCTGGCTGTCATCTACCGCCGTGTCCCCAATCTGAAGGGCGGCGGCATCCCGACCTCCATAGCCGCTCTGCGCGGCATCCTTTCCTTCGGCTGGCTCCGGAATCTCACCGGCGTATTCGGCCTTTCGCTGATCTCCTTCACGCTCGGCCTGCCGCTCGGAAGCGAGGGCCCCTCCGTCCAGATGGGAACGGCCGTCGGACAGGGCGTGCTCGATCTGTTTCCGAGGCGCTTTGCCGCGTGGAAGCGCTATGCGATGACTTCCGGTGCCTGCGCGGGCTTTGCGGCCGCAACGGGAGCGCCGATCTCCGGCATCCTGTTCGCCGTCGAGGAGGCCCATCAGCGGATCTCGCCGCTGATTATGACCTCGGCGGTGTCGGCGGTATTCGCCTGCGAGCTGGTCAGCCGCCTGCTCGCGCCGATCCTTGGCGTGGATACCCGCCTCTTTGTCATCGAGCCTGCGGGGCCGCTCCCGCTCGGATCGATCTGGATCCCCCTTGTCATCGGCCTTGCGATGGGCCTTTTTGCGGTGCTGTTTCTCCAATATTACCGCGCGGTGAACGCCCTTATGAACCGCAAGCTCGGAAAGCTTCCCCATGCCGTCCGGATTTTCGCCGTCCTTGTGCTGTGTGTCCTTGCCGGCCTTGGATCGCGCGGCTTTCTCGGAAGCGGCCATGAAGTGATTCTCTCCCTCTTTACCGACAGGCCTGCGGCCGGAATGCTCCTGCTTCTTTTGGCGGTGCGCACCACGCTGACCCTCGCGGCCAATACCGCCAAGCTCACCGGCGGCGTGTTCCTGCCGATTTTATCGGTCGGCGCGCTCTTTGCCACCCTCGTCGGCGGCGGAATCGGAGCGCTCGCGGGGCAGGATGCGGCGACAGGCTCGCTCGTCCTCGTCTGCGGCCTCACCGCCTGCATCGCCTCGCTGATGAAGATGCCGCTGACGGCCATTGCCTTCGCTGTCGAGACACTGGGCGGACACGCGAATATCCTCTTTGTCATCACCGCCGTGCTGACGGCCTATCTGGTGACCGAGCTGTTCGGCGCCCGCTCGATCAATGACACGATGATCGAAAAGAAGATGGCCGAGCACAGGCGCGGCCGCCCGCGGATCATCGACACCCACGTTACGGTGGGCGAGGATGCCTTTGCCGTCGGCAAGCCGATCCGCGATATCTTCTGGCCCGCCGGGCTGTTTGTGCTCTCGACTGTGCACGCGCCCGGCAAAAGCGGGGCGGACGGATGCCTGCAGGCCGGCGACCGGCTCCACATCCGCTATCCCGTCTATGAGGGGAGCGATTCGCGCGATGAGCTGCTGGCGATTGTCGGGCAGCAGGAATACGAGGAAACCGAAGCCGAAGAATTGTAAACAGTATGTAAAACCTTGCGCGATGCTATTGCCAAGGGCCGATGCATCTGTTATAATATTAACAAAGATCCCGCCGAAGGATGCGTCCGACGGCCGTGGATCCGCAATCCATCCAACAATACTGCCATTCTGCACCGAAGATGCGTCTGAGGGAAAGTGAAGGCCGCCCGATTGTCTGGGCATCCCTGTCTTTATCGACAGGCTTTCTCTGTCATGCGCCTCCCGGTACGAATGTGTCCGGGAGGTTTTTTATGTCCGATTCCACACAAAACCGGGTGGCCCTGATCGGTATCATCGTCGAGGACCGGTCGGCGACGGCCCGCATCAATGAGCTGCTCCACCAGTACGGCGACTGCATCGTCGGCCGGATGGGCATCCCCCATAAGGCGCGCGGGATTTCGATCATCAGCGTCGCCATCGATGCGCCCGCCGATGTGATCGCCGCCCTGTCCGGAAGGCTCGGCAATCTGCACGGCGTTTCCAGCAAGACCATTTATGCCCCCGAGAAGGTGGCGCCATGAATCTGTTTGCCGTTATCGATGCCATCGCCGCAGGAGCGCTTCCCGAAAAGGCGGCGCTTTCCGCCCTCATCGCAGGACAGAATCCGGAGCTTGCCGCCTATGCGGCCGAAAAGGCATCGGCCCTCCGCGATGAAATCTACGGCCGGCGGGTCTTCCTACGCGGGCTGATCGAATTCACCAATATCTGCCGGTGCGACTGCTATTACTGCGGCATCCGGCGCTCCAACGAGGCGGCCGAGCGCTACCGGCTCACCGAGGCGGAGATCCTCTCGGCCGTCACGCACGGCAAGGAGCTTGGCTTTCACACCTTCGTTCTGCAGGGCGGGGAGGACGGGCATTTTTCGGATGCCGTCCTTGCGGGCCTGATCCAAAGGATCAAGGCCATCGCCCCGGAGGCCGCCGTCACGCTTTCCGTCGGCGAGCGCTCGCCCGAATCCTATCGGATTCTGCGCAAGGCGGGTGCGGACCGGTATCTGCTCCGCCACGAAACGGCCGATCCGGAGCATTATGCGATGCTCCATCCGAAGAAGCAGACCTCCGAGGCACGCAAGCGGTGCCTGTGGGAGCTGAAGGCGGCGGGCTATCAGGTGGGAAGCGGCTTCATGGTCGGATCGCCCGGCCAGACCCCGGCACATCTGGCCGAGGATCTTGCCTTCCTGTATGAATTGAAGCCGCAGATGGTGGGCATCGGCCCGTTCGTGCCGCATAAGGATACCCCGCTTGGCGGGCATCCGGCGGGAAGCGCCGATCAGACGATTTTTCTTCTGTCGCTGGTGCGGCTGATGCTCCCCCGCGTCCTGCTTCCGGCCACAACGGCGCTGGGAACGATTCTCCCCGACGGCCGCGAGCGTGCGGTTCAGGCCGGCGCGAATGTTGTGATGCCGAATCTGTCGCCGGTATCGGTGCGGCAGAAATATTCCCTCTATGACAACAAGCTCTGTACCGGCGACGAGACCGCCGAGGCGGTACAAGCGCTCCGGAGCCGGTTCGCCGCGATCGGGTACACAGTCGATCTGTCGCGCGGCGATGCTCTGTGATGCAATCCGGCGCAAGAAGCGCGCATTCGCTGCAAAGCAGCGGTTGGCGATTTGGGCGCATTTAGGCCTACCCGCGCGGGAGCGCGTTTGAGCCTAAAACTGCGGAAGAAGGGCGAAAGCCCGATTTCCGCGCATCCCTGTAGATCGCGCGGGAGCGCGTCTCGCGTCCCACGGAGGAAGACGGGAGAGCTCGAGAGGGTGAGGAACCAGAGCGTGTAGCGGCGGTTCCCCATCCTCTCGATGAACCGAAACAAGTTTAGCTTGACTAACCTTTGTAGGCAAGCAAGTCTGCACAGACAAACCTTTGTTGGAGGCAAGCGCCTACCGCAAACTCCCTTCTCCCCGCAAAAGAATCGCCGCAGATCCATCGATTCTGCAGAATCGATCGCTTTTTAGTTTCTCGGCGATATCGATTGATACCAAGAGCGATTCCCCAAAGGAGAGGAGACAGGGGAAAGGAACCCATACGGCTTCCTTCCCCCTTATCCCCTCTCCTCTGGACTCCTCACCCTAACCCCCATCTTTGCCCTTTATAGGGTGCTGTGGTCCGCCCCACATTCATCGGGCCACGGGGAGTTCGCCCTTCGCTCCCCGCCCGACGGACCGCTCGTGAAGCGGGCACGCCGCTCAGGTTCGCCGCGGATCGCATTGGCGGAATCGCTTGGGAAGCGGGCGGCTCACATTCACGGCGCGCCGTTTTGTACGGCTTGCCGGGGGGGCGCCGGAATCGTGCCGTTGGCACTCTCCGGCTCAGTGAGAGAATTACATATCAAAACTATCATTTTCAGAAAGGATAAAATACCATGTACGACGTAAAATCCATGAAAGCCGAGGAATTCATCTCGGACGAAGAAGTAAACGCCACCCTCGCTTATGCCGACGAGCATAAGGACGACAAACCCCTCATCCGCGCCATCCTCGATAAGGCCAGGGAAAGAAAGGGCCTCAATCACCGCGAGGCATCCGTCCTGCTCGCCTGCGAGGACGAGGAAATCATCAATGAGATGTATGCCCTCGCCGAGCAGATCAAGAAGGATTTCTACGGCAACCGGATTGTCATGTTCGCGCCGCTCTATCTCTCCAATTACTGCGTGAACGGATGCGTTTACTGCCCCTACCATCACCAGAATAAGTGCATCGCCCGCAAGAAGCTGACCCAGGACGAGATCCGCCGCGAGGTCATCGCCCTGCAGGATATGGGCCACAAGCGCCTCGCGCTGGAGGCCGGTGAGGATCCGGTCAACAATCCCATCGAATACATCCTCGAATCCATCAAGACCATCTACGATATCAAGCACAAGAACGGTGCAATCCGCCGCGTGAATGTCAACATCGCCGCCACCACCGTCGAAAATTACCGCAAGCTGAAGGTTGCCGGTATCGGCACCTACATCCTCTTCCAGGAAACCTATCACAAGGAATCCTACGAGAAGCTCCATCCCACCGGACCCAAGCACAATTACGCCTACCACACCGAGGCGATGGACCGCGCGATGGAGGGCGGCATCGACGATGTCGGCCTCGGCGTTCTCTACGGCCTCGAGCTCTACCGCTATGAATTCGCCGCCCTGCTGATGCACGCCGAGCATCTGGAGGCCGTCCACGGTGTCGGCCCCCACACGATCTCCATGCCCCGCATCAAGAAGGCGCAGGACATCGATCCCAATGCCTTCGACAATTCCATCTCCGACGATATCTTCGCCAAGCTCTGTGCGCTGATCCGCATCTCCGTGCCCTATACCGGCATGATTATCTCCACCCGCGAATCCAAGGAGGTCCGCGCACGGCTCTTAAAGCTCGGCGTGTCCCAGATCAGCGGCGCATCCAAAACCAGCGTCGGCGGCTATGCCGATGATGTTCAGGATGAGGAAGAGGATACCGCCCAGTTCGACGTGTCCGACAACCGCACGCTGGATGAGGTGGTCAACTGGCTGATCCGCCTCGGATACATCCCCTCGTTCTGCACCGCCTGCTACCGTGAGGGGCGCACCGGCGACCGCTTCATGAGCCTCTGCAAGTCGGGCCAGATCGGCAACTGCTGCCAGCCCAACGCGCTCATGACCCTCAAGGAATACCTCATGGACTATGCATCCCTCGATACCCGCGTGGTCGGCACCGATCTGATTCTGAAGGAGATCAACAACATCCCCAATCCCAAGGTCCGCTCGATCGTTATTCAGCGGCTGAAGGATATCCGCAACGGTCAGCGCGACTTCCGGTTCTGATACCGGAGCCGGCGAGCTTCGTAGTCTGGGCGAATCAGCTCAAACCAAGCCGACGGAAAGCGAAGCGAATCCGCCGGCGCGCCGCTGTCGCTCAGGCGATTCCCGCTGAACGGTTGTTGGGGAAGGTGGGCCCAGGCGGCTCCGCCGCCCCGACTACTTCCGTAGCCGGCTTTCGGCTGACTAACGCATCCATCACCAACTTCCGAAGGAACCGAAAGCTTCCGGAACGGAACAACTTCATGGGGATCGCAGTAAAATCCCCTCTTATAAAGTTTTTTGAAGGGAGTCTGAGGGGAACTTTTTTTCAAAAAAGTTCCCCTCAGCGTATCTCCATATAGAAAGGACTATCATATGCCAAATCTGAATCAAACGCCGTCGGGCGAGCGGGTCACAATCGGGCTGTTCGGGCGGCGGAACGCGGGAAAGAGTGCGCTGATCAATGCGCTGACGGGACAGTCGCTGGCAATCGTGTCCGACGTCGCCGGCACAACGACGGACCCGGTATCGAAGGCGATGGAGCTTCTGCCGCTGGGACCGGTGACGGTGATCGACACGCCGGGGCTGGATGACGAGGGCGAGCTTGGCCGGATGCGGGTCGAGCGGACCTACGGTGTGCTGAACCGTACCGACATTGCGGTGATCGTCATCGATGCCACGCGCGGAATGGGCGAGTGGGAGGAGAAGCTCCTTGCGCTCATCCGGGAGAAGGGCATACCGCACGTTATTGCGTGGAATCAATCCGACCGCGAGGGGGCGGCGCCGCCTGTCGAAGGCGCGATTGCCGTGTCCGCTCTGCGGGGCGACGGGATCGAGGAGCTGCGCGGCGCGATTGCATCATTTACAGATAATGGTAAAGTTCGTCGCATAATTTCCGATCTTGTGCAAAGTAACGATATCGTGGTGCTGGTGACCCCGATCGATTCGGCGGCACCGAAGGGGCGGCTGATCCTGCCCCAGCAGCAGACAATCCGTGATCTTCTGGACGGCGGTGCGATGCCGCTTGTCTGCCGCGAAACGGAGCTTTCGGCGGCGCTGTCCTCGCTTGCCGGGCCGCCGCGGATGGTGGTCACCGACAGCCAGGCCTTCGGCTATGTGGCCGGGATCGTGGGGCCCCAGATTCCGCTGACCAGCTTTTCGATGCTGATGGCCCGCTACAAGGGCAATTTTGCCGATGCGGTGGCAGGCGCAAGAGCGATCGACAGCCTGAAGCCGGGGGATCGTGTGCTGATCTCGGAAGGCTGCTCCCACCGCCGTCAGTGCGGCGATATCGGAAGCGTGAAGCTCCCGAACTGGCTGAAGAAAAAGGTCGGCGGCGAGCTTTCGTTCACCTTTACCTCCGGCGGGGATTTCCCGCAGGATTTCGACGGGTTCAGGCTGGTCATCCACTGCGGCGGCTGTATGCTGACCGAGCGCGAGATGCTCCACCGCTATAAAACCGCAAAAGCCGCCGGTATCCCAATCACCAATTACGGCGTCGCCATCGCGCACCTCCACGGCATCCTCGACCGCGCCGCCGCGCCGCTGCTGTGAGCCTGCAGGGGGAGGGGATACGATGAGGGGAACTTTTTTGAAAAAAAGTTCCCCTCAAACTCCCTTCAAAAAACTTCATAGGGAAGTTTTTTGAAGTTTGTGCAGACTTGATTCTTCAGCGACCCGGTGAAGTTAGGGCGACAGAAGCAGCCGGGGCCCCCACCCCGGCGACTGTTTTGCTAAGACTGTTCGAAAATAAATTGATTGCGCCCCCACCAAAACAAA
>JAZNKS010000049.1:0-7104 GCA_045578725.1 Candidatus Flemingiibacterium sp.
AAATTGTACTAATTTCTTGGTCGTATGCTCTGCCTGCCATAACAAATTGATGCTTCATTTTGAATTCGTTTTTCTCGAATCCACTCGAGAAAATTCGCACGGCGTATTCTGATATGCCGTCTGTACCACTCATAATACTAATTTTCTCAAAAGCGGATGACAGTTTTATTCGATCATTATATCCGTCGTTTGAGCTATTCGAAAACGAATAGGTTGAATCAGCCCAATGTAACATAACAGTTTCTAAATCAATCGCCTTACCGTATGTAGAAGCGGTTATACGGTAGGTGTCAAAAAAATTCCACAATTCAATAGTCCAGCGCTGTTCAGAAAAATCGGCAAGGACTTTTAAAAAGCTCTCGATTGATTCTTCGATATCTCTGCAGATCAGATCTTTTGGAGCAACAAAGTATTTGCATGAACTGCTTTCGATCTCCTTGATTTTCGGAATATCAATTTTTTCTATGCTATAATTGCTCTTGTAGAATTTCTCGGTAATCTTTAATGCATCGAACTTTTCATCAAGCTCATAGAATTGGTTATCAAGTACATCTAATTGTTCAACGATTGCTTGATCTATTTCGTTGTCAAAATCAAGAGGAAGAATTGAATCAACATAATCACAAACTCCCAAAACATACGGCGTGAAAGCCTCGTGGTTTAAGAGTATAGCGCTCTGCCGCAAATGAATATATGTCAGCTTGCTTGAGTTTGTAAAATATTGCACCAAACCGCCGTTTAAGACCTCATTTACAAATGTGCTGAAAACATAATAAACCATTAGATTCGCAGGAAGAATGTCCAGTTTCTGTTTCCTTTCCAAATCTAAAAGATAGTTAAAAAGATGTTCATTATTAAAAATAGAATCGGGGCGTTTGGGTAACTTTATTATCATGTGATCACCGCCTTTCTTTGCTTTATTATACCACAATTTTGTAAACAATTCAACATTTCGCCGGTTCGAATCTGTCGTGGGACCCGAAAAGAATGAAATCGTGCTGAGCACGATGAAATCCGAGCTTGCTCGGATGAAATCTTCGGCGTTTCGCCTCAGATGAAATTAAATCCGCCTCCATCTCCTGCCGTAAGGCAGATTTCATCGCGAAGCGATTTCATCCACCGCAGGTGGATTTCTTCCGCCGGCGGCGGATTTAGTTGCAAAAAGCACCTGCTTGCGCAGGTGCTTTTTGTTGGTGGGAGCGGGTGGATTCGGACCACCGAAGTCACTGACAACAGATTTACAGTCTGCCCCCTTTGGCCGCTCGGGAACGCTCCCATGTAAATGGAGCTGGTGAACGGAGTCGAACCATCAACCTGCTGATTACAAATCAGCTGCTCTGCCATTGAGCCACACCAGCATATGAACATTGATATTATATCACAGAATCTGCGCTTTGTCAAGAGGGAAAATGAGAAAATTTGGCCGGGCACGGGATTCGGAATCATGGCGGAACCCTCTCCGGCTTTTTTTGTTCTCACCATTTGATCCGAAGAACCGAATGGTTATCAATTAACTTTGCCTCCGGTGTCCATGAGAGAGGCCGCCGATCGTCAAGAGCGCTGATGCGGGCGAAGGTTCCCCGGCACAGACTCCTCTGAAGGTGTCGGAAAGCTCTGTGCCTTCAAACATCCGCTTTTCCGCCGGATCTGCATTTCAAGCGTCGGCGATGCGAGCCGTTTATCGCCGGGACAGCGGCGCCGGTCGCCCAGCCGGTATGTTGCCGGACGCAGGGCGCTGTCTGCCTCAAAGGTGAAAGCGCCCCGGTATCCGGAATCGGTCAGCGCATGGAGAATTTCGTCCGGGCTCATCGCGCCCATGCAGGCCAAAAGATGCTCATCGGCCGTGCCGCGGTTGTCATTGAAGTGAATGGCATACAGCTCATCGCAAGGCTCCTTCAGGCGGTGGACATGGGCCATCCAATCCTCGCCGAAGCGATCGGGGGAAGCTCCTTTCGGAAATGCCATTATTTTTTCAGAATAAACAGCGCAAGATCGTGCGCGGGAATGTCGCAGGAAAAACGGACCGTATTATCGCACACCATGCCTTCGCCGCGCAGGAAGGTCACGGATTCCCATTCGCCATCCAGCTTGATCCCGGGTGTGAGCAGAACATCATCCGAAAAATTCCAGACACCGACTGCCCTCTCCGTCGCCGTATCGGACACCATAAGAAAGACATCCGGCTCCCCCTTGACAGAAGCGGGAAGCGGCCGTTTCTGTACAAATTCGATGGCTGCATGAAGCTGTTCCTGTCGGGCATAGCTGATGACCGCCGGGCTGTTGGAATCGACGGTCAGACCAACAAACGGGAGGATAAAGGCGCGGATACCGTCGGCATTTTCATAGCACCATGCGGCGGGCATCCGTTTTTCGCCGTCGATGAATTCGCTCATGACGATGGCACCGGGCTTCAGCACGGGGGTGTAAAATATGCCCGCTGTTTCGGGACGAATCCGCTCGGCATCGAAGGAAGCATACTCCGGGAACTGCTCATAGGCCGGCACGGGGATTTCGGTGAGCGAGGTGAATCCGAGGTCCGCACCGCGCCCGTCAAGAATCTGCGCCGCGTGGGCATCGAGGATACAGCCGCTTCGCAGAAGATCAAGCGGGATATGCCGGGCGCTCTCGCCGAATACGCAGACAGCATCGCCGTTTTCTTCAAAGGCGGTCGGAACCGAGGCGCGGTTCATCATCCGGATGGCCGGAGGCTGGGACTGCGCGGCGATGATATCCATGCGCGGAGCGGATGCTTCGTCAAAGCGGGAATCGCGGAGCTTTTTCTCGGCCTCCCAGATGAAAACGCCGCGCGGCCTCTTCCCGGCAAAGGCGGCGGAGAAAGCCTCATGGAGCGGACGGTTCTTTCTGTGCCGCGCAAAATAGCCCTGCTCATAGTCCGGATAGTGGGTATAATCGGACATATATTTCAGAATGCCGTCCGTTGTGCCATCGGCGCGCAGGGCTGTATCGTAGCCCTCGGCAAGCCAGGCCGGAACGCGGTAGCGGGGACGAGGATAAAGATCGCCCTCGGTGAAAAACTCGATTTCGGGATGCCGGTCCCGCACCCACCTGGCCTGAAGCCGCTGATAGCCGATGACATCGGCCAGACGGCTGGGATTCCTTAGATGGGGAGCCCAGTATGGAGCACCGATGCCGCGCAGGAGAGGGGCTGTTGTTCCGGCCAGCGCTAACGTCATATCGATGACATCGGTACCGTCCACATCCCAGCTTCCGTTGCAGGCGCAGAATCCGAGGCGGATTGTGGGATCGACGGCATCCACGGCACGTCTGGCATTACGGCAGAAATCGAGCATACTCTCCCCCTGGGCATCCAGCCAGGCGGTTCGCATCGGTGTGGGGCCGCCTGCAAAGAGCTTTTCATACAGCCCCTCGCGTGAAACCTTCAGCCCGGTCTTCTTTTCAAAGCGGCGCAGATGGTGCTCGCAGGTACATCCAAGGCCATAGGAGCGCCCGGACAGCCGAAGATCGTCATCAAGCAGGAGAATGTGCGGGCGGCAGAGGGCCAGATCCCGCAGAAATTCGTACAGAACAGCGGCATATTCCGGATCCTCGATGCAGAAGCTGTCCTCGCAGGTCCCTCCGTTGAAGCCGGTGACGCGGGTGAAATTACCCTGCTCGGGCAGGTCAACATGATTGAGTGCGCCGCCATGTCCCATTGGACTGAACCAAATGCCGACCTCGAGGCCGTTTGCTTTGAAGTAAGCGACGTTCTCACGAAGAGCCTCCAGCCGCTCGCGCCGCATCGCATCCGGCAGAAGATACAGCCGGTCATCGCAGATGAAGACACGCGAGGCATCGGCATCTTTCAGCTGGGACAGAAATTTCTCACGGTATTTTTCGGTGATGACGCTGTTCATCATGGGAACGGCGATTTTATAGCTTCTGTTCATAGTCGGATCCTTTCACGGATGAATAGATGGATTACCAGTATTATAGCACATCGGCAGACAGAAGGCAAGAGGGCGGGGGATATTTGGCGATGTTCTTGCAGGATATTATCCTGGTTCCGGTTTTTACTTGAATTCTGGCCGGGTATATGATAAAATAGCAAAAAAACAGCGGAGGATTGGTTCAAGAATGAAAGCAAAGGAACTGGCACGGAGGATATTTCTGACGGAATACACGGATCGTGGGCATACGGTTGATCGGATTTTCATGGGGGACGGGGAGCGCGAGGTGAGGCGTGCCGCCGTCTGTATGGTCATTACACCGGATGTCCTTCAGGCGGCTGCCGACTGGGGAGCCGGGATGATTATCACGCATGAGCCGACCTTCGGTACAGATGATGAGGCAAGGCTTGAGGGGAAGCCCTACGAATTCAAGCGCAGGCTGATTGAAGCAAGCGGGATGGCGGTTTGCCGCTGGCATGACAGCCCGCACTATGGGGAACGGGATCTTGTCAACGAAGCGCTTGTTCGCCGCATGAACTGGCGGGGATACTTTGACGGGAAATTCCGATTCGAACTGGAGGAGCCGCTCGCGCCGCTTGCGATTGCCGAAGATCTGCGAAACCGGCTGAACATCCGGCACCCCAGAATTGTCGGACGCAGGGACGGTGAGGTTAGACGGATCTCCCTTCAGACCGGACAGCGCGGCACGGATGCATTCCTGGAGATGCTGGAGAATGATACCGATCTGGTGATTGCCGGTGAAACCTGTGAATGGTACTGCTGTGAACCAATACGGGATATGGCTCAGCTCGGAATGCAGAAAACGGTTATTCTGCTCGGCCACGCCGGAAGTGAGCGGGATGCAATGGCCGATCTTGCCCAGCGGATCAACGCCGGGCTCGGTCGGGATGGAATTGAAGCGAAATACTTCGACTGCGGCGAACTGTACAGCTACGCGGACTGAAAGCCGCCCCGCTGTTACAGCACATCTGCCGCGCGAATGCAGCTCCGGGAAAGCAGAGATTTGTTCGTGTTTCCGTTCACGGCCGTTCCAGCCATGCGTGAATCGTGACAATATTTGAATGTTCTGTTCATTGACAACGGAAAAGCCGTATGATATAATGAAAAAACAATCTTATTCTGTCTGGCTGCGTAGGAGCTTCCGGTAATCGGGATTCACACGGCCGAAAGGAGAACGTTATGGAAAAACACACCTCAGTATTAATTGTCGGCGGCAGCTTTGGCGGCACGGCGGCGGCACTCGCCTGCGCACGTATGGGCGTAAAATGCTGTCTTGTTGAGGAGAGCTTCTGGATCGGCGGTCAGGCAACGGCGGCGGGAGTTCCTCTGGATGAGCATCCGTGGATCGAGCAGTACGGGTGTACCCGCTCTTACCGTTCCTTCCGCGAAGGAATACGCGCCTATTACAGACGCAATTACCGCTTGACAAGCGATGCGGCGGCCGATCCGCTTTTCAACCCCGGAGCCGGTTGGGTATCCGCGCTTGGCTTTGAACCCAAGGTCGGACTTGCCGTTCTGAAGGAGATGCTCCAGCCATACGAAAGTCAGGGCGTTCTCGAGGTATATTACGGCTGGAAGTGTATCCGTGCCGAAACCGACGGCGACCGTGTCAAATGCGTTACGTTCATGCGTGACGGCAATGTCATGACCGTTTCGGCCGATTATGTGCTGGATGCTACCGAGACCGGAGAGCTTCTGCCGATGACCGGAACGGAGTATAATGTCGGAGCTGAATCGGTTGCTCAGACGGGCGAACCGCTTGCTCTGGATGAACCCAATCCCATGCGCCAGCAGCCGTTTACCCACTTGATTGCGGTCAGCTTTCATCCGGGCGAGGATCACCGGATTGAAAAGCCGGCGAGCTACGACTGCTTCAGCAAACGCATCAAGGGGATGCTCCCGGACGGGCTGATACCGGAATTGTCCAGCGTTCCCACGCACAGAATGACGCATCTGTTTTCATCCGGCAATGCCGATCATTATGTGACGACAGTCTGGAATTTCAGACGCTGCCTCTGTGCGAAGAATTTCCATGGCATCCCGTCCGATATTACCATGATTATGAACGGGAACGAATGCGACCGGCCGCTGCTTGACGTTCCGGAGGATGTCCGTCTGCGCAATCTGGAAACGGCCAGAGAAATGAGCCGTTCGATCGTCTATTATTTCCAGCATGAAATGGAGCCCTGTTATCCGGGGATCCGTGTGCGTACCGATGTGTTCGATACGGCAGACGGCCTTGCGCAGATTCCGTATATCCGGGAATCACGCCGCATCCAAGGTGTCACCACGGTGCTTGAGCAGGATTTCCGTGTTGATATGCACCCCGAAGGGCCGGTACAGTACCGCGATTCGGTCGGTCTTGGCGGTTATCGCATTGATATTCACGAAAAACGCAAGGATGGAAAGGCCGGTATTACAACAAGTATGCACGGATCCCATTGGACACAGCAGATTCCGCTTGGCGCTTTGATCCCGATCCGTATGGAAAATCTCATTCCCGCCGGCAAAAATCTCGCCGTAACGCACGTTACCAACGGCGCTTTCCGTCTCCATCCGGTAGAATGGAACACGGGAGAAGCGGCCGGCGCTCTGGCAGCGTTTGCCGTAAAGCGAGGTGTTCTGCCGAGAGCTGTACAGGCAAAGGACGATCTGCTCGAGGATTTCCAGCGTGTGCTTGTGCGTGCGGGCGTTGAGCTGGAATGGCCGCACTATACATTCGGCCGCTCGTATTTCAGCCATGTGGAAAATATCAGCGGCTGGACATTCGGAGAAGCTTTCCGTCTTCGCCGCGACTGAATGACAGTATCATCAAACAGCAGAAATCCGAACCACAAGCCGGCAGGCGAAGGGTTCGGATTTCTGCTGTTTGGTACGGGGAAGAGGATTTGTTCTCGCCTGCGGGCTCGGTCCCGCACCGCTTCAAATCCTCTTACCTTAAGATAACAAAAAAATCAACCGGACAAGCCGATTGATTTTTTTGTTGTATATGGGATATGAAAAAGATATTCTTGCCGTTTTTGAGTATGAATTCGAACCCTTGCATAAATGAAATCCTTGCTGATGCAAGGGTGAAATCAGCTAACGCTGATGAAATCTTCGGCGTTCCGCCTCAGATGAAATTAAATCCGCCTCCATCTCCTGCCGTAAGGCAGATTTCATCGCGAAGCGATTT
>JAZNKS010000050.1:0-91311 GCA_045578725.1 Candidatus Flemingiibacterium sp.
TTTTGAATACGCCTGGGCCGATACGCCGGCCATGAGCACCGTCAATGTCACATCCCCGCTCAGCAGCGGCATTGCGGAGGCCGAGCTTCCGCCGCCTCCCCGCGATGAGCCGATCGAAACGCTTCCGCCCTATGACTGGAATCAACCGGTTCCGGAGAGCGCCTACTATCCGATCGAGCATTTCAGCGACACGGTTTTCATCGGCGACTCCCGCACGGTCGGCCTGCTGACATACACCAAGATCGAGCCCTACGAATTCGCCGCGGTCGGCCTCAACATCGGTCAGCTTTCAAACAAGAATTATATCCGCTACACCAACCCGGACGGAACGGTCGATGAGATCACCTGCATGGAGGCGCTCCGCCGCGAAAAGGGCAAGTATTCCGCCGTCTACATGGCGCTCGGCATCAACGAGCTCGGCTGGAATGTCAACAATTTCATCAGCACCTACAAAAAGGTGATCGCGGAAATCCGTGAGATTGATGATGTGCCGATCTACATTCAGCTGGTGCTTCCGGTCACCGCCGCCTATTCCGAAAAGGCCCAGAACGGCATCACCAACGAGAACTGCCGGCTGTTCAATGAGCGCCTGCGCGCCATGGCCGCCGAGCTGAAGCTCTTCCTGCTTGATCCGACCGGGCTGTTCGCCCTTGAGGACGGCTCGATGGATCCCAAAAAGGTTGCCGCCGACGGCGTTCATATGAGCTCCTACCGGGATCTGCTCACCTATTACCAGACACACATTCTGGAGCCGGAGAAATACTCCACTTTCCTTACCGACAATTAAATCCGAAGATGGCAAAGGGATGTCACGCACAGGCGCGGCATCCCTTTTTTTGCTTGCTGCTTGACAGCTGCTGCTTGTCAGCTGCTGCTTGTCAGCTGCGATGGGAATCAAGATAATTCTGCAGAATGATCTGCGCCGACAGCGTATCCACCGCCGCCTTGCGCTTTTTGCCGCGCGTATCGGTGAAATTGAGGATCTGATGCGCCGCCATCGTGCTGCAGCGCTCATCGAACAGCTCCACGGGCAGACCGCTGTCCGCCTTCAGAAGCTCGGCAAATTCCTTAGCTTTATCAGCGCGCGGGCCGTGGGTGCCGTTCATATTGACCGGCAGACCAACCACGATTTTTGCCGCCCCGTATTCCTTTGCCTTTTCGGCGACCAGCTGGGAGGTTTTCACCATCCATGTGGATTCCACATACCCGATTCCGTTCGCCAGCATCCCCAGCGTATCGCTGACGGCAAGGCCCGTGCGGGTATCGCCGAAATCCACGCCCAAAATCCGCTGTGCCATCAGAGAACAATCCCCCGGCTGCGGATGAATTCGGCCACCTGATCCTCATTTGGAATCGAGCTGGAGGCGCCGGCCTTGCCGACCACCATCGTTCCGACCGCATTGGCATACTTGACCGCGCGGATGATATCGCCGGTCTTCAGATATTCGAGCGTCATGGCCGCGGTGAAGGCATCGCCGGCCGCGGTGGTATCCACAACCTCGCCCTCATAGGCGGCAAGCAGCTGGGAATACCGGCCGTCATGGATATAAGCGCCGCGTCCGCCGAGCTTGATGACCACATACTTGCAGTCCACCTTCGACATGAGCGTAACAGCGGCCCGGAGGCAGTTTTCGCTGTTGTTTGGCATGATGCCGGTCAGCGCATAGGTTTCGCTTTCGTTGGGGGAGATGACCTCCAGCGGAGCCAGCCGGTCCAGCGGGAAATCGGTACGGGCGGGGCCGGCATCCAGAAAGATCGGAATTCCATGCTTCTTCGCGTACTTCGATGCGGTGATGACCGCCTCATCCGGGATTTCCAGCTGCATGAAAAGCGCATCGGGCAGGCAGGTGAAGGCATCCTCGATATCGTCCTCGGTCAGATTCATGTTCGCGCCGGGATAGACGATGATCCGGTTGTTTCCGTCCTCCTCCACCAGAATGGAAGCGAGGCCGGTCGCGGCGCTTCGGTCCATTTTGACGAAGCGGGCATCAATGCCGCTCTCGGTGTAGAGATTTTTCAGCCGCTGGCCATGGGTATCGTTTCCGACACGGGTGCAGAAAATGCTGTCTGCGCCGAGCTTGGCCAGCGCCATCGCCGCATTGGCACCCTTACCGCCGGGAACATAGGCATACTCCCGGCGCTCGATGACGGTCTGACCGGCTTCGGGAACCCGGCCGACATTCATCACGAAGTCCATGTTGGCGCTGCTGACTACCAGAACTCTTTTTTTCATAGCTCCCTCTCTCTCAATATTCAAAGGTTTTGCCGCAATCCTTAATGGTAACGTGATTCAGGCCGTCGGCCGATGCCTCGGTATAGCCGACAATCTTTGCCTCCACGCCGTACTTCTTTGCGGTTTCGATCATGAAATCCGCATCGGCGCGGTCGCAGTAGAGCTCCATGCGGTGGCCCATGTTGAAGACCTGATACATCTCGCGGTCGCCGATGTCGCCGTTTTCCTGAATAGCGGCAAAGAGCGGCGGGATTTCAAAGAGGTTGTCCTTGATGTAGTGGATGCCCGAGCCGAAGTTTTTGCACTTGGCCTGTCCGCCGCCGGTGCAATGGATCATGCCGTGAACGGCCGAACGCTTCTGATCCAGAATTTCCTTGATAATCGGTGCGTAGGTACGGGTCGGGGAGAGGATAGCATCGACAACGCTGACATCGGTGCCGGGCAGAATATCGCTGACGGAATATTTGCCGCAGTAAACCTTGGAATCGTCGATCGTGTTTGAATAGGTCTCCGGATACTTTGCGGCATATTCGTGGGAGAGCATCAGATGACGGGCTGCCGTCAGACCGTTGGAGCCCATGCCGGCGTTGTAGGCCTTCTCATAGGAAGCCTTTCCGTAGGAGGCAAAGCCGACAATCACATCGCCCGCCTTGATGTTATCGCAGTCGATGACATCCGAGCGCTTCATACGGACAAAGAAGGTAGAGTCCACGATCAGCGTGGATACGAGGTCGCCGACATCGGCCGTTTCACCGCCGGACATCGTGATGCCGATGCCATGGCTCTTCAGCATATCGCAGAAATCGGTGTAGCCGTCGATAACCGCCTTGATGGCCTGGCCGTCAACGCGGTGGGCATTCCGGCCGATGGTGTTGGACAGCACGAAGCCGTCGGTTGCACCGATGCAGAGAAGGTCGTCCAGATTCATGACAACCGAATCCTGCGCGATGTTGTAGAAGGCCGAACGATCGCCGGTCTCCTTGAACTTGATGTAGGCCAGCGAGGATTTGGTTCCGGCACCGTCGGCGTGCATAGCCGCGCAGTAGGCGGGATCGCCGCAGGGATCGGGGATAATTTTGCAGAAGGCTCCGGCAAAGAGGCCCTTATCCTGCTTCTTGATGGCGCTGTGCACCTCATCCTTGGTTGCGGACACGCCGCGGGACATATAAGCGTCAGACATGATTCTATTCTCCTTTATGTTGTTTTACTTACTGAAACTCAATCGGCTGAACCGCCGTGGTGTTGGGGTAGCAGGTAATATCGAGAATCCGCTGATTGGAGCTTCCGCGGAAGCGCAGATTCAGATCTCTCTGTTTTTCGATATAGCGGCCTTCCGCCAGATAGTTGGTGACGCTGAGCAGCTCCTTCACCGACGGCTCGGTTTCGGCCTTTTGCAGAAGATGCTCCCAGGTGAAGCCGCTGTAGGTCATGATATCCATGCCGCGCGCGATGGCCGCACGGGCAATCACCGCCAGCTCATGGCCCCAGATGAACGGCTCGCCGCCGCTGAAGGTCAGGCCTTTGATGAGCGGATTTTTGATGATATCCTTCCAGATCCGGTCGGTTGTCACCAGCTTGCCGCCGTGATAGCCGTGGGAGGCCGGATTGTGGCATTTATAGCATTTGTGAGGACAGCCCTGCACGAAGATGACATACCGCATCTCCGGGCCGTCCACGATCGATTCGCGTGCAACGCCGAACAGGCGGATCGGCAGGCTTTCGATCGCATCGTTTGATTCTGAAAAACTTCGTCTTAACATAACTTCCTCAATTTCCGTCATCGGCTGTGCGTCTGCTTCTGGTGCTTCCGGCTGAGAAGAATCACCGTCAGAATAGTCGCCGCCACAATCAGCAGCGCCGCACCGAACCAGAAAGCCATCTGATACGGCTGTTCTTTTTCAGGGGAGCGCTTGCGTGCCCGCTCCTCGGCAATCAGCATTTCCAGCGATTCATCGTTGTATTCTTTTGAAAGGCCCGTCAGACTTTCCATCGACAGCGTGATCGGACTGGCACATCCGCGCACCCGGATCTGCAGGCCGGTCGTATCGGCGGCTCCCGTAAAGCCGGAGCAATCGAACACCACCGTTGCATATTCGCCGGTCGGGATCTCGGCGCCTGCCTCCCAGATCACATCGCCCGATGTAAGGCAAAGCTCGATCTGCACATTTTCCGGAGCGCCCTCCGCCTTCAGGCGAAGCGCCAGAAGAGGCGTAAGGGTCAGATTCTCCGGATATTCCAGCGGCAGAACCAGCGACATGGCCGCCGGTGTCAGTTTCTCGCCGTAAAGCTCCGGATCCAGCCGGGCCGTCAAAGCCATCCGGCTGCCGTCTGATACCACCTTCATCTCCCGGCAGTAATAGCCCGGCAAAAAGCCGGCCGACTGCGAGAAGGAGGTGAATTCAATATAGCGGAAGCGGCCTCTGATGCCGGAGGGCTCCCCCTCCAGCGCCCTGGCCGTCTGATGAGCCAGACCGGATACCGCCGCGGGATCAAAGCCCTCAAGCAGCTCCGAAAAGCTTCGGATTCCCAGCGTTTTCAGCGCTTCTTCCTCGTAGATTTTTCCGTCTGCCGATCCGAGGGAACGGATGCAGGCGGCCATTTTTTCGCCCTCGCTTCCGGCGGCAAGCTCGGCCAGATAGCCGTCAATGGCAGGACCCGCCAGCGAGGCAAAGTACCCCAGCACATACTGTGCCGTCATATCCTCCGCCTTCATGCGGGGAAATTCATATTCGCTGTCGCAGAACAGCAGGCGGATATCCGGCCTCAAATCGGCAAGAAGCCCGGTCAGCTTCGCGGATTCGTAGGGTGTCAGCAGTTCGCCCGGATCCTCGCCCAGCCGGTAGCTGATGTCCACACAGAGGCCCCAGCCATCCTGCCCGTTCAGCTCGGCAAGCAGAGCCGGCAAAAATTCCTCCAGCCCGATCTCCCGCATAGCCGTCGCCTTATCGGCAGACCACAGATCGCTGACCGACAGCCAGATTTTCACATCGCGGTTCACGCCGGACAGCGTATATACAGCCTTGCGGACATAGCCGGCGGCAAGAGATGCGGTATCGTTGAGCGAACGGCAGCCGGCATACATATAGTTTTCCGCCTCACCGACGATCATTCCCTTCAGGGAGCCGTCCGCATACCAGCGCTCGGCCAGATAGGCGCAGAGTGCACCGAAGTACGCCTCGCCGTCTGCCAGAGAATTGTAATCGGAATAGTTCACATACCCGTCCAGCGCATAGCGTGCTGAGAGCGTTTCAAAGCGCTCATCGTTCATACCGCGCAGGCGGAGAATACCGTCGGTCTGCCGGCCGAGGGCGGCAATCTGCGCCGCCAGCCGATTCATGACATCGGCATTGAAATAATAATTCCGGTTCTGATATTCATAGCGGATCGCGCCTTCCTTGCCGGAAAATGCCGCATAGGCATCCAGTTCAAGAAGTGCCATCCCGGCATCGGCCTCACCGACCAGTGAAAGGTCGCTGCTTCCGACACCTTTTTTATTGGTGCCGAGTATGTAAGATGCCCCGGCCGCGATCTCAGGATTCTCAAGATATACCGGCGCGCCGATCAGCGTGTAGCTTCCGTCGCTGCTGTGAATGGCCGCGGCAAAGCGCTGCTCCAGCAGCTCCCGGCGCAAGCCGGCAATACTTAACTTCAGCTCGAATCTTGTGGACATCGGCCCCTCGGCCAGGCATCCGGTATCGATCAGGCTTTCAAGGATTTCCGTCTCACCTTCCAGATCGTCTCCCAGCACGAACAGCTCAAGCCGCCCGTCCTGATTGGCCAGCGCGGCCTCCCGCTCCACCGTACCGGATACGATAAGCGAGGATTGATCGGCCGTCAGCCGGCAGCTGTCCACGCTGCCGCAGGTGGTGTAACCCTTCTCCTCATAGACAGGCAGAAGGCTGAGCGAATGCAGGATCACGGTGCCGTGTCCCTCTCCAAGCTGCATCCGGATGTGGGAAAGCTTGGAGGCGTCGCCCACATCGATAAAATAATCGACCGCTTCCGACTGCTTCTTCAGCGGGATCGTCACGCTCTTGTATTCGCTGAACAGGGGCGTGTTGAAGGTGGAATAATAGAGAATCAGCGATGTATTGTCCGTACGGTTGGTCAGACGGAGCCGAAGCATCCGGGTATCCCAGTCCACCTCGGGTGTCTGAAGCGAGGCATCCAAAACGGCAATGTTTCCCGAAAAGGTGGTGATATTCAGGCTGTCTTTTTCCGGAGAGAGCTGTGCGGAAGCACCGGTCAGCCCATATCGGTCAAACAGGAAGCGGTCGGTCATTTCCCGATCCACCGGATCCCTTGCCCTGACCGAAGCGATATAATAGTCGCCGCTGTAAACCTCCTCCGATGCGGTGCTGACAAGAAGGCCGATTTCGATCTGCATCAGCTTGCCGTGACCGTCCCAGCTTCCGATATCGTAGCGGACCTCTGTCCAGGCGCCCGGAACAATCTTTTCCAGATGCTCCGTCAGAGTTCCGTCACCCGCATGAAGAATCAGGCGGGTATAATAAACCGCATCCGGATCCGCAGAAAGCGGCATCGGATAAATTTCGTAGGAAAGGGTATGATAGTCCTGCAGATTGATTGGCTGGGCATACCGTACGCTGGCCGTACGCAAAAGACTGCCGGGGCCTTCCACGCCGTCCGTACGCAGACAGGAGCGGTCGTTTCCGTCCGGCCCGGGGAAAAGAACGGCATCAACGCCGAGCGCATTATCGGCCGCAAACCAGTCGTCATGCCCCGAGCTGAAGGAGGCCAGCATATATTCGCCTTCGATAGCTGCCCAAACGCCTCCCCGGCTCATCAGACAGAAAAGGAGCGTTCCCCACAGAAGAACCGCACCGAGTATCCGTTTTGCCCTGATTGGCACGCCGACCGTCACCGCCTTTCCGCTTTGTTTCCATACCTTTATTTATTATACCATTATTCAGGCAGAAAAGCAAATGTTTTTTGCGAATTTTCATTATTTTATAAATTTCTGTTGCATCCTGCGCGTTTTTTTGATATAATAAGATATTCGATAAAATAATTGCCCCCACGGAGGACAGAATTACCCATGCCAATCAAGATTCCCGTCGGTCTGCCGGCCGGCGAAACCCTCGAACACGAGAATATTTTCGTCATGAATCAGTTCCGCGCCGAGCATCAGGACATCCGCCCGCTCCGGATCGCGGTTCTCAATCTCATGCCCACCAAAATCACCACCGAAACCCAGCTTATCCGCCTGCTCTCCAACAGCTCCCTTCAGATTGAATTTTCCCTTCTGCAGACAGCGACTCACCGCTCCACCCACACCTCGGCTGAGCACATGGAGGCCTTTTACCGCAATTTCTACGATGTACAGGATGAGAAATTCGACGGTCTGATTATCACCGGCGCGCCCGTTGAGAATCTGGAATTCGATCAGGTCACCTATTGGGACGAGCTCTGCATGATTATGGAATGGTCGAAAAGCCATGTTTATTCGGTTCTGCATATCTGCTGGGCTGCGCAGGCCGCGCTCTGGTATCACTACGGCATTCCCAAGTATGCCCTGCCCCGGAAGATGTTCGGCGTATTCGAGCACCATGCGCTCCATCCCAAGCATCCGATTCTCCGCGGCTTTGATGAGATCTTCCTCGCCCCCCATTCCCGCCACACCGAAATCCGGCGCGAGGACATCGAGGCGGTGGACGATCTGGAGCTTCTGGCCTCCAGTGAAATTGCCGGCCCGTACATCATCGCCGACAAAAATGCCCGCCGGCTGTATGTCACCGGCCATTCGGAATACGATTTCGACACGCTGGCAAACGAATACTTCCGCGATAAGAGCAAGGGACTCGATATCGAGCTGCCCTACAATTATTTCCCGGATGACGATCCGAACCGCCGCCCGATGAATCTCTGGCGCGGTCACGCCAATCTGCTCTTCTCCAACTGGCTGAACTATTTCGTTTATCAGAACACGCCCTACGATCTGGCCGATCTTTCGTAAATCCGGTCTAAAAGCGGGCGCTTCGGGCCATACTAACTCCGTCTGCATCGCTGCAGACGGAGTTTTTTGATAAGGAGAACCGCTATGGATAAAAACGAAGCGCTTCTGCAGGAAATCTACAAGAATGTCAAAATGGGCAGCGATTCGATCATCAATCTGATGGACCGCGTAGGCGATGACGGTCTGCGCAGGGAAATGAAGGAGGAGCTTATCACCTACCGTCAGCTGGCCGCCGAGGCCACAGACCGGCTGGGCGAGCGCGGCCTGAAGCCGCAGGAGCTTCCGGCCTCTGCCAAGATGGGTGCCAAGATCGGCATGGCCTTCAACACCATGCTTGACACCTCTGCCTCCCATCTGGCCGAGATGATGATCAACGGTTCGACAATGGGCATCATCGAGATGGAAAAGAAGCTCAATGATGCGCCCGACTGCCCCCGGACAACCCGGGATCTCGCGGGTCGGGTTGTGGAATTCGAGAAGGCAAGCGCCGAGAGGCTGACAAAATTCCTTTAAGAAGCGATCCGCCGCGTCCGGTTTCCGGACCGGCGGATTTTTTCGCCGGAAAAGGCCTTGCAATTTTCGGACTTCTGCGGTATAATAGTATCAACCATTCTTCAGGAGAGCTGTATGCGCACTTTACATATCAAAGCCAACGATGCCGGCCAGCGGCTGGACAAATTCCTGTCCAAGGCCGTGCCCGCCCTTCCCAAATCGCTGATGTACAAATGCATCCGCACCAAAAAAATCAAGGTCAACCGCAAGCGGTGCGAAATCGGCTGTATCCTCTGTGAGGGTGATACCGTCGAAATGTTCGTCGCCGAGGAATTCTTCGCTGCATCCGCCGTCAGCGATTCCTTCATGAAGCTGACGCCCCGCCTGGATATCGTATATGAGGATGACAACATTCTGCTGCTGGACAAGCGGCCGGGCCTGATCGTCCATTCGGATGACAGCGAGGAGATCAACACCCTTATCAGCCATGTCAAGGCCTATCTCTACCGCAAGGGCGAATACGATCCCGCCTCCGAGCAATCCTTTGCACCCGCTCTCTGCAACCGCATCGACCGCAATACCGGCGGCATTGTCATCGCCGCCAAGAATGCCGAGGCGCTCCGGATTCTCAACGAAAAAATCCGCAATGATGAGCTGTCGAAGTTTTATTTAGCCGCCGTTCACGGCCATCCCGCCAAGAAATCCGACACCCTGCGCGGCTGGCTGAAAAAGGACAGCGACGGCAACATCGTCAGTATTGCCGCCGAGCCGCGGCCGGGCTACAAGGAAATCATCACAAAATACCGGATTCTTGAGGAAACCCGCGAGCTGTCGCTGGCGGAGGTGGAGCTGATCACCGGCCGCACCCATCAGATCCGCGCCCATTTTTCCTCCATCGGCCATCCTCTGCTCGGTGACGGCAAATACGGCATCAACCGCGATGACCGCCGGCTCGGCTATAAATTCCAGGCGCTCTATTCCTTCCGGCTGAAGTTCACCTTCAAAACGGACGGCGGCGCGCTCCAGTATCTGAACGGCCGCACCTTCGAGGTGGATCGGGATAAAATCTGGTTTTTGAAGGAATTCGGAAAAGCATGATTTTTTACAGCTCTGTGATTCTCTGTTCACAGAGCTGTGCTATACTGTTTACAGATTTAAGAAAAAGGGGGGATGTGTATGCACCGCATCCGTGCCGGTCTTGAAAAGCTGTCCGCCGTGTCGGCGGATGCCTTCCTGCCGTTTCTGGCTGTCTTTTCGCTGCTGCTGGATTTCCTGCTGGAAATTCTCAGCCGGCGATCGGTTGTCGGGGCCTTTCTGTTTGTGGCCTCGCAGCCGCTGATGTATCTCTGCAACTCGCTGATTCTGCTGTTTACACTCTCCCTCTGCCTGCTTTTCGGGCGGCGGATCACCGCGCTTCTGTTTATCACAGCTGGTTGGCTGGGTCTTGGCATTGCCAACTTTGTACTGCTTTCCTTTCGCTCCTCCCCGCTGTCAGCCATTGATTTTCTGATCGTGAGATCCCTTTCGGGAATGCTGAAGAGCTATCTGCAGCCGCTGACTGTGGTTGGAATTCTCCTTCTGATAATCGGCTTTGTGACACTGACAGTCCTGCTGCATCGCCGCTTTCCCCGCTCTCCGGTGCGCTATGGGCGTTCGCTGTCCCGGATTCTGCTGGTCGGCATCGTTCTGTTCGGATCGGTCTTCGCCGTATCCGCAAGCGAAGCCGATGAAGCGCCTGCTGCCGAGCTGGCAAAATCCTACGAAAGCTACGGATTTGCCTACTGCTTTACCCGGAGCCTGATTTCGCAGGGCGTTGAGCGGCCCGATGATTACAGCCCCGATCGGCTCGGCGAACTGGTGGAGACATTGGAGGATTCCGCCGATTCCACTCCGGACACGCTGAATATCCGGCCCAATCTTCTCTATGTCCAGCTGGAATCCTTCTTTGATGTCAACTATGTGAAGGGGCTGACCTTCTCCGAAAATCCGCTTCCCCATTTCACCGCCCTCAAGGAAAGCGGCATCCGGGGATTCCTCAGCGTCAACCACATCGGAGGAGGCACGGCCAACACCGAATTTGAAATTCTGACCGGCATGAATCTCGATCATTTCGGCTTCGGTGAATATCCCTACACCACCATCCTGAAGGAGCGTGCCTGCGAATCCATTGCCGCTTCCCTGCGCAAGCTCGGCTGGCGCACCCATGCCATTCACAATCACACCGGCACCTTTTATGACCGCCACATTGCTTATTCCAATCTCGGTTTTGATACCTTCACACCGGTGGAAATGATGAACGGCGTAACCCTCAATCCGCTGGGCTGGGAGGAGGATGCCGTGCTGACCGGCGAAATCCTGTCAGCGCTTGATTCCACGGCCGGACCGGATTTTGTCTTCACCGTAACGGTTCAGGGGCACGGAAATTATCCGAGTGAGGCTCCGGGTGAGGGAGCCTCCTTCACCGGAAGCCATTCCGGCTGGGATCCCGACAATGCCCTCATTACCGTGTACGGTGCCGACGATGAAGAACAGCTTCATCAGTTTACATATTATGTTAATCAGCTCCGCGAAACCGACCGCTTCATCGGGGAGCTGACTTTGGCGCTGGAAGCACGCGCCGAGCCGACTGTGGTGGTCTTCTACGGCGACCATATGCCGTCCATCGGGCTTACCGAAGACGGTCTTTCGGCGGGCAGTCTGTATCAGACCGAGTATGTAATCTGGTCGAATACCGATCGGCTGCCGGAGACCGGGGACGGACGGGATCTCGATGCCAACCAGCTGAGCGCCTATGTTCAGCAGCTTCTCGGCCTTGCCGAGGGCGATATCGCCCGACTCCATCAGCACAGCTTTGCTGCGGGCGAGGAGATTGGCGAGGAGCTGAAGCTGCTGGAATACGCCCAGCTCTACGATGAGGAAGCGCCCCGGCTCTACCGTCCGACCGCCCTGCGCTTCGGCACACAGCCGCTCACCGTCACCGGCGCATATCGGAGGGGCAACACCCTTTATGTACGCGGAAGCGGCTTCACGCCGCACAGCAAGGTCAAGCTCGGTGCCTTTGAGAAGAACACCGTTTTTCTTGATGACACCCTGCTTTTGGTGGAAAATGTCTATTTTTCGCCCGGTGAAGTCGCCGTGGCGCAGATTGCCGATGACGGCACGGAGCTTGCCATCGCCCGCCTGCGCGGCAGCATCACCGAATCCGTGCAGTAAAAAATTCAACCCGGCGGCCTTTCATGAAGGCATCCGGGTTGATTCTTTTATTTACGCACCCAATCGTCCGGGCGGCCGCTGACATTCTCAACATGATCCAGCGGCGACCAATCGGTGACGGGATTGTTTTCAATCCACACCCAGCTAAGCTTTTCAAGGCTTGCCAGCGGGGACAGATCGGCAATGCCGTTGTTGTTCAGCATCAGGTCGGTCAGATTTTCAAGAGAAGTCAGCACCGACAGATCGGACAGCGGATAGCCGCTGATGTTCAGCTGACGAAGTCCGGGCATTCCGGCAGTGACACCGATGTCAAAGGAAGCGCTCTTGCCGCCGCCCGGGTGCTTGTGCAGGATGAGATTCTCCATCTGTGTCAGCGTGCCAAGCGGACTGAAATCCAGCACATTGGCCGACACATTGAGAGAGTGCAGAGCCGGCACGCCCGCAAGTCCGGACAGGTCCATCTGTATCAGATGGACGCTGGCGTGTACGCTGAATGTGCGAAGTCCGCTGAATGCCTTCAGCCAATCCGTGGAGACAATTATGTCTTTTTTCGGGTCCGAAAACACGGTATCGTTAAGATGGAGGCTCAGATTCTGCAGACCGGGGAACGCTTCAAGCCAGGAAAGATCCTCCTCGGTATTGCTGTATACGGTCAGCTCACGCAGACCGGACAGAGTCAGAATTTCCGCCAGATACGAATAGGTCTCCGCCTCCATGTAGCAGATCAGCGCGGTCAGATTCGGACAGCGGGCAATCACCGAAGCAAAAGCCGAGGTGTCCGGCGCCAATCCCTTGGCCACACCGCCGCCCAGGTTGTAGCTGCTCTCGCCGTTCAGGGATGTCCTGTGGTTGATAATCACGTGCTCGGGATCGAAGGCCAGATGGGTAATCGAATCGTAATCCGCCTGTGTCAGCTCGGACGGCTTCTTGCCAAACCACGCGGCGATTTTTTCCTCCAGCCATTCGGCACCGAGGATTTCGCGCTCGGGCAGGCCGTTGACCTTTCCCGGATTTGGGGCGGTATCGCCCGGATGCCCGGCATCCGCGAGCACCAGATTCTGCGAAGCGGCAAAATCCTTCAGCCGGGCATCACCGGTCAAAGCAAAGCCGCGCGAAAGCGTATCGGCCGCGCCCGCCCGATCACCGAGGGCGATCTGCGCCCTTGCAAGACCGAGATAAGCCTCGACATTCTTCGGATCGATTTCCAGCACCTTCCCATAGGCAAGAATCGCGCTCTCATAATCGAATTCAGCCAGATACCGTTCACCGAGCGTGAGCTGGGAGCGGATTTCGGTCCTCTGCGCCGCCGCCGGAACGATAATGATGCCGGCAATCAGCAGGGCAAGAATGGCCGCCGCCGCGATCAGCAAAGTTTTGTTTTTCAGGATATTCATTCTGTCATCTCCAAGTATAACAAGTCCCCGCCATATGGCGGGGACTGCCCTGTTTATCTCTTGTTTTCAAAGATCGTTCCGGTCTTGACCTTTTCGATCACTTCGATAACAGCTGCCGCCTGCGAAAGCTCGATCGGGTACTTCACGCCGTTGCGGATCGTTTCATACAGCGCATCCCAGACGCGGAAGGTTCCGTCCTCGCCGCCGATCTTGATGCTCTCCTCAATCCAGGGAAGCTTTTCGGCATTGCCAAAGCCCGCCTTGGCACCGGGCGTTTCGGGATCAGCGACCACCGGGGCCAGCGTGACCTTGGGATCCAGATAGCGGAGCTTGAAGCCGCCGGGCTCGGATACCATGGAGCCGCGGGTGCCGTAGATCAGATACTCGGGCGTCGGAAGAGCCGCACCGCCGGAGATTTCCATATCAACAATCCGGCCGTTGGCACCGGTGAAGACGATCTTGATGTGGTCCTCGCAGTCGCCGGCCGCCGCGGTGTGACGGATCGCCGAATACAGATCGGTGTAGGAGCCGCCGCAGAAGCGGAGCGAATGGTCGATGATATGCGGGCCCCAGTTGAGGAGCTGGCCGCCGCCGAACTCACGGATGGTCTGCCAGTCGGCCCGGCGCTGATAGCTGTTTCTCGTCAGCTTGATTTCGTAGACATTGCCGAGCAGGCCGGAATCGATGATCTCCATCGCCTTTTCAAAGCCGGATTCAAAGCGGCGGTTGTGGCGGATGTAGAGATGGGGACCTGCGGGCTGGGAGCCGAGCGCGATCAGCTCATACGCCTCATCGGCGTGCATGGCGAAGGGCTTTTCCAGCATAACATCCTTGCCTGCCAGAAGCGCCATCTTGGCATGACGGTAATGGTCGCAGGAGCGGGTGGCGATGCTGACCAGCTCCACCTCGGGATCGGCCAGCATATCCTCATACTTTGTATAAGGCTTGCTTCCGAACTCTTCAACAAAAGGAACGGTGCGCTCCTCGATGATATCGCAGACAGCATAAAAACGGAATTTGTCCTGGCGGGGACGAAGCTCGCCTCTGTGCATACCGCTTCCGGCACGTCCAAGGCCGACAAGGCCGATACGGATAGGATTGCTCATGATAATCTTCCTTTCTCGGAATAAATGGATTCATGAGTATTGTATCACAATCCGCGGGCAATTGCAAGAGAAAACGGGAATTTTTCCCCTTTATTTTCAGTAAAGTCTGTCTGCTTTGACCTTTATGGAATTCTCACGTCCGCCGCCGATCGCAATCCTAAAATAGCGCTCACGTTTTTCTCTGCTCACAGTAACCGAGTTTTTCCCCTGCTCCAGCAGTTTTTCAATAGTTATGCGATCCAACGCCGCATATTGGCTTTGGGCAAGCGGTTTGGCACCGCAAATCAAGCCGATTGAAAATTCCATTTCTCTCGCGAGATAGGCCTTGATATTCTTGATATCGTCCTCCGAAAATATGAATTGCCAGCTGTTGTAGCCTTCTTTTTTTGTATCCAGCGGAGTTGAACGATATTTTACAAACAAGAGAAACTCTTTATCATTTGTTGTGAAGTTATAGACTTGTCGATCTTCTCCACCTTCAATCAGTATCGGGCAAATCCCGCTGTTAATCAGCTTCGACAGAATCGCACCGTAGTAAAAATCGGACTCCTGAAGTTTAGCCATTATATTCTATCCTTTCTGAATTTATCGGTATGCAGTTTCAACGATTAACATTCGATTTCGAGAAAAAACAATTCCTCAAACTTGCATTTGAGCGCATGACACAATAGTGCTGCAAGGTAGGCCGTAGGACAAAACTGTCCGGTTTCAATGGAACTGATTGTGTTTTTTGATGTTCCAACTTTTTCTGCCAGCTGCGTCTGCGTCAGATTGGCAGCTCGTCTGTATTCTTTAAGTCTGTTCTTTAATTGGAGATGTGAATTCATACCGCCACCCGAATTATGTACGCCAAAATAAATACAACAGCGAGAATGGCAGCTACCGATCCTGCTGCGATTGTCAAAGGCTTTCTCAGCTTAATTCCCGAATACAGATACTGAACACCAACCGCTGTCATCCCAACAGCAATCAAACCGATATTGACCGTCTTTTTGAGAGAATATTCAAGCAAGCACAGCCCTGTTCCAACAAGCAGCGCTATAAAGGTCCCCAGCAAACTGCTGTGATTCAAAACCTTATTATCATATTCCCTCCCGCGGTTCGGATCTTTTCTTGCTTCAGCTAATATTTGATCATCATTCATGATCGCAGTCCTCTTTTCCAAGTTTTATTGTAATTATTATACCGTATATAGTCTCTGTTGTCAATAACCTCTGACAAGTTTTATTGGAATTTACAAATTGTTCATATGCTCAAGGCAAAACAAAAACAGCTTATCCAAATGATAAGCTGTTTTGATAATTCCTCAAACCTTCGCCGCCGCGCTTCCCGCGATATAGCTTTTCAGAAGATCCGCCGAAGCCATGAGCGCTTCCTGCTCTGAGGCGCTGAGCGTGATCGGGATCCGGCACTCCACGCCATCCCGGCCGACGATGGAGGGCATACTCAGCGCCACGCCCTCGATACCGTATTCGCCGCTCATCACCGAGGACACCGGCAGAATCGATTTCTCATCCCGGACAATCGCCTCCAGAATCCTGCGTACCGCCATTGCCACGCCGTAATAGGTAGCCCGCTTGCGCTCGATGATCTCATAGGCGCTGTTTTTTACCTTCTCGGCGATCTCCTGCGTAAAGCGCCCGTAATCCGCCACGCCCCGCATCCGGCAGAAGGTTTCCAGCGGCACGCCGGATACATTGGCACTGCTCCAGGCGGCAATCTCGCTGTCACCGTGTTCGCCGATGATGAAGGCGTGGATGCTCCGGCTGTCCACATCCAGCTCCTCGCTCAGCTGATATTTCAGCCGCGCGCTGTCCAAAACCGTGCCCGATCCGATCACGCGGCCGGCCGGCAGTCCGGACAGACGGGCGGCGGTATAGGTCAGCACATCGACGGGATTGGATACGACCAGCAGAATGCCGCCAAAATCCCGCCGGGTGATCTCGGGGATGATCTTTTCATAAATCGCCACATTTTTGTGGATCAGATCCAGCCGCGTTTCGCCCGGCTTCTGGGCGGCACCGGCCGTGATGATGATTACTGCCGCATCCTTGATATCGTCATAATCACCGGCATAGATTTTCATATGCCGCGCCAGCGGAATACCGTGGCTGATATCCATCGCCTCTCCCTCCGCCTTATCATCATCGGCATCGATCAGCACAATCTCCGAA
Source organism: Candidatus Flemingiibacterium sp. (assembly GCA_045578725.1). Lineage (GTDB taxonomy): Bacteria > Bacillota > Clostridia > Oscillospirales > CAG-272 > Flemingiibacterium. The sequence continues at coordinate 16,590 of JAZNKS010000050.1, forward strand.
AATAAACCGCTCTGCATCAGGCTGAAGACCGCCGCCGCTCCTACAAAGCCGCATCCGATCATGACCGCCTTGCGCAGATTGACACAGTCGCAAATCATTCTTTCCATGTATAATCTCCTTACAAAACCGTTTGGTATCAGTATGGCCGGGCCGGGCGGGATTATGCAGACACGTGCGCCGGTCGGCTCTGTGTATTATTATACCATATTTTTCCGCATTTGTCCCGCCTTTCACAAAAAATTTTGTTTACCCTAAAAAAGCCGTCCCTTATCCGTACACGCACAGCGTACCGGCCGGGACGGCAGAAGCTATGATGCCCGCGAAAGCCCCCACCCGGCTGCCGACAGCATATTTTCGATGAAAATTCCATACCCTTTTGTCGGGTCATTGATCAGCACGTGCGTCACAGCGCCCACAATTTTCCCGTTCTGGATAATCGTGGACCCGCTCATTCCCTGAACGATTCCGCCGGTTTTGGCAATCAGCGCCTCATCTGTGACCGTCACAACGAAGTTTTTCACATCCCGCCCGGTGCGGTCGATCCGCGAAATCCGGATACTGTATCGGCCGATTCCGCCGCTGTCTGTGGTGCAGAGGATCTCGGCCTCGCCCTCCTTAACCTCGGAGGCCAGCGCGATTGGCAGGGATTCCTCGCCGGCGCCGTCCGGGAGTCTGGCGAACACGCCGAAGACCCCGCATTCGGTATTTTTGAGCAGCGTACCGATTTTGCCGGAGCTGAAATAGCCCTTCAGCTCGCCGGGTGCACCGGCCTCGCCGCGCATCACGCCGCCGATTTCCACATTGACAACCGATCCCCGCTCCAGCGGGAGAAGCTCGCCGGTGTCCGCATCGCAGATTCCGTGGCCAAGTCCGGCAAATCCGCCGGTTTCAGGATCGATGAAGGTCACCGTTCCGATGCCGGCCGTGCTGTCCTTGATCCAGAGTCCGGTGCGGTAGCGGCCCTCTGCCTCCGAATAGACCGGTGTCAGCGATATGCGGAGCGTTTCCTCCGCACGGCGGATTTCAAAACACATTTCCCGACCCCCACCGGATGCGACGGCCGCCGCCACCTCAGCCGCGCTTGTGATTTTCCTGCCGTCGATGGCACAGATCACATCCCGCACCTGCAGGCCGGCATCCCGGGCGGGGCTGGCACATTCGACCTCGCCGATTCCGACAATCAGCACGCCCTCACAGCAGAGCTGAACACCGAACGGCATTCCGCCGGGCAGCAGCTTTATGTCTTCAATCAGACGGACATCCACCTTTTTCAGCGGGATAACGCCGAGCAGCCGGGCTGAGCCTTCATAGACCCCCGTTGCGCCGCTTGCCGGCATGGCCTCCTCAAAGCACAGCTCCACAGCCGCCGGAAGCACAGTAAAATCCGTCAGCTCCCGCAGAGCCATCCGCGACGGGATAAAGTAATCGCACGCGCCGAGCAGGCAGGCCGCCGCACAGAGCAGCGAGAGCGCGGCACGCGTGATACGTTTGATTTGTTTCATATTCATCTGTTTCTCCAACCATCACCAATTGCGGCTTAGTGCGATGCCGCTCCTTTAATTTGTGCGGCGGGCAGTCGATTATGCGGTGCAAAATTTGCAGACCCGTCCAAAGATCGGCCCGGATTCCTCTTTGATGATTCTTGCCGCAATCCGAAAAAACAATCAAAAAAAGATGCTGTCCGAAAAACAGCATCCTTTTTTGTTATTTTGCGATTTTTTCCGCCCGTCTCAGGATCGAAGCCAGCGGCAGAATCAGGATTCCGCAGAAGAAATTGCTGATTCCGTGAATCAAATCCCATGGAAGTCCGGCAATAATCCAGGCGACGGTTCCCTCAAAATCCAGGCCGAAGAAGAGCGCCTGTGCCGGTGCATACAGCGTTCCGAACAGGAAGCCGTGCACAGCACAGAGGAGCATATACACAACCGGCTGAATTCTGGCGGGGATATTCTTCGGGAGCAGCATCGTGATGCCCCAGAGAACCGTCCACAGATAGAGGTACGGAATCCACCAGACATTGAAGCCTGCCATAATGCCGTTGATCAGCACATAGGCATAGATCGGATAGAGCGCCTTTTTCCGGTAAACCAGCGTCATCGCAATGGTGAATACGCCGAGCAGATGAACATTGGGAAGCACTTCCATAATCATCTTTGATGCGTACATCAGCGAGCCGAGCATACCGAAAACGGCGATCTCACGAATCGTCAGCTTCACTTTTCCACTTTAAGCATATAGGAAGCGCCGGGCGTGATCGTTGTCTTGTCAACACCCGTAGAAGCGTATTCGCCGTCGATGTAGAAGGCCCAGTAGGTGCCGTCCTTGTCAAAATCGGCGGTGATACCGTTGACCGTCTTGATGTACAGGCCGTAGGGGCCTTCATCGCCGGCCAGCAGGTTCAGCTCCTGCAGAGCCTCACCGACGACGGTTTTGTCGGTCTTGATCGTGCATTTGGTTTCCTTTCCTTCTCCATCAACAACGGTGAAGGCAAACTCGGTGGCGCCCTCGCCGATTACGCTGCCGTCGGCAATCGTAACCACATCGGCGTCCGGCGTTTCTTCCTTGCCGCATCCGCCTGCTACAAGTGCCATAGCCGCAATCAGCACCGTGCAGAGAAGAAACGACAGCAATTTTGTGAATCGTGTCTTTTGCATCATCTTGCAATCTCCTTGATAAAAATATAGTTTTTTTCTCCCGGTACCGGCACTCGCGGCACGGGCTTTCGCCCATGAGAGCTGCTGCTGTCAAGTATTTCGACTCGGTGCAGGATCGGCGCCTTCTCGGATTTTCCCAATGGCATTTCCCCGCATTGCGGCTGCGGGTCAGCCGATCCCCTCGCGCACCACACGGCGACGGGCTCGTACAGGATTTGCACCTGTTTCCATGAACAGCGGTTTCATTATAGCACACCGTCCCCCGAAAGTCAAGCTTTTTTGTCAGATTCTTGACAACTCCGGGCAGGCGTGATATAATAGATAGCAGAATAATTTTTGAGGTGGACCCAATGATTACCTATATTACTAAAGATCAGCCGCAGTACAAAGCCAATCTCCATTGCCACAGCACCTTTTCGGACGGCAATCTGTCCCCCGAACAGCTGAAGGAGGCATACCGTGCACACGGCTATTCGGTTCTTGCCATCACCGACCATGAATATCCCAACGATCACTCGGATATGAGCGATCCGGATTTTCTCATGCTCACCGGCTATGAGTGCTACATCCGCATCCCCGAGGACGGTCATTATGACCAGTTCAGTCCCGAGGTTCACATCAATCTGTTTGCGCGCGAGCCGCACAACACCGCTTATGTCAACTACAATGCGCCCTACTGCCGCTATGTCAAGGATCCGGCCATCAAGGAAGCCTTTGTCAAGGTCGGCTCGGGCCGTCAGCGGGAATACACCGTTGAATACATCAACGATTTTGTGAAGGCCGCCAATGAGAACGGCTATATCTGCTCGCACAACCATGCAACCTGGTCGCTGGAGCCGGAGGAAATGCTCCTTGCCTACCGCGGCTTCTTCAGCATGGAAATGTGCAACTATTCCAGCTATGTCCTCAACCGCATCGAATACAACGCCCCGCTGTATGACAAGCTCTGCCGTGCCGGTGTCCGCCTCGGTGTTCACAGCGCCGATGACAATCACAACCGCCGCCCCTTCGGCGATCCGCTCTGTGATTCCTTCGGCGGCTTTACGATGATTCTGGCAAAGGATCTGTCCTATCCGTCCGTCATTCAGGCGCTGGATTCCGGCAATTTCTATTCCTCGATGGGCCCTGTTATCCGCGAGCTGACAATCGACGGGAACCGCGTACACATCGAAACCGATCCGGTCCGCCAGATCACGATGTTCATCGGCGGCAAGCGGACCTTCCCCTGCGCCGGAACGCCGGATGCACCTGTCACCTCGGCGGATTTCGAGATCCCCGCGAACGCAAAATACGTCCGCTTCAGCGCTGTGGATTTTGAGGGCCGCTATGCCGACACCCGCGCCTTCTTCCCGGATGAGCTGGGCCTCTGATTCCATCAAGAAGGAGATGACTGCCATGAAAATCGGATTTTCCGCCTGCAATTTTCCTCACCGCAATCTCATCGAAAACATCGCCTTTGCAAAGGACCACGGCTTTGATTTCGTCGAAGCCTACGCGCCTCATGTCGATCAGGCGCTGGCAGAGGACGGCGGCGCGGCCCTGACGGCCGCGCTGAAAGAATATGGCATGGAAATGACCGTTCATCATGCCCTTCCGCCGCTTGACAATCCCGAAAAGCAGGAGGCCTTCCGCCGCTCCGTCACGGCTATCCATGAGTGGGTAAGGCGCGACCATCCGATTGCGGACCTGTCCTTTGATACCTGGGTGGACCGGCTTCCCAGCCTTCCGACCGTTCTGTGGGTGCTGGAGCTCTTTTCGGATACCGATCTGCCCATTCTGACCGAGGATTATCCGCTGAATGACCGCGAGGCAAAGCTCTGGGAGGCGGCCTGCCGTTATCCGAACTTCGGTCTGCTTTCCGATCTCGGCCACACCAATGTCCGTCTCGGCGGCAAAGAAAAGAATATGTGGTGCCTGAACGAAAACGAGGGTGCTCCCCTTCCGCCCGGCGACAACAGTGTCGAGGCCTTCCGTAATGCGTATCGGCGCAAGCCCCGCCGCGTGCATCAGCTCCACCTTCACAACAACTGGGGCGAAAAGGATGACCACCGCAGCTTTATGGACGGCAGCGCCGACTTTGAAGCCATCGCCCGGATGCTGGTCGAGGAGGGCTTTGACGGCTATGCCGATCTGGAGCTTTCTCCTACCATCCACGGCGTTCTCGGCGAGGATGCCGACCGGATGCTTCTCGAAGATTTCGCTCTGTGGAAGACCTGGATTGCCGCTGTCTGACAGAATCCTTCCCGCCATCGGGAACTTTTTGGCGGAAACATCCGTCTAACTGTCAACGAAATCAACCACGGAGGTTATCATGGCAATCCGCACTCCTCACAAGGGGAACCCTGTAATCAATCTGCTCCGCCGCAAAGCGGTCATGATTCCCCTTATCTGTATTCTGACAATTCTGACCCTTTGGGCCGTCTTCGCGTTTTCCACCATCCCGTTTATCGCATCCCTCCGCACGATCTGGATCGAAACGGCGATGACCACCGCCGACCATCAATGGCTGGCGACCGCTTTCCTGCCGAAATCCACCATCGATAAGGTGGTAAGCACCTTTGAGAGCACACAGGATGTCATCGGCGGAAAGGATCATCTGACTCCTTCCACCGGGCCGGCTGATACCCAGCCCGATGAAACCCAGCCCGGCGATACCGGGCCGGCCGATACCGAGCCGGTCGCTCCGCCCGTCGGGCCCGGCACGCCGGCCGATCCGCTGGATCAGAAGAATCTCGTGGTCGGTCAGCCGGACTATGCCGGCTACACGGTGCTGATCAACGATATCGAGCAGGGCATCGTGGTATCCGAAATCACCGGCTCCACCACGCTCGGCGCCTTCAAGGGCCAGATCATGCTGATCGACGATCCCTCCCGCGTCTTTCTCGGCACCACAACGATGAAGGGCAAGGAAGGCCTCCGCATCAGGTATCTGCTGTCCCACTACGATGCCGTTGCCGGCATCAATGCCAGCGGCTTCCCGGATCCCGACAATAAGGGAACCGGCGGCGATCCCATCGGCCTTACCTATGCGGACGGCGAATTCTGGGGCACGCAGGTTGACTATTACGGTGCCGTGCTCATGACCAATGACAACCGGCTGGTTGTCGGTGATGTCCGGGATTGGGAAAACTATGACATCCGCGCTGGCATCCAGTTCGGGCCGGTTATCATGGCCGACGGTGAGCCGGTCATCGAAGGCACCGGCGGATGGGGCTACCATCCCCGTACCGTCATCGGTCAGCGCGAGGACGGTGTCATCGTCTTTCTCGTCATCGACGGACGGGTACCCGGCTGGAGCAGCTTTGGCTGCAGCATGGCAGAGCTGTCCGAGATTCTGGCCAAATATGAGGTAGTCAATGCAGCTTGCTGCGACGGCGGCTCCAGCAGCGTGCTCGCCTACAACGGTGAGGTCATCAATCACAATTCCTCCCAGAATCCCACACACGGCCGCCGCCTGCCCAACGCCTGGCTGGTTGCGCCCAAGGTAACGGAAGAAGAATAATGGAAGCAATGGATACCGTTTTCATGCGCCGCGCGCTGACGCTGGCCTCCGAGGCCGCCGCGCTCGGCGAGGTGCCGGTCGGAGCCGTTGTTGTCTGCGGCGGCCGGATTATCGCCGAGGCTTACAACCGGCGGGAGCTGGACAAAAATGCGCTGGCCCATGCCGAGCTGCTGGCAATCGATAAAGCCTGTGCGGTGCTCGGCGGCTGGCGGCTTCACAAATGCGATCTGTATGTCACGCTGGAGCCCTGCCCCATGTGTGCGGGCGCGATCGTCAATGCCCGGATCCGCAGGGTCATCATCGGCGCCAAGGATGACAAAGCCGGCGCGATGGGAAGCGTGTTCAACATCAATCATTTCCCGCTCAATCATCATCCGATCACCGAATACGGCCTGCTGGAAGCGGAATGCGCCGGTCTTCTGCGCGATTTCTTCCGCCGTCTGCGCACAAAGCGGGAGCAGGAAAAACGCAATGTCTGAATTTCAAGAAAGAGGTACAGAAAATGAAAAGAATCTTCCTGATCGGTGATTCAATCCGTTTCGGAGCCGGTGAAAACAGCCCCGGCTACGGAATCTGTGTCAAGGAAAAGCTGGATGGCATTGCCGAGGTTTATGCTCCGAATGAAAACTGCCGCTTTGCCCAGTACACCCTTCGGTATCTCCATGAGTGGGCCGCCAAAGTTCCCGCAGAGGAGATCGACATCGTGCATTGGAACAATGGCCTGTGGGATCTTCTGCATCTCTGTGATGACGATGCACCCTTTACGCCAATGGAGCAGTATACGCAGACCCTCGAGCGCATTTATCGCCGGATCCGTTTCTGCTTCCCAAATGCGAAGGTCATCTTCGCCGCCAACACGCCGGTTATCGAAGCGTGGGGACGTCAGGGCTTCATGCGCTATAACAGGGAGATTGAGCAGTACAATGCCGCCGCACGGGAGCTGATGAAAAAGCTCGGAGTGGCGTACAACGATCTCTATACCGTGGCTGCGGCGCTCGGCGAGGATGCGCACTCCGACTGGGTACACTACGGCAGGGCCGGAAGCGAAGCGCTGGCCGATGCGGTCATCCGCGCCTGCGGTCTGTGAAAATCCCTCTCTTTTCGTCCGGAAATTTCGGTTTCCGGACGGATTTTTTTGCAAAAGGCCTTGTGGCGGCCGAGAATTTATGGTATAATATAAGTTGGAAAATTATTATTACTCGCAAAGAAGGATTCTCTGCTATGAAATATCTCGTTTTACTCTGCGACGGCATGGCCGACTACAAGCTGGCCGAGCTGGATAACCGCACCCCCATGATGGCCGCAAAGAAGCCCATGATGGATATGCTTGCAAAAAAATCGCTCTGCGGCACCGTTTCCAACGTTCCCGAGGGCATGGTACCCGAAAGCGATACCGCCAACATCGCCGTTCTGTCCTACGATCCCAAGATCTATTCGAAGGGCCGCTCGCCGCTGGAGGCCGTATCCATGGGCCTTACCATGCGCCCCGATGACACCGCCTACCGCTGCAATGTAGTAACCGTCAGCGAGGAGGAAGAAAATTACGACGACAAGATCATGCTCGACCACAGCGCCGATGAGATCACCACCGCCGAAGCCAGCGAGCTCATCAAGGCCATGGAGGAGCATTTCGGCACCGAGGCGCTTCACTTCTATACCGGTGTCAGCTACCGTCACTGCATGATCTGGAACAATCCGCCCACCGAATACAATTTCATGCGCCCCCACGATATCCTCGGCCAGAAGATCGCCGATCATCTGCCAAAGGGCGAGGCCGGCAAGCCCTTCTATGACATGATGCGTGCCAGCTACGATATCCTGAACCATCATCCGATCAATGAGGCCCGCCGTGCGCGCGGACTGCGCCCCGCCAACTCGGTCTGGTTCTGGAGCCCCGGCAAGAAGCCCATGCTTCCTAATTTCTACGAGAAATGGGGCATCCGCGGTGCTGTCATCTCTGCTGTTGACCTCATCAAGGGCATCGGTCTGTGCGCAGGCCTGAAATCGATCGACGTGGAGGGTGCCACCGGCAACGTTCACACCAACTGGTCCGGCAAGGCCGATGCGGCCATCGAAGCCTTTGAAAACGAGAACGATTTCGTCTATATCCATGTGGAAGCGCCCGACGAATGCGGCCACCGCGCCGAGATTGAGAACAAGGTTCTCTCCATCGAAAAGATCGATGAGCTGATTCTGCGGCCGGTCTACGATTATCTGGTATCCACGGGCGAAGATTTCCGGATCATGATCCTGCCCGACCATCCCACCCCGATCGTCATGCGCACCCACTCGATGGATCCGGTTCCCTTCATGATTTACGCCTCCGACTGTGCGCGCGAGGGCGTGGACAGCTTCACCGAGGACACCTGTGCGGCCAAGGATTTCTATCTCGATCACGGCTACAATCTTCTGTCCTACATGATTGAAAAGAAATGAACCCCTCCCGCCAGCGTCTTGCACGCGAATGCTTTGACTGGCTCCAGACCTTTGTTCTGGCCATCGCGGCGGTGACTTTGCTCACCGCCTTCGTACGCCTCTCGCCGGTATCCGGCTATTCCATGTATCCGACCCTGAGTGAAAACGATATTCTGCTGGTATCCGGGCTCTTCTATGAGCCCTCACCGGGCGATATCGTCACCTTTCAGGCACCGCACAGCCGCCTGTTGGCCGGCGGAACGGCCGTCAAGCGTGTGATCGCGCTCGAAGGCCAGACGGTTGACTTTGATTTTGAAAACTGGTGTGTCACCGTGGACGGTGTCCCCGTCCGGGAGGATTACATCAATCGCGTCATCGGTCAGAGCATGGACCGGGGGGATCTTGTCTTCCCGGCTGTTGTCCCCGCAGGCTGTGTCTTCCTTTTAGGCGACAACCGCAACGAATCCACCGACAGCCGTTTTTCCGATATCGGCTTTGTCGACAGACGCTTTCTCATCGGCCGCGTACTCTTTTCTCTGCCGCTCGGCCGATGAAGCCCGTTTTGATCCAACGAAAGGATGGTACCATCTTGAATCCGAATCTCAATCCCGAGCCGGAAAATCCCGTCCCGGAAACCCTTCCCGAAGAGAGTGGCGGCGAGCCCTCCCCCCTCTCGCCCAAGCGCCTGGTGCGCGAATGCTACGATTGGGTTGAAATGTTCGTTGTCACGCTGGCTGTCATCATGATCGCCTTCGCCTTTGCGCTTCGCCCGACCTATGTGGTCGGCCCGTCGATGAATCACACCCTGCACGAGGACGACGCGCTGGTTGTCAGCAACTTTCATTACACCCCCGCTCCCGGCGATATTGTGGTCTTCCAGTCCCCCGACGGCGCCATCGACGATGCCATTGTCAAGCGTGTGATCGCGCTTGAAGGCCAGACCGTCGATATTGATTTTGATACCTGGACCGTCACCGTGGACGGCGTTCCGCTTGAGGAGGACTATGTAAACCGCATCATCGGCGCGCCCATGCGTTCTTATGATATTTCCTTCCCCGTTACCGTTCCCGAGGGCTGTCTGTTTGTCCTGGGCGATAACCGCAATTCCTCCAGCGACAGCCGTTCCAGCGCCATCAGCTTTGTCGATACCCGCTTTGTATTCGGCCGCGTGCTTTTCCGCATCCTCCCGTTTGACAAGCTGGGACCGGTCAATTAAGCTAAACGAAAGGACTCCCCTATGCCATCCAATATCATTCAATGGTTCCCCGGCCATATGGCCAAAACCCGCCGTCTGATCGGCGAGTGCCTGGGTCTTGTGGACATTGTCATCGAGGTTCTGGATGCGCGGATTCCAAAAAGCTCCCGCAATCCCGAAATCGAAAAGCTGCTCGGTACCAAGCCCCGGCTCACCGTGCTCTCCAAGGCCTCCCTTGCCGATCCTGTCATCAGCAAACGCTGGAAGGAATATTACCGCGAGAACAATCAGACCGCCATTTTCTATGACTGCCGCGGCGGCGACAACATTTCGTCCATCGCACCGGCCGTCCGCGAAATCCTCGGCGAAAAGCTCGACCGCTACGAATCCAAGGGCATGGCCGGCCGCCGGCTGAAGGCCATGATGGTCGGCATCCCGAATGTCGGCAAATCCTCGCTCATCAATACCCTCTCCGGCGGAAGCAAGGCCAAGGTGGAGGACCGTCCCGGTGTTACGCTGAACAAGCAATGGATCACCACCTCCATAGGTCTTGATCTTTTGGATATGCCCGGTGTCCTCTGGCCGAAATTTGAGGATCCCACCGTCGGCGAAAATCTCGCCATGACCGGCGCGATCAAGGATGACATCCTCGATATTGAGGACATCGCCATCCGTCTGGTCGGCCGCCTCCGCCGCACCGCCCCCGATAAGCTTTCCGAGCGCTACAAGCTGGGCGATATGGCACAGTATGAGGAGCTTGAAAACTGGGAGCTGTTCGAGGTCATCGGCAAAAAGCGCGGCTTCCTCATTTCCGGCGGCGAGATTCATTACGAGCGCACCGCCAATATGCTTCTGGATGAATTCCGTGCCGCCAGAATCGGCCGGATCACGCTGGAGCTTCCGGAGGACAACTGATGGATTGGTCGATCGAAAACGAACTGTATAAACAGGGATTTTCCTGCATCTGCGGCATCGATGAGGCCGGGCGCGGCCCGCTCTGCGGCCCGGTTGTCGCCGGCGCCTGCATCCTTCCCCGCGATCTGGAAATTCCGTATCTGAACGACTCCAAAAAGCTGACCCCAAAGCGCCGGGATATGCTGTTCGATCTCATCTGCGAGAAGGCGGTTGCCTGGGCCGTGGCCGAAGCATCCCCGGCGGAAATCGATGAAATCAACATTCTCAATGCCTCCCAGCTGGCCATGCGCCGTGCGATGGAAGCGCTCGCCGTAAAGCCGGATCTTGCGCTGATTGACGGCAATGTTTCCCGCGGCTTCACGGTGGAAACGCGGACGGTGGTCAAGGGCGATGCCCTTTCCCCCTCCATCGCCGCCGGATCGATTCTTGCCAAGGTCACCCGGGACCGGATTCTGGAAACGCTGGACGGGGAATATCCGACACTCGGCCTGGCCGGTCACAAGGGCTATCCCACCAAGGCGCATTACGCGGCGCTGAACGCTTACATCGATGAACACGGAGAGCCGCCGGCCATCTATCGCCGGAGCTTTCTGAAGAATCTTCACCGCGAATGAACACGCCCGCTAGCAGCTACAAAAAGGCCATCGGCCGGCGCGGCGAAGAATTGGCCGCCGATTATCTGAGAAAGCAGGGCTTCACGGTTCTGGCACAGAATGCCTATGTATCCCACGATGAAATCGACATAATCGCTTCCGACGGAAAATATATTGTATTTGCGGAAGTCAAGACCCGCGCACAGACAAAATCCAATCAGCGCTACGGCCGTCCGGCCGCGGCGGTGAATTATGCCAAGCAGCAGCACCTGATCCGCGCCGCCGAGGATTATCTGCGGGAGCATCCTTCTCCCGGCCTGCAGCCGCGAATTGATGTGATCGAGGTCTTTCTTCCCGCCATTCACCCCGACACGCCGATTGATTTTTCGGCACTGCTCCCGCTGGAAATCCGGCATATCCGCAGTGCCGTTCACAAGTGAGGATGCCTATGCCGATGCTGCCCCTGTTCGATCTCCACTGCGACACGCTTTATGAAGCGCTGATAACCTCGCAGTCCCTCTCCCGCAATAATCTCCACCTGTCCTTTTCCCGCCTTGCACATTATCAGCCCTTCTGCCAGATTCTGGCCGTCTGGAGCGATAACCGTTCGGACGGGGATACCGATTACCGCCGCTTCTTTGAAGCAGCCGACAAGCTGAAAGCGGAGCTTTCCGATTCCGGCATCCGACTCTGCACCGATGACGCCGGGCTGAAGGCAGCCGACTCCGGCGCCGTCTTTCTGGCTGTGGAGGGCGGCAAGCTGCTCGGTGACGATCTTTCACGTCTGGATTGCCTGCACGCGGCCGGTGTACGCTTTTTCACGCTTGTCTGGAATCAGACCTGCAAAATCGGCGGCGCCTGGGATACCGATGAGGGGCTGACCCCCTTCGGCCGTTCGGTTGTCAAGCGATGCTTTTCTCTTGGCATCATTCCCGATCTTTCCCACGCCTCGCGGCCGATGATCGACGAGGTTCTTGACCTCTGCCAAGAGGCCGGGCGGGTCTGCATCGCCACCCACTCCAATTCCTATTCCGTCTGCCCCCACCGCCGCAATCTGACCGATGCGCATTTTTGCCGGATCCGCGATCTGCATGGTCTGGTCGGCATCAGCCTTGCGCCGATGCATCTGACAAGCGATGAAAAATGCACTCTTGATGATGTCGCCGCGCATATTGAGCACTATCTTTCCCTGGGCGGCGAGGATACCGTGTGCCTTGGCTGTGACCTTGACGGCGTGCCCTCCCTGCCGGAAGGAATCGCTCATGTGGACGATCTTGCGGGAATTGCGGAAAAACTGGGGCGAATTAACTATACAGACGAATTGATTCGCAAGATCTTTTATGCAAACGCCCGAAATTTCATTTCCCTATGGATGAAATGATTTTTTTGTGTTATAATAATAGTTGTGTCTTTGTCAACATAAGCGCCGGAATCCCGAATTCCGGCGAAAGCCGCCGGGCTGACCGGCGGTATAAATCTGGAGGATTCCTATGAACTACATCAGCACCCGCGGCGGCCGCGACTGTATCGGAGCGGCAGGAGCCATCAAGCAGGGACTGGCCGGCGACGGCGGTCTTTTCATGCCGGAGAAGCTTCCGACGCTTACCCAGCACGATCTTGATAAGCTCTGCAATATGTCTTATCCCGAGCGCGCCGCTGACATCCTTTCCCGCTTCCTCACCGACTACGATTTCGATGAGCTGCTGAGCAATTGCCGCACGGCTTATGCTCCCGAGCGTTTCGTCGGCGGCGCGGCTCCTCTGCACAAGCTGAAGGACAACACCTTCATTCTTGAGCTGTGGCACGGTCCCACGGCGGCCTTCAAGGATATGGCCCTGCAGATCATGCCCCGCCTTCTCTCAAGCGCCCTGCGCATGACCGAAGAAAAGCGCACGGCCTTCATTCTTGTTGCCACCAGCGGCGATACCGGCAAGGCCGCGCTGGAAGGCTACCGCGATGTTCCCGGCGTGAAGATCATGGTCTTCTATCCCGTGGACGGCGTCAGCCGCGTCCAGAAGCTGCAGATGTCCACCCAGCTCGGCGAAAATGTCGATGTCTGCGCCATTGAGGGCAACTTCGACGATGCGCAGACCGGTGTCAAGAAGATCTTCGCTGACAGCGACATGGCGCTCCTGCTTGAAAAGAACGGCAGCTTCCTTTCCAGCGCGAACTCGATCAACTGGGGCCGTCTGGCACCGCAGATCGTTTACTATGTATCCGCCTACTGCGATCTGATCAACCAGGGTGAGATCTACAGCGGCGAACGGATCAATGTCACCGTTCCCACCGGCAACTTCGGCAACATCTTCGCGGCGTATCTTGCCAAGGCGATGGGTCTGCCGATCAACCGTCTGATCTGCGCATCCAATCAGAACAACATTCTGACCGATTTCCTCACCACCGGTACCTATGACCGCAACCGTCCCTTCTACACCACAATGTCCCCCTCGATGGACATTCTCATTTCCAGCAACCTTGAGCGGCTCCTGTATCTGATGAGCGGCAGCGAGAATACCGCCGATCTGATGAAGAAGCTGAACAGTGAGGGCTGCTACACCGTCAGCGCCGGGCTGAAGGACAAGCTGGATGAGCATTTCACCGGTCTGTACTGCCCCGAGGAGGATACCGCCGCTGAAATCAAGCGCACCTTCGAGGATGACCGTTATCTGATCGACACCCATACCGCCGTCGGCCTCAACTGCGCCAAGCAGTATATGGCGAAGGATCGGGACGGCCTGAAGATGCTGGTAGCATCCACGGCCAGCCCCTACAAGTTCGCCGCCGACGTATACCGCTCGATCACCGGCAAAGCTCCCTCGGACGAGCTTGCGGCTCTTTCGGAGCTGTCTGCTCTTACCGGAACCGAGATTCCCTATCCGCTGCGTGACATCGACAAGCGGGAGGTCCGCTTTAAGAAGGTCATCACCAAGGATGCCATGCCGTCCGAGGTGCTGAAGGTGCTGGGAATCGGCGAGTAATCCGCATCAGCGCGTGATTTCTCCGCGCGGACGGAAGGTCGCGCATCGGGTATCCGATGCGGCATTGGCCGTTATGCTTCCGATGTTCACACGGTCTGCGGTGCAGTAATTGTCCCCGTCATGCCAGATGCAGTTTTTCACATCGCAGGTGATTCCGTATATATGCCGGGGAATCGTATCGGTCTTCAGCAGATTTTCAAACAGTGCCATGACTTCGTTCCTTTCGGTTGATTTCCGCCATTAGTTTTGCCGCTGTGCGCGCAAATATTCCGCCCCGCCAATTTTTGTGAATGGAGAAATTGTATGTTGTATGTCCTGTCCGACACCCATCTGTCGATAAGCGACAACAAACCTATGGATATCTTCGGTTCCCGCTGGAGCGGGTACACCGAAAAGCTGCGCACCAACTGGAACCGCGTGGTTGCTCCCGACGATACGGTTGTGATTGCCGGCGATATTTCATGGGCCATGAGCTATACCGGCGCAACAGAGGATCTCCGCTTCATTGAGAATCTCAACGGACAGAAGATCATCGGACGCGGCAATCACGATTACTGGTGGGCATCCATGAAGAAGCTGAACGCGCACTGCGAGGCCTGCGGCTTCAAAACCCTCCGCTTCCTATATAATAACGCCTATGAAGTGGAGGATTTCATCCTCTGCGGCTCGCGCGGCTGGTATATCGATGAATCCAACCGGAAGATGCCGCAGGATTCGGATTATCAGAAGATCGTGGCCCGCGAGGCCATCCGCCTGGAGCTGAGCCTTACCGAAGCCGTCGCGCTCCGCGATAAGGTCAAAGCCGAAACGGGCGTGAAAAAGGAAATTCTGGTCTTCCTGCACTTTCCGCCGGATTTCCGCGGCTATGTCTGCTCGGAAATCGTGGCTGTGCTGAAAAAGTATGCGGTCCGCCGGTGTTACTTCGGTCATATCCACGGCGTCTATGATGTTCCGATTTCCGGGATTTCGGACGGAATCCGCTATACGCTGACCTCGGCCGACTTTCTGAATTTCTGTCCGCTGCCTATTCTGCCGGACGAAATTTGAATTTATTGAGAATTTTTTTCAAAGGTTCTTGACTTTATCATCAAAAATCGTTACAATAGTATTAGTTAAAAATTAAAATGGTCGCAGACTGTGCATGGCTCAATTTTCCCCTCGGGTATTGTGCCGGACGGCGCGCCAATATCTTTGGAGGATAAGAAAAATGAGTCTGAAAAGTGTAAACAAGCCCGAGACCAATGTGGTCGAAATTGAATTCACCGCCGACAAGGCGACCTTCGATGCCGCTGTCATGAAGGCGTACAAGAAGAATGTCAAGAGCATTCAGATCCCCGGCTTCCGCAAGGGCAAGGCTCCCAAGCACATCATCGAGAAGATGTACGGCAAGGGCGTATTCTATGACGATGCTCTGAACGACATCGCTCCTGCCGCTTATGAGGATGCCATGAAGGATCAGGATTTCAAGATCGTTTCCCAGCCGGAATTCGATGTTGTATCCATCGACGACGAGGGTGTTACCTTCAAGGCAAAGTTCTATGTAAAGCCTGAGGTTGCCATTGCCGACTATCTCGGCATCCCGGTTACCAAAACTGTCCGTGAGGCTACCGATGCCGAGGCAGATGCCGAAATCGAGCAGACCCGCTCCCGCAATTCCCGCCAGATCGAGATCAATGACCGTGCCGCCCAGATGGGCGATATCACCGTCATCGACTTCGACGGCTATGTAGATGACACTCCCTTCGAGGGCGGCAAGTCCGAGAAGTACAACCTGACCCTCGGCTCCGGCCAGTTCATCCCCGGCTTCGAGGAGCAGATCGTCGGCAAGAATATCGGCGATGAGTTCGATGTCAACGTAACCTTCCCCGAGGAGTACCATGCCAAGGAGCTTGCCGGCAAGCCCGCCGTATTCAAGTGCAAGCTGCATGAGATCAAGTTCAACGAGCTTCCCGAGCTTGACGATGAGTTCGCAAAGGATGTTTCCGAATTTGACACGCTGGCTGAATACAAGGCCGATGTTAAGGCAAAAATTCAGGACAGATACAACAAGAATGCTGACAGCGAAATCGAAGAGCAGCTGATCAACGCTCTCATCGAGAAGCTGGAGGCTGAAATCCCGCAGCCTATGTTCGATGCCGAAACCGAGAACTTCGTCCGCGACTTCGACAACCGTCTGCGTATGCAGGGACTCGATCTCAATACCTACTTCAAGTACACCGGCCTCGATCTGGATGCTATGCGCAAGCAGATGGCTCCCCAGGCAGAGCGTCAGGTCAAGACCCGTCTGGCTCTCGAGAAGATCGTTGAGCTGGAGAAGATCGTTCCCTCCGAGGAGGAGATCAACGAGGAGTTCGACCGCATCGCCAAGGCTTACAACATGGAGCTGGACAAGGTGAAGGAAATGGTCGATCTGGCTATGGTTACCGCCGATGTTTCCGTCAAGAAGGCTGTTGATCTGGTCAAGGAAAAGGCTGTCGTTACCGAGAAGGCATACGAGGAGCCCAAGGCTGAGGAAGACAAGGCAGAATAATTCCCGGCAAATCATCAAAGTAAACACAGCAGGTGGGCGGGCGGAGGCCGATTTCGGTCACGGTCGCCCACTTGGAATCTATCATTACTGAAAGGTGGACGATTCTTTATGGCACTGGTACCAATGGTTGTGGAGCAGACCGTTCGCGGCGAGCGCTCCTACGATATTTACTCCCGTCTTCTGAATGACCGCATCGTCTTTTTAGCCGATGAAGTCAATGATACAACCGCATCTCTTGTCGTTGCCCAGCTGCTTTTCCTGGAAGCGCAGGATCCCGACAAGGACATCAGCCTGTATATCAACAGCCCCGGCGGATCCATTTCGGCCGGCATGGCAATCTATGACACGATGAATTTCATCAAGTGCGATGTTTCCACGATCTGCATCGGCATGGCCGCAAGTATGGGTGCCTTCCTGCTGGCCGCCGGCGCCAAGGGCAAGCGTCTTGCACTCCCCAACAGCGAGATCATGATCCATCAGCCCCTTCTCGGCGGTCTGCAGGGTCAGGCCTCCGACATCAAGATCCACGCCGATCACATCATCCGTATCCGCGAGCGCATGAACACCATTCTTGCCGAGCGCACCGGCCAGACGGTTGAGCAGATCGAAAAGGATACCAACCGGGACAACTTTCTCACCGCCGATCAGGCCTGTGCATACGGACTGATCGACAAGGTCATCACCAAGAGAGAACACTGATTGCGGGACTGTTACAATTATGCCGAACAACTCCAAGAATAAAAACAACAATCTGAAGTGCTGCTCCTTCTGCGGCCGCGACGAAACCCAGGTTGAATTTCTCATTCCCTCGCCGACCGGCGTGACCATCTGCGACAACTGCATCGAGGCCTGCAACCAGATCATCTACGATCATGAGCAGATGATGCAGGAAACCGAGGAGCTTTCGCTGGAAACCCTCCCGAAGCCCCAGGAAATCAAGGCCATGCTCGATGAATATGTCATCGGACAGGATGCCGCCAAGAAGGTTCTGGCTGTATCGGTCTACAATCACTACAAGCGCATCCTCGGCATCGCCAAGCCGGCCCAGCGCCGCGGCCGCCGCATGGCCGCCAAGACAGAAAAGCCGGCCGACGATGTGGAAATCCAGAAGAGCAACGTTCTTCTCATCGGCTCCACCGGTGTCGGCAAGACTTATCTTGCCCAGACGCTGGCCAAAGCGCTGAAGGTTCCCTTCGCCATCGCCGATGCCACCACGCTGACCGAAGCCGGTTATGTGGGCGAGGATGTGGAAAATATCCTGCTCCGTCTGATTCAGGCCGCCGATTTCGATATCGAGCGCGCCGAAAAGGGCATCATCTATATCGATGAAATCGACAAGATCTCCCGCAAGAGCGAAAACCGCTCGATCACCCGCGACGTTTCCGGCGAGGGCGTTCAGCAGGCTCTTTTGAAGATCCTTGAGGGCACGGTGTCCAACGTTCCTCCGCAGGGCGGCCGCAAGCATCCGAATCAGGAGTTCATCCAGATCAACACGGAGAACATCCTCTTCATCTGCGGCGGCGCCTTTGATAAGCTGGAGGATCTGATTGCCGAGCGCAAGGGAAGCACTATGGTCGGCTTCCAGAGCGACATCAAGGGCAAGGAAGAAAAGCTGAAGGCCGGCGTTTACCGCGATGTAACACCGCACGATATCGTCAAATACGGTCTGATTCCCGAGCTGGTCGGCCGTCTGCCGGTCATCGTTGCGCTGGACGGTCTGGATGAAGCCGCGCTGACACGGATTCTCACCGAGCCGAAGAACGCGCTGGTCAAGCAGTACACCAAGCTGGTCGGCATGGACGGTGCCGTCCTCGAATTTGAGGAGGATGCCGTCAAAGCCATCGCACGTCTGGCGATCGAACGCAATACCGGTGCCCGTGGTCTGCGCGCGATCATCGAGGATATCATGACCGATATCATGTACGATATCCCCTCCCGCACAGATGTCAAAAAGGTAATCATCACCGAGGCCGCGGTCAAAAAGCAGGCACAGCCGCTTTATGTCACCGACGCGCCCGCAATCAACGCATAAAACCGATCCCGCAGGAATTGCCGCCCGGTAATTCCTGCGTTCGGATTTTTGCCCATCCGGGCGGAGGAACATGAATATGGCAAAAACGGAAATCACCAATATGGTTATGCTCCACGATCCCGCCACCGATGAAGTGGTGGTCATTGATCGGCTTCGCTCCTGGTGCGGCATCGCCTTCCCCGGCGGCCATCTGGAGGACGGCGAGAGCATTTATGACAGCGCGGTCCGCGAAATCCGCGAGGAAACCGGCCTGACGGTCGGCTCGCTGATCCCCTGCGGCTTTGTTCATTGGTTCAACAACCAAACCGGCGACCGCTATTTTACTTATTTCTTCAAGACCTCCGATTTTTCCGGGACGATGATCGACGGAACCGAGGAAGGACGGGTCTTCCGCGTACCGCTTTCCAAGCTTCCGTCCATGAATCTATCGTCCAATATGGAAAACTATCTGCCGATGTTCACCGAGGGCCGGTATTCGGAGCTGTTCTGCTCCTGGAATGAAGAAGAATACGGGCCGCTCTGCTACCGCTGAAGGACGCACAACAATCTGTGAAAGGACGGTTTTGCCGATGGGACACAAGCTTGCTGTTGGCTGTCTGACAGTCTTTCTGATTCTGGCCGCCCTCGCTGCCATCTTTTCCGGCTTGTTGGTTTACGCATCCGAATACAGGGTGACGGAAATCGACCGCGAAGCCTCACCGGGCGGGCAGTACATCGCCGTATTTCAGATGATCGGCGAGCCGAAATGGCCCTTCGGACCGGTCAAGGGCCGCGTGATTATCCGCCGCGCGGACGGACAGACCATCTCCAAAGAAACACATACGATCTTTAATGACGGTGCCGGCTTACATGAGAGCGGCTGGACGCTCGAATGGCGGGCTGATTCCGTAAAGATTACGCTGAATGGCGGCGAATCCGAGGACATCGTATACAGCGTTCCGCTGAAATAGCAAAAAAAGAGCATCACCTGCGTGATGCTCTTTTTGATTTATGCAATTACTGTGCGGCCTTTGCTTCGTCGATGATCTTCTGAGCCACGTTGGAGGGAACCTCTTCGTAGCGCTCATAATAGAAGGTGAAGGATCCGCGGCCCTGCGTGGAGGCACGGAGCGCGATCGGATAGTCCATCATTTCAGCCTTCGGAACCTCAGCCTGAACAACGGTATAGCCCTTCTTTTCGTGGGAAGCTTCCATACCGAGCACACGTCCGCGGCGCTTATTCAGATCGCCGATTACGTCGCCAACCATATTGTCGGGAACGAGGCAGTTCAGCGTACCGATCGGCTCAAGCAGAACCGGTGCAGCCTTCGGAATACCATCCTTGTATGCGAGGCTTGCGGCCATCTTGAAGGACATTTCCGAGGAGTCAACATCGTGATACGAGCCATCGTACAGATTGGCGGACAGCTTAACCATGGGATAACCGGCCAGAACGCCCTTCTGCATAGCTTCCTGCAGGCCCTTTTCAACGGCCGGGAAGAAGCCCTTCGGTACGGCACCGCCGACAACGCTCTCGGTGAAGGTCAGACCGTCCGCTTCGCCGGGGCCGAACTTAATACGTACATGACCGTACTGACCGTGACCGCCGGACTGCTTCTTATGCTTGCCTTCCGCTTCGACCGTCTTCTTGATGGTTTCGCGGTAAGCGATCTTCGGCTTTTCCAGAACAACCGAGGTGCCGAAGCGGTTCTTCAGCTTGGCAACCACAACGTCCAGATGCATATCGCCGATACCCGACAGCAGGAGCTGTGCGGTTTCCGCGTTGTTCTCGTAACGGATGGTCAGATCCTCTTCCAGCAGCTTGGTGATGCCGGAGGAAATCTTATCTTCGTCGCCCTTGGCCTGCGGCTTGATGGCCTGCGTCATGAAGGGCTCGGGGAATTCAATACCCTTGTAACGGATATCCTCGGCGGATGCGGTCAGCGTATCGCCGGTATTGACGGCGTTCAGCTTGGCGGTCATACCGATATCGCCGCAGCAGAGTGCTTCGACTTCGGTCTGCTTCTTGCCGCGGATGGTGTAGATGTGCGCCATCTTTTCAACACTTCCGTTGGCGGTGTTGCGCAGGGTCATATCGCGCTTCAGCTCACCGTTCAGAACCTTGAAGAAGGACATCTTGCCGACGAACGGGTCTGCAACGGTCTTAAAGACCAGCAGGGAGGTTTCGCCCTCGGGATCGATTTCCTTTTCATCCTCGCCGTCCGGCGTCACAATAATCTCGGTCTTGCGGGCGGTCGGACGCGGGAAGGAGTTCGCAATGGCATCCATAACAGCGGTAACGCCCCACATCTTGGTGGCGGAGCCACAGAATACCGGCACGATTTCGCCGTTGATGATGCCGTCATGAACGGCATTCATGGCTTCGTTGTAGGTGATCGGCTCTTCGTTGAAGAACTTATCCATCAGATCGTCGCTGGTCTGCGCGATCGATTCATAGAGCATATTGCGGTAATCGTAGGCGATTTCCTTGAATTCCTCCGGAATCTCAGAAACCATGTTGGAGCCGGTCTTATCATAGACCTCGGCCTTCATATCGATCAGGTTCAAAAAGCCGATAACCTTGTCGCCCTCGATCATCGGGATGAGCAGCGGGCAGACGGTGACACCAAACTTATCGCGCAGAGCATCGAATACCTTCTTGAAACGGGCTTCGCCGTCGTCAAAGCGGTTGATGAAGAAGGCCTTCGGAATGCCTTCCTTTTCAGCATAGTCCCAGGCAAGCTCCGTGCCGACCTCAACGCCGCTGCGGCCGTCAACAACGATCAGGGCGCTGTCGGCAACACGGACTCCCTCCAGCACTTCACCCGAGAAATCGAGGTAGCCGGGGGTATCGAGAATGTTGATCTTGCTGTCCTGCCATGCCAGCGGTGCAACCGTGGTGGAAAGCGAGAAGCCGCGCTTGATTTCTTCGGCGTCATAGTCGCTTACGGTATTTCCCTCAGGAGTTTTGCCGAGACGATCGGTTGCTTTAGAAAGATACAGCATCGCCTCACAAAGAGAGGTTTTACCGCTTCCTCCGTGTCCCATCAGGCATACGTTGCGGATACTTTTGGTGTTGATCTTGTCCATTGTAGTGTTCTCCTTTTCTTGTATAATAGGGAATGACCGTCCTTGGTAGGATCAGGGCCATATAAATGCGAATCAGAATTGGCAATCGGCGGGGATGCAGATCATTCAACATCTGATCTCTTTTTTATTATACAATAAATAAAAGGATTTTGCAAGGGTTTTCGGACAAAAATCCTTTGGCGCAGGTGTAGAAAATGCGCTGATAATTTTGTGCAGGGTGCACAAAATTATTCAAAAAAACGCCCCTGCCAAGTTTTACGATCGTAGAATATGCGATCAACGGCATTCATCACCGTCAGCTTTTTCCGGCTCCAGAGGGGAGCAACCAGCGCCGATCCCATCCCATCTCCGGTCACCCGGCCGATCACTGTGCGGGGCGGCATCCGCTCCAGCTGGCGGACCACCAGACCGGCATATTCCTCAAGCTCCATGCACCGCACGCCGCCGGCGCGGTACTCCTCACAGAGCCGCGTGCCCTCGATGACATGGAGCAGATGGAGCTTGAGCTGATCGGGACGGAGGGCGGCCGCCCCGATGGCATTTTCCATCATATCCGCATCCGTTTCGCCGGGGAGGCCGTTGATCAGATGGATGGCTATTGCTATCTTCTCCGATGCCGCCCGCAGCCGGCGATAGCCGTCCAGAAACTGCGCATAGGTGTGTCCGCGGTTGATGCGGCGGGCTGTATCATCGTGGACAGTCTGAAGCCCCAGCTCCACCGTGAGAAAGGTCCGTTCGGCCAGCTCGGCCAGAAGCTCGCAGACATCCCCGGGCAGACAGTCGGCCCGGGTGGCGATGCTCAGCCCGACAATTCCGGGAAAGGCGAGCGCTTCTTCAAATTTCGTCCGGAGCACCGATACCGGCGCATATGTGTTGGTGAAGGCCTGAAAATAGGCGATTCCCAGCGAATCGGCCCATTTTTCGGACATAACGGCCCGCATCTGTTCCAGCTGTGCCCGCACCGGAAGAGAGCGGTCGGCGCAGAAATCACCGGATCCGCGTGCCGAGCAGTAGGTACAGCCGCCGGTGCCGCAGGTTCCGTCCCGGTTGGGGCAGGTGAAGCCGCCATCGATGGGCAGCTTGGCGCATTTTCGGCCGAATTTCTGCCGCATGAAATAATCGTAGGTATAATAGCGCTTATTGGAATCGCTGTAAGGAAAGGGATTGGTATCCGCCTGCTTTGTCATTGCGGCCTCCTGTAAAAAAGAACCGCGCATCCGTCGGATGCGCGGTCAAATTGGAGCGAGTGATGGGAATCGAACCCACGCGACCAGCTTGGAAGGCTGGAATTCTACCATTGAACTACACTCGCTTATTTGGTACTTTTATATTATAGCACATGACATGGGATTTGTCAAGAGCTTTGCGCAATTTTTTCTGCGTCATCTTGACAAGCGTTTCGTTCTGTGCTATAATGAAAAAAACTTCTGTGAGGTATGTCATGTCAAATCAGCCCCAGCTCCGCCTTCTGAATCTGGATCTTTCTGCCCTTCCCGAGCTGATCCTTCCCGAAGGGGTCACCCTCCATAGCGAGCGAGAGGATTCACCGGAGGCCTGGTCCAGGATCATAGACGAGTCCTTCGGCTGTTCCTTCGACTATCAGAAAACCATCCGTGAAAGCCTCGGCTACCGGCCCGAAGGCGTGCTCTTTCTCTCCCTTGACGGACGGGATGTGGCCACCACCACCGCCGTCGAGCACCGGGATTTTCCGGGATACGGGTGGATTCACATGGTCGGTATTCACAGCGAGGCACGAGGCCGGGGACTGGCCCGCCCGATGGTTCTGGCCGCTATGTGGGAGCTGAAGCGCCGCGGCTTCACAAAAGTCGGTCTGACCACCGATGATTTCCGGATTCCTGCCATCCGCACCTATCTGGGTCTGGGCTTTAAGCCGCATATGTATCATTCCAGCCATCCCGAGCGCTGGAGGGCTGTTTTTGAGCAGATTGATGCGATGAAATCCGGCCGCATCTGAATATCTCCCGATCCGGCACCTCCGGATCGGTTTTGTTTACAGGGCAAACTGTTATTTTACCAAAAGGACACATTTTTGAAACGATTTATAAACACCGGTTTGCTATACTGTATGGTATTGAAATTTTTATGATTGAAGGACACGCGAATGAACAATCCCGAATTCGTACACTTTGAAAACGTATGTAAATTTTATAAAACCGGCGATCACACCGTTGCC
Organism: Candidatus Flemingiibacterium sp.; assembly: GCA_045578725.1. Lineage (GTDB taxonomy): Bacteria > Bacillota > Clostridia > Oscillospirales > CAG-272 > Flemingiibacterium. The sequence continues at coordinate 40,667 of JAZNKS010000050.1, forward strand.
GCCGCCGATCATGTCAGCTTTGACATCGGCGAGGGTGAATTTGTTGTCATCGTCGGTCCCAGCGGTGCCGGCAAGACCACCATTCTGAATATGCTCGGCGGTATGGATACCTGTGATGAAGGCATCATCCGGCTCGGCGGACGTGATATCAGCGGCTTCAATGCCCGCCAGCTGACCAAATACCGTCGGCTGGATGTGGGCTTTGTCTTCCAGTTTTACAATCTCGTCCAGAACCTGACCGCACTGGAAAATGTGGAAATTGCAGCCGAGCTGTGCGATGAGCCGCTGGATGCGGCCGAAACGCTCCGCTCGGTAGGACTCGGTGATCGGATGAACAACTTCCCCGCCCAGCTTTCCGGCGGTGAACAGCAGCGCGTATCCATCGCCCGTGCGCTGGCCAAGAATCCGCAGATTCTGCTCTGCGACGAGCCGACCGGCGCGCTGGACTACAACACCGGCAAGGCCGTCCTCGGCCTGCTCTGGGATACCTGCCGCTCCTGTGGCAAAACGGTCATTGTCATTACCCACAACAGCGCCCTCTGCAAAATGGCCGACCGGGTCATCCGCATCAAAAACGGCGGCGTGCAGGCCATCGAGATCAACGAAAATCCCGTTCCGGCCGCAGAAATCGAGTGGTAAGCACCGATGAAAAAAACCTTTGCAAAAAACATTCTGCGCTCGGTGAAGGGCACCTTCAGCCGTTTTCTTGCGATCTTTCTGATCACGGCACTCGGTGTCGGATTTTTGGCCGGCCTTCTGTCCACCGAGCCGGATATGCGGGACAGCATCGACCGCTATTACGATGAAAACGATATGATGGATTTCTTTCTGAAATCCACCTGGGGCTTCGATGAGGACGATATCGAAGCCGTACGGCAAACCGAGGGCGTAAAGACGGTCATGCCGCACTATCTGACAGATGTGCTGGCGCAGATTGCCGAGGGCGGGGATACCGGCGATTCGCTGACCGCCCGGATTTACGGTCTGCCGCTTGACGGCGGATGCTCCGAGGATCTTCCGCTCAACAAAATGCCGCTGACCGAGGGCCGTTATCCCGCATCTTCCAATGAAATTCTGGCCGAGCAGGGCAACGGTATGTTTGAATCACTGGATATCGGAACCACCATCCGGCTTATCCCCGGCGAAGGTGAGGAGCTGTCCGACACCTTTTGTGAAACCGAGCTGACCGTTGTCGGAATCGTCACCAATCCCGCCTATATGTCCGTCGAACGCGAAACCTCGGATAAGGGCAACGGCCGGGTCGGGGTTCTGCTGTATGGCATGGAGGAGCTGTTCACCCTTGATGTTTACACCGATCTGTTTGTCACGGCCGATGGTGCGAAGGAGCTCGATACCTATTCAGCCGATTATGAGGCACTGATCGAGCGGGCTGCCGATTCGCTGGAAGCGGCCGGCAAGGAGCGCTCCAAGCTCCGTTTTGAAAAGACAAGGAACGAGGCGCTGGACGAAATTGCCGAGGCAGAGGCCGAATATCTTGAAAAGAAGGCGGATGCTGAGGCCGAGCTTGCCGATGCGGCAAAGAAGATTGTCGATGCCGAAGCGGAAATCGCCGACGGCCGCCGGGAGATTGCCGACGGCGAGGCACAGCTTGCAGACAGCCGCAAAGCGCTGGATGCGCAGTTTGCCCAGCTTGAAAATTCCGCCGCGATGCTCCCGCCCGCCGTCTATGCCGCCTCAAAGGCACAGCTGGATGCGGCGCTTGACGAGCTTGATAAAGCCAAGGAACGAATCGCCGAGGCCAAAGCCGAGCTGGATGAGGGCGAGGCAAAGCTTATCGACAGCCGTGCGGAATATCAGGAGGCCAAAGCCGAGGCGGAAGCGGAATTTGCCGATGCCGAGGCGGAAATTGCCGATGCGAAAGCCGACGTGGAGGCTTTGGAAGCTCCCGAATGGTATGTGCTTGACCGGAATGCCAATGTCAGCTTCGTCAGCTTTGATTCCAATGCCGAAAAGATTGCCGCCATTGCCCGGATTTTCCCGCTCTTTTTCTTCCTTGTCGCGGCGCTTGTTTCGCTGACCACCATGACCCGCATGATCGAGGAGGAGCGCACACAGATCGGTATTCTCAAGGCGCTCGGCTATTCCCGCGCGGGCATCATGAGCAAATACATTCTCTATGCCGGCGTATCCGGTCTGCTCGGAAGTGCAACCGGCCTTGCCATCGGTCTGGTTCTCTTCCCTTCGGTCATCTGGAATGCCTATAAAATCATGTACACCTTCCCGCCGCTGCGGCTCTCCTTCATTCCTGAGATCGCCCTGCTGTCGGCGGCCGCCGCCATCGTCTGCACGCTTGGCGCAACCGTATGGGCCGGCGCACATATTCTCTCCGAAAAGCCGGCCGCCCTTCTGCTTCCCCGTGCCCCCAAGGCCGGCAAGCGGGTCCTGCTTGAGCGGATCACGCCTCTCTGGAAGCGCCTCGGCTTCCATCAGAAGGTCACACTCCGCAATCTTTTCCGCTACAAGAAGCGCTTCTTCATGACAGTCATCGGCATCGCGGGCTGCACCGCTCTGCTTGTCACCGGCTTCGGCCTGCGGGATTCCATCAGCGACATTGTGGATCTGCAGTTCAATGAGCTGATGCAGTACAATCTGACCCTGCAGCTGGAGGACGGCATCGAGGATCCTGCGCCGATCGAAGCCTTCCTTTCCGATCCGGAGCAGGTCAAAGATTCGCTGGCCGTCCATTCCGAATACGGAACGGTCCGGGCAGGCGACAAAGAACTGGAAGCAAATATCACCGTTCCGGCCGATTATGATAAATTCCCCGACTTCATCCGTCTGCGGAAGCGGATCGGGCATGAAGCGGTCCCCTTCGGAGCGGATTCGGTTGTTTTCTCGGAGAAGATGGCCACCATTCTCGGCGTATCTGTCGGTGATACCGTGGAGCTTGAAAATGCAGACGGTGAAACCGCCCGTTTCACTGTCAGCGGCATAACCGAAAATTACGTTGAGAGCTATGTTTATATGACCGCCTGCGTATATGAGGAAGCCTATGAGCAGCCTCTCTCCTATACAACTCGGTTTGTCAAGTCGCTCGCCGCTTCACCGGACGAGGAGGATGCCGCTGCCGAGGCTCTTCTGAAGCTTGACGGTGTCCGCTCGGTATCCTTCTCCACCTCCATGTCCTCCTCCTTCGAGAATATGCTGGAGAAGATCGACTATATCGTCATCGTGCTGATCGTATGCGCCGGTCTGCTGGCCTTTGTCGTGCTCTACAACCTGACCAACATCAACATTGCCGAGCGCGAGAAGGAGCTGGCCACCATCAAGGTGCTCGGCTTCTATGACGGCGAGGTTGCCGCCTATATCTACCGCGAAACCGCGCTGCTGAGCCTGCTCGGCACGGCGGCGGGACTTGTGCTGGGCATTTTCCTCCACCGCTTTGTTGTGCTGACCGCCGAGGTCGATATTGTCATGTTTGGCCGGTTCATCTATGCACCAAGCTATCTTCTGTCGGCCCTTATCACGCTGATCTTTTCCGCGCTGGTCTGCCTTTCCATGTCCGGCCGGCTGAAGCGCATCGACATGGTTGAATCCATGAAGGCCGGCGAATAACCCCTCCGAAAGGACTTCTCTGTCATGAAAAAAAGCGAATTCAATTTTTCGGCGCCCGAGGTGCAGGCCGGTGATCTGCTGCTCTATGCGGTCCTGGATCAGGGATTTCTGGAATCCGCCTGCGCGCCCCGGCTCTCCACCGATATGCATTCCCATCCCTATTTTGAGATTCTGGCCTGCATCGACGGTGAGTATGATATCAAGCTGCTGGATCGGGAGGATGTGCGGATGGTTCCCGGAACGATGTGTCTGCTTCCGCCCGAAACCTATCACAGCTGCAATGCCGTCGGCGGCAATATTCTGCAGCTGGCCCTCCGCTTCCGCTATACCCGGCAGAAAAGCAGCGGCAGCCGGAATGATGAGCCGACTTCGCTGTTTGAAGCCTGTGACCGGGTCATGCAGAGCCTTGATTCCCCGCGGATTCTGCCTGATGTCGGTCCGCTCTGCGGGATGCTCTGCGATATCCGCGGGGAGATGCAAAAGCAGCAGATCGGCTCGGGAGTCTGTGCCCAGCTGCTGATTGCGCAGTTCTTCATCCGTCTGATCCGCCGGCTGGACCGGCAGGAGATGAGCGCCAACATCACCGCCAGCCGGATTCCCGATGACGATGACCGCGAGGTACGCTATCAGAAGATCGAGAATTATCTGTCAAAAAACGCCGGCATCGCTGTCACCGAGGAGGATATGGCCCGCGAGCTTGGCCTTTCCTCCCGCCAGCTGAGCCGGGTTCTCCGCAGTATCTACGGCATGAGCTTCCGCGAAAAGGTCATCGAAACCCGCCTGCACCGGGCGGTGGGTCTGCTTACCCACACCGACTGCCCGATTGAGAAGGTGGCCTCCTCGGTCGGCTATACCACGCCCTCCGGCTTTTATGTGGCCTTCCGGAAGCAGTTCGGAATGTCCGCCGGCGAATACCGCCGCCTGCATCAGGGTAAATCGAAGGAAAACATTGAATAATGGGACACCATGCGGCAAAAGATGTCGCATGGTGTTATTTACTTTTCGGAGAATATCCGCTATAATAGTATTATTGAAATTTTCCGAAAAGGAGATTCTGTTATGAACAAAGATCAATTCAAAGGTATTCTGCCCGCTATGATGACCGCCTTCACCGATGACGGTATCGACTGCAAAAAAATCCAGGCGCACATCGGCAATCTGAAGGCCGCAGGCGTTCACGGCCTGTATGTCGGAGGCTCCAGCGGTGAGATGGTGCTCTGCTCCCAGAAGGAACGCATGGAGCTGCTGGAAACCACGATGGAGGCTTCCGGCGATCTGACAATCATCGCTCACATCACGCCCTCTCCACCAAGGATTCCGTCGAGCTGGCCCGCCATGCCGCAAAGTGCGGTGCCCACGCCGTTTCCTCGGTCACCCCGCTCTACTACAAGTATTCCTTCGACGATATCAAGCATTACTACGAGCGGCTCTGCGATGCCGCCGGCATCCCGCTGATCATCTACAACATTCCCGTCATCACCGGCACCACGCTGAACTTCGATCAGCTGTCCGAGCTGCTTTCGCTTCCCGGTGTCGGCGGCATGAAATTCACCTGCTCCGACTTCTTCCAGCTGAATCTGCTGACCCGCGCCTTCCCGGACAAGGTCTTCTACAACGGCTCGGACGAGATGCTTCTCTCCGGTCTTGCGGCCGGTGCGGACGGCGGTATCGGCACCACCTACAACTTCATGCCCCGCATCATTCTGTCGATCTACAACTATTTCAAGGAAAACAAGATCGCCGAGGCACAGGATGCCCAGAGTCTGGCAAACAAGGCCATCCAGGCTGTTATCAGCCGCGGCACCATCCCGGCCTCCAAGCAGATGATTACCTTCGCCGGTCTTGATTACGGCGAGGCCCGCGAGCCCTTCCAGCCCCTCACCGAGGAAACCAAGGCATGGCTGTACGAAAATGCCTGGAAGCTGATCGAAGGCAAAAACTGATAAAGGAAACCAGGATTATTGCACCATGAACATCCAACTTTTCGAAACGCCGTACCCTTACGATAAAAAGCAATGCTTCGTCCACGGCCGTGCCTGTGCGCTCGATGATAACCGTCTGGTTCTGACCATGCAGCTGCTGAATGTTGCCGGAAGCGATGTTTTCTCCGATCTCTATGTCATCCGCAGTGAGGATGGCGGAAAAACCTGGACCAAACCGGTTCAGGATCCCGCCTTCCGGATGGAAAGCGGGGATCCCGCGATCCGCCGCGCCGGATGCGACGCTACCCATTTGCTTCACAAGGCCACCGGCACCCCGATCGTGATCGGCCACGAGGTTTATTACAGCCCCGGTGGACTCACGCCGGTTGACGGAATGAACTGCCTCACCTGGTATTCTACCTACGATACCGAAAAGGGTTGCTTCCGTCCGGCCGATATCATCGAGTTGCCGCCAGAATACCTCGAAACTTTCAACCGTTTCGGAAGCGGCTGTACCCAGTTCATCGAGGATGATGACGGTACCCTGCTGATTCCCGCTTATCTGACGGTACCGCATGACAACCAGATGAAATGCGTTGTCATGCGCTGCCGCCTCAACGGCTATAAGCTGGAATTTGTCGAAATGGGCGGCATCCTTGAATTCACGGATGTCCGCGGTATCTGTGAGCCATCCATTGTCAAGTACAGCGGAAAGTATTACCTCACCATCCGCTCGGACAATCATGGCCTTTGGGCCGTCAGCGATGACGGTCTGCACTTCACCCCGCCGCAGATCTGGCATTGGGACAGCGGTCTGGAGCTTCCCAACTACAATACCCAGCAGCACTGGATGACGCTGGGCGGCAAGCTTTATCTTGTCTATACAAGAAAGGCCGGCAACAACGATCATGTCTTCCGCCACCGCGCGCCCCTGTTTGTCGCCGAAGTGGATACCGAAACCATGACGATCAAGCGCCATACCGAGCAGATTGTCATTCCCGAGCGCGGCGCACGTCTTGGCAACTTCGGTGTCACCAATGTCAGCGATTCGCTGGCCTATGTTACCGTCAACGAATGGATGCAGCCCGCCGGATGCGAGAAATACGGCAGCAATAACGCTCTTTGGGTTGCCCGTATCACCCTGTAAGCCACAAAGGAGGCTAAAATGATTATCACTCCCGAAGTCACACACGGCATTATCAGCCGCCGCGTCAATACATCTTTCCCCTATCACGGATGGCCGACCGTTGCCCGCGATGAAAACGGCGTTCTGTACGCCGTCGCCTCGGCCTTCCGCGCCGGACACGTCTGCCCGTTCGGCAAGACCGCGATGTTCATCAGCCGCAATAACGGCAAGACATGGACCCCGCCGATCGTCATCAACGATACCTATCTCGATGACCGCGATGCCGGCATCCTCTATATGGGAAACGGCCGGATGCTCGTCACATGGTTTACCCACCCGGCGGACCTCTATCAGAATGACTACTATGACGAAATCAACTCCTGGTCGCCCTGGCCTGTCAAGGCCGCTTCGATGGGTATGCTGGCCGGCTATGACCATCTCTCCGAGGAAGAGAGGAAGGGCGGCTCCTATGTCCGTGTATCCGAGGATTACGGTGTCACCTGGAGCGAAAAGATCCGCATTCCGGTATCCGCGCCCCACGGTCCCTGCCTCTGCCGCGACGGATCCCTGATCTATCTTGGCAGTGAGATGCACTCCTACGGCGAGCTTCCGGAGAAGACAATAGCCGCCTACAAGAGCTGTGACGGCGGTTATACCTGGCAAAAAGCCGGTGAGGTTGTGCTGCCGGAGGATATTCCCTCCTCCTGCTTCTCCGAGCCTCATGTCATCGAGCTTCCGGACGGGCGGCTGTTTGGTCTGATCCGCGCTCAGGGCAAGGAGGTCCGTGACGGCTGCTTTGAATGCCCCGACGGCGAGATGCGCTATGGCTACACCATGCTGTTTACCGTATCCGAGGACAGCGGCAAGACCTGGAGTGTCCCGGAATATTCCAGCATCAACGGTGCCCCCGGCCACCTGATGCTCCATTCGTCGGGCGCGCTGATTCTTTCCTACAGCCGCCGCGAAAAACCGTTCTCCGAACGTGCCGCTGTCAGCTATGACCTTGGCAAAACGTGGGAGGATGATTATGTCATTGATGACCGGCCCTGGGACTTCGACATGGGTTATCCCTCCACGGTCGAGCTGGATGACGGAAGTCTTTTCACCATCTACTATCAGAAGCTGGACGGCGAAGCCATCAACAACGTTCTCTGTACTCATTGGAATCTGAAATAAAGGAAATCTGCTATGAATATCATCACTCCAGAACGTGTCCATGGCATCGTCAACCGCGCACAGGGCTCCGTCTTCTGCTATCAGGGCTGGCCGACCGTCGCACGCGATGAGAACGGCGTTCTCTATGCCGTCGCCTCCGCCTTCCGTGTCAGCCATGTCTGCCCCTACGGCAAAACGGCTCTCTACATCAGCCGCGATAACGGCAAGACCTGGACTCCGCCCTTTGTTATCAACGATACCTATCTCGATGACCGCGATGCCGGCATTCTCTATATGGGAAACGGCCGGATGCTGGTCACATGGTTCACCCATTCCGCGGATTCCTATCAGACCACATGGTTTGAAGGCATCCGCAACCGCACCGAGCGTGCCACGCTGAATGCTGCCATGGGTCTTTTAGCCGGCTACGATTTTCTCCCCGAGGAGGATCGCCGCGGCGGCTCATACATCCGCATTTCCGAGGATTACGGTGTGACCTGGAGCGACAGAATCCGCGTTCCGGTATCCGCTCCCCACGGCCCGAATCTCTGCCGCGACGGCTCGCTGATCTATCTTGGCAAGGAAATGTGGGCAGCGGATGAAATCCCCGCCGGCTGTATCGCCGCTTACAAAAGCTCTGACGGCGGATACACCTGGACGAAGCTCGGCGTGCTGTCCTTCCCCGAGGGCACAAAGCCGGATAATTTCCACGAGCCTCATGTCATCGAGCTGCCGGACGGCCGGCTGCTCGGCATGATCCGCGCCCAGGGCGACGGCATTGTCGGCGGGCGCTTCCAGGGCGACGGCTGGGACTATACCGGCTACACCCTCTATTCGACCGTTTCCGAGGATGGCGGAAAAACCTGGAGCGAGATGACTCCCACCGGCCTTTCCGGCAATCCCGGCCATCTGCTGCTTCATTCATCGGGCGCGCTGATTCTCACTTACGGCCGCCGCGAAACGCCTTACGGCGAGCGCGCCGCCGTCAGCTATGATCTCGGCAGGACCTGGGCGGATGAATACATCATCGATGACCGCTCCGACACCCACGATCTGGGCTACCCGTCCACCGTCGAGCTGGATGACGGAAGCCTGTTCAGCGTCTACTACCAGAAATGCGAAGGCGATTCCTATTGCTCCACCCTCTGCACCAACTGGAAACTGAAATAATCCGGAGGTAACTACCATGAATATCATCACACCCGAAGCCGTGCACGGTGTTGTCAACCGCGCCCGCGGCACCGTCTTCTCCTATCAGGGCTGGCCGACCGTTGCCCGCGATGAAAACGGCACCCTCTATGCTGTCGCCTCCAGTATGCGTGTCAGCCACATCTGCCCCTTCGGCAAAACCGCCATGTACATCAGCCGTGACAACGGCAAGACCTGGACGCCGCCGATGATTATCAATGATACCTATCTGGATGACCGCGATGCCGGCATTCTCTATATGGGAAACGGCCGGATGCTGATCACCTGGTTCACCCATCCCGCCGAGGCGTATCTGACCACCTACTATGATTGGATCAAAAACCACGCCGAGCCGGCTGCAGCCGCCGCCAATCTTGGCATGATGGCCGGTTACCGCTATCTGCCCGAGGAGGAGAAAAAGGGCGGCTCCTATGTCCGCATCTCCGAAGACTACGGTGTCACCTGGAGCGAAAAGATCAAGGTTCCGGTATCCTCACCCCACGGCCCGAATCTCTGCCGCGACGGATCGCTGATCTACCTCGGCAAGGAAATGTACGCCGAGCCGGAGCTTCCCAAGGGCGCACTCGCCGCTTATAAAAGCACCGACGGCGGCTATACCTGGGAAAAGCTTTCCGAGCTTGTCATTCCAGAAGGAACGGTGCTGAACAATTTCCACGAGCCTCATGTCATTGAGCTTCCCGATGGCCGCCTGTTCGGTGCCTACCGCCTGGAGCCCCGTGACAACATCAAGCTTTCGCACTTCTCCATCTACACCACCGTTTCCGAGGACGGCGGTAAGACCTGGAGCCCGCTCACGCCCACGGATGTCAGCGGATCGCCTCCTCATTTCCTGCTCCACTCGTCCGGTGCGCTGATCTGCACCTACGGCCGCCGCGAAGCTCCCTTCGGCGAGCGCGCAATGGTCAGCTGGGATCTCGGCAAGACCTGGACCGATGACTACATCCTCGATGACAACTGCGTGGATTCCGACCTCGGCTATCCGTCCACCGTCGAGCTGGATGACGGAAGCCTGTTCACCGTCTACTATCAGAAGATTCACGGCGACGGCAACAAGTGCTCCATTCTCTATACCAACTGGAAGCTGAAATAATCAAACAAGCGGAAGGCCTCGTTGCAGGGCCTTCCGCTTGTGCGCATACGATCCAAACAGGTGACCGAATTCATGTCCAAAAAACTCACTCCCATTCTCATCGGCCTCTTTCTCTTTCCATGGGGCATTCAATGCCTGGTCGATAATTTTCTCCCGATTTATGTGGCCTCCCTTCCCTTTTCCACCGAGAAGACGATCGGTGAAATCTCCGCCATCGGCGCAATTGTCACGATGATCTCCCAGCTGGTCTGGACCTCCTTTGCCGGAAAAGCAAGGGATAAAAGCCGGGTTCTGGCTCTCTCGCTGATTCTTCTTACCGTATTCGCCCTGCTGTTTCTGCTCCCGATGACGAAGGCGCTTTTGATTCTGCTCACGGTGCTCTTCTACTCCTGCTATATGACCCATCAGCCGCTGATCGACACGATCGCAGCCGAGAAGCATTCCGAAACCGCCCGATCCTTTGGCTGGTTCCGTTCCTTCGCCTCGCTGGGATATGCGGTATTCGGCCTTTTCTACACCTTCCTGCCGAGTGAACCGCCCTCCCTCTTTTTCATCTATGTCGCGGTTCTGGCCACGCTGGCCGCCGTCCTCTCCCTTCAGATCAAGGCACCGAGTATCGCCGCAAAGGAAAGCTCCGGTCCGTCCGGTCCATACATGAACCCGGATTTCATCCGCTTTCTGATCTATTCCTTCCTTCTCTTCCTATGCTCGCGGATGGTTGTCGCCTTCTTCTCGGTCTATTATTCGACCGACATGGGACTTGGCGGAAGCGTGAGTGTGTTCAGTCTTCTCATCAGCATTGCCACCATCGTCGAATGGCTGCTGATGCTGGTGCTCGGCAAGAAGATTGTCCGCACCGATGCCCGGTGGATCTTCCTGCTGACCGCGCTGATGGGCGTCTTCAAAGCGCTGGTCATCTTCACGGTCCGGCACACGCTTCTGATGTTCGTCATCATCCTCTTCCATGCCGGCTTCTTTGCCCTGCTCTGGGCTTCGTCCACGCCGTACATACGCCGGATCGTCCCCGCAAACGGTCTGACCGCCGCGCAGGGGGTCTGGACCGTTGTAACCAGCGGTATTGCGCCCTTTGTCGGCTCCTACATCGGCGGCCTGTTCGCCGAGCACTTTGGTCTGCGGATGTTGTTTTTGCTGACCGCCGCACTTTTCTTGCTGCTGGCGCTTCTGACCCTTCTGCTGATCAAAAAGACTTCTCTTTCCGAATAAAGAAAACAGCCTCCGTGAAAAAACGGAGGCTGTTTTTCCCTCCGGCCTCTTGCCAGACGGCGGGAGGTGTGCTATAATAAAGGTGGATCAACCGGCTTATGCCGGCAAGCAAGAAAGGATATTCTGCCATGAAACAGCTCCGAGTGGGCGTTGTCGGTCTTGGTCACCGCGGACGCCTCATGTATAAGCTGGCCTGCGAGGCCTTCGACAATGTCATTCCTGCCGCTGCCTGCGATATCCGCAGACACAACTGGTATGAAAAACAATGGCTGATGGATCAGCCGATGTGCGAAATCTTCCCGGACGCCGTTTTTTACGAGGATTATGACGAAATGCTGGAAAAAGCCGATCTCGACGTTGTGATCGTCGAAACCGGCGCCGATATTCACGCTTCCTTCTGCTGTAAGGCGCTGGAGCACAACATCAACGTTCTGACGGATATTCCGGTTGTCGCAAATCTCAAAGAGGCCGGGGATCTGTGGCAGGCCGCCGAAAAATCGAAGGCCGCCATCTCCGTCGGTGCCAATCCGAACGAGCAGAAATTCGCCGTCATGCTGAAGGAATACTACGAATCCGGCAAGCTGGGTAATCCCCACTGCATGGAGGCGGAATACATCCATTGGAGCCTCCCGAACAGCGAGGAATCCCACGGTTTGAACGAAAATGGCGATTGGCGGCGGCTTCTGATCCCGATCCGCTACTGCACCCACTCCCTCGGCCCGCTGATGACCATCCTTAATGAGGAGCTCCGGTATGTCAGCTGCTTCGGAACCGGTATGCACGCCGACGATTATCCCGAAGGCACCAAAAAGGATGATATGATGTGCGCCCAGTTCCGGACGGAATCCGGTGTTGTCATCCGCCTGATGCGCAACGGACGGTGCCGTGCGGCCATCGGTCACCACAATTACCGTGTATTCGGCACAGAGGGCTACATGGAGCGGATCGACCGCTTCGATCAGCCGATGATCCGCTTCAATTCCACCAAAGACGGCGGAAAGCTGCAGGAGGTCAGCGGCGAATTCATGCCGCCCGCCTATGCGGACAATCCCAAGGCAGTCGGTCACGGCGGCATGGATTATGCGATGCTGGATCATTTCTTCACCGCGATCGCCGAAGGCAAGCCGGTGCCGATCTCCCTGCGCGAGGGCCTTGCCATGACCCTGCCCGGCATCTACGCCGAGGAATCGGCCAGGCGCGGCGGCAAGGTTCTGGCCATGCGCTATCCGTGGGACGAGGACTGGACAACCGAAATTGAGGAATAAAATGCTCCTCCGGAGGCAGGGCCTCCGGAGGAGTCTTCTTTACAGCGTATGGATAACCAGGAGTCCGAGAAGAATGAGGATTCCGGCGACAACCGTACAGCCGACAGCGCCCCAAACGGCATCCCGCCGCTCGCGCACCAGAATCATTGTCCCCGGATGTTGGGGATCGATCAGCAGATCGACCTCGCCGCCCTCTGCGGGAATCCGATCCCGGCTGAAGCGGTGCGATGTGTAGACATGGCGGAAGTCGCCGTCCCATTCATAGCGGATCAGCGGCTTGTACATGGTTGTCGTCCGATATTTTCCGGTCTTCACCTGCTCCTCATCGGCCAGATGATTCACCGTTCCCTTTACAGAACAGATGCATCCGCGTGTCCGGATGAGAAACACGACCTCACGGACCGCACCGACAATCGCCAGTACCGCCATGGCAAGGAAGGCAATAAGCGCCAGCCCGCCCCGGATTATCAGCTCAGCAAATCCCATCGGCTTACCGCATTTTGTTCAGCGCATCCCAGGCGATATCCGCATAGAAGCGGTGGCCTTCCTCGCCGACAACGTGTGCGATCCGCTCCGGAACACCGGCGGCCTCGTATGCCTTGCGGCCGATTTCCACCATCTCCGTCGCTTCCTTGATCGGGAAGATCGGATCCTTCGCACCGTTGACAACAACGAGGCGGCGGGGAGCGGTCATGCAGAGCAGTTCGCTCATATCAAAATAATCGAGAATGCGCGGCACATAATTGCAGGCGCAGTGATTCATCGCGCCGATGGATGCCGCAAAGGAGGATACCGCGCAGGACGGAACGGTGCCGGCCAGACGGGTTTCCAGCGCGCCGCAGTAGGTGGATGCGGTGCCGCCTCCGGAGTTGCCCAGTGTGTAGATTTCATCTGCACGGCAGTAGCCGGACAAATCGTCAAGCAGCAGATCGACCAGCCGCATAACGTCCCAGACACGCTCACCGATGGTGGTACGGCCGATCAGCAGATTCGTCATCGAAGGTTCGATGCATTTCGGTCCCTTTTCGTCGCCGCCGCACTCGCCGAAATTACGCTGCTCCAGCGCGATGGCGCAGAAGCCTTCCTTCACGGCGCGGATGCAGAAATCGCGGTCGCCTGCCACCTGCTCGCCCGGATACTTTGTACGGCCAAGGCTGATGTGCATACCCTTGCTGTGGCCCTGCATACAGATCACCGTCGGAAGCGGCAGCGCGGCATCCTTGGGCAGCAGCATATGGCAGGGAACAAAATAGCCCGGCTCGGTTTCATAGCGGAAGCGGATTTCACGGAAATCAGCCTCCTCGCGGTCGAATTCAATCTCCAGCTTCTTTTCGCAGGGAATCATGCGATCAAGGCCTACCAGCTCGGCAAGCTTGGCGCGGGCGCGCTCCTGCCACTTTTCCAGCGGCTCCGTGCCGTCCCAGCGCATCGAGGGTTTGGCCATGGCGGCCAGCTTCTTTATATTTTCATAAGGTGTCATCGGTATTTCCTCCTTAAACCTTCCCATTTCGGGAATCTTCGGCTTTAGTTTAGCACAGCCGCGCCGGCATTGTCAAGGTATTTGCCGAAAAAAAAGCGAAAACCTGAAATTCCGGTACAAAATGTTCGAATATAACCGAATTTTTTTCCGTGAAACGATAGACAACGCCGCCAAGTTGTGGTATAATATAATATCATACATTTCTGCGGAGGATACGCCATGGAACAACTGAAAATCATCTGTCTTCCGCTGGGAGCCATGCACACCAACTGCTATCTTGTCTTCGATCCCGCCACCCACGAGGGCTGTGTCATCGACCCGGGCGGTGAAACGCCCGGGCAGGGTGCGGATAAGATTCTGGCCCGGCTGGCCGCCGAATCCGTGCAGCTGAAATTCATTCTGCTCACCCATGCGCATTTTGATCATATGCTTTCGCTCGCCCGTCTGCGCGAAGCGACCGGCGCGCCGCTGGCTGTTCATCAATACGATGCCGATGCACTGGCCGATCCGAATCTCACCTACATGGCGCAGTTTGCCGGCATCCGCACACCGGAGAAGCCGGCCGAGCAGCTTCTGTCCCACGGCAGCCGTCTGATGCTGGGGGCACACACGCTGGAGGTGCTTCACACGCCCGGCCATACCGCCGGCTCCGTCACGCTGAAGGGGGACGGCTTTCTCATCACCGGCGATACGCTCTTCCGCGGCTCCGTCGGACGGTGCGATCTCTTCGGCGGCGATGAAATGGCGCTGCTCCAGTCCCTGAAGCAGCTGCGTTCACTGGACGGTGATTACAAGATCTACGCCGGCCACGGCTCCACCACCACTCTTTCCCGTGAGAGGGAATGCAATGTTTATATGCGATAATCACGAAAGGATAACCGACCATGGATTATAATCTTTTAGCCGATCTTCTCTTCCCGGATATCACCGCCCTTCCCGCCGATATGGAAGCGCGCTATCCGCAGCGCCAGCTTCCCGAGGGAGCGAAGGTCACCCGTTTTGCCCCCAGCCCCACCGGTTTTGTTCACTTCGGCGGACTCTTTCCGTCCACCGTCGGCGAGCGTCTGGCTCACCAGAGCGGCGGCGTCTTCTTTCTCCGCATCGAGGATACCGATGCCAAGCGCGAGGTCGAGGGCGCGGCCGAAGGCCTGATCCGCACGCTGGCCACCTACGGCATCCACTTTGACGAGGGTGCGATTCTCGACGAAAACGGCGTTATCGCCGATCAGGGCATCTACGGTCCCTACCGCCAGTCCGGGCGCGCCGAAATCTATCAGACCTTTGCAAAGCAGCTGGTCCGCGAGGGCAAGGCTTATCCCTGCTTCACCACCGAGGAGGAGCTGGATGAGCTGCAGCAGATCAACAAGAAGGAAGAGCTGAAAAATACCGACTGGCAGGCCGAGGCTGAGGCCAGACGCGCCGAAATGCTGGCCCGCCGGAATTTCACGCTTGAAGAGGTCAAGGAGCATCTGGCGGCCGGTCATCCGTTTGTCCTGCGCATCCTGGCCGACGGCGATCCCGAGAAAAAGATCAAGTTCACCGACCTTGTCAAGGGCACGATCGACGTACCGGAAAACGATGAGGATTTCGTTCTGCTGAAGTCCGACGGCATCCCGACCTATCACTTCGCGCACGCGGTGGATGACCATCTGATGGGCACCACCCATGTCATCCGCGGCGAGGAATGGCTCCCCAGCCTCCCCAAGCATATCCAGCTGTTCCGCTTCCTCGGCTTCCGGCTGCCCAAGTATATGCACATCTCGCAGATCATGAAGCTGGATGAGGCCGGCAACAAGAAGAAGCTCTCCAAGCGCGACATGGGCGCCAACATGGACGATTACACCCGCATGGGCTACTGTCCGGAGGCGGTCTGCGAATACATCATGACCCTGCTCAACTCCAACTACGAGGAGTGGCATATGCAGAATCCCGACAAGCCCTACACGGACTTCCCCTTCAACATCAAGAAGATGTCCACCTCCGGCTGTCTGTTCGATTTCGACAAGCTTAACGATGTATCGAAGAATGTCATTGCCCGCATGGATGCAAAGTCTGTCACCGAAAAGGTCACCGAGTGGGCGCTGGCCTTCGATCCCGCCTTCGGAAAGGCGCTTGCCGGTGATCCCGCCTTCGCCGAAAAAATTTTCGCCATCGGCCGCGGCGGCAAGAAGCCACGCAAGGATTTAGCAACCTGGGCCGATGCCAAGCCCTACATGGGATTCTTCTATGATGAATTCCACACGCTGGAGGATTCCTATCCCGAAACCTTCGCCGTCTCCGACATCAAAACCGCATTGGAGGGATTCCTTGCCACCTTTGCCATCACCGATGACATGAATACCTGGTTTGACAAGGTCAAGGCCATCGCCGAGTCGCTCGGTTTTGCCTCCGATATGAAGGCTTACAAGGCCGATCCGTCCGCCTTCAAGGGCAATGTCGCCGACATCAGTATGTTCATCCGCGTTGCCGTCACCGGCAAGATGAACGCTCCGGATCTCTACACCGTCATGCAGATTCTCGGCACCGATCGGGTAAGCGCCCGCATCAACGCTATGATCGCATCTTTATAAACGAAAGGATTACCGCTATGGCTATCGAAGCATCCAACTTCATAGAAGAATTCATCAACGAAGATCTCGCCTCCGGCAAGGTGGAGAAGGTTCACACCCGCTTCCCGCCGGAGCCCAACGGCTATCTTCATATCGGCCACTGCAAGGCCATCACCATCGATTTCGGAACCGCCAAAAAGTACGGCGGCCTCTGCAATCTCCGCATGGATGACACCAATCCTGCCAAGGAAGACACCGAGTATGTCGATGCCATCAAGGAGGATATCCATTGGCTCGGCTTTGACTGGGAGGACCGCTTCTTCTATGGCTCCGACTATTTTGACAAGGACTACGAATACGCCGTTGAGCTGATCAAAAAGGGCCTTGCATATGTCTGCGAGCTGACTCCCGATCAGATGGACGAATACCGCGGCGACCTGACCCATCCGGCCAAATCTCCCTGGCGCGACCGTCCGATGGAGGAGAGCCTCGATCTCTTCGCCCGCATGAAGGATGGCGAATTCCCGGACGGCAAATACACCCTGCGTGCCAAGATCGATCTGGCATCCGGCAACTTCTGGATGCGCGACCCGGTCATTTACCGCATCAAGCATATGCCCCACCACCGCTACGGCGACAAGTGGTGCATCTATCCCACCTATGACTTTGCTCATCCGATTCAGGATGCGCTGGAGGGCATCACCCATTCCCTCTGCTCGCTGGAATTTGAAATCCACCGCCCGCTCTATAACTGGGTCATCGAGAACGTCAGCGTTCCGCACACGCCCCGTCAGATCGAATTCGCCCGTCTGAACATTACCAACACCGTTCTCTCCAAGCGCTTCCTGCGCTCCATGGTCGAAAGCGGTACGGTTGACGGCTGGGACGATCCCCGTATGCCCACCCTCTGCGGCCTCCGCCGCCGCGGCTATACCGGTGCCTCCATCCTCGATTTCTGCTCCCGTGTCGGCGTTGCCAAGGCCAACAGCCTGGTCGATATCCGCCTGCTGGAGGCCTGCATCCGCGATGAGCTGAACGAAAGTGCTCCCCGCCGTGTAGCCATCCTCAATCCCATCAAGGTGATCGTGGACAACTATCCGGCCGATAAGGAGGAAATCTTCGAGCTTCCCAACCATCCGCAGCATCCCGAAATGGGCACCCGCCCGGTGAAGTTCACCCGCGAGCTGTATATCGATGCCGAGGACTTCGCCGAGGTTCCGCCTCCCAAGTTCTTCCGCATGAAGCCGGACGGCGAGGTCCGCCTCATGGGCGCCTACATCGTCAAGTGCGGCGAGATCGTCAAAAATGAGGACGGCACCGTCAAGGAAATCCATTGCACCGCCGATCTGGAAACCGGCAACGGCAATCCGGTTGACGGCCGCAAGATCAAGGGCACCATCCATTGGCTCTCCGCCGCCAATACCGTGGATGCCGATGTTGTTCTGTACGAGAATCTGCTGACGCTGGAGGATCCCTCCAAGCTCCCCGACGACAAGGAATATACCGACTATCTGAATCCCGAATCCGCCACAGTTCTCCGCAGCTGCAAGCTGGAGCCCGCCTGTGCCGATGCAAAGCCCGGCGACAAATTCCAGTTCGTCCGTACCGGCTATTTCTGCATGGACACCAAGCATCCCGGCACCTTCAACCGGATCGTAACGCTGAAGGACGGCTACAAGCCGGGCAAATAATTCGTTAGAAAGAAGGCATATCCCATGTCCTATAAAATCAATACCAACTGCGTGCAGGCAGGCTACACTCCCAAGAACGGTGAGCCGCGCGTTCTGCCGATCGTCCAGTCCACCACCTACAAGTATGAATCCAGCGAGCAGATGGGCCGTCTGTTCGATCTGTCCGAGAGCGGCTACTTCTACACCCGCCTTCAGAATCCGACCAACGATGCCGTCGCAAACAAGATCTGTACCCTTGAGGGCGGTGTGGCCGCCATGCTGACCTCCTCCGGTCAGGCCGCCACCTTCTATTCGCTGTTCAACATCGTCAGCGCCGGCGATCATATTGTCGCCTCCTCTGCGATCTATGGCGGCAGCTTCAATCTGATCGCTGTCACCATGAAGCGGATGGGAATCGAAACCACCTTCGTGCATCCCGATATCACCGAGGAGGAGCTGGAAGCGACCTTCCGTCCCAACACCAAGGCGGTCTTTGCCGAAACCCTGGCCAATCCCGCGCTGGTGGTTCTCGACATCGAGAAGTTTGCCCGTCAGGCGCACGCTCACGGCTGCCCGCTGATCGTGGACAACACCTTCCCCACCCCTATCAACTGCCGCCCCTTTGAATTCGGCGCGGATATCGTCACCCATTCGACCACCAAATACATGGACGGTCACGCCACCGCCGTCGGCGGCTGCATCGTGGATTCCGGCAATTTTGACTGGATGGCCCACGCCGACCGTTTCCCCGGTATGACTACGCCCGACGATTCCTATCACGGTGTCACCTACGCCAAGGACTTCGGCAAGGCCGGCTACATCACCAAGGCGACCGCCCAGCTGATGCGCGATTTCGGCTCGATCCAGTCGCCGCAGAACGCCTTCCTGCTGAACATGGGTCTGGAAACGCTGGCTCTGCGCGTGGAGCGCCATTGCTCCAATGCTCTGACGGTTGCGAAGTTCCTCGAAGCCCATCCCGGCGTATCGTGGGTCAACTATCCGGGTCTTGCCTCCAGCCCGTACTACGCGCTGGCGCAGAAGTATCTGCCAAACGGCTCCTCCGGCGTTGTATCCTTCGGTGTCAAGGGCGGCCGCGAGGCAGCTACCGTCTTCATGGACAGCCTGAAGCTCGGTGCCATCGTCACCCATGTTGCCGATGCCCGCACCTGCCTGCTCCATCCTGCCTCCACCACCCACCGTCAGATGACCGATGAACAGCTCTATGCCGCCGGTGTCACCCCCGATCTGATCCGTCTTTCGGTCGGCATCGAGGATGTATCCGACATCATCGCCGACATCGAACAGGCTCTTGCCAAGGTAAACAAGTAAGCACAGCCAATCTCCCCTTTCCGCAAAGGGGAGATTTTTGCAGAAAGGAATCATCATGAAACAGATCACTCTCGGCTCCACCGGCATCGTCACACCGCAGAATGCCTTCGGTGCCCTTCCCGTCCAGCGGGACGATATGGAAACCGCCATCCGCATCCTCCGCCGCGCCTTTGCGGGCGGCATGACCTTCTTTGATACCGCCCGCGCCTATTCGGACAGCGAGGAAAAGATCGGCAATGCCCTCTCCGATGTCCGCGGCCGGATTCATATCGCCACCAAGACCGGCGCCCGGACTCCCGATGAAATGAAGCAGCATCTGGAAACCTCGCTCAGACTTCTGAAGACCGATCATGTTGATATTTATCAGTTTCACTGTGCCGGCCGCGTCTTCGCGCCCGGCGACGGAAGCGGAATGTACGAATGCATGGAGGATTTCAAACGTCAGGGCATGATCCGCCACATCGGCATCACCGCCCACAAAATCGGCATTGCCGAGGATGCGGTGAAATCCGGCCTCTATGAAACGCTTCAGTTCCCGCTGAGCTATCTCTCCGGCCCGCGCGAGATTGCGCTGGTCGAGCTCTGCCGCGAGCGCAATGTCGGCTTCATCGCCATGAAGGCCCTCGCCGGCGGTCTGATCACCGATTCGGCAGCCGCGTTTGCCTACATTTCCCAGTTTGACAATGTTCTCCCCATCTGGGGCATTCAGCATGAGCATGAATTGGAGGAATGGCTCGCCTTCATGGATCGACCGGCCGTCCTTGATGAGGCGATGCTGGCCCGGATCGAGGCCGACAAAGCCGGACTCGGCGGTGATTTCTGCCGGGGATGCGGCTACTGTATGCCCTGCCCGCAGGAGATCGTCATCAATCAATGCGCCCGGATGTCGCTGATGATCCGCCGCGCACCGACTGTCAGCTGGCTCTCCGAGCCGTGGCAGGCGGAAATGTGCAAGATCGATACCTGCATCGAATGCGGTGCCTGCATGACCCGGTGCCCCTATGAGCTTCCGATCCCCTCACTTCTCAAAAAGAACCGGGACGATTATTTTGCCGTCCTCGCCGAAAAAGAAGGCTCCGGAGACCGGTAAAAACGTACTTTTATCTGTAAGTTCATCCCAAACCCTTGACGTTTTTCCCAATCCGGAGTAGAATGAAGGTGAACATAAATAATCAAGGAGATTCTGCTATGAAACCTTCCCGTTTTATCAGTCCGGTTCTCATGCTCGCACTCATTCTCACGCAGTTTGCCGCCTGCGGAGGATCGGAATCAACCGATGACACGAGCACGCCCGATCCGGTTATCCGGGAGGATACCACCGCTCCCGCCGAAGAGCCTGAATATATCGCTCCTGTGGTGGATTATGAGGGCAAAACCTTCACGCTCGGCACCCTTCATCTCGATCTTTCCTACGCTATCGCCGATTATCAGATCATCAGCCACGACGAGGAAACCGGCGATGTCATCAACGATGCCATCATCCGGATGACCCGTCAGGTTGAGGAGGAGCTGAACGTCAATTTGGAGCTGATTGACATCGGCGGTGTCGCCGAGCGCAATTCCGCCGAACGCATCACCACGCCGATTTATGCCGATGAGGATGTCATGCAGGCCGCTCTGCCGCTGACAGCGGCCCTTCCCGGGCTTCTGTCTGTTCCCTCTCTGCTGTATGACCTCAATGACATCCCAACGCTTAATCTCTCCCACAGCTGGTGGGATCCGAACTCGGTGGAGGAATACAACATCGGCGGCAAGCAGTATACCGTGATCGGTGACCTCTGCCTCTATCACAAGGGCGCGCCGGTTGTCACCTTCTTCAACAAGCAGCTGGTTGAATCCCTCTCGCTGGAGAATCCCTATCAGATCGTCTATGACGGCAAATGGACGCTGGACAAGATGATCGAGCTTGCAACCGCAGCCGCCAGCGATCTCAACGGCGACCAGAAGGTGGACAAGGATGACCGGTTCGGCATCATCAGCGAAGCCAGCGGTCTGTCCTATCTGCTGATCGGTGCCGGCGTGGATTATTCCAGACGCAGCGGGGATGAAATCGAAATGGCCCTCTATTCGGAGAAGGCCGCCTCGATTGTCGAAAAGATGATTCCCTTCTTACGCACGAAAGACATCGCCATGGTTGACGCCGATTGGAGCTCCGGCTACAATGAGGTCTTCGGTGAGCTGTTCACACCGACCTTCATGGAAAACCGTGCGCTGTTCTTCTCCAACCAGCTTCTGCTGGCGCTGGATTTCCGTGCCATGCAGGCCGATTTCGGCGTGCTTCCGATGCCGAAATACGATGAGGAGCAGGAGGGCTACCACATTGCGACCAATGACTGGTGGTGCGACAATCTGATCGTGCCGGCCACCAACCGCGATCTTGAGATGACCGGCCATGTGCTGGAAGCCATGGGCTATTACAGCCAGCAGTATGTCACCAAGGGCTTCATCGACACCACGGTGCTGGGCAAGTCGGTGCGCGACGAGGATTCGGCAAAAATGGTCGAGCTTATTCTGGACAGCCAGTATTACGATATCGCCTGCCTCTTTGACTGGGGCGGAATCGCACCGAAGCTCCGCACCATGTTCAACGACAAGGATACCAACCTTGCCTCCAACTATGCCGCAATTGAATCGCAGATCGAAGCCGCCATGGAAAAAACCATGGACGAGCTGCTCGGCGGCTGATTTTCACGCAAAATATCCGGGGAACCTGTTCTTGGGACGGGTTCCCTTTTTGTTCTGCAAAAAAAATTCGGAATTCATCGGAAAACAGCTGAAAGTTTACAATTATTTATAGCAATTTGAGAAAAAATATAGTATACTATTTATAAGTATACTTTTGCGCCCCCCTGCGGGATGCAGTTATCATAAAAAACACATCAAATCAACATCATGGAGAAGAAATATGGGACTGATTGATAAGATTTTCGGCACCTACAGCGAACGGCAGGTCAAGAAGCTGCTGCCGACCGTTGATAAAATTGAAGCTCTCGCTGACAAATACAAGGCAATGAGCGATGAAGAGCTCCGCGGCATGACCGCCGTTCTGAAAAAGCGTCTGGCCGGCCTGGAAACGCTGGACGATATTCTGCCCGATGCCTTTGCCACCGTCCGCGAGGCGGCTGACCGTGTCATCGGCAAGCGCCCCTTCCGTGTCCAGCTGCTCGGCGGCATCATCCTGCATCAGGGCCGGATCGCCGAGATGAAGACCGGTGAGGGCAAAACGCTGGTTGCCACCCTGCCTGCTTATCTGAATGCGCTGAAGGGCGAGGGCGTGCATATCGTCACCGTCAACGATTATCTGGCCAAGCGCGACAGCGAGGAAACGGGCAAGGTCTACGGCTTCCTCGGTCTGTCCACCGGTCTGGTCGTTCACGGTCAGAGCAAGGATGCCAAGCAGGCCGCCTACAATGCCGATATCACCTACGGCACCAACAACGAATTCGGCTTCGACTATCTGCGTGACAACATGGTCACCTACAAGGAGCATCTGGTTCAGCGCGGTCATGCCTTTGCCATCGTGGATGAGGTGGACTCGATTCTCGTCGATGAGGCCAGAACGCCGCTGATCATCTCCGGAGCCGGTGCCAAATCCACCGATCTGTATGATAAGGCCGACAAGTTCGTCCGCACGCTGAAGAAGTTCGTCATCAAGGAGCTGGATGACAAGGAGCTGGACGATGATATCGAGGCCGATTATATCGTCGATGAAAAGGCCAAGACCACCACGCTCACCCAGAGCGGCATCAAGAAGGCCGAGGCGCATTTCGAGCTGGAGAATCTCTCCGATCCCGAGAACTCCACCCTTTCGCATCACATCAATCAGGCCATCAAGGCACACGGCTCCATGATGCGCGATGTCAACTATATCGTCAAGGACGGCGAGGTTCTGATTGTCGATGAATTCACCGGCCGTGTGATGCCGGGCCGCCGCTATTCCGACGGTCTGCATCAGGCGATTGAGGCCAAGGAGCGGGTCAACATTCAGAAGGAAACCAAGACCCTGGCCACCATCACCTTCCAGAATTTCTTCCGCCTTTACAAGAAGCTGTCCGGTATGACCGGTACGGCGCTGACCGAGGAAAACGAATTCCGCGAGATCTACGCGCTGGATGTGGTCGAGGTTCCCACCAACCGCCCGATGATCCGCAAGGATCACACCGATGCGGTTTACAAGACGCTGAACGGCAAGTACAAGGCCATCATCGAGCAGATCAAGGAATGCCATGCCAAGGGCCAGCCGGTTCTGGTCGGCACGGTATCCATCGAAAAATCCGAGGAGCTGTCGAGAAAGCTGAAGCTGAACGGCATCCCGCACACCGTACTGAACGCAAAATATCACGAAAAGGAAGCCGAAATCGTCGCACAGGCCGGCAAGCTCGGCTCCGTCACGATTTCCACCAATATGGCCGGACGCGGTACCGATATCATGCTGGGCGGCAATGCCGAATTCCTTGCCAAGAACGATCTGCGCAAGGCCGGCTATGAGGAAGCGGTCATTGCTCTGGCTACCGGTTCCTCCAATGAAGTCGATGAAACCGTTCTGGAAGCCCGTGCGCTTTTCCGCGAATGCCTTGCCAAGCATAAAGAGGCGATTGCCCCCGAGGCCGAAAAGGTCCGCGAAGCCGGCGGTCTGTTCATTCTGGGCACCGAGCGCCACGAAAGCCGCCGGATCGACAATCAGCTCCGCGGCCGTTCCGGCCGTCAGGGCGACCCCGGTGAATCCCGCTTCTTCCTCTCGCTGGAGGACGATCTCATGCGCCTCTTCGGAAGCGAGCGTGTCATGGGTGCTGTGGACCGCCTCGGTCTTGATGAGGATCAGCCGATCGATGCCGCCATCCTGTCCGGCGCCATTGAATCCGCCCAGAAGCGGCTGGAGGATTCCAACTTCCAGCGCCGGAAGAATGTCCTCTCCTATGACGATGTCATGAATCAGCAGCGTGCGCTCATCTACAAGCAGCGCCGCGATGTTCTGGACGGTGCCGATATCAGCGCCAAGGTCAAGGGCATGGTGGACGATACCATTGATTCCACCGTTGACCGTCTGACGGTATCGGATGTTCCGGATGAGTGGAACTTCGATGAGCTTCGGAGCTACTTCTTCGGTCTGCTCTGCCGCGAGGATGACTTCAAATACACCACCGACGATCTCAACAAGCTCACCCGCGAGGACATCAAGGCGATCCTCCACGAGCGTGCCGATGCTCTTTATGCCTCCAAGGAGGAGCTGTTCGGCGAGCAGATCCGCGAAATCGAGCGGGTTGTTCTGCTCCGCGCCGTCGATACCAACTGGATGAACCACATCGATGCGATGGACGATCTCCGCGGCTCCATCGGTCTGCAGGCCTATGCACACCGCAGCCCGATCAGCGAATATCGCCTCACCGGTGCGGATATGTTCGACGATATGGTCGCCCAGATCCGCGAGGATACCATGCGGATGCTTCTGTCGGCCATGCCCCGCCCGCACGTTGAAATCAAGCGTGAAGCGGTTGCCGAGCCCACCTCCGAAGGCTTCGGCGGCGGCGCAAAGCGTCCGGTTTCCGGCTCTGCCCAGCAGACCGGCATTGTCAGCCCGACCGGAACGCCCCACCGCGCCGGCCCCAAGGTCGGCCGCAACGATCCCTGCCCCTGCGGCAGCGGCAAGAAGTACAAGAAGTGCTGCGGCCGCGGCGATGCCGAGGAATCCGGTGAGAACTGATTATGGGCTTCGGATTTCTCTTTCTCGGCTATTTCTTCCTGTTCAGCCTGTCAAACGGCGGCTTTGACATGATCCCCGATATTCTCGGCTTTCTGATCATGTACAAGGGAATGCGGCTTCTTTGCAATGCCTGTCCCGACAACCGGCCGCTCGGCTATGCCAAATGGACCATGATGGGTCTGATCGCCTTTTCCGGCGTGATTCTGGTCACACAGCTGATCGGCCTGTTCGCCGCATCCCCGCTTCCCGCGGGTGTGACGAACTGGCTGATCGCACCGCTGAATCTTCTCTACAGTCTGGCAATCGGCGGATGGCACATTCTCTTCTTCTGGGGCATCTATCTTCTGGCCGTTCAGATTGAGCTGCCGAAGATTTCCCGGAAGGCCCGCCGCAATCTGGCGCTCACCGCCGTTTATTATCTTCTGACGCTGATTTCCAAGACCGGCCTCTTCCGCTTCATCGCCGAACACCTTTCCTCGCCGGATGCCGCCATGAGCTATATGAATTTCGCGCTCTGGCTGCTCGGATGCCTCTGGCTCCTCTTCAATATCACCTCGCTCTTCTCCTGCTATATGTGGATCTGCCTTGAGGGCGATGAGGATATGCCCGTCCGCACGCCCGATCCCTTTGACCGCATCACGGACAAGTTCAAATCGGGCCGCAAATAATACCGATTTTCAGAAAAGGAAACCTTTATGAAAAACGTACATACCGCAGCCGCCGATCCCGCCAAAAAGCTGAATTTTCCCTGTCTGATCGCCGCCGCTGTTTTTCTCTTCAATCCCTGTCTGAATATTCTGGATCTTCTGCCGGATTTCTTCGGCATCCTGCTCCTGATGAAGGGTCTGTCCAAATGGGCGGATCTCTGCCCCGGTGTTGCCGATGCCCTTCAGGGCCTTGCAAAGCTCCGCTGGTTCCTTCTTCTGAAGGCCTTTGCGATGCTTCTGGTGCCGCTGGTGGACGATACCTATGTGCTGATTTTTACCTTCGCCTTCACGCTGATTGAATTCATCTATCTGCTTCCGGCCCTGGAGCGGATCTTTGACGGCTTTGAATATTTCGGTATGCGCTACAACAGCCGCGCCGTCTACATGAATCTGAAGAATCTGCGGATGCTGACCAATCTGTTCTTCATCGGAAAGGGCGTACTGGTTGTTCTTCCGGAGCTCTGCTCGCTCTCCTCATTTGAGTATGACGGCTATGTCACCAGCGGTGTGCAGATCAACTTTGCAAGCTACAAGAGCGTGCTGATTCTCGGCGGCGCTCTCCTTTCCACGCTGATGGGTATCGTCTGGCTGGTCAACATTTTAGGCTGGCTGATGCGGATCGGCCGCGAAAAGCCCTTCCTCCAGCGTGTCAGCGATGCCTACGAAAATGAGATCGCCCAAAACAGCGGCCTTCTCATCCGCCGGAATCTCCGCACCGTCTTCACGCTGATTCTGGTCGGCTTTGTATTCTTCCTCAATCTCTGGATGGATGGCATGAATGTCATCCCCACCGTAATCGGAGCGGTTCTTCTGCTGCTTGCGCTGTTGTCTCTGAACCGGCGCTCGCCTGTATGCAAGGCCGCGCTCATACTGTTAGGAATCTTTGTCCTGATTTCGGGCGTTTCCTTCGGCATCTCCACCTGGTTCTCCGGCATCTACGGCCTGTCCGCCATCGAATACGATTATTTCGCCTATGAGCTCTACACAATCACGCAGATCCTCTATGTGGCCGAATACATCCTCATGACGGCCGCCGTCTTCTTCCTGTACGGGGAGCTCCGCCGGCTGATCGGCGAGCATCTGGCACCGGCCGAAGGAATCCGCGACCGCCGTCTGACCGATTTCTATTCCAAGCAGCAGCAGGAAGCTCTGCGCGGCGTATCGGTCGGATTCATCGGTTTCCTGCTCTCGGCCATCACCAACCTCGCCTACATTCTGACCCGTGTGAGTGCCCGGAACTATTTCATCGGACAGGGCCTTTTTATCGGCGAAGGCATCGTCCCCGATCTCTGGCTGATTCCCTTTGTCATTACCCTCATCTGGCTGCTGTATACGATCAGCAATCTGAACCAGCTCTTTGAGCAGATTGAATACAAATATATGTAAAGGACGGAAAAGCATACATGAATACCTTTCTGACATCCCTTGAAAATCCGTCATCTGAATACCGGGGGCATCCCTTCTGGTCCTGGAATGACAAGCTCGATCCCGAGGAGCTCCGCCGCCAGATCCGCGAGATGAAGCGGGTCGGCCTCGGCGGCTACTTCATGCACGCCCGCGGCGGTCTGATTACCGAATATCTGTCCGACGAATGGTTTGAATGCATCCGAGCCTGCATAGACGAGGGCAAAAAGCTCGGCATGGAATCCTGGAGCTACGATGAGGACGGCTGGCCGTCCGGATTTGGCGGCGGCATCGTTTCCGGTATGGGCGACCGCTATCATGTCCGCTGGCTGGTCTGCGCGCCCTATGCAGGCCGCAAGCCCGAGGGGAAGGTTCTCGGCTACTGGGGTGTTGGCGCC
Organism: Candidatus Flemingiibacterium sp.; assembly: GCA_045578725.1. Lineage (GTDB taxonomy): Bacteria > Bacillota > Clostridia > Oscillospirales > CAG-272 > Flemingiibacterium. The sequence goes on from JAZNKS010000050.1 coordinate 68,472, forward strand.
TCCTCCTGCCGCTATCTCGGCGACAAAATCCGCGCCGCCCGCGCATCGGCCGCCGACGGGGAAACCGTCTATTATGTGGCCCACGAAAAGAACGGCGACTATGTGGATATTCTGAATCCGGAGGTTGTGCGCGAGTTTATCAAGTGCACCTACGAGGTCTACGCCGAGAAGCTCGGCGGCGATTTCGGCGGTCAGGCTATGCCCGGCTTCTTTACCGATGAGCCGCAGTTCTCCCGGTGCCAGATTCCGTGGTCCTATATCCTCCCGGAGGAATTTGAGAAGACCAACGGCTACAGCCCCATCGAAAAGCTTCCGCTTCTCTTCCTTGAGAAGGAGGGCTATGAAGCCTTCCGTTTCGATTTCTGGAAGGTCGTGAATCGCCTGTACACCGAATCCTTCGGCAAGCAGATTTATGATTGGTGCGAGCAGCACAACTGCAAATTCACCGGTCATGCCATGCTGGAAGATAACCTTTATTGCCAGATGAGCGCCTCCGCAGGCGTTATGCCGCTGTATGAGTATATGCACAATCCCGGCATGGACTGGCTGGGACGCCATATCGCAAGCCCGCTGATCCCCAAGCAGGTCGGCTCGGCCGCCCGCCAGCTCGGCAAGAAGCTGGTTCTGTCCGAAACCTTCGCCCTCTGCGGCTGGGATGTCAGCTTCGAGGAGCTTCGCTGGATCGCCGAATGGCAGTATCTGAACGGCATCAACTGGATGTGCCAGCATCTGGAGAGCTATTCGATCCGCGGCCTGCGCAAGCGCGATTATCCGCCGTCGATGTTCTACCAGTCGCCCTGGTGGGACGATTACAAGGCCTTCAACGATTATTTTGCGCGGCTTGGCAAGCTGTTTGCCGAGTCCGAGGAGGCAGCCGATGTTCTCCTCCTCCATCCGATGCACACCGGCTACATCGCCTACAACGGCGAAAATTCTCCGGCTGTTCAAAAATATGACCGCGAGCTTCTGCGGGCGCTGGATCTGCTCTCCAGCAATCACATCGGCTATCATCTCGGCGATGAATCGATTCTCCGCCGCCACGGATCCGTCGAAAACGGCCTGTTCCGGGTCGGCCTCTGCACCTACAGGACGGTCATCCTCCCCTCCATGCTCACGCTGGACTTGTCCACCTTTGCCCTGCTGAAGGAATTCTCGGCTGCAGGCGGACGAATCTGCTCCTTCGGCGAAAAGCCCTCCCTGCTGGACGGACGCCCCTGCGAGGAGCTGGTCCGCTTCATGGAAAGCGTTGAGGCGATTCCGGATGACGGGGAGTTATGTGTCACCGCCCTCACGACGCTCGGCATCAAAACGCTGACCGTTTCCGACCGGAACGGCGAGATTCACGCCATCCATTGCCGTGTCAGCCATCTGCCCGACGGAAATACCGCCTATTTCTTCCAGAATCAGAACAAAGAGCAGGCCTACGATGCCCGCATCCTTCTTGACACAGCCGACCCGGCCGTCCGTCTCGCGCTGGAGGATATGAGCGTATCCCCGGCCGATACCATTACCGCCGGCGGCAAAACCGCTGTCTATCTGCATTTTGAGCCGATGCAGTCCCATCTGCTGCTCGCAGGAGACACGCTTCCGGCCGTTACTAAGAAGAACAAGCCTGCACTTGCCCTTCCGCTCTCACGCCAATGGTCGCTGGACGGCGGCGATGACAATGCGCTGACATTGGATACCTGCCAATATATCCTCGGCGGTGAAACCGAATATTCGGAGCCGCGCAGCATTCTGGATATCATGGAGCGCCTACTGGGCGAGCGCGCCAACGATAAGCTGAAGCTCCGCTTCACCTTCCGCGTAGACGAAAAGGCAGATCTTTCCGCCATGAAGAGCTTCTGTCTGGTATCCGAATTCACCGACGATTTCACAATCCGGCTCAACGGAAGCAAGCTGATCTGGGACGGCCATTCCTGGTGGAAGGATCGCGCCTTCAAGGCCTACGATATCCGCTACATGGTCAAGCCCGGCCTGAATGAAATCATCATCGACGGCAGCTTCTATCAGCGCGAGAAGGTTTATCAGGTTCTCTTCGGCGAGAACGTGCTGGAAACCGAGCGCAACAAGCTGACCTACGATACCGAGCTGGAAAGCCTCTATCTTGTCGGCGATTTCGGCGTCCTGTCCGAATCCGGCTATACCGAAGGCGCACGCCGCGCGCTGTTCACCGACGGCGGATTTGTCATCACCGACCGTCCGCACACCTTCATCGGCGGTGATATCGTTCCGCAGGGCTATCCCTTCTTTGCCGGACGGATCCGCCTGTCGCAGGAGGTCCGGATCAAAAAGTCCTACGGCAAGCGCATCGCCCTCGAAATCCCCCGCCCGTATGCGGCTCTGGCCAATCTCTATGTCAACGACCGCTTTGTCAAGACCATGCTGTGGTCCGATTACCGCGCCGATATCACCGACTTTACAGAGCCGGGCGAAAAGGCGAAGATCACGCTGGAGCTGGTCATCGGCAACCGCAATCTTCTCGGTCCGCACCACAATCCGGTGGGCGAAGACTACAATGTTCACCCCGGCAGCTTCGCACCGCACGGAAACTACACCGCCGCCGGCTGGCGCGAGCGCTACTGTTTCGTCAAGGCCGGTCTTGGAGAATAAGAAAAGAGAGCCGCTTCGTAAAGAAGCGGCTCTGTTCTTTCAGTAGGCTATATTCCGATCCAGCCCGTGAAGGAAGCCGTTGACATCCTCGGAGCAGACATCCCCACCGATCACGCGATTCCGGTACACCAGGAAATTGGCGTATACAACACCATCGTAATCCGGATAATTCGTGATCCGGTAGGTGTATCGGGTCACTTCCTTCTTCCGGTATTTGGTCAGATCAAAGCCCTGCTTGTTCTGCAGCTCGTTGTAGCTCTGATAAACCTTGTCGAATTCCGCCGGAACGGTGACCTTCTCCTCTTCAACCGGCTCGGCCTCGACCTCCCATCCAAACTGTCGGAGAAAGCCGATCCGATCCTCGGCGGTTTTGATCTTGTCAAAGCGGACTGTCCCCGCCGTTTCAAGCATACTGCCGGACATTGCCGTGCCGGGAACCTCGGCTCCGGGAAGCAGCACCAGCAAAGCCACCAGCGCGATCACCGCCAGCGTTGTCACGCCGAAAAACTTCAGCGTGCTCGCGCGCATGGAATATACAAACATGATTCTTCACTCCTTTGCCCGGGATCTGTCCGCGGACATTGTCCCGATCGTCTGATAAAAATATATGGTCTGCACCCGCCGATTATGCGGACGCAGACCATATTTTTTCTTTGAAGTAAATCAGTATACCATGAACGCGCCGATGCGGATGGCGGTGCCCTCCGATTCCTCGGCCTTGCTTTCGGCAACGCGGATCTTCAGCGTATGCGTTCCGGCCTCCAGCCCCGCGGCGAGAATCATGCCGCCTGCGCGGTTGAAGCGGGGACAATAGCTGTCCCAGGTGCGATGCGTCTTTTCCTCGCCGCCGTCCACCGACCAGATAAAGTCGCCGGAATCCTTGGCAAGCATGGCATAAACGCCTACACAGCGGCCCTCGAACGTATAGGTCAGCTCCGTCCCCGGAACTGTGGCCTCGATGTAGCGCGGATAACGGCCGCACAGCGATTTTTCAACGCATTCCCAGCCCTCATATGCTTTCTCGGTGCAATCGTCCAGGCGTGCCGTCTGACGGCTCTCGCAAACCAGCGGAGAAGGCATCGCCGTGGGGATCAGCGCGGACGGCTCGCCGGCCAGCTCAGCCTCCAGAAGCTTGCGGATCGCCTCGGTGTAGATGGCATAGCCGCTGTCGTTGGGGTGAACGGTATCGGTGGTGTATTTCTTCCAATCGGCCTCGCCGCCGTCCGTACCCTCGCACAGTACGCGGCTGCGGAGAATCTCACCGACATCGATCTGCTGCACACCGTAGTAATGCATCACGCGGGAATGAGCCGCGCGGGACACATATTCAAGGCCGGCTGCAATCCGGTCGGCGATGGATTTGGTGGTGGTATGGACATAGATCACCTCGGTGGTGGGATCGGCCGTCCAAATCTTGCGGAGAATGGTTTCCGAGTTCACGGTGATTTCATCGTAATTGCCGCCTCCGCCGTCGTTGACCGAGTATTCCATGAAGACCAGATCCGGCTTCTTATCCAGCAGATCCCGCTGACAGCGGAAAATGCCCAGCGAACTTCCGGTTCCGCCGATGGCAGCCTGAATCTCGGTGAAAGCACAATCCGGATAGGTTTCGCGCAACCAGGTCATAATCGAGCCGCGCCAGCAGTTGGCGGAGCAGGATGCACCCGCGCCCTCCGTGATGGATCCGCCGAAGAATCCGACGGTCAGCGCCTTGTCATGTTTGATTCTGTAAAGCGTGTTGTTCAGCATAGACAGCTCCTTCTCCTTGAATGCAAGGTGGTTGAAGATAGAAAAAGAGGACACGGATTGCCCGCATCCTCTTGTGTTCAATTACATATCCGGTTCAGCGATCTCGAACTTGTATTCGATAACATCGCCTTCCTTGATAGCGATGGTGTTGGCTCTGCCGCCCTGGGGAGTTTCACCATTGATGTAGTAGGTCCAGAAGTGGATGTTGCCTTCTTCATCGGTGTATTCCTTGTATTCTTCGATGTCAAGAACAGAGTCCTCGGTATCGGTCAGGGTGTAAGCAACCTCGTTTACGATGCAGCCTTCAACGAAAGCCATCAGTACGGTGGGAGCTTCGTCCTGAACCTCAACCTCGGTTTCGAGGATCGGATCGGTGGGATCATCGCCGATGATCTTGAGGGTAACCTTGGTAATCGGAGCAGCAGCGCCGCAGGATGCGAAGGTGCAGGCAAGAATCACGCCGGCAACGATCAGAGCAAGAACGCGGGTGAATTTCATTTGGATTTTCCTCCTGTTTAATGATATAAGCAAGAATCGTTTGAAACGGTTGGCACATCGCCATTTGCCTATGCGATTATTATACTATTTTTCTTGCCGTTTGTCAATAGGATATCGGAACTTTTTCGTCGCTTCGCGGATTTCTTTACAATTTGCTTTACAATTATCAATCTTCAGTTCAGAATGATCACCGCCAGATTCAGATAGGCCGCGAACAGCAGCCAGAGCAGATACAGCAGCATCACAAAGCCTGCCGTCAGATAAATCCTCCCGAAAAAGCCGATGACAAAGAAGGTCAGGATAATCATCATCACAATCGCGCAGAAGGCGGCAAAATAAGCTCCCGCCCCGAAAAAGAGCGGCGCCCACACAAAGTTGAAGATCATCATGATCACGAAGAAGAGCAGCCCCTTGTACTTATCCGGCTCCAGCGACCGGTCGCGCTCACAGGCGACGGCACCGGCCGCACCGCCGATCAGCAGATAGAGCAGGGTCCACAGGATGGGAAACAGGAAGGCCGGAGGAGCGCCTCCCGGCTTCTCCAGCTCCTGATAGGCGGCTGTCGATCCGCCGGCGAGCGCGCTGAGAATGCCGCAGAGCAGAACAATCACCCCGCCCGCGATCACACAGCGGAAATCGATGCGGCAGAGCTCCGCGCGGATCCGGCCCGACAGCTTCCTTTTTGCTTGTTTGATTCCGGACATAAAAAATCACCTCACACACAATGTATGAGGTGATTTTCGCTTTTATGCCGCCGGAAGATCTTCTTCCGTTTTGGGCGTCTCACCGCCGTCAGCCGGCTCACCGCCCTCGACGTCCGGCGGATTCTCCGGTGCCGGAGGCTCCTCCGGCTTCTGATGCTCGGTACAGTAGTGGTTGTACATCGGTTTATCACCGGTATCGGTATAGCCGCCGTACAGCTCCTGATTGTAGAGATAATAGTAGTAATACGGCACCTCGTCATTTGTCGGCATCTCGGCTCCCTCGGGGACCTCGATATAGGAATACTGGGCATCCACGACCTTCACATCGGCCGGGAATTTTCGGTCAACGCGGATCAGACCGACCTGCTTGATCTTATCGGACGGGCAGTATTCGTTGGCAATCGCACCGGTGGACGTATCGTAATTCACCATTACATGGACATCGCAGTAATCGGTCGGCACAGTCGCGCTTGTGAAATAACCGGTTTCCACGCGATTTCCGCGCGGATCGGCATTGCAGGCCGCCGTCATCAGCTTGCCCGAATCCTTGCAGTAGCGTGCGGTGATGACACCGTCCGCCATGTTGAAGGTTTTCAGCGGTTCACCGCCGCTCCGGGCTTCCTGAATGTACTTTTGATGGATGGTTGTCATAATCTTGTCCCAGGCCACCGTGCCCGGATTCCACGAAAGCGTACCGAGCGACTGGGGCATCTCGTAGCCGAACCAGATGCCGGCCACATAGTAGGGCGTATAGCCGACGAACCAGCGGTCAACATCATTGGATGTGGTACCGGTCTTGCCGGCACAGTCGATGACTGTATCCAGCGTGATGGCATTGGCGGTACCGGATGTGACAACATTCTGAAGCATCTTCGTCATGATCGATGCGGTCTGCTCGCTGATGACAACGTAGCTCTCGGAATCGTTTTCAAGGAAGATGTTGCCCTCGCTGTCGAGAACCTTCAGCCAGGAGCGCGGCTTGTTGTAAACGCCGTCATTGGCAAAGATCTGATAGGCCGCCGTCAGCTCCAGATTGGTGACACCGTAGTTCATACCGCCAAGCGCCAGCGGGGAAAGATCCATGTCGGTGATGCCCACGCCGCCGGCCAGCTCGGCATATTCGATGAAGCTCTTCATCTGCAGCTTGTTGCGGACGAAGTCAAAGCTCCGCTCCACAGTCAGCTCCTGCAGAATCCGGACGGCCACCGTATTGACCGAACGGGTCACGGCATCCTGAACGGTTGTCAGACCGTTGTACCGCTCGGGCAGGTTCTTCGGCCAGGGAATGGCATTTTCCTTCTCCTCATCGTCCTCCTTGTAGTTGAACATGACCGGAACATCGTCATACACGCTTCCGTAGGTGATCAGACCGTATTCCAGCGCCGGCGCATAGACCGACAGCGGCTTGATCGACGATCCGGGCGAGCGGACGGTCGCGGTCGCGTAGTTCAGAAGCAGGTTGCCCTCCTTCTCACCGCGGGCACCGACCTCTGCCACCACGTCACCGGTCGTCGGATGGATGATGACGCAGGAGGACTGCGGCTGAATGGCGTTGTTGGTCCGGGGGAAGTTGGCATCGTTGGCGTAGAATTCCTCCAGAAGCTGCTGGATTTCGGGATCCTGCAGTGTGATGATCTGAAGGCCGCCCTTGTAAATCATATTGTAGGCCATCTGCTCGGAGTAACCCTTTTCCGCCACCATGGCGGCTACCACCTCGCGGATAACCTGGTCGGTAAACCAGGAGTTGGTGGAGGCCTGAACCGATTGGGCGCGGCCCTGATAGTTCAGCGGCAGCTCCTTGTTGTAGTTGCTGTCGTACTCCTCCTTGGTGATATAGCCCTGCTCCAGCATCAAAAACAGAACGGTATTCCGCCGCTTCATCTGCTCTTTGGGATTCTGCACCGGGTCATACTTGGTCGGGAACTGCGTGATGCCGGCAATCGCCGCGCATTCGAGCAGCGTCAGGTCCTTGACCTCCTTGCCGAAATAGGTGTAGGCCGCGGCCTGAACACCGTAACAGTTCTGTGAAAGATAGATATTGTTCAGATACAGCTCCAGTATCTGTGTTTTGTCCAGCTGCTTGTCCAGACTCAATGCGCGCAGAATCTCCTGAACCTTTCGCTGTGGGGTATAATCATCGTCCTCGGTGACATTTTTGATCAGCTGCTGGGTGATGGTCGAGCCGCCGTAGTTCTTGTCCTGAAGCGGGACGAAATACTGCAGGATGGCACCGAGCGTCCGCCACCAGTCAACGCCGTTGTGTCCCCAGAAGCGCTTGTCCTCGGTTGCGACGAAGGCATTCACCAGATTCTCCGGGATATCGGTATAGGATACCCAGATGCTGTTCTCCGAGCCGAACAGCCGCTGATCCTCCAGCTCGACCATCTGGCCGATCCGGTTCTCGCGGTCGGTGTAATCCATATAATAGATTTTGGAGGTCTGCGAGGATGCGACCTCAAAGGCATCCGTATCCATCGTCGGGTCGATGTAATTCTTTACATAGACGGCAAATACCGTGCAGACAATGATGCCGGTGATGAAGCAGATCAGCAGTACAGTCAGCAGGGCGTTCAGAATATAGGAGAAAATCCGCCCGACGAACTTGCCGGCCAGCTTGCCCGATCCGGCCACCTCGCCGCCCCAGTTGACCTTTTCGCGCTGGGGACGCGGCGATGCCTTCTTTGCCGGGGCAGAGCCGGGCCGTCCGGATGCGGCAGGGCGGACCGTACCGTTCTGCGGCGGGATGCGGTTATTGTTTTGTGTACTCGGTTTCTTTGGATTGTTGTTCAATTTCAGGTTCCCTTTCCAAAAAATGATGGTTCCTGTACTATCAGACGTAATCGGCGCCCGATTTGTTCGCTATTATTATACGGCAAACCCTTTACGAAATTGTTAAATTTCGGGGGGATCATAAAAATTTACAACTTGTCCGGATTTTTCTCGGCCGGGAGCGCGGATTCCGGGCCGGACGGATGCGCGGCGGCATACCCGAAGGCCCATCCGAGCAGAATCAGCAGACAGCCGATCAGAAGGCCGCCTCCGTCAAAGCCGAGCGAGAGATGGATGGCCTCGCTGTCCGACACAAAGGTTTTCACCAGCATATAGTTGTAAAACCGGCTGGCAATCCGAACGAAGGTATAGCCGATCATGACCGACAGGCCGATATACATGACGTACCGGGCATTCTTGGGATGCAGAGCCTTTCCGGATGCGATATTCTTCAGCAGGCCGGAGAGATAGAGCGACACGGGGGTCATCAGACAGCAGGCGGCGGCCGCAAGCAGCAGCTCGGCGTACAGCACCGTCTTGATATCCTCCAGCGACACGCTGTCATAGGGCGCATCGATCCGGATGCCGTTTCCGATGAAGATGGAATAGTATTCCTTCCCGTGCAGGCTCATCAGCGGCGGAAGCATGATGTCCTCCACCGATGTATTGACCAGCAGGATAATCAGCGCCAGAATACCGCAGAGCAGAATCGCGGCGCCGAAAACATAATACAGCAGCTTGAAAACCGGAGCGGCAATCCGGGCAAAGGGAACAATTCCCCGATAAGTGCGGATTTTTTCGTCTTTTTTCATATCCAGCCTCCTATTTGCAGACCACATTTTCCGCTCCCAGCAAAGCGATCAGCTCTGCCAGCACAAACGGGGATGCAGCCAGACGAAGATTGCGGATCTTCCGGTACTCGGATGCCGATTTGTCGAAAAAGATCACCTCGGTATTGCCGTCACAGAAGATCGAACACAGATTGAGTGCCTTGCGAAAACCGGTATCGCTCTCATCGGCGTGCTCCACGCGAAGGAATACCTTCTGCGGCGGAGCCGATGGCGCGGACATCGGGTGGGGCGGAGCCGATGGATCCGATTTTGCCGTGTGAGCGGTTGCTGTGGGAGCGGCCGGACCTGCGGCGGACTTTTGATACACGCGCTCCGGCATAGGCGCCGCATCGGTATAATGCGCATCGTCCACCAGCGCCAGCGCACTCTGGCAGAGCAGGCGCGGATCCTCATCATCGCGCGCGGACAGCCGTCCGGTGACAATCAGCGCCGCATCCTCGGTGAAAAGATGGCCGACTGTTTCCAGCACCTTCGGAAACAGAATGGCTTCGATTTCGCCGAAGCGGTCCTCCAGTACGGCAAACGCCATGGTATCGCCTTTTTTTGTCATCTTGATCTGCCGGCGGGTCACAATCGCGCAGAGTGTTACCGTCTGCGAGTCCGCATAAAGCTTCCCATCCCCCTCCTCTTCGCGGAAGGAGCTGAGGATATCGCCGATCGAATCCGGCTGAACCTGCGCGATGTGGCGGGTATAATCCTCCAGCATATGGCCGGAGAAATAGGTGCCTGCGCATTCCTTTTCCAGCCGCAAACGCTCCCGGAAGGTAAGCTCCGGTATATCCGGATACCCAAAGGTCTCCCGCGCCGGCATCCCGTCGCCGCCGATGGCGGAAAACATATCCAGCTGGCCGGAAAGATTGGAGCGGCTCCGCTCCTGATTGTGATCGATAATCAGCTCATAGGAAAGAAGCAGGCGGCTCCTGTAAATGCCGAGGCTGTCGAATGCGCCGCATTTGATCAGCGCCTCTGCCTGCCGCTTGTTCATATCCTGCGCATACATCCGCTCCACAAAATCCTCGAAGGATGCAAACGGACGGCCTGCGCGCTCGCGGACAACCCGGTTGATGAAGCCCTCACCCAGGCTCTTGATCGCCAGCAGGCCAAAGCGGATGTATCGCTCGTTTCCGCTCCGATAAGCCCGGAAATAAGGGCCGCTTTCATTGATATCCGGCGGCAGAATCCGGATACCGAAGCGATTGCATTCGGCAACATATTCGGCGGTCTTGGCGGCATTTCCCATGACCGAGGTCATCAGAGCTGCCAGATATTCGCAGGGATAATGCTTTTTGCAGTAAGCCGTCCGATAAGAAAGGATCGCATAAGCCGCCGCATGGCTCTTGTTGAAAGCGTAGCTGGCAAAGCCGGACATCTCATCAAAGAGCTGCTCAGCAGCTGTCTCCTCCACACCGTTCTGCCGGGCACCGGTTAAAAAGACCGCCCGCTCCTTTTCCATCTCTTCGGCCTTCTTCTTGGCCATGATCCTGCGCACCAGATCGGCACGGCCATAGGTATAGCCGGCCACCGTGCGGCAAACCTGCATAACCTGCTCCTGATAGACCATACAGCCGTAGGTGACATCCAGGATCGGCGCAATCTGCGGCACAGCATAGGTGAGTTCCGACGCCTTACGACGGTTTTCAATGTATTTCGGGATCGAATCCATCGGGCCGGGGCGGTAGAGGGAGATCGCCGCGATGATGTCCTCAATGCAGTCGGGACGGAGCTGGGTCAGCATCTGGCGCATACCGCCCGATTCCAGCTGGAAGATGCCATCGGTCGCACCGGAGCTGATAAGCTCATAGGCCGGCGCATCGTCGAGCGGCAGGCGCTCCAGCGAAAATTCCGGCTCATATTCGCGGATCTGCCGCTCGGTATCGGACAGGATCGTCAGATAGCGCAGGGCCAGAAAATCGAATTTGAGCAGACCGAGCTTGGCCACCGTATCCATATCGAACTGGGTGACCGGGATATCGCCGTTGACGGACAGCGGCACATAATCGGATACCGGACGGTCGGTGATAACAACGCCGGCCGCATGGGTGGAGGCATGGCGCGGCATTCCCTCCAGCGCCATCGAAATATCCAAAAGCCGCTTGATTTCGGGATTGTCCTCCGCCATCTCGCGCAGCTCCTTTACGCTCTTCAGCGCCGATTCCAGCGTCACATCCATTGCGCGCGGAATCAGCTTGGCGACCGCATCGGTATCGGCATAGGACATCCCCAGCGCCCGTCCGACATCCCGCACAACAGCCCGCGCGGCCATGGTTCCGAAGGTGATGATCTGTGCCACATGATCGCTTCCGTATCGGGAACGGACATAGTCGATGACCTCATCCCGGCGGTTGTAGCAGAAATCGATATCAAAGTCGGGCATACTGACCCGCTCCGGATTGAGGAAGCGCTCAAACAGCAGCTCAAACACCAGCGGATCCAGATCGGTGATGCCGAGCAGAAACGCGACCAGACTTCCCGCGCCCGAACCGCGTCCGGGGCCGACGGGAATTCCGTGCGCCTTGGCCCAGCCGACAAAATCCTGCACGATGAGGAAATACTCATCGTAGCCCATTTTTATGATGACCGAAAGCTCGTATTCAATCCGCTCGCGGTACTCGCTCTCGGGATGCTTGTCTGTATAGACAATCCGGCCGCCTTCCAGATGCCTTTTCAGCCCGCGCTCGGCAAGGGTCCGCAGATAGTCGGCCGGCGAGCTCCCGTCCTCCGGATGGAAGGCCGGAAGATAGAGCTTGGAAAAATCAAAATCGAAACGGCACTTATCGGCGATGATCTGCGTATTGGCAAGCGGGCTTCCGAGAGGATCGCCGTCCAGATAACCGAACAGCTTTTCCATCTCATCGGTGGTTTTATAGTAGAATTCATCCGTTTCAAAGCCGATCGGGCGGCCGTCGGTGATGACATTGTTGGTCTGGATGCACATCAGGATCGCCTGATTGTCCGCATCGCTCCGTTTCAGATAGTGGACATCATTGGTAGCCGCCATCGGGATGGACAATTCATGCGAGAGGCGGATCAGCCCGCGGTTGATCTCCTTCTGTTCCTCCATGCCGTGATCCTGAAGCTCGAGATAGTAGTCCTCGCCGAACAGCTCCTTCATCTTTGCGGCGTGTGCGCGGGCCTCCTCATACCGGCCGTCGGCAAGATACCGCGGAACAGCTCCGGCCAGACAGGCGGAAAGCGCAATCAGCCCCTCATGATGGGCTTCCAGAAGCTCCATATCGATGCGGGGCTTGGCATAAAAGCCTTCTGTGAAGGCTTTGGTTACCATATAAATCAGATTCCTGTAGCCGGTTTCATTTTTGACCAGCAGAACCAGATGATAACTGGCATTATCCTCGCCGTGGCTCTTGTCGAACCGTGTCCGGCGGGACAGATAGACCTCACAGCCGATAATCGGCTTGATACCCTCGGCCTTGCAGGCATTGTAAAAGGCAACGGCGCCGTACATAACACCGTGGTCGGTAATCGCCGCGGCCGTGTGTCCGCATTCCTTCGCCCGGCGAGGAATGTCGGTGACCCGGCAGGCGCCGTCCAGCAGACTGTATTCGCTGTGCAGATGAAGATGTACAAAATCGGACATACGGTTTCTCCCGGAGAATTTCTCCTATACCCGGTTATCGGGTCCACGAAACGATCTTTTTCAGCCGGTGATTGACACCGGATTTGGTGATGGGCGGATCGTGCAGCGCCGCCAGCTGGGACAGAGTGGCATCGTCATGCTCCAGCCGCAGAATGGCCGTCTGCCGAAGTTCGTCCGGCATATGCTCCAGCTCGCCGCTGTCCATCAGCGCGCGGATAGCCGCCACCTGATCCGTGGCTGCCGCCACCGTCTTGCCGATGTTGGCAAGCTCGCTGTTGGCAATCCGGTTGGCATCGCTGCGCAGCTCGCGCTCGATCTTCTTGTTCATGATGGTAAAGGCCGCCTGATTGGCACCGATCAGGGCAAGGAAGCCCTCGATACTCTCGCTGTCCTTGTAATACAGGACATATTCGGTCTTGCGGTGCATCCGCTTGGGCTCCAGCCCGCTCTCGGCAAGCAGGGCGCTCAATTCATCGGCCGTATCCTCACGGGTCACACTCAGCTCCAGATGATAGCTCTTATCCGGATTGGTGATCGTTCCCGCCGTCAGAAAGGCGCCGCGCAGAAAGGCCATCTGGCAGTTCGGACAGCGGAACATTTCCCGCCGAAGCTGCGTTTCCGGATCTCCGGGCCCATAATGAAAGGCGGAAAACAGCCGCTCCAGTTCTTTTTTCTGCGGGAGCGTGATTTTGCAGCTCTGCCGCTCATCTTCTTCCCCGCTCTTTTTTTCGGTGATATACAGATTGCCGTTCAGGCCGTACAGCTCCGCAAGGCGCTTAACAGTCAGATCGGCAAGCTTCCTGCAGGTGGTGACAAGCTTGCATTTCTGGCGCGAGAATACACCCGCCAGGCAGAGGATTCCGTACAGCTCCGCACGCCGGCAGCAATCCCGCTTCTGCGCATCGGAATGCGAAATCAGATCGGTCTTGGTTTCGTAAGCAAACGACATGATGGAAGCGTTTCCTTCGTTTATTTATTGATATCGCGGTGAATCGTCACCGTCTGGTAGCCCAGATGCCGGATATGCGCCGACAGGGCTTCTGCGATGGCAACCGAGCGGTGCTTGCCGCCGGTGCATCCAATGGCCGTGATCAGCTGGGCCTTGCCCTCCTTCTGATAGAGCGGAAGGAGATAATCGACCATATCGTAAAGCTTGTCCATAAAGGCCAGCGTTTCCTCATGCGAGAATACATAATCCCGCACGGGAGCTTCCAGGCCGGTAAGCGGCTTCAATTCCGGATCGTAATACGGATTGGGGAAGCAGCGCACATCAAAAACCAGATCGGCTTCGCTGGCCGCCCCGTGCTTGAAACCAAAGGACATACAGGTCACCAGAAGCTTCCGGGTATTGCCCGCGCCCTCAACCCCTGCAATCTTCTCGCGGAGCTGGGCGGTAGTCAGCTTGGTCGTATCGATGACATAATCGGCGCGCAGACGGGCCAGCTCCAGCCGCATCCGCTCCCTGCGGAGCGCTTCGGCGATGGTGATGCCCTCGGATGCCACCAGCGGATGGGTCCGGCGGGTTTCCTTGTAGCGCGCGATGATCACATCGTCCGAACACTCCATAAAGATCGTGCGGCAGTTGATCCCCTGCGTTTTCAGCTCATCCAGCCGGGCAAACAGCGTGTCAAACTCCACCTCGCCGCGGATATCCACAACAAAGGCGATCCGCCCCTCCTTGCCGGGAGTTGCATGGTAAATTTCCGCCACCTTGGGAATCAGCTGGGCCGGCATATTGTCAATACAGTACCAGCCGAGATCCTCCAGCGTATTGGCGGCCTGCGATTTTCCGCCGCCGCTCATGCCTGTGATAATTAAAAATTCCACTTTCTTTTCTTTCCTTTGTCTGTCAGCCGATCCGGCGGATCTCACATTCGATCTCCACGCCGAACTGACGGTCAAGCTCTGTTTTGATGATGTCAATCAGCGCCAGCACATCGGCGGCCGTTGCACCGCCGCGGTTGATGATGAATCCGGCGTGCTTTTCGGATACCTGCGCTCCGCCGACCGTCCGGCCCTTGAGTCCGGCCTCATCAATCAGCTGGGAGGTGAAGAATCCGTTTCCGCGCTTGAAAACGCTTCCGGCGCTCGGATATTCAAGCGGCTGTTTTTCCCGGCGGCGGGAGAGATAATCGTGCATCTCGTCCTCGATTTCCTTCCGGTCACCCGGTGTCAGCGTGAAATCCGCGGACAGCAGGATTTTATCCCCGCCCATATACGCGCTGTGACGGTAACCGAAATCATGCTCCGTCCCCAAAAAGCATCCGATGCTGCCGTCGCGGCGGTCGATCCAGCGGCTGACGGACGTAATCTGCGCCATCTCACCGCCATAAGCACCGGCATTCATATAGATGCCGCCGCCGACCGTTCCCGGGATGCCGTAAGCGAAGGCAACCCCCGCCAGCGAATGCTTTGCCGCTTCGGCAGCCAGCCGTGTCAGCGGAACACCGGCACCGGCACGAAGCGTCACGCCATCGGCCGTACATTCATTCAGCCCGGTGAGAATCAGCGCCGCGCCGTCAAAGCCCGCATCGTCGGCCAGCACATTGGAACCGTTGCCCAGCACCGCAAGAGGAAAATCCCCGATCGCGCGCAGTGCCTCGATGACCTCGCGGTCATTTTTCGGAAAAACAGCCAATCTTGCCGGGCCGCCGATCCGGAAGCTGGTGTGGAGCGAAAGCGGCTCCATCTCCCGGTATTCGATTCCCGCACGGGTCAGTTTATCCGTAATCGGATGAATAGTCATCACGCAAAATTCCTTTCCGGCATCAATGGAACTGCGGTATCAGCAGAATCTCCAGATGCATCATGGAATCCGCCTCCTCAGTAGGACGGATTCCGGGCTTTCCCGGCTGATGGCCGGGATTGTACCAGCAGGTATCAAGACCGGCCGCGATGCCGCCGGCGATATCGGTTTCGAGATTATCGCCGACCATCAGGGTGTACCTTCTTGCATCCTCGCCGATTTTTGAAAAGACGTAATCAAAATAGGCCGGCATGGGCTTTGGCGCACCCGCGTCCTCCGATACAAAGATATCCTCAAAATACGGATAGATGGCCGAAGCCTCAAAGCGCTTACGCTGAACCCGGGAGATGCCGTTGGTCGCAAGATACAGCCTGTATCCGTATTCCTTCAGATTCCGGCAGAGCGCCTCGGCTCCGTCCAGCAGATAGGGACACTCCGCCAGCGCCTCGACATAAGCGGCGTTGAGGCGGACACCGTCCGCCCCCGCCGCGCCGCCCTTCACGGTTTCAATAAACTCGGTGAATCTCCGGTTCTGCACATCATCCTTGGTGATCTCGCCCCGTCCGAGCCGATCCCACAGCGATTGATTGATCGCCTTGTAGCGCCGGTAATCGTCCTCGGTACAGTGTATGCCGTTTGCCGCCATAACGGTTCCGAACGCCTCCTTTTCGGCGCGGTCGAAATCGAACAGGGTCATATCGGCATCGAACAGAATGACCTCGTAAACCTTCATGCCTTCAGGATGAACTTGTGGAAGACCTTCTTGCCCTTCTTGACGATCACACCGTCGGCAAGCCTAGCGCCGTCCACGACCGCATCAAAGCGCTCGACCTTGGCATCGTCCACGGCAATACCGCCCTGCTGGATCAGGCGCTTGGCCTCGCCCTTGGAGGGAGCCAGCTTGCCCTTGACCAGAAGATCGGCCACGCTGATCACGCCATCGGTCAGATCGTCAGCGGGAAGCTCGGTAGTCGGCATATCCTCGCTGACACCGCCCTGTGCGAACAGAGCCTTGGCGGCGGCCTTGGCCTTCTCGGCCTCTTGGTCGCCGTGAACCATCTTGGTCAGCTCATAGGCGAGAATCTCCTTGGCATTATTCAGCTGGGCACCTTCCCACTTATCCATCTCATCAATCTGCTCCAGCGGCAGGAAGGTCAGCATCCGGATGCACTTGAGGACATCCGCATCACCGACATTGCGCCAGTACTGGTAGAAATCGAAGGGCGAGGTCTTGTTGGGATCGAGCCATACGGCATTGCCGGCCGTCTTGCCCATCTTCTTGCCCTGGGAGTCGGTCAGAAGGGTGATGGTCATCGCGTGAGCATCCTTGCCCAGCTTCTTGCGGATCAGCTCGGTGCCGCCCAGCATATTCGACCACTGATCATCGCCGCCGAATTCCATGTTGCAGCCGTATTTCTTGAACATGTAGTAGAAATCGTAGGACTGCATGATCATGTAGTTGAATTCAAGGAAGGACAGACCCTTCTCCATGCGCTGCTTGTAGCATTCGGCGCGGAGCATATTGTTGACCGAGAAGCAGGCACCGACCTCGCGGAGCAGCTCCACATAATTCAGATTCAGCAGCCAGTCGGCATTATTGACCATCATCGCCTTGCCCTCACCGAAATCGATGAAGCGCTCCATCTGGCGCTTGAAGCATTCGGCGTTGTGATCGATATCCTCCTTGGTCAGCATTTTGCGCATATCGGTACGGCCGGAGGGGTCGCCGATCATCGTGGTGCCGCCGCCGATCAGAGCGATCGGCTTGTTGCCTGCCATCTGGAGGCGCTTCATCAGCGTGAGCGCCATGAAATGGCCGGCCGTCAGCGAATCCGCCGTGCAGTCAAAGCCGATGTAGAAGGTGGCCTTGCCCTCGTTGATCATCTCGCGGATGTGTTCTTCGTCCGTTACCTGCGCGATCAGACCGCGCGCTTTCAGTTCTTCGTAAATTTTCATATTTATCGTTTCCTTTCGGTTATTGTCTTCAGATTTTCTCGTCGATCATTTCGCGGGCCGTTTCAAGAAGCCGTTCGGTGATGTTGAGGCCGCCCATAATCCGCGCCACCTCGTGCACCCGGCCGTCCCGATCCAGCGGCTCCACACTTGTGGACACCCGTCCGCCTTCCTCATGCTTTGAGATTTTGAAATGATTGTCGGCCAGCGCCGCAATCTGCGCCGAGTGGGTCACGCAGAGCACCTGCGCCCGTCCCTTTGCGGCCAGATCCCGCAGCTTGATGCCGATCTTCTGGGAGGTCTTGCCGGAAACGCCCGTATCCACCTCATCGAAGATCAGCGTGGCCAGCGCATCCCGATCGGCCAGCACATTCTTCACGGCCAGCATGATCCGGGAAAGCTCACCGCCCGACGCAATCCGCGCCAGCGGCTTCAGCGGCTCGCCCTTGTTGGTTGCAATCAGAAACTCCACATCGTCAACGCCGCGCCGGGCGTACGAAGCGCCTCCGTCGGCTTCCACGCGATGCTTCACTTCGGCTGCGAACCGGACACCGCCCATATCAAGATAGCTCAGCTGGGCTTCGATCGCCTTTGACAGCGACTGGGCGCCCTCAATTCGCCGCTCGGACAGCTCCTCGGCCTGTGCCGCCAGAATCGGAAGAAGCTGCTCCCGCTCGTTTTTGCAGTCCTGAAGCCGCTCCTCGGACAGCTCGATGGTTTCCAGCTGTTCCTTCGCCCTGGCCAGGAAGGCCAGCACATCCGCGACGGTATCGCCGTATTTTCGCTCCAGCCGTGCAATCTCGTCCAGCCGGGTTTCGATCCGGTCAAGCTTGGCGGTGGCATCCTCGCCGTCCTCGTCGCCGAAGCCCTCGGCCGTCAGCGCGATGTCCTCCAATTCGTAGGTCATGGCCTCCAGCCGTGCTGAAAGGCCCTCGGCATCGGGGATCACCGCCGACAGGGCATCCAGCGCCTTTATCGCCCGCTTCAGGCGATCCATCGCGGCGGTTCCCTTTTCGTTCTGATAAAGAGCGGCCGTGACGGTATGGGCCAACTGATTGATTTTCTCGCTGTTCTGAAGCTTGGTGCGCTGCTTCAGAAGGCGCTCCTCCTCGTCCGGCTTCAGCTTCGCCTCGGTGATCTCATCGATCTGGTAGCGTAAGAATTCCAGCCGCTGGGCCTTTTCGCGCTCGTTCGCCGTCAGATCGGCAATCCGCCGGTCCAGCTCGCAGAGCTTATCGTAATTCACCTGATACGCGGCCAGCTCCCCGGCCAGCCCCACATATTCATCCAGATAGCCGATATGGTTTTCCGGCTCCAGCAGGGTCATGTTGTCATGCTGACCGTGGATGCCGATCAGATGCTTCATGGCCTCCCGCTGCATGGACAGGGGGATCACCCGTCCGTTGACACGCGCCGTGGATTTCCCGGCGGCGGTGATGGTGCGGGAGAACATCAGAAGACCATCCTCGTCCGGGCTGATGCCGATCTCGCCGAGCAGAGCCAGGCTCTCCGGCCCGAGATCGGAGAAAATCGCCGATACCGAGGCCGAGTCCTCCCCCGTGCGGATCAGATCGCGGGACTGCTTGGCCCCGAGGATCAGATTGATGCTGTCAATGATGATGGATTTTCCCGCGCCGGTTTCACCGGTCAGCACCGTGAAGCCGGATGAAAAATCGATATCCGCCGAGCGGATGACCGCAATATTTTCAATATGCAGAGAAGAAAGCATTCCCTCACCGCCTTTCCTGTTAACGCTCCTGCGGCGTCAGCTGTATTTTTCGATGATGGTGCGCAGATCGCTGACCAGCCGTCCGGCCGCATCGTTGGTGCGCATCACGATAATAACGGTATCATCGCCTGCCACGCTTCCGACCACATCCTCGCGGCCCATGGAATCGATGGCCGCACCCGCGCCCTGGGCCATGCCCGCGCAGGTTTTCACCACAACAATATTGTTGGCGCTGTCAACGCCGGTTACCGTTTCGATCAGCAGATTGCGGAAGCGGGTACTGATCGTGTTCTCCTCCCGATGCGGAAGCGCGTATTTGTATTTTCCGTCGGCGCCGGCCACCTTGACCAGCTTCAGCTCACGGATATCGCGGGAAACGGTGGCCTGTGTTACCTTGTATCCCTTTTCGCGCAGACAGGCCGACAGCTCCTCCTGCGTTTCGATTTCATTCTCGCCGATCAGGGCGATGATTTCCGTCTGTCGATTGTATTTCATAATTCAAACCGTTCTTTCATGGATTGTTTCATCCGTATCAATGGTGCTCCGCCATCTTGCGGCGGAGGATTTCATAGAATCCGCCGTCCTTCAGCCGGATAAAGGCGGCTGTCTGCCGGCTTCGGCGCAGATGAACCGCCTCGCCCCGTCCGATGGTGATCGGCTCAAGGCCGTCAATGCTCAGATAGAGTTGTTCGTCGCGTGCTCCCACGCCCCGCATAACCAGCTCCGAATCGGCCGAAAAGACGATCGGCGTGGCATTCAGCGAATGGGAGCAGATCGGTGTCAGGATGATGGCATCCATACGGGGATCCACCACCGCACCGCCTGCGGAAAGCGAATAGGCCGTCGAACCGGTGGGCGTGGAGGCGATCAGACCGTCCGCGCGATAGAGATTCACCGGCTTGCCGTCGCAGTACAGCTCGATTTCGACAATACCGAAGATCGACGGACCACCGAGTACCGCTTCGTTCAGCGCCGCCAGCGTCTGTCCCGCATATTCGGCCTCCAGAAGCATCCTCCGCTCGACCGTAAAGCGGCCCGCCAGAAGATCCTCCAGCCGATCCAGCTCATCAAGCTCCAGCTCGGCCATATAGCCGATCCGTCCCAGATTGATGCCAAGCAGCGGAATTCCCGTGGCCATACAGCCCCGTGCGGCCCGCAGAATCGAGCCGTCGCCGCCCAGAACCAGCACCGCGTCCGGCTCCCGGAAGAAAACCTCATCCCCGACAAAGGTGAGGCTCTCTGTCCATTCGCCCGTCATGCATTCCCGGAGCGATTCGGGTGCCAGCAGGCGGGCCCGTCCGGCCAGATGCCCGACAACCTGTGCCGTTCCGGCAAAGGCATGGTCTTTTTCGGTATTGGGATAGATTCCTATGGTTTTTATGTCCGTATGTGACATGACATCCATTCCCTTCAATGATTATGAAAGACAACGGCTCCGATATCCGGGCGATAGCCGGATGCGTGCCGTGAAAAGGCCGCCAGATATTCCCGGTTGCCGTCGCCGCCCTCAATGGGGGATACATCAAGGCCGAAGCAGCAGAGTCCCTGCGAAGCGGCCGATTCCAGCACCTGTTCAATGACAGCGGCGTGCACCTGCCGGTCGCGGACAATGCCGCCCTTGCCGATATGGGCACGGCCGGCTTCAAACTGCGGCTTGATCAGCGTGACCATGCGGCCATCCTCGAAAAGCAGGCCGGCCGCAGGACCAAAGATATGCGAAAGTGAGATAAAAGATACATCGCAAACAACAAGATCGCACCGTCCGCCGATGTCCTCCGGCTTCAGATAACGGGCATTGATGCCTTCAAAGGATACAACCCGCGGATCGGCCTCCAGCGAAGGATCCAGCTGGGAGCGGCCTACATCCACCGCGCGCACCGATGCGGCGCCGTGCTGCAGAAGGCAGTCGGTAAAGCCGCCGGTCGAAGCGCCGATATCCACGGCATTCAGCCCGTGAACATCCAGTCCGAAGGCCTCCAGCGCGCGCTCCAGCTTCAGACCGCCCCGGCTCACATAGCGAAGCGTTTCGCCGAGCAGGCAGATTTCATGGCCGACGGATTCATCGATCGCGGCAGAAGGCTTTTTCACGATCTTTCCGTCCGCCGATACCAGCCCGGACTTCAGCATTTCCTGTGCAGCCTCCCGGCTTTTGGCATAGCCGTTTTCGGCCAGATATTTATCAATCCGCATCAGAATACCGGAATCAGCAGGGGGATCACGATGCCCAGCAGAGCGCCCATAAATACCTGAAGCGGCGTATGGCCGATCAGCTCCTTGAGATCCTTTTCCAGATAGCGGGTTTCGCCGGTCGAAAGATCCTTGACGATTTTGTTGAGAACCTTGGCCTGCTCACCGGCCGCGCGGCGGACACCTGCCGCATCGTACATGACAATGAAGGCCAGCACGAAGGCCAGCGCAAATTCGGTGGATTTGGTTCCGCAGAGCCGTCCCGCCGCCGTCATCACGGCGCAGACCGTGGACGAATGGGAGCTGGGCATTCCGCCGGAAGCCATCAGCACCGAAAAGCTGAAGCCGTGATTCTTCATAATATAGCGGGCACACTTGATGAACTGGGCGCTGAACCAGCCGATAAACGCGCAGACCAGAACATAGTTGGTAAAAAAGTCGATAATGTGATTCATGTTTTCCTCAATTCCTGCGCTCCAGCAGATAGTCAGCCAGGGCTGCCAGATTCTCTGCCCCCGCAAATCCGGCCAGCGCTTCCTTTGCATCCTCTGTCAGCTGTTTGGCATATGCGGCGGCTTCCCCGATTGTCATGAATGTGAGGAAGGTGGTCTTCCGGCTTTCGGCATCGCTTCCGATCGGCTTTCCGAGAACCGCCTCGTCGCCGGTGCAGTCAAGAATATCGTCGATCACCTGGAAGGCGCGTCCGATTCCCATTGCATACCGCTCAGCGGCCGTGCAGAGCGCTTCGTGAGCACCGCCGGCCAGGCATCCGAGCAGAGCCGCACACCGGATCAGCTGTCCGGTTTTCAGCGACTGCAGCTTCTTCAGCGTATCCATGTCAAAGGCCTCGGTTTCGCCGCGCAGATCCATCACCTGACCGCCGATCATGCCGTCCGGGCCTGCGCATTTTGCAAGCAGAAGGGCCGCACGGGCATTGGCGGCATCCGATCCGTGCGGATTGCCGGCTGCGACCGCAAAGGCCTGTGTCAGCAGGGCATCGCCGGCCAGCAGGGCATTGGCCTCGCCGAACACCACATGGCTGGTCGGCTTTCCGCGCCGCAGATCATCGTTATCCATACAGGGAAGATCGTCATGAATCAGCGAATAGGTATGAATCATTTCCAGCGCACAGCCATAAGCAAGAGCGCGCACCTCAGCTTCATCGGGATCTGTCCCGCAGGCCATGGCCGCCATCCGGGCAAACTCCAGCACTAAAAACGGACGGAGCCGCTTGCCGCCGGCCAGCAGGCTGTAATTCATAGCGTCATACAGGTCGGCCTGAGGGGGCCAGTCGGCAAAACAGTTCTTCAGCCAGTCCTCCACCAGCTTCTGATCTGCCTGCAGCTGTTCTTTATAGCTCATGTTACGCCTCCTCACGTTCTGCAGCCGTACCGGCCGTCAGCTTCACGATCTTCTGCTCCGCCTTGTCCAGCAGCGCAGAACACT
>JAZNKS010000051.1:0-38756 GCA_045578725.1 Candidatus Flemingiibacterium sp.
CGGAGCATTATGACAAGGCGGCCTATATGACCGCCGCCAGGCTCGGCGCGCTGGTCGGCGTATCCGAATCCACCGTTGTCCGCTTCGCTCTGGAGCTGGGATTCGCGGGGTATCCGGATCTTCAGCATTCGCTGCAGGAGCTGATCCGCACCAAGCTGACCACCCTCCAGCGGATCGAGATCACCAACGAGCGAATCGGCAACGCCGATTTACTGGAAAAGGTACTCGCATCGGATATCGACAAGATCAAGCTCACCCTGGAGCAGATCGACCGCGAAAGCTTTGACCGTGCCGTCGATGCGATGCTGAAGGCGAAGATGATCTACATCATCGGAATGCGCTCCTCATCCTCGCTGGCCAGCTTCCTCTACTTCTATCTGAACCTGATTTTCCCCCATGTGCGGCTGGTGCGCACCACCAGCGGCTCGGAAATCTTCGAGCAGATCCTGCGGATCGGGCCGGAGGATGTCATCATCGGCAGCAGCTTTCCCCGCTATTCCAAGCGGATTATCAACGCGCTGGATTATGCGCGCCGCCAATCGGCCCATGTCATCGCCATCACCGACAGCGATTCCTCGCCTCTGGCCGGCCGTGCCGACGATCTGCTGCTTGCCAAGAGCGAAATGGCATCCTTTGTCGATTCGCTGGTAGCTCCTCTGTCGATTCTGAATGCGCTGATCGTAGCCATCGGCAAGAAGAAGCCGGATGAGGTGGCCGCCACCTTTGAAAAGCTGGAAAACATCTGGGATGAGTACGATGTCTACGAAAAATCCCATGAAACGGAGCCGGAGGGGAAGCGATGAGGCTGGCCGTTATCGGAGGCGGTGCCGCCGGAATGGCCGCCGCGATCTTTGCCGCCGAACGTGGGACCGAAGTCCTGCTGATCGAGCGCAATGAGCGGCTCGGCAAAAAGCTGCTGATCACCGGCAAGGGCCGATGCAACGTCACCAACAACAGCGATGTGAACACCCACATCGAGAATATTTCCACCAATCCCCGCTTTCTTTATACGGCGCTGAATGCCTTCACGCCCGCCGATACGATGGCCCTCTTTGAAGGGCTCGGCGTACCGCTCAAAACCGAGCGGGGCAATCGGGTCTTTCCCGTGTCCGACCGGGCATCCGACATCTGCGGTGCTCTCAAGCGGCGGCTGAATCAGCTTCCCGTCACGGTGATAACCGAACGCGCCGTGTCTATCCTCTCCGAGGACAGCCGCGTGATCGGCGTGAAGACGGAAGAGGGAAGTCATCCCTGCGATTCCGCGATCCTTGCGACCGGCGGCATGAGCTATCCGCTGACCGGCTCCACCGGCGACGGCTACAAAATGGCATCCGCACTCGGTCATACCGTGATCCCACCGAAGCCTGCGCTCGTGCCGGTTGAATGCGGCGAGGGCTGGGTAAAGGAGGTCATGGGCCTCTCGCTCAAAAATGTGAAGCTGACCGTATCCGATGCCGGCGGCAATGAAGTCTATTCGGAGCAGGGCGAGATGCTCTTCACGCATTTTGGTCTGTCCGGCCCGATGGTTCTCTCGGCCTCGGCCCATATGAAAAAGCTGCCCGGAATGCGCTACAAAATGGCGATCGATCTGAAGCCGGCGCTGGATGAGGCGACCCTCGATGCCCGGATCCGCTCCGATTTCCAGAAATACGCCAACAAGGATTTCATCAATGCGCTGGCCGATCTTCTGCCGGCCAAGCTGATTCCCGTCACCGTGCGGCTGGCCGGGATCGATCCGCGCAAGAAGGTGAATGTCATCACGCGCGAGGAGCGCCGCCGTCTGCTGGAAACGCTGAAGGCGCTCACCCTCACCGCCGTGAAATTCCGTCCCATCGATGAGGCGATCATCACCTCGGGCGGCATCTCCGTCAAGGAAATTTCGCCGAAGACGATGGAATCAAAGCTTGTATCCGGCCTGTATTTTGCGGGCGAGATCATCGACTGCGATGCTTACACCGGCGGTTTCAATCTGCAGATCGCCTTTTCGACGGCTTATCTTGCCGGCACATCGGCATCCGAAGCCTTATCCTGACGGAGGTAATTATGCGAAAAATTTCCTGTATGTCCACGCTTTTTACAAAGTACGGCGATGAGCCCGCGGGCTTCCTTTCCATGCGCGAGGCCGGCTTTGATGCCTGCGATTATCAGATCCTGGCGAAAGTCACGGATCCGCTCTTTTCGCTCCCTCAAGGTGAATGGGAACGGATTCTGACCACGGCCCGCCAAAACGCCGAGGCGGCCGGAATTGAAATCTATCAGGCGCACGGCCCGTGGGTCTGGCCCTGCAAAAATGACACGCCCGAAGGCCTTCGGGATTGGGCTGTCTTCATGTGCCGCGATATTGAGGCCTGCGCGCTTCTCGGATGCCCGAATCTGGTGGTGCATCCCGTGATGCCGTTTCTGAACGAGGCCGGGCAGGATGCCGAAGCCTTTACCGAAATCAACCGCGCCTTCTGGGGGGAGCTTCTTCCGGTGGCAAAGGAAGCCGGTGTACGCCTGCTTCTTGAGAATATGCCATTCGGCAATCAGCCGCTCTCCCGTTGTGCGCCGATGGCCGATTTCGTCCGCTCCTTTGATGACGATTTCTTTGCGATGTGCCTTGACACCGGCCACGCGATGATTCTAGGCGATGATATGGCCGAATGCATTTCCGTTATCGGCGACAAGCTGGCCGCCTTCCATGTTCACGACAACAACGGCCACAGCGACGATCACGCCTGCCCCTATTTCCGGAACGGAAACTGGGAAGCCTTCCGCGCGGCGCTGAAGACGGTGCCCGAGGAGGTTCCGCTCTCGCTGGAATGCGAAACGAAAAATCTGCCCGCCCATCTCCGTCCCGATTTTCTGCGCGGCTTTGCAGCTGTCGCCCGCTATCTTGCCGACTGACTCTGACTAATCTTCCAAAAGGAGGACCATGCTATGATCCAAATTGCCCTTGACGGCCCGAGCGGAGCCGGAAAAAGTTCCCTTGCCAAGGAGATCGCCAAACGGCTGAACATTGTGTATCTCGATACCGGTGCCCTGTATCGCACCGTCGGCCTGTTCGTCAAACGCTGCGGAGTGGATCCGCACGATGAGTCGGCTGTATCCGCGCTTCTTCCGCGGCTGGATCTCGATGTCGGCATCGAAAACGGCGTGCAGATGGTCTATCTCAACGGCGAGAATGTGGGGGACCGCATTCGTACGCCCGAGATGTCAATGTATGCCTCGGCTGTATCCGCTCTGCCCGCAGTCCGCGATTTTCTGCTTGAAACCCAGCGTGCCTTTGCCCGCCGCAGCTCGGTCATCATGGACGGCCGCGATATCGGCACGGTGATTCTGCCCGATGCCGATGTGAAAATCTATCTGACCGCCAGCGACGAGGTCCGTGCCCGCCGCCGCTTCCGCGAGCTGACCCTGAAGGGAATCGAAACCACCTTCGGCGCCGTCCTGCTCGATATGAAGGAGCGCGACCGCAAGGATGCCACCCGCTCGGCCTCTCCCGCTGTTGCCGCACCGGATGCCATCATCCTTGACAATTCCGAGCTGGACTTCGAGAATACGGTCAAGCGCGCGCTGGAAATCATCGAGGAAGCCTCAAAATGACCTTTTATTCCTTTCTTCAGAAATATGTGCGGGGCGCTCTGATCAGGCTTTTCCGCATCACGGTGGTCGGAGCCGAAAACGAGCCGTCCGAGGGCGGGTATCTGGTCTGCTCCAATCACATCTCGATGCTGGATGTGATCGTGACCGCCGTTGCCGTCAAAAAGCAGATCCGCTTCATGGCCAAGAAGGAGCTCTTTTCGATCCCCGGCCTGAAGCAGCTGATTACGGCGCTGGGAGCCTTCCCGGTTGACCGGAAGGGAAGCGCGGTATCCTCGATCAAGACCACCATCAAGCTGCTTCAAAGCGGCGAGGCGGTCGGCATCTTCCCGCAGGGCCACCGGTTCCCGAAAAAGGAGCTGGAGGAGACCCGCGATTCGGTGAAGGGCGGCGCGGCAATGGCCGTCTATCACGCAAAGGTTCCGGTTCTGCCGATGTATGTCGAAACGAAGAACGCCAAAATCCGGCTCTTCCGTCCGATCACGATCCATGTTGGCAAGCCGATCGCGTGGGAGGACTTCCACTTCACCACCGGCGGCACGAAGGAATACGAAGCAGGCGCCGCGAAAATCTTCGATGCGATCATCGCGACCCGCGATGCGGCCCGCCTGAACCCGGGGAAATAAGCCATGGCCGAGATTACCGTTGCCAGCCTTGCCGGCTTCTGCTTCGGCGTGAGCCGCGCGGTGGATGCCGTCGAGGCCGAGGTCGCATCCGGCCGCGCCAAAACCATCTGCACGCTGGGCAAGCTGATCCATAATCCTTCCTATCTGGCCGGCCTTGCCTCTCGCGGTGTCCGCATTATCTCCGCCGACGGGATCGAGGCGGTGGCCGCAGCGGCCGATGAAACCAATCCCACGGTCATCTGCACCCGTGCCCACGGCGTGACAAAGCCGATCAGCGACCGGCTGGAGGAGCTGGCCCGGGAGAATCCGCATCTGCGGGTTGTGGACTGCACCTGCCCGTATGTGAAGAAAATTCACCGGATCGCCGCGTGCGAGACCGATGAAAACACGGTTCTTGGCGTGCTGGGCGATCCCAACCACCCGGAGGTGGAGGGAATTGTCAGCTATGCTGCAGGAAAAGTGGTCGTGAATCCCACCGCGGACGGTCTTTTGACAGCTGTCAATATGGCCAAATCGGAAGACGATATCCCGGTCATCGTTGCGCAGACCACACAAACTTTATCCGAGTGGGAAAAAACACAAAAAATTTTCAAAAAAGTATATACAAAATCGAAAATTTATGATACAATATGTAGTGTAACAGAAAATAGGCAGAATGAAGTCTTGAAGCTATCCCGAAAAATGGATATGATGATTATTATTGGAGGCAGGGACTCGTCCAACACGAACAAGCTCTATGCCATCAGTAAGGAAAACCTGGAATTGTCTTTTCTAATAGAAGATGCTTCCTCCATTCCGCTCGAGTATGTTCAGCCCCATATGAAAGTGGGAATCGCTGCGGGTGCCTCAACACCGGGCGAAATTATTCAGGAGGTTCAAAATAAAATGAGCGAAACCATCGAAAAATCCTTTGAAGAAATGGTCGAGGAGTACGACGTACGAATCAACAACGGTGACCGCGTTACCGGCATCGTTACCTCGATCGCAGAAAACGAGATCCATCTCGACATCGGCGCCAAGTTCACCGGAATCATTACATATTCCGAGCTGACCGACGATCCCAGCGTTAAGCTGAACGATCTTTACAAGATCGGCGACGAGATCGAAGCCGTTGTTGTAAAGGTCAGCGATGCTGACGGCGTTGCCCAGCTGTCCAAGAAGAGAATCGACGTTGCAAAGAACTGGCAGGTTGTCGTTGACGCTGCCGCAAACGGCGACGTTCTCGAGGTCAAGATCATCGATGTTGTCAAGGGCGGCGTAATCGGTCTGACCGGCGGCGTTCGTGTCTTCATCCCCGCATCCCAGTCCGGCCTTCCCAAGGATGCCGATCTTCAGGTACTCCAGGGTCAGGTCAAGAATGTCAAGATCATCGACCTCAACGAGCAGAAGAAGCGCGTAGTTGCTTCCATCCGCGTAGTTGAGCGCGAGGCTAACCGTGCCCGCCGCGAGGCATTCTGGGCTTCCATCGAGGAAGGTCAGACCTACCACGGCACCGTTAAGAGCCTGCTTCCGTTCGGCGCATTTGTCGATCTGGGCGGCGTTGACGGCATGGTTCACATCACCGAGCTGTCCTGGAAGCGCATCAAGCATCCTTCTGAGGCTGTTGCCATCGGCGACGAGATTGACGTTGTTGTCAAGACCGTTGACAAGGAAGCACAGAGAATCTCGCTTACCTACAAGAAACCCGAAGAGGATCCGTGGAAGATCTTCACCGACAAGTATCAGGAAGGCGATGTTGCTTCCGTCAAGATCGTTTCTCTGATGGACTTCGGTGCCTTTGCCGAGGTTGTTCCGGGTGCTGACGGTCTGATCCACCTGTCCCAGATCACCCGCGAGAAGATCGCAAAGCCCGCTGACGTTCTCAAGGTCGGCGATGAGGTTGATGCCAAGATCACCAAGATCGATGCTGAAAACCACAAGATCAGCCTTTCCATCAAGGCTCTGCTCGAGGAGCAGGCAGACGCTGAATAATCAGCAAGTAAATTCCGAGGAGGTGCTGCAGATTTGCGGCACCTCCTTTTCTGTAAAGGGGAATCGCTATGAAAGTTGCCATTATCGGTGCGGGAAGCATCATCTTCTGTAAAACGCTCCTTCTGGATATCGTCCTGATCGAAGGTCTCGGCCATGTGGAATTTGCGCTGATGGCGCCCACCACCCGCCGGACCTCGGATGTCAAGCGCTTTTTTGACCGGGTAAAGGAGGCAAACGGCCTCGATGCCGACGCCTATATCACCACCGACCGCCGGGAGGCCCTGCGCGGGGCCGATTTTGTCATCGCCACGCTGAACATCGGCGGCACAGATGCGGCCACGCTGGACATCGAGCTTCCGCTGAAGCGGGGCGTGGATCAATGCATCGGCGACACCTGCTCGATCGGCGCGGTCTTCCGTGCCATGCGGACGATTCCGATCATGCGGGAGCTGGCCCGCGATATGCGCGAGCTCTGCCCGAAGGCGCTTCTGCTCAATTATGTCAATCCGATGGCGATGGTCTGCTGGGCTCTGGAGGATGAGCTGTCAGGACTTGACGGCATCCGCTGTGTTGGCCTCTGCCACGGCGTGCAGACCACGATCCGCCTGATCGCCGGCTATCTCGGAATGAATCCGGATGAAATCGATTACCGGTGCGCAGGCATCAATCACATGGGCTGGTTCACCCATCTTCGCCGGAAATCGGACGGCGAGGATCTCTATCCGGCGCTCCGCGAGAAGTTCGAGCATCCCGAGTATTACGCCTCGGAGAAGGTCAGAGGCGAGGTCTTCCGCCATTTCGGCTATTTCATGACCGAATCCACCGGTCATCTGTCGGAATATCTGCCGTACTTCCGCAAGAACGAGCTGGCGCTGTCGCTCTACTGCGACGAGCCGGATTTCGGCGGCGAAACCGGCGCTTCGCTCAAATGGAAGAAGAAGGTGAACGAGAAGTATGCGGGCCGGGATATCCTTGAAAACGAGCCGTCCGCGCTTCCTGCGCGCTCCATCGAATACGGCTCCTACATCATCGAGGCCGTGGCGATGAACCGTCCGTTCACCTTCAACGGCAATCTGAAGAATCGCGGCTACATCACAAATCTCCCGCTTGACTGCATCGCGGAGGTTCCCGTGATGGCTGACGGAACGGGATTGCATCCGATGACGGTCGGCGATCTCCCGCCGGGGTGTGCCGCGCTGAATACGACCAACATCAATGTCCAGCGGCTGGCCTTCCTCGCTGAAAAGTACGCCGATCCGGAGCTGCTGGTGCAGGCCGCGGCGCTGGATCCGCTGACCTCTGCACGCCTTACGCTGAAGGAGATCCGTGAGCTGGTGAGCGAGATGCTGGATGCCGAAGCCGCCTGGCTTCCCGCCTTTGAAGGGAAGCGTCCGCGCCCGACCCCGACAATCGTGATCCCCGCCGGCTGCAAGCGGGCCGATGTGCCGCCGGATCCCGCGCTGGCAATCAATACTCGACTTGCCAATCTGTAACATAACAAAAAAGCTGTCGCTTCGGCGTGGACCGAAACGGCAGCTTTTTCAGTTCTGAAAATGTCATGGGCGGAATAAGATGTCAGCAGGTAAAATTACGATTCCTGGCACTGACGGGCAATTTCCTTGTAGCACTTGCGGCAGACCAGCTTGCCGCGGTAGAGAATGACATCATCTGCGTTGCCGCAGAAGAGGCAGGCGGGTTCATACTTCTTGAGAATGACCCGATCTTCCTCAACGAAGATTTCGATTGCATCCTTCGTTTTGATGCCGAGATTGTTCCGGAGCTCGATGGGAAGGACGATTCGTCCCAGTTCATCGATCCGGCGTACGATTCCGGTGCTTTTCATTGCGTTTCCTCCTGTTATTTCTTTTATTTAGTACAATACGCTGTTTATAATTTACCACATTTCTCGTCGTTTGTCAATAGTGAATCGACAACTTTATTGCGGAAAATGGAAAAGTTCTTCGCTTATTCACAATTTTGGGAGATATTGCCATGTTGGGAAAAATCTTTTCGGTACTGATTCTGCTTTCAGCGGCTCACGGAGCCCTTTTGGGGCGGATGGATGCCCTTGGACCGGCGCTTCTTTCGGGCGCATCGAAGGCCGTGAGCGTCACGCTTTCGACTCTCGGCGTGATGAGTCTTTGGAGCGGCGTGCTGGCCGTGATCCGCGAATCGGGCGGACTTGCGCGGATCGCAGGACTTGCAAAGCCTCTGCTTTCCTTCCTGTTTCCGACGACCGCGCGGACGGGGCGGGGACTGGATGCGGCCGTGACCTGTCTTGCCGCCAATCTGCTGGGGCTTGGCAATGCGGCGACACCGGCGGGCATTGATGCGCTGAAGAAGATGCAGGAGGGAAGCGATCGCCCCGGCATTGCCGCTCACGATGCTTCGATGCTGATTTCGCTGAATGCCGCATCCTTTTCGGTGTTTCCTGCGACCGTGATCGCTCTGCGGCAGGCGGCGGGAGCACAGATCCTCCTGGAGCTTCTGCCGGCTGTCTGGGCATCCGGGCTTGCCGGAACCCTGACGGCGATTGTGTCCGTGAAGGTGATCGGCTTCATCGCCGGGCGGCATCGATCCGGGCTGCAGGTCCGTGCGGCCGCGAAAAGGCGGATCGTATGACAGGCTTTGCCAATGCCGTTGTCCCTGCCATCCTCGGAATCTGCGCCGTGCTGATTCTCGGCTCGAAGAAGCCGCTGTTCGATGTCTTCCTTGACGGAGCACGGGAGGGAATGCAGGTAGCGATCGGTCTGTTTCCAACCCTGTGCGGCCTTCTGGCGGCCGTTTCCATGCTGCAGGCATCCGGACTCGCCGACACACTCGGAGCGGTTCTGGAGGCCGTCTGGCCGCTCCCAGAGGGGATTGCCCCGTTTCTGATCCTCCGGCCGATCTCCGGATCGGCATCGACGGCGATGCTTACCGGGCTGATGGAATCCTTTGGGCCGGACAGCAAGACCGGAATCCTCGCCTCTGTGCTGATGGCATCCGGCGATACGCTGATCTATGTCCTCACGGTCTACACCGCCGCCGCCGGGATCCGCCGCGCCCCGGCCGCCGTCACAGCGGGGATTCTTGCGATGCTCGCATCCACTCTGACGGCGATCCTCCTCCTTACATAAAAGAGGCGCTTTCGCGCCCGAATACATCGGTTTTTGTGTGCAAAGCACACAAAAATGGAACCCTCAATGGGTTCCAAGATGTATTTACTGGGGGCTGTTGCATTTAGATGCAACAGCCCCTGCCATCGGGGAGGGGATGATGAAATCGCCCATGATCCGGCTGGCGTATTCCATCATTTTCGCCGGCGAAACGCCGGAATTGTACATCTTCTTCGTGCCGTGTTCGGCGGCCATTTCCTCCGGATAGACATCGAGAAAATAGAGATGCGAATTGTACCAGCGAGGGCCGAAATGGAAGGCGGTCGGAATGAAGGCCGGCGCATCAGTATAAACCGTACCGTCGCTCATGGCTACGATATCAAAGGTTAAAAATCCGCCGACCATGTTCTGCCATGCGGCCATTCCGGAGATCAGATTGCCCAGCGAATAGATGCAGAGGGTGCGGCCGCCGTCGGAGCCTTCCACCCATTCGATCGGCTGGAGGACGTGCGGATGGTGGCCGAGGATGACATCCACACCCTGATCGGCCAGAAGGGAAGCAACACGCCGCTGTTCGGCGGACGGCTCGGTCTGATTCTCGATTCCCCAATGAACGGACACGATCAGAAAATCGCAGAGCTCATTGACGGCCGCGCATTGGGCGATTATCGTTTCGTCATCGATCAGCGGGACGATCAGCTCGGAGCTTTGGGGCAGGGACAGGCCGTTGGTGCCGTAGGTGTAGGACAGGAGGCCGATCTTCACGCCCTCGCGCTCGATAATCCGGGGGGTGTTGTAATCTGCCTCGTTTTCGTAGCCGCCAATCAGCGTGACGGGCTGGGTCTTCCAGAAATCGATGGTCCCCTGCAGGCCGGATGCCCCCTTGTCGCACATATGATTGTTGGCGATGCCGACGATGTCAAAGCCCATCTCGACCAGATCAAGGCCCAGCTCCTGCGGAGAATTGAAGCGGGGATAGCCGGAATAGCCGAGCGCCTCGCCGCCCATCAGCGTTTCCTGATTGATGAAGGCCAGATCAAAGGAGGCCACAAAATCGATGACATCGGTGTAGGTCGGCTTGAAATCGTAGGCGCGCACGGCACCCGGATCGGCGGCGGCGCGATTGCGGGCATCGATATAAATGCAGGGGTGGATCACGTTGTCACCCGCCGCCAAAAAAGAAATCCGCGCCGTTTCCACCACCGGGGCTTCCGCCTCCGGGATGCCGGAGATTGGCAGGGAAGGCCGCCCGGCCGATTCATCGGCGGCCGTATATTCGGGGGAAAGGACGCGGATCGGCTCATCGATATCGGCGGGCCGGCCGCAGGAAGCAATTCCCGCGGCAAGGGAAAGGGCGAGCATAAAACACGCAAGCTTTCGTACCATATTCTTTCCTTATTTCTCGTTTTCGCTGAGCGCGCCGAGGAAGGCGGAAAGCCGGGGGTTCTCGGGATGGTCGAGCACATCCTCGGGACGGCCGTCCACGGCAATCACACCGTTCTCCATAAAGATCACGCGGTCGGAGATGTAGCGCGCGAAGCTCATTTCGTGGGTGACGACGATCATCGTCATCCGCTCCTGTGCCAGCTGCTTCATGACCTGCAGAACCTCACCGGTCAGCTCCGGATCCAGCGCGGAGGTCGGCTCATCAAAGAGTAAGAGCTCCGGCTCGGTCATCAGCGCTCTTGCAATGGCGACACGCTGCTTCTGACCGCCCGAAAGGGAGGAGGGCATCGCATCAATTTTGTCGGCCAGACCGACCTTTTCAAGAAGGGCAATGCATTTTTCATCCGCCTGTACCCGGCTCATCAGCCGATTGGTGACAGGCGCGCAGATCATGTTGCCGCGCACCGACATATGCGGGAAGAGATTGAAGTGCTGGAAGACCATTCCCGTGCGGGAAAGGATCTTCTGGCGCTGTTTGTCCTTGACATACACGCCGTCCGTTACAAAGGATTCCCCCTTGACGGAAATCGTGCCGTCATCAATGGTTTCCAGGCAGATCAGCGAGCGGAGCATCGTGGATTTGCCGCTTCCGGACGGGCCGATGACCGAAATGATCTCGCCCTGATTCACATCAAAGGTGACGCCCTTCAATACATGATTGTCGCCGAAGGACTTTTTTATATTCTTTACGGAAAGCATCATAATTATCTATCCTCAATAGTTTGTCTTTTTCTCGATATACTGGAAGAGCTTGGTCAGCGCGAAGATGATGATCATGTAGATGACAGCCGCGACCGCAAAGGGGTAGACATTGGACAGAGAGGTGACCTGCGCCTTGGTCAGGTGCATCAGATCCTGAATGCCGAGGGTGGTGGCGAGCGCGGTATCCTTGACCAGCGTGACCGCCTCGTTGCAGACGGCGGGAATGGCGACCTTTATCATCTGCGGCAGGACGATTTTGAAGACGGTCTGGAGCCGGGAGAGTCCGAGCACCTGCGCCGCTTCATACTGACCCTTGTCGATGGATTTGATGCCGCCGCGGAAGATTTCGGCAAAATAGGCGGCGTAATTGAGGACAAAGGCAAGGCAGGCGGTGGGGAACCGGTCAAAGGCCAGCGCCGGAGAGATGTAGGGCAGACCGAAATAGAAGAAAAGCAGCTGAAGCATCAGCGGCGTTCCGCGCATGAGAAAGACATAGCCGCGGGCGGGGAGCCGGATCCATGCGTGCTTGGAGGCACAGAGAAAATTGACGATCAGGCCGAGCGGAATGGAAAGCAGGATGACAATAAAAAAGAGCGAAAAGGTTACGCCGAGGCCGCCCGAAAGGATTTTTATGGTGTTCGGCAGAGTTTCGGCGATCCGGCTGATGGATGCAAGCTGAAGGGGAAGAATGACAAACGCCTCCTTGATACTGATATGCGCCAATACAGGCGCCTATATATTGTATCATATTTTGTTAATTTTGTAAACAGCTAAAACGACAAAATTTCCCGAAAAAGAAATCTTTTTTTATTTTTTTGAAAACCGTTGCAATCCCGTCCCGATTATGGTACAATAATAGTAAGAGAAAAACAGCGCGAAAGGATGTTTCATACGATCAAACACTGTTTTGTCATCAATCCCTGTGCGGGCAAGGGGCAGGAATCGGGGCCGCTTGCCGAAAAAATCCGCGATGCCTGCGCAGCAGGCTCCGCCGAATACGAGATTTATCTGACAAAGGCGCCGGGCGATGCCACCCGCTTTGTTAAAGAGCGGATTGCGAGGAAAGCTTCCGATGAATGCCTTCGCTTCTATGCCTGCGGAGGGGACGGAACCCTCGGCGAGGTGGTCGGCGGCGCGGTGGACGAATCCTTCGGCGGCCCGATCCCCGGCGTGCAGATCGGCTGCATCCCGATCGGTACGGGCAACGATTTCATCCGCAATTTCACCCATCCCACCTTCTTTTGCGATATCACCAAGCAGCTGCTCGGCGATCCGATCACCGTTGACTGCTATGCCATCAATGATCGGTACGGCCTGAACATGGTCAATACCGGCGTGGACTGCGATGCGGCGGCCAAGGCGGCCGAGCTCAAAAAGCATCCGCTGATGCCCAAGAGCCTCGCCTATTTCGGCGGCGTTGCCAGCGTACTGAAAAAGAATCTCGGCAAGGTCATCCGCGTGGTCCGCTCGGACGGCTCGGCGATCGGCCGCGAATTTGAGCTGTGTGCGGTCGCCAACGGCGGCTACTGCGGAGGCGGCTTCTTCTCGGCGCCGCTCTCCTGTCTGGATGACGGCCTGCTCGATATCAGCTTAATCCGCAAGGTATCCCGGCTGACCTTTCTGCGGCTGGTCTTTTCCTACCGAAAGGGCACGCACTTAAAGACCCGGATCGGGAAAAAGGTGGTCAGCTACATTCAGGACACCGCCATCACCTTCCAGTTCGAGAAGGAGGAAACGGTCTGCGTTGACGGCGAGATTATCACGATGAAGGAAGCCCGCTTCCGCGTGGTGCCGCGCGCTCTCTCCTTTGTAGTGCCGGTCGGATCGGTCTGCAGGAGCCTTTCCGCCGCCCAGGAAACAAGCATCGACGATCTGTAAAAAAAGCACGCTCCGGAGAAAACTCCGGAGCGCTCTTTTTATGCGTACAGGTTATTCATGATTTCATCGGCGCGGTCGGCGATTTCGGCCTCGTGCGGCTTGTTCTCGCGGTACACCTTCGCGATATTCATGAAATATTCGCGGGGGTATTTTTCGTTGTCGAGATAATCATTGATGAAAGCCATCTTTTCTTCCAGCGTCCCGGCATCCTTCGGGATGACCATATACTCAACGGCGAAGATCTGGCGCAGGATGGCAATTTTTTCGCACCATTCCTGCAGATATTCGGGAATCTGATGGAAGGGCCCGATGTCGATGCCCTGCGCCTTCAGGAAGCATTCGGCCATGCAGAAATGTCCGAGGAAATTGGGGTGGACATGATCGGGATTGTAGAGATTCCCGCGCAGGAAGCGGGCCGAGAGATAGCTGTGATAATCGATCAGATCGAGATTCAATTCCTTTGCCATGGCGCGGACAGCCGCCGAATAGTGCTCCAGCAGGGCAAAGCCGCCGGGAAGGGGCTCCTCACCGGTCGCAACCGGCTCGGCATAGGGGGAAGGCGTGCAGAGGATGACGGTGATACCGTGCTCCTGCAGCTCGCCGATCAGCGTCCGCATTCCGGCATTGTAGCTATCGTAGGCCTTTTTCAGGCCCTCCTCCCGTTCAGGTGAGGGACGCTTCAGATGATCGCGCCAGGAATCGTTCATGCCAAGCATGATGACAACGTGGGTCGGATTGTGGGAATAGAGATCGTCAATGAAGCGGCGTGCGGAATAGACCGAGCCGCCGGAGATGCCGGCATTGTAAAATTTTACGCCGGCTTCGGGAAGCTGCGTTTTGTAGGCATCGATAATCAGCGGTACAAACTGGTTGGCGGCTGTGATGCTGTCGCCGAGGAAGCATACGCGGGAATGGTCGGGGAAACGTTTCATTATGCATTCTCCTTTAGGGATTGATCAGACGGTCATAGGGAAGGATTTCGATATCGGTGAAGTACTTGTGCAGAATCTCGGCGGCGGGGGTTCCGGCGCGGGCCAGATCGCGGATGCCGATCTGCGAGATGCCGACTCCGTGCCCCCAGCCCTTGCCGCAGAAGATGAAGCTGGTAGGCTTGGAGGCATAGACGGTGCATTTGCCGTCATCGGGCTCGACAGCCGATATGGGGCCGGATCCGGTCATGACGGTAGTACTCTGAAGGGGCGCGCTTACACGGCCGGAGCCGGTAAGAATGGTCTGGGCGCCGATTCCCGCGATGGGAAGCCGGGTAAGGGCGGTGCGGACCTCGATGGCCGCTTCGCTCTTCTTTGCCTCCTCGCCGAAATCCTTTTCATCGGCTTCGACGGAGCCCTTGCCGACCACAAAGTTCGCGCTGTACAGGCCGAGCACCGTGCGCACCAGATCGGTGGATTTCACGGTGATGCCGTTTCCGTAGACATCGCGCAGGGTGACCTTGTAGACATAGGTGGAATTGGTCGCCAGCTGATCAATTTCGACGGAGGCGATGTTGCCCTTGATGGCGGTGTAGCCTTTGGAGCGGAGCCGCTCGGCCAGCTCATAGGGGGTATATTCGATCTTCCAGATACCGAGCGAATGGCTGGCGTAATCCTCCCACGGCGTTTCAACGGCGACCATGGCGGGGCTTGACCAGCCGTCCCAGGCCTGCTCCACGTTGATCGTGATGCCGCCGCATACGGCGCTGTAGAAGGTGGTGAGAATTTCATTGTCATAGCTGACCACCATGCCGGCAGTCGCATCCACGCAGGCTCTCACACCGTCGGTGGTGCGCGCCTGGCCGCTGTAGACCTGACAATGGGCGGTGTTGCAGACATCCACGCCGTACGCCTTGCTGTGCCGTCCCATCAGGGAGAGGACATAGGAGCGCACGCAGATTGAGAAGGCCTTCATGGCCTCATCGGGCCAGCTGCTGGAGATTTCGTAGGGAACGACGCCCTTGATGTAATCGCCGAGGGAAACGATGTTGGTCAGCGATACGCCGTCGGTCGAACCCTTGATGTAGCGGCGGAACATGAAAATGCCGGTATAGAGCTTCTTGGCGGGGGTGACCATATAGGTCACGGAGCCGTCAGGGGATGCACCGGCCATCAGACCGACAGCGGTGGTATCCGCATCGTCGTATTCAAAGAGGATCCGGTCATTCAGGGGATTTACCAGCGCGGTGCCGGTTTCGGACGGGCCGACAACCGTAATCGCATAGCCGGCTTCCAGCGCCGGAATCGCCTCCTTGATTTTGGCGGCGAGCGACAGAGCCAGCTCCTCGTTTACAAAGTGGCCGGTGCGCACGCACATACCGCCCGAAACATAGGAGGGAATGCTGTAAACACCGATTGTATTGAGAATCGGCTCGATCTGGGCAATCAGCGCCGTTACATCGGCACTTGTCATGGCGCTTCCGATCTGGACGTGCCAGCCGCCGATGACGGTTTTGGAAGCATCGGAGGTCTTCGAATAGGTCATCGCGGATTTGGAGAGATTGGCATCCACCACGCAGGAAACCTTGGCATCGGGAAGCTGCCAGAGAACCTCGTGCGGATATTCCGCCTCCAGGCGGCTTGTCTTCACAACGGTGAAGCCGTAGGGAGAATCGGTTTCAAAGCCGACCGTGACATTGGTGCCGGTCATCAGACCGACGAGGATTTTCTTTTCATCGAGGGTGGGATCGACGGGCACGCCGAATTCGTACACCGGCTCCTCCGGCGCGGCAGGATCGGCCGCATCGGTGTCAGCCGGCTCGGCGGCATAGATGTTGCCGGTCAAGAGGATATAGAGCGCGGTGAAGACAACCGAGCCGACCATCAGAATGGCCAGAACCAGCGCAAGAATCCGCTGCATCTGCTCCCGTCTGGCGCGCTTCGATTTCTTATTAGTTGACAATGCTTACCGCTCCTCTCACCATGATATAGGCATCCTCGGATACAATCTGGATGCCGCGTCCGTCGGCGCGGGGAACCAGCAGATTGTGATAGGCAGGGACGGTATCGGCATTGAGAAGCTCGGTGCCGGCGGTCACATCGTTAATGCCGTTTTCGACGATGGATACCACAATCGCACGGCCGGTGCGCAGGATGATCTCGCAGGATTCCTCGGCCATGATCTTCTGGCCCTTTTTCAGATACAGAACTTCATAGCCGCCGGTCTTTTCTTCCTCCAGCGCATAGATCCGCTTTTCCAGCGCGGCCAGGCTGTCCTCCAAAATGGCATTCTTCGCCTGGGCCTCCTCCAGAGCCTTTGAAAGCTTGGCATTATCCTTGGCGGCGGCATCGGCGAGGGTGCCCATCGCCGAGAGGCGGGTTTCAAGCGAGGTGATTTTTTCCTCCAGCTCGCCGATCGCATCTTCGTAGCCGGGGATGACAACTTCATTTATGTAAGAGAGGGAGATCAGCGGATCGGCGGCGGAATCGTAGGCAAGCTCGTCGCCCTGCACCAGCATGGCAAAAGAGGAGAGGGCCAGCGACAGGCAGGCCGCTCCGGCAATCAGTTTGATTTTCTTCATGGAAAACCTCCGTTCTGAATTTTTACAGGTATTCACTTACTATTATACAACAGCCTGCCGCTGATTTCAAGAGGGAATTGTAAACAAATCATTCCCGCACTTCTT
The DNA here is from genome assembly GCA_045578725.1 of Candidatus Flemingiibacterium sp. GTDB lineage: Bacteria > Bacillota > Clostridia > Oscillospirales > CAG-272 > Flemingiibacterium. Next base: position 16,920 of record JAZNKS010000051.1, read on the forward strand.
TTTTTGTCCGGTGCGGCATATATTGATGAAAAGAAAAAGGAGGGCCTGCTATGCGAATCTGCCGGTTTTCGGATCTCAAAAACAAGGAAGTCATCAATCTGTCGGACGGCGGCCGGCTCGGCTTTGTGTCGGATATTGAGCTGGATCTCGATGACGGCCGGATCCTGTCGCTTCTGCTTCCGTCCGATGCCGGCCTCTTTCATTTCGGCAAATGCGGCATTCTGCGCGTGCTCTGGTGCGACATCGAGCGAATCGGCGACGATGTGATCCTCGTCCGTGTCAGCCCGCGCGGCGAAATCAAGGGGCACAGCTGAAAAATCCCGCCGGATGGCGGGATTTTTATTCAGCTTTGATCCGTTCCCGGCATCTGTCGGCGGAACGCGCCGGCGGTCATGCCGGTTTTCTTTTTGAAGAGCCGGCAGAAATAGAGGGCATCGCCGTATCCGCACATCCGCGCGATCTCGCCGACCGGCAGATCGGTGGTCTGGAGCAGATCCTTTGCGCATCCGATCCGCAGATTCAGGATATAATCGCCGGGCGGCATTCCGAAGGCCTCCCGGAACAGCTCCCGGTACCGGCTCTCGGACAGATGCTCCATTTGGGCAAGCTCGGCGATCCGGATGTCGTGTGCATAGCCGGCGTGGATGCAGCCCGCCGATTTTTCCAGCCGTCTGCGAAGAAGACCCGCATCCGGCGAATCGTCAAAGCGGTGAAGATCCCGCCCGATCCCCACCAGCAGCTGGGTCAGAAGCGAGGCGGTTATCGATTCCCAGCCGATTCTGCGGAGCATGAATTCCCGGAAGAGCTTATGAAAGATCCCCAGCGCCCGCTCCCGTCCCTCGGCGGTCAGGGTATGGATCACGCCGCTCTCAATCCGCGCGGACGCTTTCAGCGCCGCCGCCTCCCGACCGGTGAAATGGAGCCAAAAGTAGCCGATGGAGCCGCCCGGCAGAAGCTCATAGCGCTGAACCGTATCGGCATCCCGCAGAATCATCTGCCCGGGCGTGATGGTCTGACCGAGCACATGATCGTACAGCTCGCCCGTATCGATCAGCTGAAGATACGAATCCCGCCGCCGTCTGGACTGTACAAAGGGAACCGACAGGCTGCAGTAGCCGGCGGAGTTCACCCGCAGGGGAATACTCAAATCGGCGAATTCATCCCCGTCATAGAAAAAGGAATAGCTTTTTTGCGGCATAGGTACCTCCCGGCAAATCGTCGGATTGTCCATAAGAATCCGGCGGATTAAGCATTGACAAAATGCTGGTTCTATTATATAATGGTTTCAGCGGAATGTCAAGGCGGATCCGAAAGTGATCCGAAATTTCCGGCATTCCCCCAAAAAAGAACGGAAAAGGAAAGAAAACATGAAAACAGCTTTGAACGGCTGGTGCTTTGAAGGCCGGCTGACATTTGAGGAGGTCTTTATGGCCGCGAAGGAGGCCGGATTTGACGGAATCGAGCTGAACATCGACAAGGAGGGCCGCTCGCCGCACGCGCTGACTATGCAATCGACCGAAGCCGATTACGCCGCCATCCGCGCGCTTTCCGAAAAATACGGCCTGCCCGTCATCAGCATTGCAACCTCCCTGAGCGGCGGAATGTCCGGTACCCCCGAAAAGCACGGCGAATATCTCGCGCTGCTGGAAAAACAGCTGGAGGCGGCCCGCGCGCTCGGAGCGGCGGGGATTCTCACCTCGCCCGGCGGAATGTCCGATACGGTGAGCCTGGATGCGGCCCGCCGCGCCACGATCGGTTTCTTCCGTGCCAACCGGGACACGCTGGAAGGATGGAGGCTGAAGATCGGTCTGGAAAACGTCTGGAACGGCTTTTTCCTCTCGCCTTATGATATGGTATCGCTGATCGATGCCGTCGGCTCGCCTTCCATCGGCGCCTATTTCGATGCCGGCAATATGCTGGCCTTCTCCGATTCCCATTACTGGGCCGAGATCGTCGCGCCCTGCACCTTCTTCGTCCATGTGAAGGATTTTCTCCGCACCGTGGGCATCAATTCCGGCGGAAGCTGGGTCGATGTGGGAGAGGGAAGCGGTGTCTGGGAAAAGATCATTCCCGCGCTGTCCCGGGGCGGATTCGACGGTTATCTGACCGGCGAGGTCTTCAACCGCGCCGCCGAGGAATCCTGGGAGGACTATTACAAAAAGGTATCCGGCCAGATCCGCCGCCTTTCGGCGCTGGCAGAATCATAATATCAACCGGAAAGGACAATCATCATGAAAAAACTTGCAATGATCGGATGCGGCGGCATCGGCAACTATCACCTCGGCCATTTTCTCGGCTTTCGCGATATCGTGGAGCTGGCCGGCTTCTGCGATCTGATTCCCGAAAAGGCGCAGGCCTTCGTTGAAAAGGCTGGCTCGGGAAAGGCCTTCACCGACTATAAGGAGATGTATGACGAAATTCAGCCGGATCTTGTTTTCATCTGCGTGCCTCCGTACTGCCATGGGGAGATCGAATTTGAAACCATCCGCCGCGGGATTCCCTTCTTCGTCGAGAAGCCTCTGGCGCTGGATCTTTCCCTTGCACGCGAAATCCGCGATGCGGCTGAAAAAAAGAATCTGATCACCGGTGTCGGCTTCCAGTGCCGCTATTCGAATCTGGTTGAGCCGAACATGAAATTCTGTCATGAAAACAAGATCGCCTATGTGGATCTTGCCCGGATCGGCGGCGTACCCGGCATGGAATGGTGGAGAAAGAAGGATCTCTCCGGCGGCATGACGGTTGAGTGCACGATCCATCAGTTCGACCTGATCCGCTATCTCTTCGATGAGCCCGTCGAGGTCTGTACCTTTGCCGCGCGCGGCTTTGTCGATGATGTCGAGGGCTACGATACCGATGACGTGGCCTCCACCATCGTCCGCTTCAAGTCCGGCGCGATCGGAACCCTCACCTCCGGCTGTTATGCCAGGGGCGGTAATGCCTTCGACGGCAAGCTGATCTTCTCCTCCCGCGACAAGCGCTGTGAGCTGCGTCTTCTGAACACCCTTGAAATCTTCGGCGAGCTTCCCGCCGAGGCGCAGAAGACCGGCGGCTTCATCACCGCCAATGACGGCGCCATCGGTCCCGGCGGCAAGTCGGTCCTCTACCGTCAGGACGGCGATGCCGGCATTCTGTGCGACCGGACCTTCATCGAGGCGGTCATCTCCGGCGACGGCAGCAAGGTCCGCTCGCCCTATGCCGATGCCTACAAGTCGCTCTGCTTCACGATGGCCTGCAACGAGTCCATCGCGACCGGCAGGACGGTGAAGATCGAGTATTAAGCCCTATGAAAGGCGCTGTTGCAAGTTGAAAACTTGCAGCAGCGCTGGGCGTAAATGCGCAGGCGCTTTTGCGCCCGAATACATCGGTTTTTGTGTGCAAAGCACACAAAAATGGAACCCTCAATGGGTTCCAAGATGTATTTACTGGGGGCTGTTGCATCGAAATGCAACAGCCCCTTTTGGCGTGTGAATTCAATCCGGCCGTATGATAACGGCGATGGGATGGGGCAGGGGAACGGAAGCTTTCGGAATCAGGCTCCGGCCGTCCATTTCCAACAGATCCAGCTCGCCCGATTCGCAGGCCGCCGCGAGGTATCCGTCTGTGAGGATGAAATCGCGGGGAGAAGAGCCGTTAAGAGGCGTTGTGACGGGATCGGTGAGAGACGGGCCGTGTACGGAAAAAGCGGTGACGGAATCGTGACCGCGATGGGAGAGGAAGAGAATGCGCCCGTCCTCGGACAGCCGGATCGCACCTGCGGTGCTCTGTCCCCTGAAATCCGCCGGCAGAGCGGGGAAGGTCTCGCCCGGAATCAGCGATCTGTCCCGGTATTCCATAACGGTGACGGAGGATCCGAGTTCATTTACAACATAGATCCAACGTCCGTCCGGGGAGACGGCAAGATGCCGGCATCCCTCTCCCGCTGGAACCTTCGCCCCGCCGATTTTTTTAAGATTCCGGTCGTAGAGAAAGACGGTATCAAGGCCGAGATCCACGCAGAAAAGCGCCCTGCCGTCCGGGGTCGGGCTGACAAAATGCGTATGCGGCGCTTCCTGGCGGGTTGGATGCGGGCCGCGGCCGGAATGAACAGCCATTGCCGTGATTTCGCCGGCCGCATTCATGCGGACCAGATTGCCGGAAAGATAATTGACCGCGTAGATTTCATCCCCCGCCGCCCTTTCAAGGGCCCAGGCCCCTTCAAGGGCCCAGAGATGGCAGGCGACAAGTCCGCCGGTGGAAGCGGGCGCGGTGAAATCCGACAGGGATCCGTCAGCGCGGACCGTGCAGGATACCAGTCCGGAAAAGGGCGAATCTTCAAAGGGCGCACGCAGGAGAATATACAGCCGCCCGCCGTCAGGGGAGAAGCAGAGAAACATCGGCCGGTCGAGGGGATATTCCCCCGCCGGGGTCAGCTCGCCTGCGCAGAGCTTGTAGTGCCGGATGCCGCCGCCCATCCCGGGCGTTTCACAGCAGGCGACATAAAGATCGCGCTCAGAGTGCGGTCTGGGTGTCATTGGGATCGCCGTTTCGGGCCATATCGTATTCCTTTGACCAATCGAGATCGCGGTATTCCTCGCCTCTGGGATCGTTTTTGATGAAATCCACCAAAAGATCCAGCATATCCTCCGTCCAGGTATTCTTGTCGATCTGCGCGGTGGTGAAAACATTCTTCGAGATCATTTCAAAGCCGAAAATGTCCTTGACATGAGTCTTGGCCGCGCCGTCCACCACATCGGGAACCAGGTGGCTGGGGATAAAGAGTACGCCGCCGCCGGCGCCGAAGACAATATCGCCGGGCAGGACGATCGCGCCGCCAATCCGGGTCGGCGTATTGAAGCCGGTCATCAGGAATTCGCGGATAGGGGTGGGATCGATGCCGCGGTAGTAGACCTGAACGCCCTCAACCTGCTTCATCTGCTCCACATCGCGGATACCGCCCCAGATAACACCGCCGCCGGTCTTTGTCTTGGTGGCAATGGCGGTGGTCAGATTGCCGCCGAGGAAGGTGCCCTTGTAGATTTTATCGTACATATCAGCGACCACAACGTCGCCCTCGACCAGCGAATCGATGACCCACTGATTGTAGTTGCCGCGCCGGCCCTCTTCGGCGCCGATGCCGAACATGACCTCATGCAGGTCGGGGCGGGTGGGAGCGAAGGTGCAGGTGACCGCACGGCCGATCAGCTTGCGCCCGTCATCGTGAAGGGTGTGCAGATGGCCCTCAAACTGGCTTTCGTAGCCCTGAACGAAGATCGGCTTCCAGACCTCCTCCAGCGTCATGCCGCGCAGGGCCTCCAGATAGCGGTCCGGCACGCGGGGACGGCCGTCAGGGAAGCGCTCGCCCTTCCACTTGGGCGTAAGGGCGATGATATCTTCTTTTACATTGAAATGCATGGGTAATACCTCCGGTTCATAGAATGTACTATCATTGTACCGGACGGAGGGAGCGCTGTCAAGTATTTGCGCGAATCTGCGGGGTTGTGATAATTATTTAACACGCCCGGCTGTCATCCTTCTCCAAACCGGACTTGACAAAGCACCGCGGTTGTATTATAATAGAAAAAAACGTTCAGGAGGATGTTTATGCAGCCAGATCGTTCCCGCGAGGTCCGCATAAAGCGTGCCAACACCGACTGGTGGATTCACGAAAAGGCGATGGTCGGCGCCAACGGGCTCACCTATATCGTCTACTGCACCGATATGGGCGAGATTCACATCAAGGAGCTGGATGCAAAATGCAGCCGGGCGCCCTCCCGCGATTTCACCCTCTGCCGGCTGAACTGCAACTACGCGGACGAGCACAACGCGCCCTCCCTCTGCGTGACGGAGGACGGCACCATCATCGTCGCCTATACCGGTCACGCGGCCACTGCCACTCTGAAATACCGTGTCACAACCCGGCCCTATGACATCTTCTCCTTCGGCCCGGAGAAGACACTTCGCTATGATAAAAGCGTGACCTACGCCCAGCTCTCCGAAAATTCGTCGAGAGGCGAGCTCTGGCTCTTCTGCCGCGTGGACCGCGTGACATGGGAATTCCGCTATTCCGCCGATAAAGGCAATAGCTGGAGCGAGCCGTCGAAATTTCTTGCCTCCGATGCGGGCGGTCTCTTCTATTTCGATGTGCGCAGGATGCTCACCCGATCAGGCGAGCGGTGGCATTTTGCGCTCTACGGCCATCCGCTGGTTTCAAAGGATCACACGATCCGGAGCGGCCTTTTCAATGCCGACGGTGATCTTCTGACGATGGACGGCAAAAAGACGGAATTCAATCTCTACCGGGGCGGGCTTATGAAGCTTGATGAACTTGCCGTTGTTTATGCTTCCCCTGAAGGCACGACCTGCCGGCTTCTGGCCGTTTCCCCGACCGAGCCGTACCGTGTCGGCTTTGCCGCCTTCACCTGTAATCAGCCCGAAACGCTGGTCTATTATGCGGCCACATGGCGGGACGGGTGCTGGAATCGCTCCGAGGCGATCTGCACGGGCGGGGAATTCCTGTCCGAGGCGCGCATGGTGGACGGCTCCCAGACTTATGTCGGCGGCATGGCCTATTACTGGGGTGTCGGCGAGGCGGGTCTTTATCCGCGCGACATCGTGCCGACATCCACCAACCGGATCTACATTGCCCGCTATGACGGAACGGACCGGGTGCTGGAGAGCTATGTATCCGACGATTGGGGCAGGAGCTATAAGAGGGAATCGCTTCTCCGGCGGATTCCCGGAGCCCTCGGCATCAAGATCTGGCGGCCGACGGTTCCCGCCTTTGCGCAGGACAATCTCCCCGTCTACTGGCACGAGGGAAGCTATGGGGCGCACACCGGAGGCTGGCATTCGGATGCCGTGATGATGATCGAATATGACGATTGATGCTTGACAGTACCTGCCCCGATGTGGTATAATATCGGTTAGTACATTTATCGGGAGAAATTCATGTCACTTTTAACGCTGTTTATTACCGCCGTGGGGCTGTCGATGGATGCCTTTGCGGTGGCCATCTGCAAGGGCCTTGCCATGCGGAAATTAAAGCTGTCCGGCGCGCTGACGGTCGGTTTATGGTTCGGCGGCTTTCAGGCGCTGATGCCGCTGATCGGGTACCTGGTCGGCTCGGCCTTTGCCGACAAAATCACCGCTGTCGATCATTGGGTCGCCTTTGTGCTGCTTTCGCTGATCGGCGCGAATATGATCAAGGAAAGCTTTGAAAAGGAAGAGGAGGGCTGTCGGGAATGCGATTCCCTCAGCATCCGCGCCATGCTTCCCATGGCCGTTGCCACCAGCATCGATGCGCTGGCGGTGGGCGTATCCTTCGCTTTTCTGAAGGTCAACATTCTCTGGGCCGTGCTTTTCATCGGCGTGATCACCTTCACGCTGTCGGCCGTCGGAGTCTGGGTCGGAACCGTATTCGGCACCCGCTTCAAATCGAAGGCCGAACGGATCGGCGGTCTGATTCTGATCGCCATGGGCACCAAGATTCTCATTGAACATTTATTTCTGAACGGCTGAAAGCCGGGGAGGTATTACAATGGATTATCAATTCAAGGGCTATTCGGATTGGCACGGATGCGTGCGGATCGACTTTTCGCTGAACGGACGGGACAGCATTGTCGTTCGTCCGAAGAATCCGCTTCCGGGCAATCCCACCGTATGGCGTGCCGAATTTTTCTCCGCCTTTGACACGGTGGATCGGGCCCTGCTGGAGAGCGGATGGCATCTCTGCTATCATAAGGTCAGCGATATGTACGGCTGTCCCGAGTCGCTGGAGATGATGCACGAATTTCAGGAATTCGTGACCCAGACCTTCGGCCTTTCAGGGAAGCCGGTGCTGTTCGGCTTCTCGCGCGGCGGTCTGTATTCGGTCAACTATGCGGCCAAATATCCCGAATGCGTGGCCGGGCTGTATCTGGATGCGCCGGTCTGCGACATCCGCTTCTGGCCCTGCGGCTACAAGGGTACCCGCGAGGCCGAGGAGTGCAAGCGCTGGTACGGCCTTACCGAGGAAACGCTGGCCGATTTCAAGGGAAGTCCCCTTGATAAGCTGGAGGCGCTGAAGGCGGCCGATATGCCCGTCATGCTCGTTGCGGGCGCGGTGGATAAGACCGTGCCGTATGACACCAACGGCAAGCTGTTTGCCGAGCGTTATGCGGCGATGGGCGGCCGGATTGAAGTCATCGTCAAGCCGGACTGCGACCATCACCCCCATTCGCTGGAGGATCCCGCCCCGGTTGTGGCCTTCATCGAGAAGAATATGATGTGATTTTCACAAAAAGTGCGCCCCGGAATATTCCGTTCCGGGGCGTTCGTTATTCTCCGATGCCGAGCTTCCAGAGATCTTCGGCGGCGTGGGCGCGTGTGATCTGTCTTTTGACGGAGGCGGGCAGGGTGTGATAGACGGAGGTTTTATTCAGAATCGGCAGAGAGGCGTTTTTTCGTGCGAGAGCCAGCACCTCGCGGCCCCGCTCCCCGATGGCAATCGGGGAAATCCAGCCGGGAAGCGCCTCGCAGTCGGCCATCGCAAAGCCCAGCATCGATCCGAAAATCGCCCGGCGCAGGCGGGAGTGCGAATACCGCCGCTCGGCACAGGCACCGAGGATGTCATCCAGCGTATGAAAGCGGCGGGCGGCCGCATGAAGCTTATTTTCGATACCGGAGGCGATCTCCATCCTGCCGGCGAGGGCATCCGGCCCGGCAGCGCGAAGGTAGGCGGTGATGATCGGATCGAAGGCATCCGCGCGGCAGACAGGCGCATCGGCAAAGATCGCGGCCGCTTCAGCGGGCAGGAGGGAAGCGTATTCGCCCCCGCTCCGGATCGCATCCCGGATAGCGGTTGCGGAGGAGAATGCCTGCCGCCCGGTGCTGTTGTAAGCGGCTCCGACCCGGCGCACACAATGCGGCCGGATGGGACTTTTCAGCTCCCGCAGGGCATCGAGATAGGCCAGCGCCAGCAGATCGTTGGAGCCGTCCGGCAGGGATCCGTCCCCATAGAGCCGGCGGTACACCTCCATGCGGAGCGCGCCGCGGCGGACGGCGGGATCGGCATCACAGGCCTCCCTGACAGCATCGGCAAATCCGGCGGAAGCCATCCGGTCGGATGCCGTCTGCAGGCATAAAAGATCGCCGCATTCGCTTCCGAAGGCGAGGATATCCACGCATCCGAGACCGTCGGCGATGGCAATTCCCCCGCGCGCAAAGAAGGGTGCGGGAGCCATCGACCAGGGCGCGGGAAGCTCCAGAACCAGATCCATGCCCGATGCCAGAGCGGCCGCGGCGCGGGCCTCCTTTGAGAAGATCGCCGGCTCGCCGCGCTGGGTGATGGCCGCGCTCAGGATGCCGACAATGGCCGCATCCTCGCCAAACTCCGCGCGCAGGCGGGAAATCTGATACGCATGGCCGCGGTGAAATGGATTATATTCACAGATGATGGCGATAATTTTCATAATCCTTTGTGAAAATGGGAAAATTTCGTTTCCCGTCTTGTTTTTTCTGTCGATTTGAGGTATAATAGAGTGTACGACTTATTATACCATACATAGGAAAGAAAATCAATCATTTCGGAGGAATTTGTCAAATGAAAGTACTGGTAGTAAACGCCGGCAGCTCCTCGCTGAAGTATCAGCTCTTCGACACCGCAACCTATGAGGTTGTTGCGAAGGGTATCTGCGAGCGCATCGGCATCGACGGCAAGATCACCCACAAAATGCCCGGCCGCGAGAATTACGTCGCCGAGATCGCAATGCCCAACCATTCGGTTGCAACCCGCATTCTGGTCGAAACCCTGACCTCGAAGGAATACGGCTGCATCGCATCCATGAGCGAGATTGAGGCTGTCGGCCACCGCGTGGTTCACGGCGGCGCTTACTTCTCGGAGTCCGTTCTCGTTACCCCCGAGGTTATCGAGAAGCTGAACAAGTGCATCGACCTGGCTCCGCTCCACACCCCCGCTCATCTGATGGGCATCGAGGGCATCACAAACGAAATGCCCAACACGCCTCAGGTTCTGGTCTTCGACACCGCATTCCATCAGACCATGCCCGAGTATGCGTATATGTATCCGATTCCGTACGAAATGTACGAGAAGTATTCCATCCGCCGGTATGGCGCACACGGCACCTCCCACCGCTTCGTTGCCGGTGAAATGTGCAAGATCCTCGGCAAGACCGAGGGCACGAAGATCGTAACCTGCCACATCGGCAACGGTTCCTCGATCTCCGCTGTCAAGGACGGCAAGGTCATCGATACCTCCATGGGCTTCACGCCTCTGGACGGCGTTGAGATGGGCACCCGCTGCGGTTCCATCGACCCCGCTATTGTCACCTTCATCATGGAGCATGAGGGCTTTACTCCAAACGAAATGAGCGACTTCATGAACAAGAAGTGCGGCTTCCTCGGCGTATCCGGCATCTCCTCCGACAGCCGCGACATTGAGGCTGCCATCCTCGAGGGCAACCACCGCGCATGGCTGGCCGCCAACATTCTGGCTTACCAGATCAAGAAGTACATCGGTATGTATGCAGCTGCCATGAACGGCCTCGACGCGGTTGTCTTCACCGCCGGCATGGGCGAGAACAATACCGAGCTTCGCGAGCGCGCCTGCGCTGACATGGACTACTACGGCATCAAGCTGGACAACGAGCTCAACGCCAAGACCCACCATCAGTCCAACACGGTCAAGCTCTCCGCCGACGATTCCAAGGTTCAGGTATGGCTGATCCCGACCAACGAAGAGCTGGTCATCGCCTCCGATACCGAGAAGATCGTAAAGGCTCTGTAATCCAACAAACGAAATTTGACCGGCTGTCTTTTTGAGGCGGCCGGTTTTTTCGTCCCATCCCTTGACGGGAGGGGAAATATCTGCTATAATAGAAGCAATCAATCTGATTAAAGGAGAATACCCAAAATGAAAAAAGTTGCCGTTATCATGGGAAGCGATTCCGATCTTCCCGTTGTTAAGAAATGCCTCGATCAGCTGGAGAAATTCGGCATTCCCTATGAGGCTCACGTCATCAGCGCCCACCGCACGCCCCGTCAGGCGGAGGCCTTCGCCTCCTCGGCAAAGGAAAACGGCTTCGGCGTGATTATCGCCGCCGCCGGCAAGGCCGCCCATCTCGGCGGCGTGATCGCCGCTTACACCACGCTCCCGGTCATCGGCATTCCGATCAAGTCCTCGACGATGGACGGTCTGGATTCGCTTCTGTCGATGGTGCAGATGCCGGGCGGCATTCCCGTTGCGACGGTTGCCATTGACGGCGCGCAGAACGCGGCGATTCTGGCGGCCCAGATGCTGGCGCTGTCCGATGATGCGCTGGCGGCCGAGCTGGAAGCCTTCAAGATCGGCATGGAGGCCGGCGTTCTGGCCAAGGATGCCATGCTTCAGGAGCAGCTGAAGGCATGAAGAAGATCGCAGTCCTCGTATCCGGCGGAGGCACCAATCTGCAGGCAATTTTAGATGCCTGCGATGCCGGAATCATCAAGAGCGGCAAGGTGGAGCTGGTTCTGTCCAGCAAGGAGGGAGCTTTTGCCCTCGAGCGGGCCAAAAATCACGGCGTGGAGGGAATCGTCGTCCCGAAGAAAGCCTATCCCGACCGCAAAGAATACACCGATGCGATCCGCGCCGAGCTGGAAGCCCGCGATATCGATCTGATCGTGCTGGCCGGCTTCATGATTATCCTTCATGAAAGCTTCTTCAGGGCCTACGAAAACAAGGTCATCAATGTCCACCCCGCGCTGATTCCCAGCTTCTGCGGCGACGGCTTTTACGGTCTGCACGTCCATGAAGCGGCTCTTGCCAAGGGCGTGAAGGTTTCCGGCGCGACCGTGCATTTTGTCAATGAAATCTGCGACGGCGGCCCGATCATTCTTCAGAAGGCCGTGCCCGTGGAGCAGGACGATACCCCCGAAACGCTGCAGCGCCGGATTATGGAGCAGGCGGAATGGAAGATCCTGCCCGAAGCCGTTGAGCTTTTCTGCGCCGACCGGCTGGAGGTTGCAGGCGCGATTGTCCGAATCCGGTAATCGTCTGTTTTGGGAATAACAAAATGCGTACCCGTCCCAAACGGCAGGTACGCATTTTTATTTTGTTCAGACTTACGGATTTTTGGAAATCAGCGAAGAAACGCCGTCCGTTTCCATGCCGAGCGCTTCCGCCAGCGCATCGAGCATAACATACAGTTTTCCGTCAGCGCAGAAAAAGACTTCTTTGACAAAAAATTCCTTATATCCGTTCTTTGTCGCCAGCAGACCGTCCAACGGACGGCGGACCGTCTGTGGGAAGGCTTCGCCGTCAACGGTGATCATGGATGCGGCAAGCCGATTGGCCGACTGGGGTTCTTTGTCATAATCGAGCGTCATCATGCTGTACTGACCGGCGATCAGCCAAAGCTCAGGTTCTTCGGGAAGCTCACCTGAAAATTCGGTGCTGCTTGGGCGGATTTCACCGCTGCTCCGGGTTATGGCAATTCCCGATTCGGTTTTCTCCCATTCGATCCCCAGCATATCCAGCGTATCGAGCAGCGGGACATAGGCCGCCTCATATTTGGCCACAGCCATCCAGTAATTCATGTCAAAGGCGGTGGTGAACATCCAGGCGTCGGCATTCAGCATCTCGCCGTCAACGTTCAGCGTCAGCGGCGATACCGATGTGATATCCAGCGTCGGCTGGGAGGAATTTCCCATTTCACCCTTATAGGAATAATTCGCTGCTCCGGCTTCGAGCCGCTCCTTTGCGGTGGGCAGAGTCAGCCTTTCCACCGTCAGTCGGCCGATATCCAGATCCTGCTGGCGGAAAAGGAGGCTGTCGGACGAAAATCCGGCCCGTTCTGCCATGGTGCTTCCGTCAAGATGAAGACCGGCCAGCGCATTACAGCAGATAACAGCCATATCCCTGCGGGTCAGCTGTGCGAGGATCGGATGACGGTCACCGTTTTCGGGATCGGTGAGGGTTTCGCTCTCCCAGGTGTGCCAGGTATTCAGCATATGAAGGATCGTGCCGCCTTCCGGCGTGGTTTCCAGGAGAGTATCACGGGTACGGACATCTGTCAGCAGAACCGAATCAAGGAGGGCCAGGCGATCGGCCAGTGCATACGGGGAATCCCAGTCAAACCGGATGCCGTACCAGCTCCGGTTATCCTGATAGCCCATCGCGCGGAGCACCATTGTCAGAAACGTATTGGCTTCGATGGGCTCGTCGCTTCCGAAGAGCGTATCGCTCACACCGCGTGTCACGCCGTTTTCCCATGCCCATCCGATATAAGCATCTGCCCAATCCGGGGCATCGGTGAAGGGATGCTGCCAGCTGCCGGCGAGGGCTTCCTCCTCCTTACCGAGAATCCGGCAGAGAAGGGTGATGGCCTGAGCACGGGTCGCACCGCTCTCCAGTTCCAGTCCGTTACCCGTACCGCGCAGAAGGTTCTGCCCGACAAGAAAATCGATTTTGCTGTCGCCTTTCTGAATTTCGGCCGTCAATGCCGATGCCGGCAAGGTAAGCGATGAGATCGCAGTCGCGGCCGCAAGCATGGCTGCAAGAAAAAGCTTCGGTATCGTTCTCATTTGTGTTCTCCTTCCATACGTTAATTTGCTTTATTCAATAGTATGCCTTTTGCATTTAGACGTAAAGTGCACGATATTTGTTCCGCAGGAAATAAAATTTTTCATTTTCTCTTGACGAACCGGCCGGTGCGTAGTATAATTATGATAAATTCGCTCCATTATTTTGCGAAAGGAAGAATAAATGCCATGTACAAGGAAGACATCAAGGCGGCGCTTCCGTACCGCCGCCGCCTTCTGAAGGAAACCAACGCTTACATCGAATCTCTCCGTGCCGGGGCTGACAAGGCCCGCGCCGATTATTTCAAGCCCGATATGCGCTCGCCCGAGGCTTACGGTGCATCGGTTGAGGGCTATCGGGAGGATTTCATCCGGATGCTCGGCCGTCCGCTCTCGGAGTATCCCGCCGATCCGCCGGTGAACTCTGAGGTGCTTTTCGTCTGCGAGGATGAAAAGGGAATCTGCGAGCGGCTCTGGGTCGAATGCGCGCCGGGACTGTGGTCCTACGGTCTTCTGTGGACGCCTCACGCGGCAAAGGAAGGGAAGCCCCTTCCGTATGTCACCGCCTCCCACGGCGGTCTCGGAACCCCGGAGATTGTATCCACGCTCTACGGCCATTCCGGCAATTACGGCGACATGGTTCAGCGCCTGCGCGCCAGAGGCGATGTGATCGTCTATGCGCCCCAGCTTCTGTTATGGGGTGAAAATTACGACGAGGAGAAATCCGATTCCTCCGATCATATCGGCTATGACAATAAACTCAAGCAGGTCGGCGGATCCGTCGCCGCGCTGGAAATCTTCAAGATCATGCGCACCGTGGATTGGCTGGTTGCCAACAAGCCGATCGATACGGCGAAGATGGGCATGGTCGGTCTCTCCTACGGCGGCTTCTATACGCTGTTCACCGCGGCCTGCGATACCCGGTACAAATGCGCGCTGTCCAGCTGCTTTGTCAGCGACCGCTACAAGCATGGCTGGGGCGACTGGCATTGGTTCGATTCCGCATCGAAATTCCTTGATGCCGAGGCGGCTGGGCTGATCTGTCCCCGCGCGCTCTGCATTCAGGTGGGAATCGAGGACAATCTTTTCGATGTCCGCGATTCTATCAAGCCGGCGGCCGCGATCCGTCATGTCTACGAATCGCTCGGCCTTGCCGACCGCTTCCAGTATTCCCAGCGCCCCGGCGGCCATCAGTTCAGCCCCGAGGACGGCGATCTGGACCGCTTCTGGGATTGGCTCATGAAATAAACTGACACAAAAAGGCGCTGTACAGCCATGCAGCGCCTTTCTTTTGTGTCGAATCGTTCAAGTTGTGCCGTATTCTTCATTCCAATTTCTCTTTTAATGTACTATACTATAAAAAAAAGAAATGAGGTATCAACATGAAGAGAAGAATTTCCGCTTTTCTGCTTGCCGCCATGCTTTTGGGGCTGACCGCCTGCGCCGGTGATCCGTCAGCGGCTGACACCACGCTTCCGCCCGCTGACGATTCCACCGATCCTGCCGAAACCGCCCCGATCGATGCGCTGCCCACCGTCAATTACGATGGAGCCGAATTCAACATCCTGATCCCAGCGGATGTGACCTACGAATATTCCCTGGAGATAAACGGCGATATCGTCGGCGATGCGGAATACAACCGCGACCGAACCCTGGAAGAGAAGTACAACATAACCTTAAACTACATTGCCCAGCCCGGAAACTGGGCATACAGAGATACCTTCAACGGCCTGATCCGGCAGAGTATTATGTCCAATGACGGCGCCTATGATCTTGTGAACGGCCTTATTGCCGTAACCATGCCCCTCGTGTCGGAAGGGCTGTTTCTGAACTATCTGGAGCTGGAAGACATGAACCTGGCGGATCCGTGGTGGGCTGCCGAGATGGACAAAAATCTGTCATTTTGCGGCAAGCTGTACGGTGTCTGCGGCTCCGGCCTTCTTTCCATGTACAAATCCTCGTATGTCATGTACTACAACGAAAAGCTGGTTACCGATTACAAGCTTGAGAATCCCCTTCAACTGGTGCTGGACGGAAGCTGGACGGTCGATAAGTTCCTTGCCCTTACCAAGGATTTCACAAACGATCTGAATGCGGACAGCCTGATCGACACAGACGATCAGATTGGCTATATCGCAAATGAAGTCTGCCAGCGCGGCTTCCAGACAGCTCTTGCGCTCAACCCGCTGTCAAAAGATCCCGACGGCTATTTTGTATTCACCGGTCTGACCGAGCGCTTCACCGGTGCGGCAGACAAGCTGTCCGGCTATCTCAGCGACAAATCCCAGTGCCTGATTCGCGGCACGGAGCTCGATGAGCTGACCGCCATGTTCATCAACAATCAGGCGCTTTTCTATACCTCAACCATTCAGACGATTGAAAGCCTGCGTAATATGGAAAGCGACTTCGGTCTGATCCCCCAGCCCAAGCTGGATGAAAACCAGGAAGATTATCATGTTCAGATGGGAACCGGATCGGGTATGTACTTCATTCCCAAGACCGTAAAGGATCCCGGGATGACCGTGAATGTGCTGAACGCATACAACTGCCTCAGCATGAGTGATGTCGTTCCCGCGTACTATGAATCTTCGCTCAAAGAGAAATTCACCCGCAGCGATGAAAACAAGCTGGTTATTGATATCATTAACCGCTCGATCATGATGGATGCTTCCTTTGCGTTTGCCACCACCCTCGGCGGGAGTCCCAACACCAATACGTTTTTCTATTTTGCTACCGTCTTTTCGCTTCCTTCGGCATCCATGTTTGAATCCAACAGGAGTACCATCGAGGCCGGAATCGAAGCCCTTGAAGAGGCCTTCAGCGCCATCGAATAAGCATAAAGAACGTGGTTGCCGCGCCAAAGCGGCAACCACGTTTTGTGTTGTTTATGGATTCTGCGATTCCGCCGCTTCCCGGATCGCTTCGGCGGCTTCGTCGAGCGTTTCGATGCCGGCGAAGATTTGCTCATTGAAGAGCGGACGAACTTCCGTCTCGCCGGAGCGCGCATTGGATGAGGTCAGCTCGGCACAGCCCTGCACAAGCGGGAGCAAGGTCACGCCGTCCGGCGCGATTGAGATCGCCATCAGATAGCGCTTGCCCTCGCCGTAAACAAGCGGCAGATCCGAGCATAGCTCATAGCCGTCATAGACACCGTAGTTCAGCGTGAGCGTCAGAGAATCGCCGGTCTGAAGCTTACCGGTGGTATCGCAGATGATTTCATCCACCGTCAGAGTGGCAGGCGTACGGATCTTTTTGATGGCATTGAAGAGCGCCTCCCCCTCGGCATTGGCCGGAATCGAATCAATCCCATCGAGGTAGGGTTCGCCGACATCCGAAACCGTACACGCGACCACATACTCCGCTTTATCTATCACTTCCGAAAGATTTTCCGCCATGGAAACAAGGCCCTGCGATTTCACCGAGGCTTTGATCTCCTGTACCGGATCTTGGGCAGGTGTTGATTCCTCAGTCAAAGTCATAGCATTCTGAATGGCTTCGTAGGAAGCAGCCGCTTCCCGGATCGCTTTGGCGGCTTCGTCGAGCGTTTCGATACCGGCGAAGATGGTTTCATTGAAGAGCGGCGTTATTTTCGTTTTCTTCCAAAGGAATCCGCTTTCTGTCAGCTCGGCGCTGAGCTGAAAAAGATCCGTCAGCCGCTCACCGGAACCGGAAAGCGCCAGAAGATAGCGCTTGCCCTCATCATAGACAGGGAATCTTGTCTGAAGCTCGTAGCCTTCCCAGACTCCGTAGGCCATCGAGAGGGTCAGCACATCGCCGGATTTTCGCTCGCCGGTCGAATCCCAGATGACCGAATCGACCGTGAGCGTGACCGGGGTGCGGATCCGCTTGGCATTCGTGAGAAAATTTCTGTCGGTAAGCTTGTCAATGCCGACAAGGTAGGATTGTCCGACCTCGGTAACGGTACAGGTGACGACGGATTCGGCACCCCAAAGCGCCTCCTCCAGAGAATGATCGGCAAAGGCGCAGACCGTCGGCAGATGTGACATCCGGATCTCCTGCACCGGCTCCGCATCCTCCGGTGCGCTGACAAGCCGGCAGGAAGCAAGGGTCAGCATCGCCGCGGCAAGCAGAATTGTCACGATTTTTCTCATCGGAATCCCTCCTTTATACTTATATTTTACCTGATCTGCCGCCATTTGTCAACCCCTGGCTGTTCCGCTCCCACAAAATCTCTCCAAAATGCGCCGATATTCGTCACAATCCCTATTGACGGCGAGGGAAAAATCTGCTATAATAGTATCACTAAATGAAAAGTGAGGTATTCCCCCAATGAAAAAACGCGCAATTATCAGCTTAACCGACAAAACCGGCGTCGTCGAGTTCGCCAAGGAGCTCGATGCCCTCGGCTACGAAATCCTGTCCACCGGCGGCACCTGGAAGGTCATCCATGAGGCCGGCGTTCCGGTAACGCAGGTTTCCGATGTCACCGGCTTCCCGGAGTGCCTGGACGGCCGCGTCAAGACCCTCCATCCGATGATCCATGCCGGCATTCTGGCGATGCGCGCCAATCCCGAGCACATGGCACAGATCGAAAAGCTGGGCGTTACCCCCATCGACATCGTGGCCATCAACCTCTACGCCTTCAAGGATACCATCCTGAAGCCCGGCGTAACCCGTGAGGAGGCCATCGAAAACATCGACATCGGCGGCCCCACCATGCTCCGCGCCGCCGCCAAGAACTATCAGGACGTTTCCGTCATCGTCGATCCCGCCGACTACGCGACCGTCATCGACGAGCTGAAGGCAAACGGCAAGGTATCCGTTGACACCAACCTGAAGCTTGCCTACAAGGTCTTCAATCACACCGCCGCTTATGACACGCTGATCCAGTCCTACCTGCGCAAGGAGACCGGTATGCCTCTCTTCCCGGAGAAGCTCTCCCTCACCTACGAAAAGGTTCAGGAAATGCGCTACGGCGAAAATCCGCATCAGGCGGCCGCTTTCTACCGCGAGATCGGCAACGGCTACTCCGGCACGCTGGCCGAGGCCAAGCAGCTTCACGGCAAGGAGCTTTCCTACAACAACATCAACGATACCAACGGCGCTCTTGACTGCCTGAAGGAATTCGACGAGCCGACCGTAGTTGCCGTCAAGCACGCCAATCCCTGCGGCGTCGGCACCGGCGAGAACATCTACGATGCCTATGTCAAGGCTTACAAGGCTGACCCGGTATCCATCTTCGGCGGCATCATCGTTGCCAACCGTGAGCTGGATGCTGCCACCGCAGCCGAGATCAACAAGATCTTCGTCGAGATCGTTGTCGCTCCGTCCTACACCGACGAGGCGCTTGAAATCCTCACCCAGAAGAAGAACATCCGCGTTCTGCTCCTGCCCGACATCGCAAAGCCGAACACCAAGGACATGATGGACATGAAGAAGGTGGCAGGCGGCCTGCTGATTCAGGAGCGCGATGACGGCGTTTACGAGGAGTCCGAGCTGAAGGTTGTCACCGAGAAGGCTCCCACCGAGGCCGAGATGAAGGATCTCCGCTTTGCAATGAAGGTGGTCAAGCACACCAAGTCCAATGCCATCGTTCTTGCAAAGGACGGCATCACCACCGGTGTCGGCCCCGGCCAGACCAACCGCATCACCGCTCTGGAGCTTGCCATCCGCTACGCCAACGAGCTGGAGGGTGCCGAGCCGAACCGTGCGGCCGGTTCCGTCATGGCTTCCGATGCGTTCTTCCCGTTCTCCGACTGTGTGGAGGCCGCTCACAAGGCCGGCATCACCGCGATCATCCAGCCGGGCGGATCCATCCGCGACCAGGATTCCATCGATGCCTGCAACAAGTACGGCATTGCGATGGTCTTCACCGGCGCGCGCCACTTCAAGCACTAAGATAAAGATAAACCGGACGGCTTCCGAGCTGTCCGGTTTTAATTTTGCCGATTGTGTCCTATATTCCCGGACCGAAATGCGGTTCATCCCATAGGGCGGGGCCTTTGTCCCGCCGACGAATGCAGCGTGAATTCACCAAACGGCGGGCGTAACCCCCCGCCCTACGGAGAATTTTTTCTTGCCGCGGAAAGGACTGTTTTTGCCGATCGGGGCTTGCATCCCGGGCAGAAATGTGCTATAATAGATAAAAATGAATCGATATCGGAGGAACCATGGAACGAAAATCCATTCCGCCGCGGACGGCTGACCGTCTGCCGCTCTATTACAATTATCTGACCGGGCTGAAGCCAAAGCCGAAGCACATCTCCTCGGCCGCGATTGCCGAGGCGCTGGGACTTGGCGGCATCCTTGTGCGCAAGGATCTGGCTGCGGTTTCTGCGGGTGCAAAGCCCCGGATCGGCTATGAAACCGCTTCGCTGATCGCCGATCTCGGAGCGTATCTCGGATGCGGAAAGACAATCCGTGCGGTTGTGATCGGAGCCGACCGTCTTGGCCGTGCGCTTTTGAGCTTCGAGCGCTTTTCAACGCTTGGCGTTGACATCACGGCAGTCTTTGATACGGCCCGCTTCTTCGATTCGAGGCTGCTTCTGGAATGCTCGCCGGAGGAGCGCAATGCGATCCTGCCGCTGGAGCAGCTGGAGGTCTACTGCAGGAGCCGGCAGGTGAAGATCGGCATCATCACGGTGCAGGATAAAACGGCGCAGGAAATCTGCGACCGGCTGGTAAGCGCGGGTGTCGGAGCCATCTGGAATTTCGCGCCGACACCGCTGAAGGTGCCCGAAGGTGTGATTCTCAAAAATGAAGATCTGGCGGGAACGCTTGCGCTGATGGCGCATGAGCTGAGCGAATATGGCAGGGAATAGACGGCCTGCTTCCATAAGTTAGTCTGCATAAAGGTACGCCCGGCGCGGCAATACTTTATATACAACGAAGTGAAAACCGAGGATATAAAGTATGCAGCCAAGGACATGGCACCAGAAGGTGGAAATCTGCGGTGTCAACACCGCCAAGCTTAAAACGCTGAGTGCGGAAGAAAAAACGAAGCTTCTCCGTCGGATCCGGGAGGGTGACAAAGCGGCGCGTGAGGAGCTGATAAACGGCAATCTTCGGCTGGTGCTCTCGATTATCCAGCGCTTTGCCTCACGGGGCGAGAATATGGATGATCTGTTCCAGGTGGGGTGCATCGGACTGATAAAAGCGATTGATCATTTTGATATCACGCTGGACGTCCGCTTTTCGACCTATGCGGTGCCGATGATTATCGGCGAAATCCGGCGGTATCTGCGGGATAACAATGCGATCCGGGTCAGCCGCTCGGTGCGGGATTTAGCGTACCGTGCGCTGACGGTGCGCGAGGAGCTGTCAAGGAAGCTGGATCGGGAGCCGTCGGTGGAGGACATTGCATCGGCGCTGGGATCAAAGCCGGTCGATGTGGCGGCGGCGCTGGAAGCGATCGTGGAGCCGGTGAGTCTGTACGAGCCGATCTACACGGACGGCGGGGATTCGATCTATGTGATGGATCAGATCCGGGACAATGACAACACAGACGAAGCATGGCTGGAGGATATCGCCCTCCGCGATGCGATGGCCCGCCTGTCGCCGCGCGAGAAAAACATCATCCAGCTTCGTTTTTTCAAAGGGCGCACACAGATGGAGATCGCCGGTGAGATCGGCATCTCGCAGGCGCAGGTATCGCGCATCGAGAAGGGCGCACTGGAGCGGATCCGAAAGCAGATATAGGGAATGGTGGGAGCAGGCCCCAGTAGGGGCGAACTGTGTTCGCCCGCGTGCTGATGCGATGGAAATTTCGTTTGCGTGATGCGATTGGAAGAAGTTTCTGCAAGCTTGCGGATTCGATGATACCTGCAGGCGCATCTGTTACACAGCTGCGCAGGCGCATCCGCTCCGCGGCTGCGCCTGCAAGGACGATATTCTGCCTGCAGACTTCATCGTTCACCGCGTCCTTGCTTCGAGGCTTTCACCCACCAAACGTTCCAAAACAGAAAAGCCACCCGAATGGGTGTCTTTCTGCAAGCTTGCGGATTCGATGACCTGCACCCGCCGGCCATAGCCGGCGGTGGCAAGGACGATATTCTGCCTGCAGACTTCATCGTTCGCCGCGTCCTTGCTTCGAGCTTCTCACCCACCAAACGAGCCAAAACAGAAAAGCCACCCGAATGGGTGGCTTTCTGTTTTGGCGCGCCTGGCAGGATTCGATTACCTGCAGGCGCATCCGCTCCGCGGCTCCGCCAGCAAGGACGATATTGTTCCTGCAAACTTCATCGTTCACCGCGTCCTTGCTTCGAGCTTCTCACCCACCAAACGTTCCAAAACAGAAAAGCCACCCGAATGGAAGTCGGAGGCCAAGCGGTCTTAGGAAGACAA
>JAZNKS010000052.1:0-73609 GCA_045578725.1 Candidatus Flemingiibacterium sp.
GGCGTCTTGGTGACCAGACCGCCGGCGGCCCCGGAGGGCCAGCGATCCTCATCGTACAGCCAGGCCAACGTGTGGGTCTTTTTAGCTTCCTCGGTGCAGACTTTGATGAGGGACATGAATTCATCGGACAGATAGGGAACATCCATGCCGGTGCGGGAATGGATATGATAGCCGCCAAAGCCCATTTCCTTCATATAACCGATCTGGCGCTTGATGAGATCAGGCGTGACCTTGCAGTTCCAGGCCCAGAAGGGAGTTCCGCGGTATTCCTCGGTGGGATTTCGGAAGAGCTCTTCGGAAAGCGCAGGAGTTGAATTTTTCTTGTAAAGCATAGTAACCTCCATAACAAAAATATCTGGAATCATCATACCACAGGAAGCGGACTTTGTCAAGCATCTGAAAAAATTTTACGGAAATCGTCAAATCCGACGGTGAAAAAACATAACCATCGGTCAAGCCGATGGTTATGTTTGGAATTATTCAACCATCTCGATGATCGGGCCGGCAAGGATGCCGAGATCGCGGAGGCGATACTCGTAGCACCACTTATCGCCGGTTGTACGCCAGGCATCGGGGCCAAGCCAGAGTTCACCGGTATTGGTATTGTGGAGCGGACCGAACGCATTGAAGCGATTGCCGAAGAGCGTGAAGGAGAGGGTATGCTTTCCGGCCTCGACGCGGCCGAGATTCAGGCGGAAGGGATCAAAGGCGATGACACCCTTATCCTCGCCGTCAAGCGCAACCCGAACCAGCGTGCCGCGGTATTCGGATACCTTGGCGATCAGCTCGCAGGCAGGCGTTTCGATTTCTTCGGTGTAGGTGATGTTTCCGGTATAGAAGGGAAGATTCTGCGCGGTGACGGTGGAGAAGCCGAGCTTCTTGGGCAGCTCACAGATCGTCTTTTCGCAGCCTTCGACGCGGACACCGAAATCGCCGAGGAGGTAGCACCATTCGATCTTGGTGCGAATACCGATGGGGGTACGCACCAGCAGGGTATTGGTGCCCTTGACAATCTTCGGCAAAGCAATTTTCTGAATGGATTCGTCAACGAAATAACCGTGGATGTCCTTGGCGGCGGGGATGCCGTTGAGGATGACCTCACAGAGCGGCGCGTTTTCGATGGCAAGGTACGCCCCCTCATATTCAATCTCCGACTCGAAGGTCATGCGCAGATCAACGGTGTGCGAGAGCACTTCCGGCGGCTCGACCCATGGCTGCGCGCAGTTGTATTCGGGGATGCCGGCGATCTTTGCGGCGGCATTGTTGATCCGCAGCATTTCATCCTCGGAAAGCCAATCGCTTTCCGCTGTAAGAGCGGGGCTGTCTACGCGGTATTCGGCCATGTCAAGCAGAAGAACGTTCGGATCGGAGAGGGTATAATCAACTTTCCTGCGAAGATAATACGAACCGATCGGCGCTTTGGCCGGTTCCGTTTGACCGATGACGGATGGATCATAGGGCGTGAGCTTGAGAAGCAGGCTGTCGTAGTCATACATAGAATGGCGCAGAACCGTCTTGCCGTTTTTGATCGAATAGATCGGAATGTAGGTTTCTCCGGTCATTGTGTCGTAGACAATCGGTGTAAATTCGCCGTTAATGGTGACCGTCATTTGCTCGGCTTGATGGTAGGAGCTGAAATAATCTTCTCTTTTGATATCGCGGCCGTTACAGATGAACAGCCAATCGCCGTCATTGTCATGGCGATAGTTGTACAGATAACGTGAGCTGCCATTTCCGATTTTGATGCGGCGGAAATTTTCCAGCGAAGCGACCAGCGCATTGCGGGTAAAAGAAACATTTTGGCAGGCGGCGTAAAGTGCTTTCGGACGCTCGGAGGGCTCGGCGTCGATATACTTCGGGCAATCGCCCATGAAAATGACGGTTCCGCCGGCGGCCTGAAATCTTTCGAGGATTTCCAGCGTGGATTTGCGGATTGTTTCCAGTCCCGGAACAACGACAGCTTTGTAGGCCATCTTTCCGACATTCAGCGTATCGCCGATCGTGCCGATCTGCTCGGGCAGGAGGCTTTCGCAGATGAAGTCAAAATCCAGACCGGAGAAGAGAAGCCATTCGGTGACATTTTTGAAATTCGCTTCCTTTTCCTCCCGGACGGTACCGGTTTCTTTGGCCGGGCCCCAGTGCAGCCAGTAGCTTTCGATGGGGTGGATGACGGCGATATCGACGATGGGCTTGCCGCGCGTCAGCGCGGTGTTGAGCCGTGCAAAGTGATCCTCAATATAGGGATACTCCTTGTACCACGGGGACTGATAGAAGATGGAGGCCGGATAGTCGCGCTTGGCCTCGCCGTACATGGACATCCACGAAAGATGCGGAACGCGGACGGTAACGCCCAGCGCCGCCTGCCAGTCGCCCTGATGCTTGTGGCCCCGGAAATCATAGTCCCATCCGGTGACACCGTACAATTCGGACGTTAGACCCTCGCGGCCATACTGATGGACGGCCGACTGCGCCTGCTTGGTCGTATTGTACTCATCGTGATTGCGGTGTCCGGCCAACAGATCAATGCCGGGAATCTGGAAGCTGCGGTAGGAGCGCATGGCTTCACCGATATCCTCCGTCTGCGTGTTCAATGTTGTTTCGCCCATCATGTGTCCGGTCATCGAAATCCCGTTCTTCTCGCACCACTTACCGTAATTGTCTGCGAAGGAGGAGACGAACTGCTCGCAGATGAAATCGTGGAAGAGATAACGGGCCTTGGATACTTCGCCGTCTGGAAGCTCCCATAATACCTCGGGAAGCGTTTCATCGATCCTTGTACCGTAACGATTTTCGTAAAGTGTATCCGCCTCGGGTGTCCACGGAATCCGGACATCGCCTTCTGAACCGGCATGGGCAAAGGTCCCCTTGCGCCTGAATGACGGTTCATCCGTGAAGATGGCCGGAACTACGCCACCGAAATCTTCACCGACGACTTTTTTATACCGCTCATGGGTGATCTCGATGAACTTATCGATGGCCTTCTTGGAAAGGGTATCGACATAGGTTTGATTGTTGTACGAGCCAGAGGGAGTCGCTGCTTCGCAATAGGTGAACCATTTGGTACCTGCGGCCTCCTCGTCGGGGGCGATCATGCGGTAGGATTTCAGCTCGCCGGCTTCGTTCAATACGACATCGTAAGCGCGGTAGAAGTAGGCCTTGCCGGTTTCGATGGCTTCGGCCTTTTGAGGAAGCTCGGCAATCTTATTCTTGCGGGTGATGCGCAGATAGCGGATACGGTATTTCGGCGTTTTGGTGACAAGTCCGCCGGCCGCTCCGGAGGGCCAGCGATCCTCATCATAGAGCCATGTCAGCGTGTGAGTGCGCTTGGCTTCCTCGGTGCAGACTTTGATGAGGGACATGAATTCATCGGACAGATAGGGGACATCCATGCCGGTGCGGGAATGAATGTGATAACCGCCGAAGCCCATTTCTTTGAAATAGCCGATCTGGCGCTTGATGAGATCGGGCGTGACCTTACAGTTCCAGGCCCAGAAGGGAGTTCCGCGATATTCCTCGGTGGGATTCTGGAAGAGCTCCTTTGTGAGCGTGGGGGCTGAGTTTTTCTTGTAAAGCATAGAAACCTCCTGTGAAAAATAAAATGCCACATTAATCATATCACACAAGGAATTACTTGTCAAGCGGGAAGAGAGTTTTTTTCAGAAATCGTCAAAACTGTCGGTTAAAAAACAAAAATCGCCGCCGGATTGTTAAAAGTGGAATATCTCTATGAATTGGTGGAAATAATCCATTGTTTTTTTGTGTTATATTTGTTATAATTATTATGAAATGCGGATTTGAAGCCGCATCTTTTGAAGAATAATTGAAGGAGCTGAAACGATGAAACAGGCAATAACCCGAATTCTGTTTCTGGCTATTCTGGTCGGAACGGTTTCCTGCGGCGAGGCAAAGGATCCGTCGACGGATACTGCCGGGAGCGATGACACTACAACCGCCCCACCCGCAGAAACATTGCGTATTCCGGAGCCGGAGCTGCCCGAAAAGAATTACAATGGCGATACGTTTACCTTCCTGATCCGAGGCGGGGAAATGATTGGCTATCATGACAAATGGATTGATGCGGAAACCATCACCGGCGAAACGGTCAACGATGCCATCTTCAAGCGGAATACGGAAACGGAGCAGAAGTTTAACATCACCATTGAAACGATTATCCCGGGCGGCGATGGCTGGCACGGTGAGATCGAAACGATGGCACGCCAGTATATTCAGGCGAACGACAACACCATTGATGTCATTTCCAATATGCGCTCCTCCCTCGGAGAGCTGGCTGTTGAAGGTCTGCTGCACAATTTCAAGGATCTGGATTATGTCAATCTGGAGGCCGAGTATTGGGATCGCAATGCGGTAGAGCAGCTGACGATTGTGGACAAGCTGTATATGATGCCCAGCGATATTTCCATGGGCAATTTCTCGCAGGCGAGATTCATGTATTTCAACAAAGGAATCCAGGAGGAATATAAGCTGGAATCTCCGTATGATCTGGTTGAAGCCGACGAATGGACGCTGGACAAAATGCTGGAAATGACAACCAAGGTTTCCGAAGATCTGAATGGCGACGGCAAGTTCGACCACAATGACCGTTACGGCTTTTTGACCGATGACAGCAGCAACGGTACGATTAGTTCACTGGTGGCCGGAACGGGAATTCAGACCGTCAAGGTTGACAAAGACGAAATTCTCAAGATTGATCTCATGACCGAAAAGGTTCAGGATGTTCTGACAAAATGCTTCAAGGTATTTGAGAACACGGATTATGCGGTTTCCAGCGAAGAGCTTGTTAAGATGGGAGATGCCAGCAGCTATGCCAATACCTATGATTACGGCAGAAAGCTGTTCAGTGACGGTCAGTTCCTCTTTTACAACAGCGGAATCAACAGCATGAATATGTTCCGCGATATGAAGCAGGATTTCGGTGTGGTTCCAAACCCGAAATACGATGAAAATCAGGAGGGGTACTATCATAAGGTTGACAGCTTTGCGCTGCTCTTTGGTATCCCGCTCTGCACGGCCGATGTGGAACGCACAGCTATCGTGATGGAATACATGGCATGGCTGTCCAACAAAGAGGTGCTTCCCGCATACTATGAGCAGACGATTCAGGGAAAGCGTCTGCGTGATGACCGGGACATCGAGATGCTGGATCTGATCAAGCAGTCGATCCTGTACGATTATTCCGATTTATACAGACTGGGCGGCGCCGATGTCATTTACGCCGGCTACAAGGGTGAAAACCTGTCCTCCAATTATGCGGCAATGGAACCGTCCATGAAGGCAAAAATCAATGAGTTAATTGAAACTTTCAGCGCGATTGACTGACAGAATACAGGGAAAAGCAGAGGGCATCCGATTGGGTGCAACTCTGCTTTTTCTTGACATCAATCGGGATCTGTGCTATAATGTTACCATACTCATGCAAGGAGGAAGCATTATGACACGGTTCATTGTTATTCGCCACGGCGAGAGCCTCGGCAATCTGGAGGAACGCTTTTATGGACATACCAACGGCGGCCTGACCGAACGCGGGCGGGAGCAGGCGCATCTTGCCGCCGAGTACCTGCGTGACACAAAAGTCGATGCAGCTTATGCCAGCGATCTGATCCGGGCCTATGAAACGGGTGCGATTATTGCCATGCCGCATGGTCTGATGCCGATCCCGGATCCCAAGCTCCGGGAAATTTTCGCGGGTAAATGGGAGGACAGGCCTTTTGATGAGCTTCATGAGGTTTACCGGGAGGAGTATGAGATCTGGCTGAAGGACATCGGAAATGCCCGTCCGACCGGCGGCGAAAGTGTCCGCGAGATGGCGGCGCGTGTCCGTGCGGAGATGTGGCATCTGGCTGCCCTGCATGAGAATCAGACGGTTCTGGTTGCTATCCATGCGACTCCGATCCGTGCACTGGTCTGCGAATGGAAGGGGCTTCCGGATGAAGCGATGCAGACTGCCGGATGGGTGCCGAATGCTTCCGTCAGCATCGCGGAGTACGATACGGTCTCGCACACTGTCCGGCTTGAAACCATCGGCGAAAACGGATTCCTCGGCAAGCTTGCGACCGAATTGCCGGCAAAGGTATAATATAGAATCGCCCCGGCTGCTCGTTTGAGCAGACGGGGCGATTCCGTTTTTGGAGACAGAGCCCGGTCAGGAATGTTTGCAGCCGTCGAAATTCAGCTTGCCGCCGCAGCGCTCGGTGTGTACCGAGAGCGCGACATTTTTGCCGGAGCTGACATTGCCGGCGAAAGTGATATCAGCAGAATCGTTAGCCGAGAAGGCATCAGCAGCATCGAACACATTGTTCACAATCCGTATACCGCGGTGATAATAGGGGGCGGCTTCGGATGCTTCGTATTCGGGACAGGCTTTGATGACACCGCGCGGTCCGACAAAGCGATTGTTTTGCACGGTGACGTTTTCCACAGGGCTTGCTTCAAACCAATAGGTTGTATCACCTGTGAAGAGCAGAGGCAGACCGATTTCGTTGTTCTCGATGATGACCTCGCCGCGGGATTGGATCCGCAGATGGGAAATGGCTTTGCCGAACCGGCAGTTTTCAATCCGGATATTCGGCTGGGCGCTCATGTTTTCGATCAGATCGCCGGGACAGATGATACCCGGATCGCCGTCTGTCTGCAGAAGCACATGATGGTCATCGGTAATCCGGGTTCCCGTTACGGTCAGCGTACACCGCACCTCCAGTGAATGACCGTGATAAACCCGGATCGTATCACCGACTCCGAAATTCTGGTAGTAGGCATCACAGGAGTAGCTTTCCTTTGGCTTGTAGGCGCAGATACCATCGCTTCCGATGCTGTCTGTGACGTAAAACAGGCCGTGAATATTCAGGGCATCGTCGAACATTCCCTCCATAATGGAATTGCGGATGACGACATCGCCCTTGGTTGTTACCAGATGAATGGCATCGGCGGAATTGGAGAGAATCCCGTGGGATTTTTCGTCATGCGTCACGATCAGCCGGTCAATGGTGATGTTCTCTGTGTACATGGATACAATGCCGTATCCAGCGCCGTTGAGCATCCGATAATTTTCGACGGCAACATTTTTGGAGCGGCAGAAGAAAACCGAAGTCTTGTCACGGGTTTCGTGGGAAAGGGCGACGATGTGACGGGAATTCCAATGGGCGGGAAGCTCTCCCATCAGAATGATCTGGCCTTCTTCCTCGCGCACACGCAGGTGAATGACGTGGCAGGGCGGCGTGTCTTTGAGCTTGATTTCTTCCCCGATAGCGGCGACCCGTGCACCGGCTCCCTCGCGGGTTTCCCGGTCGAAGGCCTGCACAAACATATCGCCGATGTGAAGCTCACGGTTTTCCCAGGTGTCGGCATAGGGAATGAGATAGCCGTTTTCGACACGGCAGGGGAAGTTCTTGCGTCTTGCCAGCCGCATCTCGCCGTTTTCGTGGGAAATGACATCAAATTCGGAGAAGAACGAGCGGTCGTACTCCACCGTGACATTTTTGATGGTGATGTTTTCACATTCATCGACGATAAACGGCTGGATCCGCCCCTTCAAATACAGCACGGCACCGCCGAAGTCCAGCACCACATTTTTCAACCCTCGCAGGTAAAATGCCGTATTCAGATAACCCCGGTGGAACGCGGTCAGCGAAAAGTAGGTGCGCTCGGTAATCCGTTTGGTATCGGCAAGAGAAACGGACAGGACGTCGCCGGTAAAACGGTAGCAGGTATCGCTTTCCCAAGCGGTATCGAGTGTTAAGACTTTTTGATTCATCGAAGGTATTCCTTATTTGTGGCTGTCGAGAACGGTCTTGATGTCGTTGTCGATAGACCAGAGTGCCTCGGGCTTGTAGACGGCAACCGTTGATGCGAAATTGAGTTCATTTTTCATGATCTGGGAGGCAAGCTCGTTGATCAGCGGGGAAGTCCATTTCTGTACATAACCGAAGTCGAGGTGAATGCTGTCCATAATGATGTTCAGCATTTCGATGGAGTCTTCATCCCGCAGGCCCTTATAGCAAAACGCAACTTCCAGCTCGGGAATGATCGTTTC
The DNA here is from genome assembly GCA_045578725.1 of Candidatus Flemingiibacterium sp. Lineage (GTDB taxonomy): Bacteria > Bacillota > Clostridia > Oscillospirales > CAG-272 > Flemingiibacterium. Next base: position 8,048 of record JAZNKS010000052.1, read on the forward strand.
CTTGCCCATGTAGGACATATAGTTGATGACACTTCCGGTCATTTCCGGGTCGGGGGCTGTGATCGGTACAACCAGCGACAGCGTATATTCGCTCATGGCCGAATAATAGCGATTCTGATCGGCGGACATTTTCGGCGTCGGCAGAATACCGTAATCAAACTTCAAATCGCGGAAGGTATGGGATGCACATTCACCGATGGAGAGGGTATAGAATTCCAAACGGCCGTTTGTGAACAGATCGACGGCCGAACCGTCACCGGTGAAAGCATTTCCGTTCTTCATGATGCCGTATCCGTCTGTGCTGAAGATGGAAGCCAGCTTGGAATACACCGATTCCAGCGCAGACAGATCCTCGCGCAAAACCGGATAGTCTTCCTCATCGAATTCGACAAACGATTCGCCGCTGCCTACCATGAGTGCATAGAGCGAACCCTCATGCTGTACGCCGTATCCGTAGACGGCTTTGACGGTTGCTTCCGAATTGGCAAAAGAATCGTCACCGTTCAGATTAACAACCTGCTTGATGTATTCGTGCATCGTGTCAACCGTCCATTCGCCGCTGCGAACCAGATCATAGGGCATATCAATTCCGCGATCTTCCAGCAGCTTTTTGTTAAAGACAACCGCCTGCGTGCGGGTATATCCCATCATGTTGCTGAAGTCGGGCATGGCAAAGAGCGTATCACCGAACAGGGTTGCTTCTTCGATGAAAAATCTGTGCCACCAATCGTCATCAAGATGCAGGCTTTCGATATCATAGAGATTCAGACCGCTGGTCCCGATGATACTGCCGCGCAGCGGAAGATAAGCGGCATCGTAGACTTCTTCGGCCGCCATGACCACGGTATTCAGCGTGTTGATCAGATCGCTGTAGCCTTTCTTGTCAACCTCGAAGGTAATTTCAAAGCGTTCCTCTGCCTGTCTGGCACGGTTGAAAATGGCGTCATCAATCCGTTCGCCGGTCTGATCCTCATAGTCAAGAATATGGAAAGTACCGTCCCAAAGCACGTCCTCACAGTTAAGGATCGTAAATGTTTTTCCGCCGTAAGCAGAGGTCTCATGCGGATACCGGGCATCGGGATTCACTTCTGCGATCGGCTCGGTATCGGGGGCGGAGGTGGAGGAAGGATCGCTGCCTTGGGTATCGTTCGTTCCCGTTTGGCCGCAAGCGGAAAGCAAAACGAGCATGGCTGCGAGTAATGCTGTAATCGTTCGTTTCATGATTGATTGCTCCTTTTTTTAGTATGGTACTATTATTATACCATTATTTTTTGAAAAATGTATTGCTATAAGATAGTGAAATATGGTATAATCATACTATAAACAAGCAGGGAGGATTTTCATGGAACACTTGTATATTACGGATTTCGGAGTTGAACATTGTGATTCGGACAAGGAGGCGATCAAGCATCCGTTCCGGCATCACGTTATCCATTTTGTGTTCGCCGGAAATGGCTATATTAACGGGAAAATGGTATCGGCCGGCGAGTGTTTTCTCTGCCGCGGCGGCGAGAAATCCATCTATGCTCCGGATCCGTCCGACCCGTGGTATTATGGATGGATCGGCGGCAACGGAATGATGTTTGAGCAGCTCTTAAGTGACATGGGATTCTCGGAGAAATCCAACGTTTGTACCATACGAAAAAGCTCGCTTGTGGAGATGCTGATTCGGTTAGGGACTTCGTCCAAGGAGCAGGAGTACCGGTGCGGATTGTTTTACGCCATTGCCGGTCTGCAGATCCATACAAGAGAAAATTCCGTGATGCATATCCCGGAACAGCACATCCGGGATGCGGTGCAGCATATCGAATCGGTTTCCGGAAATACCACTCCGGAGGAAGTAGCACGGGTTCTGCATCTGTCCCGCGCCTATCTTCGCAATCTGTTTCATACCGCCTACGGTATCTCACTGCAGAAATATATCATCCGGTATCGGATGCGGCGGGCCTCCGAGCTTTTGGCCGAAACCGATCTGCCGATCGGAGCCATCAGCGCGCAGGTGGGTTATCAGGATCCGCTGATGTTTTCCAAAATGTTCAAGCGGTACCGGAAAATGTCGCCGACCCGTTATCGAAGTCTGACGATTTCCTTCACGCAGGCGGTTATCGATGCACGGATTCACGATCCGCGGTACCGCGGTGAAGATATTGAATATCTGTACGAAAATTTTGAGGACGAAAAGTAACAGCCGCCGCAAGTGTCGATTCCAAAGACGGCTGTAATCTATGAGCGGGCAGACGAAAAAAGGGGCTGTTGCATTTAGATGCAACAGCCCCAGCGCGTTTGGGCCCTGCGCTGTTGCAAGTTTTCAACTTGCAACAGCGCCTTTTTGTTGTGGAATGTAAGAGAATCAGTATGCGATACCCTGAGCCTTCATGGCATCGGCAACCTTCAGGAAGCCTGCGATGTTCGCACCGGCAACCAGGTCGCCTTCCATGCCGTAATCCTTGGCAGCCTTGACGGAGCTGTCATAGATGTTCTTCATGATCTGCTTCAGCTTGGCATCAACCTCTTCGGCGGTCCAGCTGTAACGCATGGAGTTCTGGCTCATTTCCAGACCGGATACGGCAACGCCGCCTGCGTTAACGGCCTTGGAAGGAGCAACAACCACGCCGTTTGCCTTCAGGTAAGCAACAGCCTCGTTGGTGGTAGGCATATTGGAAACTTCGACGTAGTACTTCAGGCCGTTTGCAACCATTGCCTTGGCATCATCGAGGTTAACCTCGTTCTGGGTTGCGCAGGGCATGATAACGTCAACCTTTTCGCCCCACGGCTTCTTGCCTGCGAAGAAGGGAACGCCGAACTTGTCTGCGTAATCCTGAACCTTGTTGCGGCAGGAAGCGCGCATTTCGGTCATGAACGCGATCTTTTCGGGGGTGTTTACGCCGTCCTTATCGTAGATGTAGCCGTCGGGACCGGAGATGGTAACAACCTTACCGCCGAGCTCGGTGAGCTTCTGAACCGTACCCCAGGCAACATTGCCGAAGCCGGATACAGCGAAGGTCTTGCCTTCGATCTTTTCGCCGAAGGAAGCGAGCATATTCTCAACATAGTAAACAGCGCCGTAGCCGGTAGCTTCCGGACGGATCAGGGAGCCGCCGTAGGAGAAGCCCTTGCCGGTGAGAACGCCGGTGAACTCGTTGCGCAGTCTCTTGTACTGGCCGAACAGATAGCCAACCTCGCGTGCACCTACGCCGATATCGCCAGCGGGAACGTCGGTGTCAGCGCCGATGTGCTTGGCCAGCTCGGTCATGAAGCTCTGGCAGAAGCGCATAACTTCGCCGTCGGACTTGCCGGTGGGATCGAAGTCTGCACCGCCCTTACCGCCGCCCATGGGAAGGCCGGTCAGGGAGTTCTTGAAGGTCTGCTCAAAGCCGAGGAACTTCATGATGGAAGCGTTAACGGAGGGATGGAAGCGCAGACCGCCCTTGTAGGGACCGATTGCAGAGTTGAACTGTACACGGTAGCCGCGGTTTACCTGAACCTTGCCGTTGTCATCAACCCAGCTTACGCGGAACTGAATCTGACGCTCGGGCTCAACCATGCGCTCGAATACGCCGGCCTCAATCAGGTCAGGGCGCTTTTCGGCGACGGGCTCCAGAGATTCGAGAACCTCCTCGACGGTCTGGTGAAATTCGGTTTCACCGGGGTTGCGCTTGCAGACATTTTCGTAAACGCTTGCAAGATAGCTGTTTTTCAGTGCCATTGGTATGTACCTCTTTTTATTTGGATTTTGCCGGATTCAGCCGGGCGGCTTTATCACGGTAATAGGATTGTGTAATTATTATACACCATTTCCAACGATTTTGCAATAATCTTTGAAAAATTCTTTATGTAAAAATATAGACTAAAAGGAAAATGCATTTTAGAAGTTTTTCATAAACTGAAGCGGCTTTTCGCAGGATGGCATAATTTTTCCTGCAAATTCATAGAGATGAAGGGAGAAAACGGGAAGGGGGCGGCAGCTTGCGGAACATGGGGCGTTTCTTATTCAGCGGTGTGATTCTGGCGGCGACCGCCTTTATCCTTCGTGCGCTGGGAGTCGGATTCAATGCCTTCCTGTCGCGTGAACTCGGAACGGATGGTATGGGTTTGTTTACGCTGATTATGAGCCTGTACGGTCTTGCGGTGACGGTAGCTTCCTCCGGCGTGAATCTGGCTTCCGCCCGGATGTGCACCGAGGCTCTGTCCCATCCGGGTGGGGAAGACCTTCTGGCAGCATCGCTGAAGCGATGTCTGCTTTATGCCCTTGTATGCGGAGGCGGCGCGGCAATCCTTCTGTTTGCGGGTGCCGAAATGATTGCTGTGCATTGGCTGGGGGACGGGCGGTGTACGCTTGCCCTGCGTCTGCTGGCGCTGAGTCTGCCGTTTATTGCCGGCTCCAACGTGCTGAACGGCTATTTCACGGCGGTCCGGAGAGCATACAAAAGCGCGGCAGCACAGATTTTCGAGCAGCTGCTGAAAATGGCCGTGACCGCGTGGCTGCTGCTTCATGCGATCCCGGAAAAGAGCGGCGCGGCGGTGGAATATGCCTGTGCGGCAATTGTCGGAGGCGGTGCGCTGGCCGAGATCGGCTCCTTTCTTCTGACGGCGCTTCTGTACCGGATCGAACGGGCAAAAAGAAAGCCCGGCATTCTTCATGCCGGGCAGGGGATACTGCTTACGAAAAAGCTGCTTGGAATTGCCGTGCCGGTCGCGGCGGCGGCCTATATCCGCTCCGGCCTTTCCACGCTGGAGCATATTCTCATTCCGCGCGGACTCCGGAAGAATCCTCTGACCGCCGATACGGCGCTGGCCGCTTACGGCATGCTGTGCGGCATGGCGATGCCGGTGATCTTTTTCCCGACAGCGGTTCTTTATTCCTTCACCGGCCTGCTGATTCCCGAATTCACGGAGGCTCATGCACGGGGGGAGAAAAAGCGGATCGGCCGCATGATAACCCGGGCAGTATGGGGAACGCTGATCTTTTCCGGCATCTGCATGGCGGTGATGACGGCATTTGGCGAGAAGATCGGGATTCTCCTCTATGACAGCGTCGAGGCGGGAAGGTATATTGCGATCATGGCGCCGCTGGTGCCGGTGATGTATCTGGATCACGCGGTGGATGCGATGCTGAAGGGGCTGAACGAGCAGCTCTATTCGATGAAGGTGAACATTTTTGATGCGGCACTCTGCACGCTGATGGTCTGGCAGCTCTGCCCGCGGATCGGAATCTGGGGCTATATCATCACAGTTTATCTGTCGGAGGCAATCAATGCGCTGCTGAGTCTGCACAGGCTCTGGCGGGTGGTCCGATGCGAAGGAGATCGGCCGCAGAAGAAGGCTATACCGCGAGATGCTTCTCGACCATCTCAACCACACATTCCAGCACCGCCGCCGATTCCTCGGGGGAAGCGGCACGCTCGGCATACTTGATCCGCTCGATCAGGTCGGTGATGGCGTGGATGGAGTCGAACTGCATACCGCCTGCGATCTTTCTTGACAGCTGGCGTGGGGTATCCGATTCCTTCAGATTCAGATTCATCCGCCCGAGCAGCTCGATCATGACCAGATACGAATAGGTCAGCTTCTCGCTGTCGGTGCGGCGAAGGGCCAGCTCGCTCCGGAAATCGCGGGCGGTGAAGCGCTTGTGCTCCAAAGCACGGCTCCGCGCGCCGGAGGGAACCCTTCCGAGCTTTTCGGTGGTGTCGCGGTAGTTGATGTCAATTCCCTGACGGGCATAGTCAATGTCGCCGGAACCCATGAACATCGCCATGAAATCATCCAGCAGGCGGCGGAGCCAGGCAAAGAAGCGCCGGAATTCCACCGTGCGGCCGAAGACGATGAAGACAATCAGCGAAATTCCGATCAGGATAAAGCCGAGGATGCTGAGATCCGCGAAGGAGCCGTCGGTGATGGCGGCAAAATCGCCGGAAACATTCTGCTGGAGAGTGTGCCGGTCGGCGGAATTCATGCCGACGATGTGATAGAGAATCAGATAGAAGAGCAGCTCCAGTATCAGCCAGGCACCGTTTACGAAGATATACAGAATGCCTCCGAAGGCGGCCGCGATCACCAGCGCCAGAAGAATCATCCGGATGTTGTAATACCGGGCCGAGGGGGTGATTTTCGTAACGGCGACACCGTTGTAGATCCGCATGATGTAGGACTGATTCATGATGAGGACGGCACAGATCATATAGAGAATGAAGAAAATGCCGACAAAGACCGGGCGGAGCCAGACGAAAATCATGAAGGAGATGCCGAGGGCAGTCAGCACAGCCCGGAGCGACATCAGCCGCGTGTACGGATAAAACTGTGTGACGGCACCGGCCACCGCCGGCAGAAAGAGCACCATGCTGTACAGGACGGGGACAAGCGAATCGGCATCCTGCCCGGCGATGAAGCCGCCGCGGATCCGGTCGATGATCCCGCCCAGAGCCTGGCAGAGAAGATACAGTACGGGAAGGAGCGGGAGAAGATATTTGACTTTGAAATAGCGGGTGAAGCCTTCATAGGAAAAATCGTCCCGCTTTTTCTGGCCGATGGCGGCAAGGAAGACCGCCTGCAGGAGCCATCCGGCAAAAAAGGTGAAAAGGGGCAGTAAGAATCCGGCAGCCGGTGATCCGAAGCAGGATACGGCGATCGGGTAGGCGAGCATTTCCACGATCATGGCGATGCCGAAGGCCGCCAGAACATGGCAGAGCGGCTCAATCGAGAGCGCTCCTGCTGTCCGTCCGAGCTGTCCGGCAAAGCCGAGGATGCTCTGCAGGCGCTGTGTGAATGTATTCATAAGCGTTCCCCCGTTCAGATTCCGACCTTGTAGGAATCGAAATAGGTCCTGAAGAAGACCTTGGCCCCGGCCGGCACCGTCTGGATTCCGCGGTTGGAGGTTGTGGCGTAGAAAATGACCTCGATGCCCCGGCTGGCCATCTGCTCCCGGAAGACCATCATTCGCTCGTCCAGGACGGAGGTGATCAGCACGATATTGCCGTTTTCGGCGAACTTGTGCGGATTTTCAAGGATGAAATCCAGCAGCTTTTCAATCGGCATGGAGAAGCGCATCGGAAACCTTGCCAACATCTGCATCGCTTCAAGCAATCCCTGCTTGCCGCAGAACGGCTCCGTGACGAGAATCTTCTGCCCGGTCTCGCTTTCGTCGGCCTTGCAGTCCGGTGCAAGGGCGGCCGGATCGGTGTTGGCGATCAGTCGGACGGGGATGTTATCGGACAGAAACCGCTCCAGAAGCGAGGCGGCAACGGTGATGTTGTATTCGATGAATTCCGGATTGGACGGGACTTCGCTGTCCCGTTCGATCATCTGCGAGCAGCAGTTGAGGATGATATTGGACTGGATTTTCTGGACATACTCCTCCACATTGACCATCAGATGGCCGTGTGCGGCCGTGAGCTTCCAGTTGATTTTGTTCATCGGATCCAGCGGCGTATAATCTCTGGCGCCGCTCCGGAGCATAGGATCGGTGAGAAGGCTCTGATTGGTGACAATATCACCGGAAAAGTAGCGGGTGGAGGTGAAATCGCGCTCCAGATCCACCGCACGGGGAAGAACCGTTACGGTGGAGGATTTGCCCTCGGGCATGGTCACATTCTGTGAGATCATGTTGAAGCCGATCAGGTCGCCGGCGACAATCAGCACCTGATCCAGGCTGTAAACGCCCCTCTTTTTGCAGGAGATGCGCCAGCGGCGGCTGATTTTCTGTCGTCCCTTCATGACGAACATACTCTCGATCGCACCGGTGTAATGATCGCTTCTCTTTTGGCCCTCGGCGGTGATCAGATGGAAGGCGAGGCCTTCCGGGAGAGCGGTGGTGACCTTGATATAGGGCAGAGGGAGCGCTTTTTCGTTGATCAGCTCCTCATACAGATAGACATCGTCACCGACGGTGGCCTCGGTTTTATCAAGCCGTGCCCGGTAGACGAGCTGATCGAAGGTGTATTTTTCAAAGAGCTTTTTCTGCACAAAATAAGCGATGAGCAGAACCAGCGCGGCGGCAATATACAGCATGGCGGCCTCGCTTATCCGATCGGTGCGGGAACGGTATCCAGAATGTAATCGATGATCGTTTCGTTGGCGTTGGTGATGCGGGCCTGGCTCTGGGAGCGGGAGAGAATCCGGTGGGCCAATACCGGTACTGCTACCGCCTTTACATCATCGGGCAGGACAAAATCACGGCCGTTCATGGCAGCCCATGCCTTGGCGGTGCGCATCAGAGCAAGCGTTCCGCGGGGCGATACGCCGAGCCGCACCCGATCCGATTCGCGGGTGGCGACGGCGATGCGGACGATATATTCGCCGACCGTTTCGCTGACATGAACCTGTTTTACTTCCGCACGGGCACCGGCGATATCGGCGCCTGTACAGATGGGAGGCAGAGCCGGGAGCGGACTTTCGCCCGCATAGCCGGTCAGGATGGCCTTTTCTGCCTCAAAGCCCGGATAGCCGAGCGAGAGCTTCATGAGGAAACGGTCGATCTGGGCCTCCGGAAGCGGGAAGGTTCCCTGCGATTCGATGGGATTCTCCGTGGCGATGACGAAGAACGGCTCCTCCAGCATATAGGTTACGCCGTCCACGGTGACCTGCCGCTCCTCCATAGCCTCAAGAAGCGCCGACTGGGTGCGGGGTGTGGTGCGGTTGATTTCATCCGCAATGACGATATTGGAGAAGATCGGTCCGCGCCGGAAGATGAATTCGGTTGTCTTCTGATCGAAGAAATTGATGCCGGTGATGTCGCTGGGGAGAAGATCGGGCGTGAACTGGATGCGCTTCACATCTCCTGAGATGGAGCGGGCCAGGGCGCGGGCCAGGCTGGTTTTGCCGGTGCCGGGGATATCGTCCAGCAGAACATGACCGCCGGCAAGGAAGGCGGCGATGACAAGACGGATCCGGTCGCTTTTGCCGTAGATCACGCGGCTGATGTTGCTTTCAAGCTGTTGGGCGAGCTGCTCACATTTCATGGGGGAGTCCTCCTGCATATATTCTGTTTTTATTATAACACGCAGTCAGATGATTGTCAAGTGCAATTTTGAAATTTGGTGCAGAAAACATGACGGCAAAGCGGGATCTTTTGCGGAATTTTTCATTATAATCGATTTTTCACTTGCAATATAAAAGAAAATCGTGTATAATGGGGATACAGCGATTCACCGACCGCTGTAAATAATCTTTGAAAGGAGTTGGTTATCAAATGACGAATACAAAGGTGATTGGTGTATAACCCCGGGTTGACTTTCTCCTTCTGAGATGCAATCCGCGCGTTATACACGCCGGGGGCGACCGGTTCACCGATCCCCCCGAGCATTAAAAAATACCGGTTTTCCGCTGTGTCTTCCGACGGAACCGGATGTGTATAACGAGAGGAGAGCAAAGATGGCGTATAAGAACGCAAGAGATATTCTGCCTTGCGAACTCATCGAGGAAATCCAGAAATACATCGACGGCGACCTGGTTTATATCCCGACGAAGTCGGATAAAACCGGCTGGGGTCTCCGAAGCGGCGCAAAGCAGAAATATGCCGAGCGCAACCATGCGATCCGTGAGCAGTACCATAGAGATGTTTCTGTGGAAGAGCTTGCCCGTTTGTATTTTCTCTCGATCGACAGTATCAAGAAGATTGTCTACGGCGCACCGCAGTCGGATGCGCGCAAGAAAGCACAGTAATCAAAACGGGATGCCTGCCGCCATGGCGGGCATCCTGTTTTTTTGGCGATTTGACGAGATTTTTTCGGAATATGCTTGACCTTGGCGCCAAAATCATGTATAATGTATATATGATGATTATTAAGGAAGGTATTATGCATGAATTCAACCGCAATGAAAACCGTTCTGAAGGTTGCCGCCTGCGTAATTGCGCTGTTTATTCCATCTTATATAGCGATTGCCAGCTTTGTCATGGCACAGAATGCGCCGGTCAGCGAAAAAAGCGTATCCCGGCTTGAAATTACCGATGTGGCGGGCAGCTATTATTCTCTGGATGCCGCAAAGGAAGAGGATGCCGCTGTGATTGCCGATTTCGTTGCGATCAACGATCGGGCCAAGAAGCAGTCCTCGCTTCCCGAGCCGCTGGTCGGAACCGATTATTTTGAGTTCAAGTATCACAATTACGGCCGGATTTCGACCTACCGGTACTATTTTTCGACCAATCCCAACGAAGCGTATTTTGTCGATCATAACGGCGATGCCTATCAGATTGCCGAGGCGGATGCCGCTTCGTTCCTGTCCACAACCTGGGCGCGCTGTCTTTACAATACAACCAGCTTCCCGACGATGACCATTTCCGGCGAAACGGTGGTCCCCGCCGAAGCCGAATGGGCGTATCAGACCTACGGCGGTGAGTATGTTCCGCTTGAGGATATCCCGTCCGGCGGTGCAACCGAAAAGGTTTACCCGATGAAGGGCGCATTTGCCATGAGCTTTGACGATCAGCCGGATTTCCTGACGCTGACCATCAGCGATAACGGAACGATCATCTACAGCGATGTGTACGAAAACATTGCCAATGCCCAGCTGGAGGGCAAGACCATTGAGGTTGTTGCCGAAGCCAGCTGGTACGAATCGGAGGAGCAGACCTGCTACGGCACAGCGACCTACCGCTTCAAGGCCAAGATCCTGCTTCCCGCCGTCTTCTATCTCGGCGAAACGACGATTGATCCCGGCGAATTCGTGGTCATCTCGGCCAAGAATGTTGACGATCCCTCGGCGATCACCTTCACAAGCGATCCCGATATCGGCTACACACCCACTTTCTTTGCGGACGGGGATTATGTCCGTGCGCTGGTTCCGATCCGGTACGATTTCACCGGCACGGGCGTGAAGTTCACCTGCTCGTACGGCGAAGTAACCCAGGAAATGAATCTGGATATCGCACCCAAGACCTTCAAGAGCGTGGGCCTTGATATCCGCTATGATATTGTCAGCCAGACCCGTACCGAAGCGACGCTGGCGGCCTTTGCCGAGGCGGCCCGCACGATCACGGCAACCGCCGAGCCGACCCGGATGTGGGAAGGCGCCTTCCTGGAAGGCATGAAAGGCGGCACGCTCAACTGCGGCTTCGGTGTCTACCGCACGATCCGGGCGACCGGTGAAACCTATCGTCATGAGGGTGTGGATTATGTCTTTGGCAAGGGCGGTTCGGATGTCTTCGCAGTCAATCACGGCAAGGTTGCTTATGTGGGTTATCTGGATCTGACCGGTTACCTGATTGTCATCGATCACGGCCTCGGACTCAAGAGCTGGTATGCCCATCTGGGCTCGACGATGGTCAATGTCGGCGACACGGTGGAAAAGGGACAGGTCATCGGCCTTGTCGGCTCCACCGGATTCACCAAGCAGCCGGCTCTCCACATGGGAATGTCGGTATACGATGTTCCGATCTGCCCGTACGATCTCTGGGAGGATGAAAAGGTTCCCGGATCCGGCGGCGTGATCATGACGGAATGAGGAAAATCAGACACCTGCTTTTCCTGCCGATCCTGCTTTGTATCCTCACAATGGTGTCCTGCAGCAGCGGGGAAAATCAGCCATCTGCCGAAACCGGCTTTCCGAACGGACAGGTTCAGCGGGAAATGCTGTACTACAGGGGGCAGGTTTGGGGTCTGGATTTCTATGGCACGGAAAAGCCGACCTCTCTGCCGGACGGATTTACGCTTGTCGGCGTGACCTGCGGTGAGAATCCGGAAGCGGTTCCCGCCAAGGAGCTTCACACCGCGCACATCCCCGAAAATGTGGAGGTCTATGCCAGCACCGATGATACCGCCTGCATTTATCTGAAGGATTACTGGGGCGAGGGGACATTCGGAAGGTTTGTTGTGATTGATGTTTCGTCGTACACCGAATGAACCAAATAATAACAGCGGCCGCTCGCCATTCCACCGGCGAGCGGCTGAATTTATAGGAGGAACCCATGCTTCGCATTCTATTCGTCTGCCACGGCAATATCTGCCGCAGCCCGATGGCGGAATTTATCATGAAGGATCTTGTAAAGAAAAAAGGGCTGGCCGGGCAGTTTGCGATTGCATCCTGCGCGACCAGCACGGAAGAAATATGGAACGGTATCGGCAATCCGGTCTATCCGCCCGCCCGCGAGGAGCTGGCTGCGCACGGCCTCGGATGTGAGGGCAAGCGGGCCGTCCAGCTGAGCCGGAGCGATTACGGGGCGTGGGATCTGCTTGTCGGGATGGACAGCGCGAATATCCGCAATATGCACCGGATGCTCGGCGGCGATCCCGAGGGGAAGATTCACAAGCTGATGGATTACACCGGGCGCGGCGGCGATGTCAGCGATCCGTGGTACAGCGGCCGATTCGATGTCGCGTACCGGGATATTTTCGAGGGCTGCACGGCGCTGCTGGAAACGCTTCTTCGGGACGGAACGGTCGGTTAATTCCGGGCAAGACCGAATTTCTGCTCCGGAGTCAGCCGCTCTTTCGTGGTGATGACGGGGCTGACGGCGGTGGGCGTGATGGCATCCCACACATCCCTCGGCTTCAGATACCCAAGGGCCGCCGCTTGAAAGGCTTCCCGGAAGGCATCGGTGTCTGCTGCCGGGAGGGATCCTGACGGAAAGAGGACAAAGTACGCGATATCCTGCCTTGCCGGATCGAAGCCGCAGAACACGCGCCCGCCGGATCCGGCGAGTGGAGGCAGGCGGTTCAGAACCGTCAGGGAATCGGACAGAAGGTTCCACCGCGCCAGCGAATCGATGGCCTCGATTTTAACGGTATGACGATGTTCGCAGGGAGGCTCTTCCGGAATCACTTGGCTGAAATCCCATTGTCCGCGCGGCGTATGATTCCAGCCGTAGAGGCGCATTTCCTCGGGTGTGTACAGCCGGGGATAGGAAATTGCCTGTCCCAAGCGTTCGGCAAGCGCATGAAAAACGGAATAGATCTTTTCATAAAAATCCTCTCCCATGGCGGGGGAGGATTTTTGCTTATGAATATACACGCTCAGGATTTCCTCCCGAACAAAAACGGCGGGGATTGTATCACGCCGGAGCGGTTCGGGGCGTGGCTCTGGCAGGACAAGCTGTGTAGAGGCCTGCAGATAACAGGCTCTGGCACCAAGCCCGAGCGAGCTTTCAAGTTCGGTAAGAAAGTCCTTGGCGAGGGGCGTGTGATCGGCACGCCCGGTTCGCAGAACCTCCTCAATCGGAGTGCGTGTCAGCATCAGAAACCCTTAAAAGCGGACAGCGGTACCGGTTTTGCTGGATTCAAAGGCGGCCTCGATAACACGGAGAACGCGCAGAACCTCGGCGGGCTTGACAATCAGCTCCTCGGTGCCGTCGAGCACGCCGGCGATGTTTTTGTATACGCTGGACCAGCTGCCACTCGGCATCACGGACGGTGCCTCCAGCTCCTCAAACTCGCGGACCTTGTGGAGCTCCTGATGACGGTAAATCACCTTGTTGTCGATGAAGGCGGGCGATTCGAACGGTTCGGTATAGTCTTCCTTGATGCGGCGGACATGAGCGGTCGGATCATTCATGGTCTGCATCGTCATTGCACCCTTATCGCCGAGCACATACCAGCGGGGCAGAACCTGGGGCGAATAGGTTGTGACCTCCATCTGTGCGACGAGGCCGCTCTCGAAGGTGATGATGACCTTGCTGTAGTCATCCACTTCCTCGGACCAGAGGCGGATGACATTGGCGGAAACGGTCTTGATCGGCTCCTTGATGAGCCAGAGAAGCTGGTCGAGCATATGGACGCCCCAGTCAAGGAGCATTCCGCCGCCGTGATCCTCCATGCCGCGCCAGCCGTACATCATGCCGTTTCCGTTGGCGGAATGAATGCGCGATTCGATCAGGAACGGCTTGCCGACCGCATCCTCGGCGATGGCCTGCTTGATCTTCATGAAGTCGGGGTCAAAGCGGCGATTCTGATGGACGGTGAAAAGCTTGCCGGCCTTCTCGGCGGTGTCAATCATTTTCTGAAGCTCGGCGCTCGACATGGCGGCGGGCTTTTCGACCATGACATTATAGCCGGCCTCCAGTGCGCGGCAGGCCATCTCGCAGTGATAGTTGTTGGCGGTTGCGACCAGAACCAGATCGAATTCGTGCGAGGCGAGGAATTCATCCAGATTATCATAGGCCTTCAGACCGTTTTTGACGGCATTTTCAAGCCGTACGGGGTCAATATCATATGCGGCGACGGCTTCAAAGGGAACGTCCTCTGCCGCGATGGAGCGGAGGTGATGGCCCATGGCCATACCGCCGAAGCCGATGATTCCGAGTTTGTGTGTCATAATACGATCATCCTTTCTTTTTGCGCATCGGTGCGCTGTTATTGCTATTATAGCATCCGCAGGCGTGCTTGTCAAGACAGCTGTAAAAATATATTCCCAAACCGGTTGACAAATCGGAAAAAGTATGATACAATATCGGAGTGAAAACGTTTTCTTAAATGAAAGGACAACTCATGAATTATCTTCTTCTTGCCATTTCCATCGGCGCCTGCGTTCTGCAGAACGCCCTTTTGAACCGCGAAAGCAAGCACGGAATGAAAACGCAGAAAAGCGTATATTTCTTCAATATGCTTCTCTTTGCCTTCGGATTCCTGCTTTTTCTTCTGACGGCGATCGGTCAGCCGATCTCCCTCTATACGCTCGGCTTCGGCGTATTCTTCGGTGCGGTTACCATCGTGCAGAACATCTGCAATCTGATGGCGCTGGCCCGCGGCCCGATGCACATCACCTTGCTTCTGACCACCTCCTCGCTTGTCATTCCGTCCCTGTCCGGCATCTTCATTGACGGCGACAAGCCGAGCCCGCTGAAAATCACGGTTATCGCCGTGCTGATCGTTTTCATCTATCTGTCGATCGACCGGCGCGGCAATACCGATTTCAAGCCGCATTGGTTCCCCTGCGCGCTGACGGCCTTCCTGTGTCAGGCTGCGGTCGGCATCATGCAGAAAATCCATCAGGCCTCGGCACACCATGCGGAAACCTCGGGTTTTCTGGCCGCGGCCTTCTTCTGTTCCTTCCTCTTTGCCGCGGTGATGACCCTTCTCGCCAGCCGGAACGAAAAGGCAGCCGGGATCAAGGGCGAAGCCTTTCCGAAAGGGCGGATGCTGATCGCGCTGATCTGTGGTCTGACAACCTATCTGATGAACGATCTCAATCTCAAGCTGTCGGGCCTGATTCCGAGCCAGATCTTCTTCCCGCTGGTCAATGGAGCCTCCCTGCTTCTGAATACGCTGACGGCTGTACTTCTTTTCCGCGAAAAGCTGACCGTGCGCCAGCGTATCGGCCTGGCCGGCGGCATTGCCGCGCTGATTCTGCTTTGCATCCTGCCTTGACAAGCGGATGCATCTGTGGTATAATGAGGGAAATCAACCTTAGAAAGCAGGGATTTCCATGCCCAGAGTAACGATAACCGAGGTTGCCCGCGCGGCCGGCGTTTCAGTTGCCACTGCCAGCAAGGCGCTCAATCACACCGGAAGCATCAGCGCGGATACCATCAGCCGCATTACCCAGGCGGCCGATCGGCTGGGATACCGTCCGAACCGGGCCGCACAGCTGCTGGCCGGAAAGAATAAGAAGATCGGCATCCTCATTCCCGAATTCCCGGAGGAGGTTGTATCCCTCTACCGGCGCGGGCTGGAAGAAGCAATGGCTTCCTATGAGGAGTACGGCTTTCAGCACAAGCTTGTCAGCTATAAGCACGATTATGACCGCAAGAGCTTTCCGCAGGCGCTGGAGCAGCTTTGCGGCGAATGCAATGGTCTGATATTTATGAGCGGCTATCGGGAATCCATGTATCACCGCGAGCTGGAACAGGTGGATATTCCGAAAATCTCTCTTCACAGCATGGTGGATCCCTCGCTCTGTCCCACGGTGTCCATCGATGCCGTCGGTGTCGGCCGGATGGCGGCGGATTTTCTCAGCCTGTGTATGCGGGGAAAGAAGGCGGCCGTGATTGCAGGCGCTCATGCCGGTGTCCACCGTTACAATATTGAAGGCTTCCGATCGGCGGCCGCAGAGCGAGGCCTTGAAATTCTGGCGATCGAAGAATGCTACGATTCGCTGGAGCGGGCATACACCGTCACCGAGCAGATCCTTTCACAGGGCGAACCGGATGGGATCTTTGTTTCCACCTATGCGGCGCCTGCGGTTTGCGACTGCCTGAAGGCGCACGGAAAGGCGGGGCAGATCCGCGTCATCGGCGTGGATATCTACCGCGAATCGGCGGCTTGTCTTACGGACGGATCGCTGACGGCCTGCATCTGCCAGAATCAGCCTCTGCAGGCGAAGCTGGCGGTGGAAATGCTGATCTCGGTTCTGCGCGGCGAACGCAGGCCGACGGAGAGCCGGTTTGTCAAGCCGGAACTGGTCCTTCGAAGCAATCTGCGGCATTATACAACCGATATTATTCAGGATGAATAAAGGAAATCCCGGATCGTTCGATCCGGGATTTTCTCTATGCCTTAATATAAGAATCCTGCCGCAGCTCCAGAAAGTCATCCAGAAGATCGGCGAGGGCGGCGCTGTGATAATCGGGCGCGGCTGTGAAGCGGATGCCATCGCCGAGCTCCATCCGATGGCCGCCGGCATCGTCAAAGGAGATGCCAAGGCCGCGCAGACTCTGCACACGGTGGAATTGCCCGAGGGCCTCCCCCCATCCAAGCCCCGGCTGTTCGCTTTGGATGCGGCGGACGGCGGCGCGGATTTCCAGTGCCTTTTCCAGCGTCATCGTGTCGCAGATGCCGGAGGCGATCCGGGTGATCTTTTCGGTGTCGGTATACCGGAAGGCGGGGAGCGTGTTCTCGCCGCATCCGGAGCCAAGAGTGCGCTCTAAAATCGCGCGCTGTCCCTCGTTCAGCCGGGCATCGGTGTGAAATTCCGCACGGTCGAAGGCGGACATGGCGTGCTTGTTGTAGAGAATGCCGATAACGCTCCGGATATGCGCGGCTGTCTGCGGATCCAGATCCAGCGTACCGTCAGCCAGAAGGGTATCGCACATCGAGCGGGAGGTGCAGGCGCGAAGCTTTTCCAGCACCTCGCTCCGGTGACGGGTGGCCATCAGCGAAAGCAGAATCATGGTGTCGCTGTTGTCGGGGAGGGAAGCGGCGAGATAATCCCCGAAGGAGGGGCGGGTGGTTTCGCAGTAATGGTAAAGACGGGTATCAAGCTGGCGCTCCGTGCAGATCAGATGGCTCATGAAATCCATGAAGTATTCCATCTCACGGCCGATCGGGGAATTGTCGCAGGCCGGTTTATCCAGTGTCCGCTCTTCAAACAGGCCGAGAAGATAGGTCTTGATCCGATCGAAGCAGTCCGTCACCAGCGAATCCTTCTCGGTGTTGATCCAATAGGTCAGCTCCGGCATGGAGGAATAAATGAAGCTGCGGCTGAAAACAAAGCGCTCCAGGTATTCCTTCAGCGAGCGGATGCCGCGTGTGCCGCGCTCGGAATACATGGCGATCCGGATGTGGCCGCTCTCCAACAGGGAAAAAAGCAGGCTGCGGTGCCCGGCGGCGGGGAGATTGGCATCCGGCAGAACCGCGAAAAAGCCGTCGATCAGCTGGGGACAGGTGAGTGCCAGCGGCTCCTCATGAAAGATCAGGCTCTCATACAGCGCGGCCGAGGCGTGCCAGTAATGGGCGGGAACGGAGCTGTTATGCCCGCGCCCGGGATTGAATTTTATCGAATCAAAGACATCCGTTACCATGGAAAGCTCCTTTTTGCCGGCAGGCGATCTGATATTGATAGAGGGCACTCTGGGTGAAGCCGTCGATGATTTCACCGTGCAGGATGGCAGATTCGGCTTCCTCTGTCGTGAAAAGGCGGAATCCGAGGATTCCCTCCTCCTCCTGCGGTCTGCCGATCGCGTTAATATGGGCGATGGCGATATCGACGATGCCGCCGCTCTGCCCGCTGTCGGCGATGGTGCGGCCGAGAAACTCCACCGAATCGGTTTCGGCACCGATTTCTTCGGCCATCTCGCGGCGGATCTGCTCCTCGGGTGCGGTATCCGGATCCAGAAAGCCGCGGGGCAGCTCCCAAAGGAAGGCTTCACTCCGCACGGCATGGCGAACATGGCGGAGGAGGATGATTTTTTCCTCGTAAATCGGCAGGCAGACCACTCCGGCCCGCTTCTGGCGTGGCAGGATGCGGGAGTAGGTATACCTCCCCCCGCCGTCATCGATCAGATCAGCAACGAGATCGATCCACCTGCTGCGGAAGACAACGCCGAGCGGGGTATCCTCCGAGTCGTATTCTTCGAGAATGGCCGGATCGGTGATGATATGGAATTTTTCGAGGGGGGCGAATTCTTCGGGGCGCTCCTTCATCAGCGCCAGATACTTCCGTATGCGTGGTTTCATTTGCAGTATTCCTTTCTGAAGCGTGTCAGATAGTCACCGATGGCTTTGTCTGCGCGGATGGGATTGTCTGCCTGCCACTTTTCCAGCCGATCGGCAAGGTTCAGCACACAGGCGCGGGGGAGCGGGATTCCCGAGCGGGCGGCTTCCAGAAGCCGGAGCGCGATGCCCGGAAGATAATGGGGAGAATCGGAGAATGCAAGCTTTGAAAGAATGTGGAACAAGGGGGCATAATCCTGCGGATACGAGGTTTTCACGGCCTTTGAAAGCAGGACATTCAGCAGCCCGGCGGTCACTTCGGTGCAGACGGGGACGGTCCAGCCGAGATAATCGAAGATCATACCCCAGCTGAAATCCAGCTTCCAGCCGTCCTGCGTACCGATAAAGATGCGGGCGCGCTCCAGAGCGGCGACGGAGCGAAGGGCATCCTCGCCGAGCATGGCAATCAAATGGCGGGGGAACTCCCGGCCGGGAAGCAGAGCGATCTGCGTAATCCGGGCGCGGATTGCGGAATCGCTTCGGATGTCATCGAGAATTGCCAGAATCTCCCGGTCCTCCTCGCCTGCGGGAACGGTGCCGTCATAGATCCCGAATTCGGTCGGATAGCGTCCGCATTGGAAAAGCTCGGGAAAGGGGGCACGGACTGTATAGGCCCGCTCGGTTTCTTCGAAAAAAACAGCAGGCAGATAATGCAGATGCTCACCGACCAGCCGGCCGATCCGGGGAATCGACATCGCTTCCAGGACCATTTGATGGTAGATGGCGGGAGATAGGATTGGGAGTGTGACATCACGCGGTCCCGGCAGGGGGTCGGCGGTGGATTCATAGGAGCCGAGGCGGCGGAGGATGCTTTCATGCTCGTCGGGATCGTTTAGCGGCGTATCGACAGAGGCCATAATCAGCAGATAGGCATACCGCAGGCAGAGGGTCGGGGGATTCGCCGGCGGAAGGGCAACCGCGGAGGGAAGCGGCGGGATATATTGAAGACAGAGATGGTAGAGCTCATTTGCCAGCCGCTCGGCATTGGTACCGGTGATCCCAGCACGATGGAGCAGAAGGGCATCCAGATTTTCGATCAGCTGCAGGCGTGAGGAGGGATAGGTGAGTGTATCGCCGGCAGGATCCTTCAGATCGCTGGAATCCGGAAGATCATCGATATCATTTCTGAGCGCATCCCGCCAGCTTTTGGATTTGATTTCCGGGAGAAAGTCGGCACGGTCAAAGCGGCGGATGTTGGGGCTTCGGTCATTGTCAATATAGATGGAACGGACAACTACCGATTTCGACCCCTGATAGGCGAAAGTACCTTTGAGCAGATAACGAATGTAATTGGTGTCATCGATTTCATAATAATGGCCGATGGCATCACGAAGACTCTGAAAGGGCATGATGCGCCTCCTTGGTTGGTTTCTGGAAATAGTATAGCATATTTTTTTGCGGTGTGCAAGAGCTTGGAAAAAGAACGTGTCATTTCGGAAAAACTCTGTGTCACAGATACTTTTATTCCGCGTCAGGGGTGTGATATAATAATGGCACCGGAATGAAAACCGGAAAAAACCAACAAAGGAGAATCCAAAATGAAACTGAAGAAAAAGTACATCCGCCTGATCGCCTTTATCGGCGCACTGGTCCTGCTCGTCGGCACTCTGCCGATCACGGCCTCGGCCTACACCGCATCCAATGTCCCAAACTACCTGTTCGATTATCGCTACTATGCCGATACCTATCCGGATCTGAAGGCCGCGTTCGGCTACAATGCCGCAAGGCTGTACGATCATTGGCTGAACTACGGGTGTCGGGAAGGACGTTCTCCCTCGCCTGTGTATGAGCCGAAGCATTACCGTGCGAACAACCCGGATCTGAAGGCCGCGTTCGGCGAGAACTGGAAGGCTCTGTACGATCATTTCTGCCGGTGCGGCGTGAATGAGTTCCGGAATTCCAGTCCCGCCTATAACGGCAAATACTACCGCGATTCCTACGCGGATCTTCGCCGTGCCTTCGGCGATAACAGCCTGCAGTACATCATCCATTATATGAATAACGGCCGCTCGGAAAATCGCAAGGCCAACGGCACCTCCGTACAGACCACCGTATCCGTTCCCTCCGAAACCACCCGCTCTGCCTATGTCAATACCTCCAGCAAGTCCCTCAATCTCCGTGCATCGGCCAGCACCTCGGCCAAAGTTATCGCCAGTATGCCCAAGGGAGCATCCGTCACCGTTATCGGTGACAAGGTCGGCGATTTCTATAAGGTGAACTACAAGGGCACAATTGGCTACGCATCGGCTTCCTACATTAAGTTCACCTCTTCCTCGCAGAGCGCTTCGCCCGCTCCGGCTGAAACCACCCGCGCGGCGTATGTCAACACCTCCAGCGCTTCCCTCAATCTCCGCGCATCGGCCAGCACTTCGGCCAAAGTTATCGCCAGTATGCCCAAGGGCGCAGCTATCACCGTCATCGGCGATAAGATCGGCGATTTCTATAAGGTGAACTACAAGGGCACAATCGGCTATGCATCCGCCGGCTACATCAAGTTCGGAAGCGCTCCCTCCTCTTCGCTGGTGAATCTGATCACTGTCCCCTCGACCTCCGGCACAAAGCTGATCAGTGATTCAGAGCTTGCCAACGCGCTTTTCACCTACGGAATCGCCGCAAACAGCAACGCTTACAAGGCGCTGACGATGATCAACACAAAGTACGGTGACAAGCTGGCCTCCAATAAGAGCGGCGTCAACATCTTCTTCTTTGAAGGCGCCGGAAGCTCCACTTCGGCATCGTCCCGGTCGGGCGCGCTCGTTGTAGTGGTCAAAAACGGCAGGATCGTCTATTTGAGCAAGAACGGAAGCACAATCCCGGATTATCCCTTCACCCCCTCCAAGAATGGCGGCACCGATATGCCGACCACCCAATCCGGTGTCTACAATTTCACCACCACCAACCACAAGAGCACCTATGCCGCGCTGAATATTACCGGTGCCAAGGTTGTCCGCTTCCGCTCCACGGGCAGCTATTATGAGAGCACATCGGGTGCGATCAACATTCACAAGCGCAGCTCCTCCGGAATCGCTCCCTCGAACAAATCCTGGGTCAACTCGGCCGGCTGTCTGCTGGTCGGCAAGTATGATACCAATGAGTATCTGAACTTCATCAAGGCGGTCGGCATCGTATCGTCCGGCGCAACCTCTGTTGGCAAGAAGACTGCCAATGTCAGCGGTAAGGTTGTCATCGACCGAAGCCTGGCCGGCAATTATCTGACGGCAATCGGCTACACCTCCGGCGCCATCTCGAAGATCGGCTGACAAAGTCCGCCCTCCCATCCGTTTTCGGATGAGAGGGCGAGTTTTTCTTTATTCAGGCCTGCAGGAGCTTGGAAAATACGATTCCGGCGGCGGCAAGCGTATGGATCCCGGGATCGGTCCGGGCCGGGAGGATCCGGATCGGCGAGGCGGAAAGAGTCCGGCCTTCCAGCTTTTTTTTCAGCCTTCCGGCAAGCAGCGGGAAGCCTTCGATGATATCGCCGGCCAGATAGAGGGTATCGATACGGATTATATTGCAGAGATTGACGATCGCAGCGCTCAGATATTCCGCTTCCCGATCGATCAGCGTCTCATCGCCGGCGGCGATGACTTCTTTCCAATTCGCATATCGGCCGCCGTCATCAGCGAGAAGACTCGGAATGGCGGCATAGGCTTCCAGACAGCCGCGATGACCGCATTCACAGAGCTTGCCGTCAAAGCGAATGGAGGTATGGCCCAGCTCGCAGGTGAAGTGACCGGCACTGGTCAGCAGCTGACCGCCGGATATGACCCCGGAGCCGATTCCATTATCAACCAGAAGAAGGAGAAAATCGCGGCTATCACCGCTTTCCCGGTGATAGAGAGCCAGCGCAGAAGCATCGTTTTCCAGATAGACGGGCACATGGAGGGCTTCTGTGAGCGCGGCGGTGATATCGGTATCCTGCCAGCCCTCAAAATGCGGCGGATTCAGAATCCGGCCGGCGTCGCTGTCCAGCGGACCGGGGGCGCTGATACCGATGCCGGCGATGGCCGGAATTCCGTTTTCCTCTGACAGAGAGCGGATTTCATCCGCCAGATGGGGGAGATGGGAACGATCGGGCAGGCTGAGCATCCGACCACCGATCCGCTGGCCGGCAAAATCCGAGATGCCGATTTCACAACCCGTCCGGTTCAGAAAGACACCGACGGCATAGCAGGCCTGTCCGTTGACCGTGAGCGGGATGGGCTGACGGCCGCGCTGGCCGCTTGGCGGTGTCGGTTCTCTTTCGATCAGCCAACCCTCCCGGATCAGCTCCTCCGTGATGAGTGAGGAGGCTGCTCTTGTCAGGCCGGTTGCGCGGGCAAGCTCCGCACGCGACATGGGCTGGCGGCGAAGCAGGCGCAGAATTTTTGCACGGTTGTATTTTTTTGTATATTCGGCGTTATGTGCGGTCTGATCCATGATGGCTCCTTTGCGCTGTTTGTTCTTTTATCATTATACCTTATAAATGCCGCGGTGTCAAGATCGGATAAATGTTAAATCAATTTACAAGAAATTCGCCAACTGCCTTGACAAAAGCCGCTGACTTTGCTATAATAGAAGAAAACCATCGGAAGGGATGATAGGATGTATATTTTACACGGGCATGAGCCGTTTGGCGGATTGGAGGCAGCGGTGTTTGATTTTGACGGAACGCTGTCCAAGCTCCGGGCCGGCTGGGAGAATGTGATGGAACCGCTGATGTGCGAGCTGATTCCGGGCGAGCCGGAGGAGGTTTGCGCACTGGTAAAAAAATATATCGATGAATCCACCGGAATCCAGACGATTCATCAGATGCGCTGGCTGGCGGATGAAATCCGGCGGCGGGGCGGAAAAGAGGTGTTGGATCCGTGGGATTACAAGGCCGAATACAACCGGCGGCTGATGCTGGAGGTGCAGCGGCGGCGTGATGCCGCGGCAAGCGGTACGGAGCCGGTCAGCCGGTATACGGTGAAGGGCGGCGAGGCCTTTCTGGCGGCGCTGAAGGAGCGCGGCGTCAGGCTGTACGCGGCCAGCGGTACGGACGATCCGGATGTGAAGGCAGAGGCGGCCATTCTGGGCTTTGACCGCTATTTTGATGAGATTGCCGGTGCGCGCAGGGACTCGGACGAATGCTCCAAGGAGGGCGTTCTCCGGCGGCTGGTAAAGCCGGGAACACGGCTTCTGGTGGTCGGCGACGGCAGGGTCGAGATCGCGCTCGGCCGGGAAGCCGGTGCGCTGACGCTGGGGATTGCCAGCAATGACAACATCGGTGACGATTCCGATGCTTTGAATCAACAGAAATACAGACGGCTGGAAGCGGCAGGCGCTCATGCAATAGTCGCCGATTTCAGTGATAAGGAGGCGCTTCTCTCATGGATCTGAACAAGGAAATGCCCCGCCGGAAGCGGGAGCTGGATTTTTCCGGGCTGACCCTCTATTCGGCGGTCAACCGGCACAATCTGGTAACAGCGGAGAATCTGCTGACACCCGGCGAGCCGATCGACGAATACATGGCCGAGGGCTTTGATACGCTGGTGGACCGGATTGTAAAGGCGCGCCGGAACAGCCGCCCGGTTATCGTGAGCATCGGCGCGCACGTCATCAAATGCGGTCTGTCCCGCTATCTGATTGCGCTGGCGAAAAAGGGTTTTATCACCCATCTGGCCGGCAACGGTGCCTGCTCCATCCACGATTTTGAGCTTGCTTATCTCGGCGGCACATCGGAGCACGTTCCCACAGCAATCGAAGACGGCTCCTTCGGTATGTGGCAGGAAACGCTGCTCCGGATGAATGAGGCGCTGCATACGGGCGCGGCCAACGGCTGGGGCTACGGTGAGGCGCTCGCGGAATATGCGGAAGCGCATCCCGAGCTGTTCCCTCATCGCGAGGACGCGGTCTTCTGGAATCTCTATAAGCTGGATATTCCCGCGACCTATCACATCGCGCTGGGAACGGATATCATCCACCAGTCGCCGACCTGCGATATGGCGGACATCGGCCGGTGCAGCGGCATCGATTTCAAGCGGTTCTGCTATTCGGTATCCGAGCTTGATGGCGGCGTGTATCTGAATTTCGGATCGGCCGTGGTCGGTCCGGAGGTATTCTTAAAGGCTTTGTCCATCGCACGGAACCTCGGTTATCCGACCTTTGATATTACTACCGCCAACTTCGATCTGCGGGATCTGGGGGATTTCCGTTCCAAGATCGGTTATGACGATCCCAACTATTACTACCGTCCGCGCAAAAATATTGTCAACCGGCCGGTATCCTGCGGCGGATGGGGCTGGCATTTTGTCGGCGATCATGCGAAGACAATTCCGACCCTGTACAAAAAACTGACGGAGAAGATGGGAAATGTTTGATTTTGAACGGCTGAACGATCTGACCATCGGTGTCATCGGCGATTTTGCGCTGGACATCTATTGGTATGCGGATATGACGAAAAGCGAGCTGTCGCGCGAAACGCCCCACTATCCGCTCCCCGTTGTCCGCGAGAAGATATCCCTCGGTGCCGCCGGCAATGTGGCGGCCAATCTGGCGGCTCTGAAGCCTTCACGGCTCGCGGTCTGCGGCGTATGCGGCGATGATTGGCGCGGTACTCTGATGCGGGAGCAGTTTGCTTCTCTCGGAGCGGATACCTCCGGCCTTTTTTGCGAGGCGGGCCGCATGACCAATGCCTACTGCAAGCCGATGCGCATGGGCATTTCCGAAGTGATTTACGAGGATCCCCGGCTTGATTTTGCCGCTTCGGCGGCTCCTGAAAAGAAAACCGAGGCGAAAATTCTGGCCTGGCTGGATATGGCGGAGAAAACGCTGGATGCGCTCTGTGTCTGTGATCAGTTTGCCTGCGGCATTCTGACACCGGCGATTGTGGAGCGGATCCGGACGCTCGGCATCCGGGTCTATGTGGACAGCCGGAGCCGGATAGCCGTTTTCGGCTGTCCGGGAACCGTGCTGAAGCCGAATGAGGTGGAATGTGCGCAGGCGCTGAAAAAGCTGGGACTGGCTGTGGATGAAGATCCCGCCGTCAATGCGGATCGGCTCGGCGAGGCGACCGGCTCGGATATTCTGCTGACCCTTGGCGAAAAGGGATGCCTGTGGCGCGATG
Organism: Candidatus Flemingiibacterium sp.; assembly: GCA_045578725.1. GTDB lineage: Bacteria > Bacillota > Clostridia > Oscillospirales > CAG-272 > Flemingiibacterium. The sequence goes on from JAZNKS010000052.1 coordinate 33,491, forward strand.
CCGCGAGCCGACACAGCACGGCGATCCCGGCGATTGCGGCTGAGGGGCCGATTGACATCTGCGGTGCCGGCGACACCTTTATTTCCGCCTTTGCTTCCTTTCACGCTTCGGGAGCATCGCCCGAGGAGGCGGCATCCTTTGCCGCCTGTGCATCTCACATCACAATCCGTCAGATCGGAACCACGGGAACAGCCTCGCGTGAGGATATTTTTTCGGTTTGGAATGCGTCCGACTCTACGGAAAGAAGATAAATATCCCTCCGATGCGAGGTTTACTATCGGATTCGTAGGTTTACAATTCCGGAAAAATGTGATAAAATAGTAGCAGATCCTGAAATGAGGAGGAATTGTATGAACGCGGCCCGTATGGGAACCACGATTGCCAAGCTCCGCAAAAAGCTCGGTCTGACCCAGCGTCAGCTGGCCGAGCAGCTGAATGTCAGCGATAAGGCGGTCAGCAAATGGGAGTGCGGCGGCGGGTATCCCGAAATTACCATTCTGCCGGCCATGTCCGAGCTGTTCGGCGTTTCGGTGGACTACCTTCTGAAGGGGGACACGCAGGGCATTGCCATTGCGGGCAATATTCTGGTGGATATTGTCAATCTGATCGATACCTATCCTCAGAAAAGTATGCTGGCCAATATCCAGCAGACGGTCACGGCAGTGGGCGGATGTGTGCCCAATACGATCATTGATATTGCCAAAATCGATCCGGATCTCTTTCTGACGGCGCTCGGAAAGGTCGGAAACGATGAAAACGGCCGGTATGTGCTGTCGCAGATGCGAAAGTACGGCATTGATGTGACACAGGTGCGGATCGATGAAACGATGCCGACCGCTTCCAGTAATGTCATGACCGAAATCTCCAGCGGCGACCGGACCTTCTTCTATGCCGGGGGTGCCAACCGCAGCTTCTCGCCGGACGATATTGATGTGGAGTCTCTGGACTGCCGGATGTTCCATATCGGCTACATCCTTCTGCTGGATGCGATGGATGCGTATGATGCCGAGTATGGCACCAAAATGGCAGGCCTTCTGAAGCGCGTGTCGGAGCGGGGTATCAAAACCTCGATTGATGTGGTCAGCGAGGAGGGGAACCGTTTCCGCGAAAAGGTGATTCCCGCGCTGAAATACTGCGACTATGCGATTCTCAATGAGATTGAGAGCTGTCGTGTGACAGGCCTTTCGCCCCGCCATCCCGACGGACGGATTCATATGGAGAATATCCGCTCGACGATGGAGGAATTTCTCCGCCTCGGCGTGCGGGAAAAGGTAATTGTCCACTGTGTGGAATGCGGCTTCCTTCTCGATCGGAGCGGCGAATTCATTGTAGTTCCCTCGCTGGAGCTTCCGCCGGATTACATCAAGGGAAGTGTCGGCGCGGGCGATTCCTATGCGGCCGCCTGTCTGTACGGTATCTACAACGGCTGTGATAACCGTTGGCTGCTGGAATTTGCTTCCGCTGCCGCGGCCTGCAATCTGTCCGCATCCGATTCGATCAGCGGTATGCGCTCCCGCAGCGAGATCGAAAAGCTGTGCGAGCTTTATCCGCGCAAGAAAACAGAAAATATTTGATTCTGGAGGAAATAAAATGTTAGTCAATCTGAACGATGTTCTTCGTCCGGCCCGCGAAATGGGCTATGCTGTGGGCCTGTTCAACACTACCGATACCGATATGCTTCAGGCAGCCATTGAGGCGGCCGAGGAGCTTCGCTCGCCGATTATCATCGGCACAGCGGAGGTTCTTCTCCCGTCCGGTGAGCTGCAGCTGATCGCACCGTCGATCTTACACAAGGCAAGACAGGCTTCGGTGCCGGTTGTTGTCCACTACGATCACGGCCTTACCTTTGAGCGCTGCATGGAAGCCCTCAAGCTCGGCTTCTCCAGCGTTATGTATGACGGCTCGGCCAAGGATTACGAAACGAATATCGCCGAAACCCGCGAGATCGTGAAGATCGCGCACGCTTTCGGTGCATCCGTTGAAGGTGAAATCGGCCATGTCGGCAATGCAGACAGCGAGGACAATGCGGATACCGACGGCTACACGACCTGCGCGGAGGCACTCACCTATCTGAAGGATACCGGCGTGGATGCGCTTGCCATCGCCATCGGAACCGCGCACGGCGCATACAAAAAGAAACCGAAGCTGGATTTTGATCGTCTGAGCCAAATCCGCGGCGCAGTAGATGTTCCGCTGGTGCTTCACGGCGGCTCCGGTTTGAGTGATGATGATTTCCGCACGGCGGTCAAGCGAGGCATTGCCAAGGTGAACATTTTCACCGATCTCTGCCTGGCCGGTAATCGCGCCATGGCGGAAGGCCTTGCCGCAAACGAAGCCTATCTGACGATCCGCGACCGTAAGGTGGAGGCCATCAAGGCGGCGGTTATGGAAAAGATGCGCCTGTTCGGCTCCGAGGGACGCGCATAATCAGGACTTGCAAAAATCGGCTGTATGTGATATAATAAATCCATACAGCTGATTTTTTTGAGGTCCTGCCAATGAAACCAAGAGAGCTGATCACCTTTCTGTCGGTGATCGAAAAACTGAAATGCAATACCCGCCATTCCTGGACATCCTCCGGGCGCAGGGAAAGCGTGGCCGAGCATTCGTGGCGGCTGGCCGTGATGGCTATGCTTTGCGCCGATGAGTATCCGGAGCTGGACATCAACCGTGTGATCCGGATGTGTCTTGTACATGATTTCGGCGAGGCGATCACCGGCGATATTCCATCCTTCTATAAAAACGGCGCCGATGAGGAAAAAGAGAGCCGGGCGATTGAGGAGCTGCTTTTGATGCTTCCCGATCCGTATACCGGCGAGCTTCGAGCGCTGTTTGATGAAATGGAGGCACTTGCGACACCGGAGTCGAAGCTTTTCAAGGCGCTTGATAACATGGAGGCGGTTCTGTCCCATAATGAGGCGAATCTGTCCACCTGGCTTCCGCTGGAATTCACCGAAAATCTGGTGTATGGGGAGAAAAATGCGGCCTGGTCGGAGTGGACACGTCTTCTGCGGGAGCAGATGCGTGCCGATTCGGAGGAAAAAATCCGCCGGGAAGGGAAATAACAGCAAAAAATCCGCCGTCCGGTAGGACAGCGGATTTTTTTGTGTCGGGATTATTCAACAACCTCGATGATATCGTGGAGGTCGACGCGGCCAACCTCTACATAGGCGCGGCCGTCGCGGTATTCAAAGGGAAGCTCACGGTTGTCAGGACGGAGGATCAGCGCCTTCGGAGCCTTGTCAAGCGCGATGGAGAGCTTGATGTCAACGATCGGAGGGATGAAGTCCTCGGTACCGGTGGAAATGCTTCCGTGATTGCCGTTGGCATTGACCAGCTGGATGAAGAGCTTGCCGTCCTTCTTCAGATTGACGATTTCCAGCATACCGAGCGCGGATTCAATCTTGGTGGCAGGCGTATAGAGCTTGTCGCAGATGGTACGGATCAGATCGCGGTGCGTGCACTGAACGCAGTCATAGTACTGACCGCCGAGATCGGCCGCCAGCGCGGTGACGGTACCTTTACCGAAGGGAATGATGACAGCGGCAGATTCGTTTGCTGCACGGGGGGCGCCACCCATCTTGGCCACAACCTCGCCCTGTGCGGTGACATTGTGGGCATCGCGGAGCATACCGAATGCCTCGCCGTCAACGGTGTACCACATCCATGCCTCCTCGCGCTTTTCACTGTCAAGCGTGAGCGGAACGCCGGCTTTGGCGAATACATCGCAGACCTTGCGGCCGGCCAGCAGCAGATTGCCGCCGTTCTTTGCGTAGTCAAGAAGCTCGGCGATCATTTCCGGCTCCAGGCCCTCGAACAGTTCGGGGATGGCGATCAGCTTGTAATCGCTGCAATGGCCCTTCAGCGTATGCTCGCAGGCGATTTCGGTGGAATGACCGGTGTCGCAGAGAACGCAGGTCAGACCGGCGGCGCGGTTCATGCCGCAGCGGCTGAACAGGTTGCCGGATTCACGGTAGCGGTCGAAGGTGGAGAGCAGAACAACGGCCTCGTGCTCGGGATTGCCGTGTACGCAGTAATCCTGACGGGCGCGGACATAGTCGGCGACCGGCTTCATGCGGCGGATCTGATCAATACGGGGCGAGCCGTCGGGATACTGGGTGATGTAGTTCTGGAAGCCGCCGCCGACAGCCAGTACGGTTGCCGCTTCCTGCATGATCTGAATCGGATGCTTGGGAAGACCGCCGGGCTTGCCGTTCTGCATGGCGCGGAAGTTCCAGGCCATGAGATCCCATGTGCGGCCCTGCTGTGCGAGCGAACGGCCGGCATAGCGGGCGATATTGAAGGCATTCCAGGGCGAGAAGTCGCCGGACAGAAAGTCAACGCCGGCACAGACTTCCTCGGGCATATGGTCCGAAAAGGCCCAGTTGGATGCGATCTGGAAGTTCGGGTACTTGGCATGAACCGTATCGGTGTAATGGCGGACATAGCGGCGGAAGAGCTCGCGGTTGAAGTCGCGGTATTCCACATAGTAAGGATCCTCACGCTTGACGGGAAGCTGACCGTTCAGCGAAATGCCGGTTTCCTTTTCGAAAGCCGCGATGGTGTCGGGATGATAGTCAAGGCAGGTGCCCCAGCATTCGCCATCGATCCAGATGCCGTCCACACCGTACTTGCCGGCCAGCTCCATCATCTGCGGAATGAGCAGATTGTCGGCATAGCCGCCCATCGTGCGGGTTACGCTCTCGGAACGGGTACCGTCCGCATTGACAACGGCATCCTCCGGATGTTCCTTGCAGTAGCGGTTGTCGATGACACCGGAATAGTGCATATAGAGGGCAACGCCTTCCTCACGGGTAACGCGGCGCCACATGGCAAGCGGGTCGCCGATGATTTCGGGCATGGCGTTTTCGCACGCGGTGGGATAGGAAGCCCAGCCGGGATGACCCTTGCAGTCGATCTGCAGAAAGTCGGGCCGGATGAGCTGGCAGATTTCGCGGATCTCTTCCTCCTTCAGTGTCGCACCGACTGCCGGACGGCCCGGGTAGGGGCTGGCATGAAAGTCGAAGTGAAGGCCGAATACACTCTCGGAACGTTTTTTCATGATGGTATCCTCCGTTGACGGAAAATTTGAGGGAGCGGCTGTTTCTGCCGCTGATTTCATTATAACATGGTTGCATCCGGAAGTCAAGAAAAGAATTTTTTATTTTTTTCAAAAAGGTATTGACAATTCCTGCAGGGCGTGGTATAATATATAACACGCCACAAGAGACGGCGTACAATTTCAGACCTTTGTTTTTATAAGTGAGCATTTTTCGACGGGAGATTTATGCCCATTTATAAAAACAAAGGTCTCTTTTTTCCGTTCCTTGACAATTTCATACCGCAAATCCTGCCCGGCAGGCAGAACGACACGCACAGCAGCCTCATATTTTTCAAATACATGATTTTGAATGCTGTTTGGCACCGCCGCACGCGGTGCGGACATTCCGATGTCCATTTTTCGCAAATCCCTACAACTGAATACCTTATGTCAAAACGTGTCGTGACCCGCCGGGCGGGCAAAAAAACAACTATAAATTAAGGAGGAAAATCTTATGCTGAATCAACTGATGCATGAGCAGAACCGCACGCGGACCGAAAACGGCGCCCTTGCCTGGCATTCCACGGGCGGATGCTGCCTTGATTTCTTTGCGGCTGCCGGCGCTGTCCGCGGTGCGGAGGATGAGCGGGTGCTGAATCTGTTTCTCCGTGCCTATGCGGAGAATCCCGACGATGCGATGAAGATCCTGTTTTATGCCCGGGATGTACGGGGCGGGCTTGGCGAGCGGCGGATTTTCCGCCTGATTCTGAGCCGGATGGCCTTTACGCATCCCGAAAGTGCGGCAAGAAATCTGGCTCACATTCCCGAGTACGGGCGGTGGGACGATATGCTGGCCGTGCTGGATACCCCCTGCGAAGCGGAGGCGGCCCGACTGATCGGCCGTCAGCTGGAGCGGGACAGACAGGCGATGGCTGCAGGAAAATCCGTATCCCTTTTAGCCAAGTGGCTGCCCTCGCTGAACACTTCGTCCTCGGCTACACGGGAGCAGGCCGGAAAGCTCCGCCGATTACTCGGCATGAACGAGCGGGAATACCGGCGGTGCCTGTCCTCGCTCCGAGCGGCATCAAAAGTGCTGGAGTGCGATCTCTCGCGCGGCGATTATGGCTTTACCTACGAAAAGCTGCCCTCCAAGGCGCTTCTTCAGTACCGGCGCGCCTTTCTTCGTCATGATAAGAAGCGCTATCGGAAGTATCTGGAGGATGTGCTCGCCGGCCGGGCTAAGGGAAAGGCCGCGGCGCTTTATCCCTATGAGTTGGTGCAGAGATGCATCGATGAGCGGGTACAGACCGATGACGAAATCCATGCGCTGGATGCCGCATGGCGATCCCTGCCCGACTTCACCGACGGGCGGAATGCGCTGGCGGTGGTGGACGGCTCCGGCTCCATGTACTGGGGCGAAGGATCGCCGCGTCCGATTGATGTAGCGCTCTCGCTTGGACTCTATTTCGCCGAGCGGAACCGGGGGCACTTCCGCAATCATTTCATCACCTTCTCCGAGTCGCCCCGGCTGGTGAAGGTGCAGGGCCGCAATCTGCGCGATCGGGTGCAGTACTGCATGAGCTACAACGAGGTTGCCAACACCGATCTCTACAATGTGTTCATGCTGATTCTGGTCACCGCAATCAAAAATCACCTGCCGCAGGAGGAGCTGCCCGAGCTGCTGTATATCCTGTCGGATATGGAATTCGACCGCGGTGTCACTCCGGATAAAACGGTTTATCAGGATGCAAAGGAAAAATTTGAGGAATACGGCTACCGTCTGCCGACGGTGGTATATTGGAATATCGCCAGCCGGAACGAGCAGTATCCGGTTATGGCAGACGAGAACGGAACGGCGCTGGTTTCCGGCGCCAGCCCGTCGGTCTTTTCCCTGATGATGGAACAGAATATCACGCCGGATGCGCTGATGCGGCAGGTACTGGACAGCGACCGGTACCGCGCGATCTGCGCCTGAAGGAAAGGAGAATTGGCTTGACTTATGTAATGTCTGACCTCCACGGTCAGTATGAAAAATACGCGGCGATGCTGAAGACGATCCGCTTTTCGGATTCGGATGAGCTGTATGTGCTCGGCGATGTGGTGGATCGCGGCCCGTCGCCGATGAAGATTCTGACGGATATGAGTATGCGGCCCAATGTGTACCCGATCATGGGCAACCATGATTCGATCGCTCTGCAGATTCTTTCCCGGCTTCAGGTGGAGATTACCGAGGAGAATTACGCCACCCAGATCAATGCCGGGCTGATGCAGGCGATGCTTGCCTGGCAAATGGAGGGCGGCAATGAAACGATCACCGATTTCCGCCGCCTTTCGCCGGACGATCGGGACTTTATCCTCGATTATCTCTCCGATTTTGCTCCCTATGAGGAATTAAAGGTGAAGGGAGAGCGCTTTCTGTTGGTTCACGGGGGGCTTGACAGCTTCGATCCCGCCCGCCCGATCGAGGATTATGCGCTCCATGAGCTGACCGATGCACGTGCCGATTACACCCGCCGCTATTTTGAGGATCGCTGGTTGGTGACCGGGCACACGCCGACCGCCTATATCGGCAGGGAATGGGCGGGGCGGATCTACCGTGGGAACGGGCATATTGCCGTTGACAGCGGGGCCTGCTTCGGAAAGCCGCTCGGATGTATCCGTCTGGAGGATTTCCGGGAGTTTTATGCGGAATAAACGAACCGGGCTGTGTACGCGGAATGTACACAGCCCGGATTTTTTTATGGATGGGAATCAGCCGAGAAGACCTTCGATCAGGTCGGTTTCGGTGGCCTTGCCGCCGCTGATGCGGATGGATTTGATTTCGTATGCGCCGAAGCTGCCGCTCCATGCGGTGCCCTCACAGACGAGGGAAGCCGATGCGGCCTTTTCGGTCGGGTTGAACAGACGGATGATGACACCGTTTTTGTCCTCAGCCTGCTTGTAAGCGGTGATCTGAACCACATCGCTGTCCATGCGCAGGGGGGAGATCGGAAGCGTTCCGACGCCGGTGGGGTAGAAGGAGTAGATCATCGGCTGGACGTTGAATTCCTGTGCCGTGCGGCCTGCCTTGTCAAGGATTGCCTCGCGTGCGCCGAACTCAAAGCCGTAGCTGAAGTCGCGCTCACCCTGCTCGATGTAGGGCATGGAGCGATCCTGCGGCATGGTTTCGCGGCCGCTGATCGGATGGGCGGTGTAGGAGGGCGAACGGAGGAGGGTCAGATGCAGCAGACCGGCCTCGCCTTCGAAGGATGAGCCGTAGGTGCCGGCATTGACGGCGAGGATGGCATTGGTATCGGAACAGAGGGCGAGATACTTCTGGGAAACATTCTCGCGGCCGTCATCAAAGAGTTCTTCGCGGCCGTATGCCTCCTCACCGATGCAGACGGATTTGCCGAAGGTGGAGGGAACCAGCATCTTGACCATCTTCTGCTTCTCGTTCCATACGATGCGGACATCACAGCGCATGGTGCCGTCATTGGAGAGCACATACTTCACGATGGCGCGGGAGGTGCGGTAACCGAAGATCGCTTCCACGATGGTGCGGACAGCGCCGCTCTCGATGACACGGACGGCTTCCAGCGTGTCGGGCGTGTGGCAGAAATCGGCGGCATCCGCGCGGCTCAGCAGCTCAAAGCGGCCGATAATATTCCGCCATGCGGTGTCCTCCATGAACCACGGGTCATAGTTATCCTCATAAACCTCGAGGGCGAAGGCGCCTTCCTTGACATAGGATACGCCGCCCTTGGTGATGACATCGACAAGACCGGTGGACTTGCTGATTTCAATGTGCGTGCCGTTGGCATCGAAGAGGAAATGGGTATCGTTTTCGGCCATTTCCGGCTTCGGCTTGGCGGGAATGATATCGAAGGCGCAGTCGAAGCGGTTGAGCTTCATCGGCTCCAGCTTGGCGCGGAAGACCACGCGCTTGCGCCAGTCAAGCGGAAGCGTAGAGGCCTCCTTCTCGCACTGGGAGGGAATGATCTCGCCCTTTTCATTGTACAGACGGGGCTGGGAGAATTCGATGTTCCAGTTCTGGTCCCACAGCATGAACTCGGAGACCCAATCGCCCTCGATTTCGTACGGATAGGGATTGTAGGCGAAGACCGGAATCTTATCGGGATCGGCCTTGGGCTGACCGGCGGCCAGCGCAAAGAAGGCACGTGCTTTGACGCGGGAGAGGATCTCCTGCGCGTGGTCGAGCATACGGATGCCCATTTCCTCGGCGGCCTGAATGGACGAGCCGGGGAGAATATCGTGGAACTGTACGGTGAGAATATCGTACATGGCGGCGGCCAGCTCCTCGGTCGGATACTGGATCAGGCCGGCGGCGGAGGCATGGCTGCACATGGATTCGGTGAGGAAGTAGATGTTCTCGGTCTGGCGGTACTTCTGCTTGATGCGGACCTGGCTGGTATAGCATCCGGGCGACCAGGGATTCAGGCTCTTGTCGATGACAGGCAGAGAGTGCTTGGCTTTGACCTCGGCGACATGGTCGTCGGGATTGGAATGGATGAGCTCAACGCCCTGATCCTTGAGTTCAGCCGTCATGGCTGTGATGTCCTCAAGGTCCTGCTTGGACGGTCCGCCGCCGTGGTTGCCGATGCCCCACAGGCAGAGGAAGAAATCGTCCTCCTTGCAGAGATCGATATATTCACGAATCTTGGCGCCGGCCTTGCCCTTTCCGGACTGATAGCCGCCGTGAAGACGGACAGCGGTAACCTCGCTTCCGTCATAGCCCTTCCAGGTGAATTCGTTGGAGGGGAATTTGAAGAACTGATCTCCTCCGGGCCGCATGAAGAGATAGCCGTCATAGCCGCTCTTCTTCATGATCTGGACGAGGCCGCGGGTGTGACCGAAGGGGTCAACATTGACAGCGGTGGTCGGAGCAACGCCGAATTTTTCCATGAAATAGCGGCGGCCCTCTAAAATCTGACGGACAAAGCCTTCGCCGCTGGGCATATTGCAGTCCGGCTGGAGATGCCAGCCGCCCATGATCTTCCACTTACCGCGCTTGACAAGATCCTGAATGTGAGCAAACAGGGACGGGTCGTATTCTTCGATCCAGCGGTAAAGAAGGGCTTCGTTGTGGCAGAAAACGAACTGCTCATACTCCTCGCAGAAATCGGCGGCGATGCGGAAGGTCGAGAGGGCCTCGGCGGCGCCTTCTTCCCATTCCCACTGCCACACCGGGTCGAGGTGAGCGTTACAGACAAGATGAATGCGTTTGGACATAATGCATTTCTCCTTCAGAATAATAATATCGCTGTTCACATTGTACCATATCACAGCGCAAAAGTCAACACAAAGGCGATGAATTTCGGATATTTTCCGTGGATGGCCGATTGACGGACGGTTGATTCAAAGATCGGAGTTTTTCCGGCGGAGCTCGCCCGGTGTCTGGCCAAGTGTTTTGATCATCTGACGGCGAAGACCGCTCGCTGATGCGTAACCCACAAGCGATGCGACGGTTTCAACGGAATAATCGGTGGTGGTAAGCAGACGGGCGGCTGTCCGGCACCGGAACTGATTCTTGTATTCGATGGGAGTCAAGCCCGTCTGGCGGCGGAATTGCTGATAAAAGGCGGATTCGCTCATGCGGCAGAGACGGGCTAATTCCGGGACGCTGATCTCACCGTCCGCTGTGCTGCAGATTATCTGCAGGGCCGGGCTGACGGAATGCTGGGTACGCAGAGAACGAAGCGGCACCAGATGGGGCGAGATCCGGTCAAACAGCTCATAAAAGGCGGCAAGAGAGCGCAGAGGGGTATCCGGACTGCCGCAGATGTACTGAAATCCGGACTTCCAGGCACCGTCCGGATCGGACAGCTTCTGCAGCGCGAAGCCTCCGTCTGCGGCATCGGCGAAGCGAAAGCCAATGGAATAGAATTCGCAGACAGGATCGGGGAACCATTCCGAGGAATACGGCTGATTCTTCGGCAGGAAGAAGAGCTCACCGGGGGACACAGTGATATCTTCCGCGGCGGTGATGAACCGGACCCGGCCGCGAAGCATGAAGCACAGATAATTCTTGATCGCGCCGACCGGGAAACGGTGTTTCCGGTATTCCGTCCGCGATTCCCGCAGGACGGCGAAATGGGACAGATAATACGGTTCGAAATCCGGCATGGTGTCCTCCTTCTGCTGTTTTAAGGCTGATTTCAGTATATCATATCGGCTCCGGTTTGTCAAGCGCGGTATGCGGTCTTCTTTGAGGCTGAATTGGCAAAATGCCTTGCAATTTTCTGCTGTTTGTGATACAATAAATCCGAGCAAACGAAAGGCGGTGCCGCTATGCTGTTTACGCGGGACAGAAAATTCTATACCTCGCTGGTGAGTCTGGCAATTCCGATCATGCTTCAGAATCTCATCACCTTTTCGGTCGGCTTTGCCGATAATCTGATGATCGGCTCCCTTGGCGACAGCGCGGTTTCCGGTGTTTATATGGGCAATCAGATCCAGACGGTTCTGCAGGTCATAAGCGGCGGCATCGAGGCCGGAATCCTCTTGCTGTCCGCCCAGTACTGGGGACGGCGGGACACGGAGAACATCCGGCGCGTGGCGGCAATCGGCATGAATTTTTCTCTGCTGATCGGCCTTGTCTTTTCGATTGTCTGCACGCTGATGCCCCGCCGGGTGCTCTCGCTCTTTACCTCGGAAGCGGCTGTTATTGACAGCGGTGCGGAGTATCTTTCGTTTCTCTGCTATTCCTATCTCTTTTTCTGCATCACCCAATCCCTGATTGCCGCCATGCGGAGCGTGGAATCTGCGCGGATCGGCACGGCGGTATCCCTTTGCTCGCTTGTGATTGATGTGGCGCTGAACTATCTGCTGATCTTCGGCAAATGCGGATTTCCGGCGCTTGGCGTGCGCGGTGCGGCTATTGCCACGCTGATTGCGCGGATTGCGGAAACGGTCATTATGGTCATCTATGTCCGCTTTATGGATAAGAAGCTGCAATTCCGTTTCACGGCGCTCCTTCATGCGGATCTTCGCCTTCTGAAGGATTTTATCCGGTGCGATCTGCCGCTGCTTGGCGGTCAGCTTGTGTGGGGCTGCAATCTGCTCGGCAACGGCGTGATTCTCGGCCATTTTACCGAGAGTGTCATCACGGCGGCCAGCCTGGCCAACACGCTGAACAGCCTGATGTATGTGAGCATGAACGGAATGTCCTCGGCGGTGGGAATCTTCATCGGCAAAAAGGTCGGCGCGGGCGATACCTCGCGTATCCGGGAATACGCCAATACCGTACAGATCCTCTTTCTGGGGCTGGGCCTTCTGACCTCCGGGATGTTCTGGCTGATCCGCGATCCGTTCATCTCGCTGTACACAATATCCGATGGCGCGGCCGGCTATGCACGGCAGTTCATCAATGTGCTCCGTTTCACCGGAATCGGCACCTGCTATCAGGCCAGCTGTCTGTTCGGCTTGGTGAAATCGGGCGGCGATGTCAGCTTTGTCTTCAAAAATGATACCGTATTCGTCTTCTGCGTGGTACTGCCCTCGGCGATTCTGACCTCACTTCTGGGCTGTGAGCCGTGGGTGGTCTACCTCTGCCTGAAATCCGATCAGGTGCTCAAATGTATCCCCGCCTTCTTCAAGATCCGGAAATACGATTGGATGAAGAATCTGACCCGGCCCGCCGGCTCTTGACAGGAGCGGCCTGCTGTGCTATAATAAGTCAAATTCAACTGCAAGAAAGGGAATGCCCATGATCGACTGGAAATCCAACTCCTATGAATTTCTCACGCTCAGAACGGATGCGCCTGCCTATCGCTTTGAGGTGAATCTCGGCACAATCCCGGATTTTCGCGCCTTTGTCTGCTGTTATCGAAAGGAGCCCTTCTTTATGGATGCCTGCTCGGGCACCGATGCCGGCGCCATTCCGATCGAAACGCAGGCGCTGTTCATCCGCCGCTCGAACGGATACAGCCTGCTGCTGCCGCTGGTGGATGAGCCGTTCCGCGCCTCCCTGCGGGCTAATGCAGACGGCGAACTGATTGCCGTGCTGGAAACCGGCGATCACGGGAGGATCGGATACGAAGCCCGCGCGCTGTATGTTTCGCACGGCGATAATCTCTACACTCTTCTTGGGGAAGCGGGCACGCGGATCTGTGATACGCTCAAAACCTGCCGCGTACGCCGCGAAAAGGCTCTGCCTGCGATGATCGATCTCTTTGGCTGGTGCACATGGGACTCCTTCTATGAGCACGTTAAGAAGGAAGACATCCCCGTCGGTCTGGAGAGCTTCAAAAAGGGCGGCTTTGTGCCGAAATTCCTGCTTCTTGATGATGGCTGGCAGAGCGTTCGCCCGGATGGCCGGAACCGGGGCGAGCACAAGCTGACCTCCTTTAAGGCCAACGAAAAATTCGGAGGGCAGCTGTCCGATACGGTTGCGGCGGCCAAGGAAGGCTATGGAGTCGAGCAGTTCTATGTCTGGCACGCGATGATGGGATATTGGGGCGGCATCGATTTCGATTCGCCCGAGATGAAGCCCTACGGTGTCCGGCTGAAGGAAACCGAGCTGTCCGAGGCGATGTATGAGGTCAATGAGCCGCGCTCAAAGGCGCAGGAATTTCCGTTCGGCATCGTCGCGCCGGAATCCTTCTTTGCCTTCTACAACGATTATCACCGCTGGTTAAAGAGCGAGGGAATCGACGGCGTCAAGGTGGATGTCCAGAGCGCCATTGAAGGGCTCGGTCATTCGGACGGCGGACGTGTTACGATGGCCCGCCGGATGCGGGAGGGGCTGGAGGCCTCGACCCGTCTGAATTTTGACGGCGGTCTGATCAACTGTATGTCCTGCTCAAACGATATCATCTATCACACCAAGGCCTCCAATCTGATGCGATCCTCGGCGGATTTCTATCCGAACGAGCCGGATTCCCACGGACGGCATATCTACACCAACGCGATTACCTCCCTCTGGATGGGCGAATTCATCACCTGCGACTGGGATATGTTCCAGACAAAGCATGAATTTGCCGCCTTCCATGCGATGGCGCGTGCGGTATCCGGCGGCCCGGTCTATGTATCGGACCGCGTGGACTGTCATGATTTTTCGATCATCGAAAGGCTGACCACGAAGGACGGCCGGATTCTCCGGGCACTTGACTGCGGTCGGCCGACTGCGGATTCGCTCTTCATGAATCCGTATGAGGGCGGGCTGTTCAAGATTTTCAATGTCAACACCTTCGGCGGCGTGATCGGCATCTTCAATCTGACCGGGGAGGCACAGAACGGAGCGCTCTGTCCGGCCGATATCGACGGCTTTGCGGGGGATGAGGCGATTGCGTACAATCCCGTATCCGGCGATTGGTACCGTCTGGGAGCGAAGGAAGCCCTGCCGCTTGCGCTGGATGGCCGGGGTTCCGCCGTTTATACGGTTATGCCGATCCGGGATGGCTTTGCGCCCATCGGCCTTGCCGGAAAATACAACGCCGGCGGTGCGGTACGGGTTTGGCGTGAAATCGAGCCCGGTCTGGTACAGATCGAATGCGCGGGAGAGGGCGAATTCCGCTTCTTCTGCCAGGATGCCGATACGGTCCTGCTCTTTAACGGCCGAAAGCTTACCCTGTCCGACTGCACATCGGCGGGTGGGAATATCTATACAATCCAATACTGACAGAACAGAGAGGTTACGAACATGAAAATTTTATTCCAGGGTGACTCCATTACCGATGCCGGCCGCAACCGCGATCCGCAGGTCGCCGGCAAGCATCTCGGTACCGGCTATCCGCTTTTAATCGGCTCCGAGCTGATGTGCGACCGGGACGATATCCAGGTCGAAAACCGCGCCATCTCCGGCAGCCGGATCAGCGATATGTATGGCCGCTGGATCGAGGACACGCTGAACATCGATTTTGATATTCTGAGCATCCTCTGCGGCATCAATGACATCGGCTTTGCGGTTCGTCTGGGCCGCGGCTCCAATGCCGAGCGCTTTACCTTCATCTATGACCGGATGATTACCGAAGCAAAAGAAGCACGCCCCGACAGTACGCTGGTGCTCTGCGAGCCCTTTCTGTTCAAGATGGTGCGCGAGGAGGTTCCCGGCAACGAGGATATCGTGGATAACTGGGATATCTGGAACGGCCATATGAACGAGCGCCGGGCGATTGTCAGAGAGCTTGCCAACAAGCACGGTGCGATTTTCGTGCCCTTCGGCGAAATGTTTGAGGAGGTCTGCCGCACCTCGCCGGCAAAGCGTTGGTCCTCGGACGGCATCCATACCACTTATGCCGGTCACATGATGATGGCCAGAAAGTGGCTGGAATGTGTCCGCGCGGCCGGAATCCAGCTCTGATATGGCAGCGGACTGAAAAATACAGAACAGCCTCCGTCCAAGATGACGGGGGCTGAACTTTTGCGGCGACTCCGCTAAAAATTCGGAATCCACCGAATATTCCGAAAAAAATCCGGAAAATACGCCATGAAAACAAAAAGTTTACATTTGGATGCAGAATAGCCGCGCGAGATGTGATATAATAGATGCGTTATTGTTTTTATCGGAAAGAAGGACTTCGATTATGATTATCGGAACTACAAAAGAACTCAAAAACAACGAATTCCGCGTCGGTCTTACGCCGGACAATGCGGCAATGCTGATTTCCCGCGGCCATCAGGTGCTGGTTGAAACCCACGCAGGCGACGGTGCCAGCTTCCTCGATGAAGAGTACGCGGCGGCCGGTGCCCGTATTGTGCCGACGGCCAAAGAAGTATACGATGCTGCGGATATGATTGTCAAGGTCAAGGAGCCGGAGGATTGTGAAGTCGGCTATCTCCGCGCAGGACAGATTCTCTATACCTATCTGCATCTGGCCCCAAACCGTACTCTGACCGAGCGGCTGATGGAGCTCGGCGTAAAGGCAGTCGCTTATGAAACCATCACCGATTCGGAGGGCAATCTCCCTTGCCTGCGCCCGATGAGCCAGATTGCCGGACGTCTCAGCATTCAGGAGGGCGCGAAGTATCTGGAGCGAAGCTTTGGCGGACGCGGCCTTCTGCTCGGCGGCGTTCCGGGCGTGGAGCGCGGTAATGTCGTCATCATCGGCGGCGGTATTGCCGGCACCTATGCGGCCAAGGTTGCGGTCGGCATGGATGCGCAGGTAACGCTTTTAGATGTCAACCATAACCGGCTGGCTTATCTTGACGATGTGTTCGGCTCGTCGATCACTACGCTGTACAGCACGGAGGCTAACATCCGCAAATCGCTGGCCGAAGCGGATCTGGTCATCGGCTCGGTGCTGATTCCCGGCGCCTCTACACCCAAGCTGGTTCGCCGCGAGCATCTTCGCCTGATGAAGCCGGGTGCGGTCATCGTCGATATTGCAATCGACCAGGGCGGCTGCTGTGAATCCTCGCATACCACCACCCATGACGATCCGGTCTTCATCGAAGAAGGTGTGGTTCACTACTGCGTTGGCAATATGCCGGGTGCGGTTCCGCGCACCTCGACGATTGCGCTGACCAACACCACGGTCCGCTATGCCGAAATGATCGCAAGACACGGCCTGGAAAAGGCCTGCACGATGGATACGGGTCTTGCCAACGGCGTGAACATCTATTGCGGCAGGTGCACCAACCGGAATGTGGCCGACAGCCTCAATCTGGAATACACCGATATCGCCTCGCTGATCGGTTGATACAAAGAGAACCGTCCCTGCCGGAAATCCGGCAGGGACGGCTTTATTTATGGTTGGGGCTGTGCGGCGGGGGCTTCCTCCAGCCTCCGCGTGAGCATCGTGAGGAGCGACATCAGGAAAGTGACCGTGTCGGCCTCGGGACGGGTATGATTCTCAATCAGATCGCTGCGGAAGAAATCCGCGCAGAGCCGGACGAAGGCCGGATCCTGGATGAAGATCTCCGAATGGCCGCGCTTCAGATTGAAGTCGGTGATGGCCGGCAGGATATGCACGCAGGAGCCTTCATAGCAGATGATCTGGATCGGATTCTCGCGGCGGAGAAGCTTCTCGGCCTCCGGTGTCAGAAGATGAATCCGGAAGCAGGGATTGGTTTTGAGCTGATTGATACAAAAGGACAGAATCTCGATACGCTCCAGAATCGAGTACGAGCGCATGAAGCAGGGATGGTCGGACAGACGGCCGGTGTTGGCGAAAGCGCGCATACTGCTCTCGGATACCACCAGATGGGTCGGCTTTTTCTTGCGGTAATAGTTGTCGAAGCGATGCTTGTGGATTGCGGTCATGGAATCCAGCGCTTCATGGGGAATCGGCAAGCCGGCACTCCGGTAACGGTCCTCAAAGGCCGCACGCACAATATTCTCCCGGATATTGCCAAGGCAGAGATCCGGCTTGAGCTTATAGATGGCGGTGTTTTCCTCCAGCTTGCGGTAGCGGTTCATCAGATCGCTCAGGCTGTCCGCGCGGACATCCTTGACGCTTTTGATCGGATTGACGGGATAGCTGGCGATGAAGCGCCGCCATTTTTCGGTGGAGCCGCGGCCGGATGTCAGGATGGCCTGACTGCCGCCGCAGAGCAGCAGCTCATATTCGACGGTGGTTTTGCTGTTGGTGCTTTTAATGGTGATGACATTGGCAGAGGCGTCCGGTCCGCCGCTGACGGGCGGAATGGAATAGGCAAGATAGCTGTCATGGACGAGCAGGGGAAGGATGATTCCCATCGTGTGAACCGCGCGGAAGGATTCGCTGCCGAACTGGATGTAATGCCGTATGCTGGTCTTTTTGGGCGCGGCAGTGAGCAGACGGACAAAATCAGCGGCGACAGCGGGATAGCAGCAATTCAGAATCGTACATTCCACCCGTGTGCCTGCCAACTGCTCCAGCAGAAAGCTCAATGATGGAATATCCGTGCGGTTGATGACGGTCAGCGGCGTATATTCCGGATACTGCGCCTTGAGAAGGCGCCACATTTCCTGATAAGCCAGATAATTTTCAGATCCGTGCTCACCGATCCAGACGGCACGCTCCAACGCGCGTACCTCTTCTTCCGTCAACGCCAGCTCCTTGCAGGCGATAAGATCGGCGCAGACATTGCGTACCGAATGAAGGCCGGACTGATTCTGCAGAATCCGGGTCAGCGTGGTCTTGCTTTTATAGGCGAGCATCCGGGTCAGCGTTGTGACCGTGATCTGCCGGCGGTTGAGAATTTTTTCAAGACAGCTTGAAAAGGGAATCATTGCATTTTGCATGAGTGGGCCTGTTCATTCCTTTCCTTGATAAGTCTTATGTTATTATATCACATTGGCCGCTTCTTTTCAAGCCCCGAGGCTCGAATCCCGTCAAATAAAACAATTTATTTACATTTTTCGTTCCCCCTTCGCAGAAAAGAGGGAAAAACAGCTCAGGGGCTTTACAAACGGCGGATTCTGTGGTATACTGTTAGTCAACGGAGATGTCCGCTGACAATTGCATCAGTGAGTTCGTGACCATCCTCACTCTAAACAAAACTACGGATTGACTGCATTTGCGAGAATTCGTGGAATGCGGTTTTTTTATCCGGAAACGGAAGGAAACTATGAAAAACAAACAGCAAAAACAAATCCGATTTCTGACCGAGGCCGGCATGATTGCCGCTCTGTATGTGGCGCTGACCGGGCTGTCGGCTCTGCTGGGGCTGTCATCGGGCGCCATTCAGCTTCGCCTTTCGGAAGCGCTCTGTGTGCTTCCGGTCTTTACAGCATCGGCTGTTCCCGGCGTAAGTGTCGGGTGCCTGATCGCCAATCTGCTATTTGGCGGCAGCATCTACGATATTCTTTTCGGCTCGCTGGCCACGCTGATCGGCGCACTGATTGCCTATTGGATGCGAAAGCACCGCTATCTGGCGTTTTTGCCGACGGTGCTGTCGAATATGCTGATTATCCCCGCTGTTCTGATCGTTTCCGGCTTCGGCCCGTGGGGGATGTTCTGGTGGTTTTCGCTGACCGTCGGAATCGGCGAAATCCTTTCCTGCGGTGTGCTCGGTAATCTGCTGATCCGGTATCTGGACCGGCATCCGGCAACGGCCGCATCGCTGTTCGTGGAGAAGTGAATCCGACAGCCGGCAATCACGCCAGCTGATCCGTATAAGCGAGGAGTGCAGAGAAGTCGCCCGAAGGATAGGGCGTGAGGCTGCGCTCCTCTTTATTGATCAGGCAATCGGTGAGCAGGAAGACCTGCATCCCAAGCTCGGCGGCCGCCATATCATCGGTGACATCGTTTCCGACCATCAGACATTCCTCCGGCTTCAGCGAAAAGCGGTCGAGGATCTCCTGATAATAGCGGGGATCCGGCTTGCAGTAGGAGGAATTTTCATAAGTTGTGAAGAAGGCGAAATCCTCCGGCTCAAGTCCTGCCCAGCGGATCCGGCTGACGATCGCGATCGGCGGAAAAATCTCCTTGCGGGGCAGTCATTCGGACCGCCGGAATCTTACAACAGTATACCACATTTCCGCATTTTTGTCAAATGCCGTGCCGTGGCGAAAAAATGGAGAATCGGGTTGCTTTTTTGCAGAATCGGGCTTTACGCGGGGGAAAATCGGTGCTATAATAGATACAGAAATATTCTGCAATGGCAGGGAGGAAGAAGTCTGAAAAATAAATTTTCAGACCTGATTTTGTGGCTTACATTGCCGTCCCGGCAATGTTTTGCTTCTCAAACCAGCCCCAAAATCCAAGAAAGGAAGCTTTCGCTTCGCGAAAGCTATGGTCATAACTATGAAAACAAAACAGATCGTCTTTACCAAAGTCAATACCGCCGAGCTGCTTGACGTTGAGATCCGGGAGCCCGGTGCCGGCGAGGTTTTGGTACGGACCGCCTTCAGTACCGTCAGCCCCGGAACGGAGCGTGCCAACATCATCGGTGACCCGAATACCGGCGGTGCCAGCAGCCCGCACAGCGCATTCCCGCGCGAGCTTGGCTACAGCTCAGCCGGAATCGTCGAAAAGGTCGGCGAGGGCGTGACAAGCGTGAAGCCCGGCGACCGCGCGATTGTCTATTGGGGCAAGCATCTGGCGTACAATCTTGTACCGGAAAAGAACGTGGTGAAAATCGAGGATGATTCGGTTTCGCTGGCGGAGGCATCCTTCAGCTTTATTGCGACCTTCCCGCTTGCCGCCGTCCGCAAATGCCGGGTGGAGCTTGGCGAGTCGGCGATGGTCATGGGACTTGGCCTGCTGGGACAGCTGGCGATCCGCCTGCTCCGTGCAGCAGGAGCCGCTCCGATTATCGCCGCCGATCCGGTGGCAAACCGCCGCGAGACCGCACTTGCCGGCGGTGCCGATTATGCGCTGGATCCGCTGGCGGAAGGCTTCGCCGAGCAGGTGAAGAAGCTGACCGGTGGCGGTGTCAATGCGGCCATTGAAGTGACAGGGGTCGGCGCGGGCCTGGATGAAACGCTCGACTGCATGGCAAAATTCGGCCGCGTGGCTCTGCTCGGATGTACGCGCGACAAGAATTTCAGCATCGACTACTACCGTAAGGTTCATTTCCCCGGCATCACACTGATCGGTGCCCACACGATGGCCAGACCGGAGAACGAATCGCATCCCGGATGGTTCACGCATACGGATGATATCCGCGCTGTTCTGAAGCTCTGCGCAGGCGGCCGCCTGAATCTGGCGGAGATGATCTGCGAACAGCATTCGCCTGCCGATTGCGGCGCGGTGTATGACCGGCTGGTGCAGGATCCCGGCCATTTCCCGCTTGTGACCCAGTTTGACTGGAGCCGGATCGAAGGCTGAAGAAAAAAGGACGAATCTTCGTCTCTGCAACTTTAGCGGAGAAATCAATCAAATACGTAGGGCGGGGGCTTGCTCCCGCCGTTCGTTTTCATAATAGGACAAATTATTTTGTAGGGGCACTCATTGAATGCGCACGGGCGAACAATGTTCGCCCGCTTTTTGATTTGTGAAAGGCTTTCTTTCGGCGGGAGCAAGCCCCCGCCCTACGAACACTTGTTTTTGCGGATGGTGGGAACGGCATTGCCTCCGGGCTTCTGCCCGATGGTGCGTGGACATCCACGCGCTATGCTTGCCCCAGACGCGAGTGTCGGGAAAGCGGAAACCTACGCTTCAACCATCGGTTGCGTTGTTTTCGAAAAACAAGTTATTGCGTTGTTATACAGAGTATGGTATAATTAGGATAAAGTTAAAGAATCTGTGGGAGGGGTAATTACTATGACGATAGGTGAAAGAATAAAAATGTTGCGAAAGCAAAATAATATGACGCAGGAGAACCTTGCAGAACATCTATGTGTCTCATATCAAGCAGTCTCTAAATGGGAATGTGGCTTATCAAGTCCTGATCTTTCATTAATTCCTCCACTCACAAAGCTTTTTAATATAAGTGCCGATGAATTGCTGGGGATAACGGAAGCTAATGATGATGTTACAAGAAAAAAGTACAATTCTGCCCTACAAAAATATCGAAAAAGCCAAGACCACAGCGTCAGTTATTGGTGGGCAAAAGAAGCTTGCTTGACTTATCCAAAAGACTTTGAATATTTGGAGTGGCTGGCATTTTCCGAGTATCAACTTGCCTTTGACGAAAATCTATCTGAAAATCCAAGCAGTGAGTTTTTTAATGACCTTATTGAAAATTCCTTGCGCCACTATGAATTTATCATTGAGAATTGTGCGGATACCGACATTTATTCAAAAGCTGTTTTAGGAAAAATTATGTTATTACGTTTTTCAGAACGAATTGAAGAAGCTGACTGGAGTGCAGAATTTGAATACCCAGATATTAACATAAAATCAGCGACTCAAGCATTATCTCTATTTGATGAAGGTCAAATATTATTAAACTATATAGACAACGAAGATATGTGATTTCTCGCCCCGCCTCGTGCGGGGCTTTTCTTTGTTTTCTGCATATCAAAAAGCCACCACGGTTTTCGTGGTGGCTAAATTCAATTTTACCTCTAATTTTGCAGACTCTCGGATTCGTCCTTTTTTATTAATCAAACAGCACCCGCTGACGGATTCTTTCCATATCGGCGGCGGGAATCCTGTAGTATTTCAGCAGCGGATGGAGGGTATACCCATCCACTATGACCGTCGGATGGGTCAGATAACCGTCGCCGCCGGTAATTTCGGCATACAGGATATCGCCGTCGGCATAAACGCCGTTTTCCTGCCGGGTGATGGTGCCTGTTGTCCGGGCCGTCAGGAGATCCGCATTTTCGTGAATAAACCACAGACCCTCGGCCAGCCGCATCGTACAGCAGAAATAGGCATCGTACAGCTGGGAGAACAGCGTGTCCGAGCCGCCGGGCTCCCGGCTGACCACGGTATCGGTGCCGGCACCGCCGTTGGCACGCTGGGCGGTGGCAAGGCCGTTATGATATATCCTCGCCGCCGTCTGCCGGTATTCCGCCTTGCCCTCGGCGCGGTAAAGCTGACAGGCCAGCATCAGGGAATCCACGATCGCGCACGGCTCCGTCCAGGTATCGTACCGGCCCCACCAATTCGCGTTCTGGTAGGTGCAGGTCATGCCGCCGCGCTCGGTATAAAGCGCATAAATATCCCGGGCACCGTCCAGATAACGGGCATCGCCGAGCGTTTCATACATCCGCATCATGCCGCGCGCCGCCGCGAGGGTACAATGAGTCTGCACCTTCAGGGCGATCTTGTCAATCGCAAGATAAACGGCAATCATTTCATCCAGCAGATCACGGATGCGATCATCCTTCAGAAGCCGATAGGCATGGGAGAGGCCGTCGATGCTCATGAAGGCACACCCGATGTCACTGGACAGCTGCCAGCCGTTCACCACGCCGGTGGATTCGCCGCTGACATCGCCGCCGGCATCGCCTGCGCGGTCGATGGGATAGGATGCATACCGTCCGGCGGTGGGCAGATAAAGATACTCGCAGATTGAGCGGATCTGTTCATAGGCTCCGGGATCGCCGAACTGTTCGAAATATTCGCAGAGGCCGCGCAGGAGCCAGGAATGGCCGGATAATTGCTGTTCATGGATCACATCCCCGGCGGGCGGGCCGAAATACAGCTGCTTGTTGGTATGCGAGCGCATCGCTGTCATCATCGCATCCATGCAGGGAAGCCTGCGGCCGCTGATTTTATAATGGGATACAAAGGCGAGCAGGGCGCGACCCTCCTTGTCGCCGTACCAATCGTAATCGGCCGGCGCGAAGACCTCGCTGATCTGATAATAGGGATCGTCCCGAAGACGGGCAAAATTCAGCTCGGTGCGCTCCCGCAGCTCATCCCGGTCAAAAGGAATCGCGGATACCGTCATTTTACCAGCTCATTGAAGCGGCGGATGCCGTCTTCCATCTCATCGAACTCTTTGGCGGCGAGGAATCCGGAGGAGCCGATGACATACATATCGGCACCGGCTTCGTTCATGCGGATCAGATTGGCAGGGCTTACATTGCCGTCCACCTCGATGCGGATGTGAGACAGACCGCGCTCATCAAGAAGGCGGCGAAGGCGGGCGATTTTGCCAATGGTCGATTCGACCAGCTTCTGGCCGGCATAGCCCGGATTGACGGTCATAATCAGCACACCGGCAGCCATTTCCAGAACCTCCTCAGCCATGCAGAGCGGGGTAGCGGGATTCAGCGCGACGATCGGCTTGCCGCCGGCCGCAAGAATCCGGTCGAAAGTCCGCTGAAGATGGCGGGTGCTCTCCGCATGAACCGATACCCAGTCGCCCTCTTCAATCGGGAACCAGGCGATTTTGTCCTCCGGATTTTCAATCATCAGATGAATGTCCAGCGGAAGGCTTGACAGACGGTGAAGATGGCGGCAGTAATCGGTGCCGAGCTGAAAATTGGGGACAAAATGGCCGTCCATTACATCAATGTGCAGGCCGCCGATTCCGCCTTTTTCAAAGACGGCCAGCGTTTCGCCGAGCTTTGCGGGATCCACGCACATCATCGAGGGCATCATAAGCTTTTCCATATACATACCGTGCTTCACAGGGAAGCATCCTTTCAGGATAGATTTGTTGAGATACCATTATTATAACACGGCTGTGAGAAAATGTCAAGAAGACGGAAAGGGACGAAAAAGCCAAAGACATTGCGGCTCCCACACCACAGAAGCCTGAAGAACAATCGATTGAAACATATCGGAGGAAAGCGGTCAAACGAATTGGGGAAAAAAACACCGGGCATGGGAATCTGAATCGATAACCGTGTCCGGCTGAGTATTGGAGGAAGGGGGAATCATCACTTTCGCCCCAGCATATGTTTGAGTTTGTTGTATTTATCCTGCCCCAGCAAGCGGATGAGGATCCGGTTGGGGGTGTGGATCAGGCGGTCGCGGCGCTCGGCCTTCCGCCATGCGTACAGCGATTGGCGGCGGGCTTCATCGAACCAGCTGGCGGAGAACCAATGGATGGCGGCGGTATTGGCTGTTTTGTTCAGTATTCCACTTGAACCTGACATCGGACAGAATACATCTTTGGGATAAAGGGCAAAGCCGTCAACAAGCTGATATTGGCCATTTTGCTGCAAACCATGCTTCAGACAAATCTCTGTCATGATAATTACATTTGTTGTCAGATTGGGCGAACCATCTTCGTTCAGAAAGCTTGCGGTGTCATAATAGCGGAGAAATTCAACAAACAGGGGAAAATCCTTCTCGCAGGCCATAATACCGGTGGGAATATGTACATCATCCTCAAAGCCGGAGAATGCCCGATGCTCCAAAAAGCGGTCGAGCGATCGAACAACTTCAACATCAGTATCCATATAGATGCCGCCGTATTGAGTCATAGCCCACAGCCTTACATAATCGGTAACAAAAGCCCATTTTTTGGCCTCATAAGCCTGACGGACATAGAGTGGTGCCAAAGCCAGATCAAAATTATCCTCGTTCCACTCAATGATTTCGTAGCCCCGGCAGTATATCTTCCAGCTTTTGATGCATTTTTTCGCCAGCTTCGGCTTGGGATTGCGCCCAAACCAGCAATAGTGTATTGTTTTTGGTATCATGATGGCCTCACAAGATTTTTAATTCCGGGAGCTTTATATGTCCCCACATATTGTTATTCCAATTTACTTCAAGCTGGTTTTTATTTTGAATTTCAAAAGAAAATGTAGGCCAAATGGCATCAAGATCTTCGTATCCCCCCAGGTTGTTGACTTCATAGAGAACGAGCAATGCCAGATATTTTCCCGGAACCAGACCAAGTGGATCCAAACTCAAGCGAAAGAAATTGTTTCCAATATGCAGAGAAGAAAAATTTTGCAGAATGCTTGCTCCTACAGAGATTTCATCCGGTGTGCGGATTTCCAGCCGTACGGATACATTACGAATATCAGCAGATGAACTCACTGTAAGTTCAAATGGTATTTCTTCATTCATATCATATAGCGGCTGCTCTTTGCTGCAAAGCCGGAGGTGGGTCATTTTTGCTTTTACATTCGCAGGAAGATGCGGCATTCGCTTCTCCCTCAGATCGTAATCAACTGCCATTGTCAAGGCTGCGGATTTGACATAATACTGTATCCCTTCCTCCACATCCCCCTCGAACACAACCTTACCCTTGTCCAGCACGACACAGCGGTCGCAGAGCTGGCGGATGGTGTTCATGTTGTGGCTGACGTAGAGGACGGTGCGGCCTTCCTTCTTGGCGGCATCGCGCATCTTGTCCAGACACTTTTTCTGGAAGGCCATGTCGCCGACGGCGAGAACCTCGTCCATAATCATAATCTCGGAATCCAGATGCGCGGCCACGGAAAAGGCCAGCTTCACATACATTCCGCTGGAATAGCGCTTGACCGGGGTATCGATGAATTCCCGCACCTCGGAGAATTCAATGATGTCCTCCATTTTCGCGTCGATCTCCGCTTTGGTCATGCCGAGGATCGCGCCGTTCAGATAGACATTCTCACGGCCGGTCATGTGCGGATTGAAGCCGGTGCCGACCTCCAGCATCGACGAAATGCGGCCGTAGATGTCAATCTCGCCGGCCGTCGGTGCGGTAACGCGGGAAAGCAGCTTCAGCATGGTGGATTTGCCGGCACCGTTTCCGCCGATAATGCCCAGCGCTTCGCCCTTGTAGACGGTGAGGTCAATACCGTTTAGCGCCATAAAGGTCTTGCCGACAAGCCGTTTGTCGGTTCCGATGACGGTATTGGGGTCTTCTTTGCCGCGGATTCTGGCCCACAGGCTCTGCAGATCGGCTGTGAGCGTGCCGCCGCCGATCTGGCCGAGCTTATACATTTTTTTGATGCCGGAGAGCTGAATGGCAACCTCACGGTTATTCGGTTCGTTGTTCATTGACAGCCTCCTCAGACGGTATCCATAAAGGTTTTTTCCACGCGGTTGAAGATCATGATGCCGACAAACATCACAAGAAGGGTGATGCCCCATGACAGCGCGTAGCTTGGCAGGGAAACGGTGCCCTGACCCAGCACGGCATAGCGGAAGAGCTCAACCGGCGCGGTCACGGGATTGACCGCCAGCACGGTTTTCATGAAGCCGTCTGAAAGCTGGGACATCGGGTAAACGATCGGTGTCGCATACATCCAGAGCTGGATGCCGAAGGTGACAACGATCGAAAGGTCGCGGTATTTGGTGGTAAGGCTGGAGATGATGATGCCGCAGCCGAGCGAGAGCAGACCGAGATGGAGCAGCACGACGGGAATCAGCAGCCATGCTGCCCAGTTAGGGGAAACGGCGCCGCGGATGAGATACCAGACCAGAAATCCGAGCACCAGAAGCATTTGAACGCCGAACTGGATCACCGATTCCAGTACATTGGCGATGGGCATAGTGAGGCGGGGAAAATAGACCTTGCCGAATACATTGGAATTGGCGGTAAAGACGGATGCATTCTTGGTGAGTCCGGAGGAAAAATAGAGCCAGATCGCATTGCTGCACAGATAGAAGAGCATCTGCGGGATGCCCTCGGTGGAGATGCCTGCGATGCCGCCGAACACGAAGGCATAGACCATGCTGCTGATCAGCGGATTGAGGAAAATCCACGCCGGGCCGAGGATGGTCTGCTTGTAGGTGATGACGAACGAACGCTTGGTGAACAGCAGGATCAGGTCGCGGTACTGCCAGACCTCGCGCAGATTGAAATCAAAAAGGCGGCGGCGGGATGTGATGTGGGTGTGATGTTGGTTGGACATGGTTACCTCAATAGGGCGTTATCTTTTCCAAATAATTCTGTACAATGATGGGGAGGCAAGGAAAGCGAAAGTTGCAACTTTGATTGTCCAAATATCCTTACTGTTTCTTGAATAGATGTGCCAGAATTTGCATGCTTTTTTGCGTATTTCATACAGATGATAATTGATGTTATCATGATCGCGAATAAGGAAGTATTTTACTCGAAGCATTTCAAAGTATCTAGATAAAACTGCAACTGCCTCTTCATGCAAATCAAGTTTCAGTAAATATTCAACCCGATCTTCTAAAGCTATAAACCAATCTAATCTGCGAAGATTGTAAGGTTTGTTCATGATACTTCCAGATGTTTGACGGTAATAGTAGAACTGTTCGTTAATAGAAGATACACACTTGCTTGCTCCTAATAGGTGATGGGCAACAAATTCATCTTCATGAATTCTCCCTATAGGGAATCGTATGTTATTCCATAAATCTCGACTGAATACTTTATTTACAACTACAATATATTGAATGTTTAGATACCCGCTTTTTTTAAAGTCACGAAGTATATTGATACCACTGGATACCGAACTTGTCAGCAGAGGATATAAATCCGATATGGGATTGCCTGCTTCATTTACTCTCTCAAAATTACAGATAGAAATATCCGCATTGTTGTCTGTCAATGATTCCATCAACCGCTCATACATTTGTGGATGGATGAAATCGTCACTATCAACAAATCCGATATAATCTCCTTGAGCAATATCCAGCCCTGCATTGCGAGCGCTGGATAATCCCCCGTTTTCTTTATGGATAACGATGATACGTGAATCCTTCTCCGCATATTCATCACAAATGCTGGGGCAATTGTCAGGAGAACCGTCATCCACCAAAATCAGTTCAAAATCTGTGTAAGTTTGAGCCAGGATGCTGTCAATACATCTTGGTAAATAAGCCTCAACATTGTATATCGGTACGATGATACTTAACATTTTTCTCTATCCTTTGATCTGATTGACATGAATTTTCTCTGTAGTAGATTGACATAATAATTGGCCTGCTTCTTTTTGTCAGCAATCCAACATTCAAAAGAACGCTTTATCTCTGCAATCGGTTTGTGTGGATTATATCGTTCAAAATCCTCCTGCTGCACATCTCTGCTTTTTGGAAAAAGCCCCTTGTTTGTAATAAAGTAGGCACTGCATCCTGCTGATACATCATTCAGTTTCATGTTTCTTTTTGAAAAATGGATATAGTTAAATTCATCATACCGGATTTGATTATCCTTCCAGTAGGCTCGGAATATTTTACCGTTTTCCCAAAAAAACACTTGCTTTTCATAATTGTTATTTTGAATCAGCTCCTGCGGCACATGAAAATACGAAAGAGTAAACTGAACTTTTCTATATGTAATATCAGCATAATCGCGAGAAAAATAGGTTGAAAAACCATGTCTATCAAAAATACTCTGCATTCCCGCAATCTCATCAAATGCGACAATATCGGATGTGGTAAAAGCATCTTTATAGGTCAGCCAGTTATCGAGACTATATCTTGAATTGTTTTCATCGGTATTTCGATAATAGGTCAAATGCCCAAGTTTATAAATCTTATCATACTTTTCACGCACCGAATCCGGCAAAAACGCACGAATATCGCCAAATATCATATCAAGATCGCAATATCCCCAAAAATCATATCCCACTAAATACTCGCTGAATGCCAATCCCCAAACCGGTTTATAATCACAAAGCTTATATGGCCGGTCAAGTACTATTGGAAAATCAAAAAGCCCTTGAAGACGGTCACGCATCTCATGAAATGTACAATTGTGCACTCGGAAATTCGGCGGCAAATTTTCAACATTGCAGTCTGTAATGAGGAGAAAATCAATGGTAGGATTGCGCTCTATGGATTTGAGAAATACCGGAAAATGTTCGGGAAGTTTCCCGAAATAGCACGAGATGGTTAATAAGCTATGCATAAAACTCCTCTTTGGATAAACTAAATCGAAATTATCTTAAAAAACTTGTGATACTTCTCTTCATTCCCGCAAATGGGCTCCATCCCCGCATGGCTGCGCAGATGCTTGCACAGATCGGGATCCGCCATCAGACGGCACAGACCGGCGTAAATCCCATCCGCGCTGTTTTCGACGATCCAGCCGGTCTCGCCGTGAGTCAGCTGTTCACGGATGCCGGAAACATCGGTGGCCAGCACCGGGCAGCCGAGGATTTTCGCTTCGACGGTGACGGTCGGGAAGCCTTCCCAGCCGGACGGAAGCACGAACAGATCGCAGTTCTTCATATATTTGTACGGGTTGTCCGTGATGCCGTCGAGGCAAACGCAGTCTTCAAGGCCGAGATCGCGGATCTTTTTTTCGATGGCATCCTGCTCGGCACCAGTTCCGAGGATGTGCCAGACAAATGCGAAGCCGTCCGCCTTCAGCCGAGCGAGGACATCCAGAAAGCGCAGATACTGCTTCTGTTCGGTCATCCGTCCGACCGACAGCATGGTGAATCGGCTGTCCTCATAGAAAAACGGCTCATCGCCTTGCCGGAGGATGGCTTCCGTATCGTAGAAATTGTAAATAACGTGCGTTTTGCCGGCCAGATGCGGATAGCGGGCCACAAAACGGTTCCTCGCGGCCTCGGCAACGCAGATAATGGCATCCATTTTTTCATATTCCGGAATCTGCCGGTCGGTTTCCTCCGGGTGGGCCATGTTAGCCACATCAATGTGATACCATTGGATGTATTTATGGGCATGGATGTGCCGGAGCAGAAAGGTGGGCGGTTCGGTTTCCAGATAATTGATCGCCGCATCGAAATGCCGGTCTGCGTAGCGCCTTGCAGCCAGCTTTTCGGCAAAGCGGCGGTAGCCGACAAGCTTACTGAAAGCCAGCTTTATGCATCCAAGCAGCTTTTGCCCGACAGAGGGGGCGGCCTTGATCTGTGACAGGGAGGCATAATACTTTTCGGTGTATTCGCGGCTGCAGATGGCGCCGAAGGTCACGCGGGGATCAAACTGCGGCTTCAGCAGGCCTTTTTCGTAGAGCTCGACGATCTCGACCTCATGCCCGCGCGAAACGAGATCATTGGCAAAGGAAACCAGCACCTTTTCCGCTCCTCCGAAGATCAGCTGGGGGATATAGATGAGGAATGTCATAGCCCGATGCGCTCCATTACCCAAGGCTCGATCTCATAGCCCTTGACATCGTGCTTGGTGACACGCTTTTCTTCGGGATACGGTTCATGCCAATGGGGGCCGTAGCGATGTACAAGGTCGGCTTCCGGATTGCCGATTGTCATGAATTCGGTGTCTTCAAATGGGACCATGATGGGATTTTCATGCCAGACGCGCTTGGTGACATCGGTTTCGTATCCGGAAACTCCGGTGTAGGGATTGCGCGTAAGCGTGTTGCACATGATTCCGACATCCTGTGTGGTCTTGCCGTCAAAACGGGTCAGAACGCTGTCCAGCTGCCGGCCCAGCCGTTCTTTGCCGAGCTTTGCATACAGCGCAATTGTGCATTTGCTTTTCCACGAAGTGGGAATAACGGCACCGGATAGAACCGCGAGGGCCAGGTTGATGAATTCGATTTGCTTGCGCTGGATGGTTCGGTTGAATTTCTGATCGGGCAACGCGTGCAGAACCGTGATATCAACAAAGACCGGACTCCTGCTGCCGTCATGATACCGGATAACCGCACCGTTAATTTGCAGTTTTGACATTTTGCTGTACCATTCCGGTGTGTTTTCGAATGTCATCATGCGGTACCGGTCGGAATAATCCCGGGCGATGATTTCACACAGAATTTGATAATCCCCGGGGAACATGACAACATCCACATCATCGTCCCACGGAATAAATCCGCCATGATTCATGGCACCGAGAAGGGTGCCGGCATACAGATAATATTTCAGCCCGTTTTCGCGGCAGATTTTGTCGATATCCTTCATGGCGGAGAGCAGCACCTTATGCAGCAGCTCGTTTCCGTATTCGTTGGTCATGGGGTTCTCCTGCTCCTCTTTATTCTGATAAATGTGCGGTATACTGCGAATGGAAGTGAACAAAGCATCCGCATTCGGATTCTATCTGACCGGAATGAGAAGTTGATTTTGCTGAACATCTCTTTATTTTGCTTCAATTCTGCAATCAAGGCAATTCTTTCCGCCGTATAATCTTCATCTGCCAGCGCGATCTCGGTCAGGGTCCACAGGATGGCTCCGCGATACCGCGCGGCAGCCGCATCGGTCAGCGCGGGATGATGCTCCCGGATCCATGCAAGATTGTCCCGACAATGGCGGTACCACGCGAACTTTTTTGGTGAAAAGGCGGTTGTGGTGATGCTGGATGCTCGATGAATGTAGTGATAGAATACTTCGTTTGTATATACCACCGTTTGGCATTGGTTAAGAAGCTGGAGAACGATTGCCTCATCCTCGTTTATTTCGCCTACAGGAAAGCGGACCGTATCAAACAGAGAAGACCGGTAAATTTTATCCCAAGCAGACCATGAAGAAGAAAAGTACCGACACATCGCTTCCTCGCAGCCGCAGGAAACGGTTTCAATCTGTCCCCGAAAGGTGGACTTGATAATTTTCGTTTCTTCGCCGATTAGCTGTTCATCATTGACTCCGCCGACGGCAATCTGCGCATCATACTCGATTGCAAGGGACAACAGCTTTTCAAACATGATCGCTTCGATCCAGTCATCGCTGTCTATGAAGGCAATCCAGTCGCCGGAGGCAGCATCTATGCCCGCATTCCTTGCATCGGACAGTCCACCGTTCGTCTTATGGATTACACGAACGCGGGCGTCTGCCTTTGCATACTCATCGCAAATAGCCGGACAACCATCCGGTGAACCGTCATCGACAAGGATGAGCTCAAGGTTTGAATAAGTCTGTGCCAGAATTGAGTCTACACAGCGGCGCAGATACGGTTCTACTTTGTAAACGGGGACGATGACGGAGATTTTTTCACTCATAATTACACCAGAATCTGTTCAAAATCGAAAAGTGCTTGTTCAAAAGAGATCTTTTCCTGTACCTCGGGGATGGCCTTCCGATACTGCGCAAGCAGCTCAGGATGGGACAGAATGTCGGATAAACCTTGATAGATTCCATCGGTTGAATTTTCGACGATCATTCCGTATTTACCTCTATCCAACCACTCACCGACACCACTGCAGTCGGTTGCTACCACAGGGGTACCGACGATCAGACTCTCACCTACTACCAATGGATAGGCTTCATCTCTTGATGTGAGCAGGAACAGATCAGTCTGTTTCAGATAAACATACGGATTGGACTGATAACCAACCAATTCCACATGATCGGAGAGCTGAAACTGGTGGATCGTGCTTTGCAGACAATCCTTTAGGGGACCGTCACCGATAATATGGATTCTATAGTTGCTGATTCCAGCATCTGACAGCCGTTTGCAAGCCGCAAGTAAACGGTCAAATCCCTTTTGCTCGACCAAGCGGCCGATGCAGACAATACGGATGCCGGAAAAGGCCGGAAGTACAAGCGGTTCATTGGATTTTTTTATGATTTCCTTTACGGGGAGCGGGTTACGAACTACCGTATAAGGATAGTTACTGCCGAATTTCTTCTTGAACTTATCGGCACAAGCTTGTGAAACCGGCGCAATCAAATCAAATTTCTCATAAATCGCCCTTGCTGTTTCTGCATTTCGGAATTCTTTCAGCTTGGATCCGCGTTCGACAACATCCATATGCACCCAACAGATTTTTTTTGCTTTTTTATTTGTGCTTCCCGAAATAACTTTGGCGGCACCGCCGTCCGAGGCGGCAATCTCTACATCATATTTACCTCTGACAAACAGGCGGTATAGTATCCTCGGCGGAAGATATTCGATCAACCGGATAATCCCACGCACATATCGCTTGAAAAAGAAAGGGATAACTCTGACATTTTCATTAACAAGTGATTGACAATGACCGCCGTACCAGAAAGTCTGGACAGTGATGTCATATTTTTCAGGGTTAAGATTGTTGACAATATCAAGCGTAACCTTCTCGATGCCGCCTTTGTTGAAGGCTTCAAGAAGAAACAACACTTTTTTCTTCAAAGGCTTTGTATCAGCTGCTCCCATTCTGTCAGAATCCTCCATTCATCAAATCTCTCCATGTCAAGGACGGTGTTTTTTGAAAAATCTTCGCGGAGCGCACGGTCTTCGATCAGACGGCAGATCCGCCCGGCCATAGCATCTGTATCGCCCGGGACAACGAGATAGCCGTTCACGCCGTCGCGGACGATATCGCTCGGCCCGGTTTCGATGTCAAAGCTGACAATCGGCAGGCTGTGCGATTTCGCTTCCAGCAGAACCATCGGCAGGCCTTCCATTCCGGATGTGAGGACATACAGGGCCGCCTTGGCATATTCGGCATCCATATCGCTTACCGCTCCGGCAAAAAGGATATGATCCTGCAGTCCGGCATCCCGGACCGCTTGCTCCAGCTTCGCCCGTTCGGGGCCGTCACCGCAGATCACCCAGCGCCAATCCGGATGGCGGGCGAACACGGTCTTCCCGATCGGGACAGCCAGATCGAACCGCTTGATTTTTCCGAGCAGGCCGGCTGACAGGATCGTTTTGGACGCAATGTCATAACGGCCGGCCACGCGGCGGGCGGGATTGGCGATAACGGTGACGGGGGCGCACCGTGCGATATTGCTTTCGTAATTCTTCCTGTCGCGCTCGGTCAGAACGACCATCGCGCGGCTGTGGCGGGCGGCGAAGCGGCGCAGATGGGGAAACACCCGCGAATCCCAGTTGTTGAAGAAATTGGAATGCTCCCAGGTGATGACCTTGGCGCGGGTGCCGAATGATGCAAGGATTCCGATATAGCCCATGCCGGTATCGACATTGATGATGGTATCGACGGCATTCTCCCGGATGAAGCGGTGGATCTCGCGAATCTGCGCGGCGGTTTTGGTCGAAGCAAGGACTGTATGGTGCACGTCTTCAGCGAGAGGGAAGGGAATATGGCTGTTATCAAGCCGCAGGCTGAGGACGGACACGCGGTGGTTTTGTGACAGCGCGGATGCCAGCCAGGCACACATACGCTCGGTGCCGCCGCGCCGTGACAGATCGCCTTCAAGAAACAGAATGTTCATAGATCCTCCAGCATCTCTTCAACCGCGCGAACGGTCTTTTCCCTGCTGAAATCCCTTCCGCGCACGGCTGCCATTTTGCGGTAGTGTGCAAGCATTTGGGGATCGGACAGCATCTGCTTCATGCCCGCATAGATGCCTTCCTCGCTGTTTTCGACCACGATGCCAAACTCGTTGTTCCAGCCGAGCAGCTCGCGCGCGCCGGAGCAGTCGGTGCTGACAACGGGCGTTCCCACGATCAGCGCCTCGGTGACCGCGGTCGAAAAGCCTTCGCGGCGCGAGGAGCAGACATACAGATCGCACCGTGATACATATTGGTACGGATTGGCCCGGAAGCCGAGCAGGATGAAGGAATTCTCCACCCCGTATTCGCGGATCTTCCGGCGGAGGGCTTCCTCCTCACCGCCGATGCCGAGGATGTATACCTTATGCGGCAGGCCCTCATCCATCAGCCGCCTGTGGACATTCAGCAGGCGATCAAAGCCCTTGGCGGGCATCAGCTTGGCGACGGAGCAGATCCGGATCCCTTCCTCAATGAAGGCGGGATCATCGATCGGCTGTCCGGCTTTTTCGATGATCTGACCGGTTTCATTGGTATTATAAAGCACGTCGATCGGCACCGATACCGCCAGGGATTGCAGAAAGCGATCCTTGACCGATCCGGCCACCGCAATCAGCCTGTCAAAGGTGTTGTACAGCTTCAGAGCTTCGGTGGGGGAACGGAAGCCGATGGCCGCCTGCTTTGGCGTGTTCAGCTCGATGTGCAGCCACGCGATCTTTTTCTTTTCCGGATCGGGACAGCCGGCGAGGATACGCGAGGTCGGCCCCTCCAGATAGGAGATCAGAACATCGTAATCCTCCCGGATCCAGAACCGGTACAGAAGCCGGGGCGAAAACAGCTTCATCAGCGTGGTTGTGCCGCGGATATGCTTTTTATAGCCCGGTATATAATGAACGTGCGCCTGCAGATACGGCCGGTTGACACCGACATCGAACAGGGTCTGCACGGTCACATCGTATTTGGCGGGATCGAGATTGTTGGCGAGATTGACAAGCACCCGCTCTGCGCCGCCGTGCGCCAGATTGGGGATGAGAAAGAGCAGCTTTTTCTTCATGGCGGATCCTTAAAACAACGTCTGGATGTAGTCGAAGAAATTCATATGTGCATAGCCGTAATCGAACGGCCGGATGACAGCATTTTCATAGATGAAATAGCCGAGATAGCCGGCGATGCAGATCATGGTCAGAATCCGGCGCTGGGACGGCTTCCATCGCCGCAGGAGCACGGGAATGGTGATGATCTGGCCGGGAAGAAAATAATTGGCCAGACGGGCAAAATAGTTCGCGGTTCCGAACAGGCCGACAAACATGATCAGCGCGTTCAGCATGGCCAGATTGAACATCAGGCTATCCGTTTTGGTGAAGTACAGGAAGGTTTTCCGCCCGCCCGCGGCCGCAAGCAGCAGAGGCGCAAAGGCAACGATAACGCGGAAAATATTGACACCCTCACCCACGAAGGAGGTTTCATCGTAGTTGGCACCCATCATATCGGTGATATCAAGAACAACGCCAAGCAGGCTTTCCAGCAGGAAGCCGATGACGATGAAGATGGCCATGTAGAGAAAGGTTCGCTTAGTCCAGGGCCGGAACATCATCAGCGGCACCAGCAGGTAAACCATCGAATAGGGATGGAACATCGAGGCGAGCAGGATAAGGAGCAGGAAGCGGATCCATTTTTTATCCAGCGCCGCCGCAACGGCCAGCAGACAGAAGGCGGTCGCCATGCATTGCTTGATGGCCGCCAGCGTGAAGGTATAGAAGCCGGTGGTGAACATCAGGAATACGCCGAAGACCATCGAAAGGGAATAGCGCCGGACGAACCAGACATAGGGAATGATCGTCGCGAAGGCAAAGAAGAGGAGGAAATTCTGCGCTGAAACGCCTAAAGTTTTCAGCAGACTGTTCAGGA
The DNA here is from genome assembly GCA_045578725.1 of Candidatus Flemingiibacterium sp. Lineage (GTDB taxonomy): Bacteria > Bacillota > Clostridia > Oscillospirales > CAG-272 > Flemingiibacterium. Next base: position 69,698 of record JAZNKS010000052.1, read on the forward strand.
AGGTAAAGCCGATGCCTTCGGCGAAGGACGGCAGTTCTTTGGCGAAGAAGCCATTCAGATCCGGAGTCAGATAGATATAAATATCGCGATAAGTTGCCGTATCATTGCCCCATATGCGAAGACCGCAGAAAAATACCAGAATCACCGTCAGCAGGAAGGTGAAAAGAATATCTTTTTTCTGCGATCCTACGGCGGCGAAACGCTTATCCCGGTAATCGACAATCAAGGCGATCAGAAGGGATAAGGCAAGAATAATCCATAATTTTGTCACGCTGTTTTGCCTCCGGATGAGCCCGCCGTGCACAGCGAATTCCGTTAACGGGACGGCTTGGCTCCGAGTTTTTTTCGGTGTAAATAAGAGTATAGCGGTTGGGGCAGCAAGCCCACGATAATCGGACGAAGCATATACAGATACTTCCATTTTGAAAGCTGCAGTGTTTTCACTGCGGTTTTTACCATGTATGCTTCGTTCAGACGGTAGCGGAATCTGCGCCGCGCGGCCGCCTCGCGGTCATCGCGCATTTTATAGAGCGGCTCGGACAGATTTCTGCCCTGATAGCCGCGTGCGTAAATTTTCAGCCAGAGATGCCAGTCCTCCACGCGCAGGAGGCGCTTATCGACGGTATAACCGCCGACCTCGCGCATGACCTCGGCGCGGATCATACAGGGAGCATGGCAATGTACAGGTCCATGAACCAGCATGGCTTTGTCCGGGTATTCGGTGCAGGTGCTGCGGCTGGCGAAATCGCCGTTCTCGTCAAAGCGGATCATGGGTGTGCTGACAACGGCGATATGCGGATCCGCATCAAGTGCGTTTCTCTCGGCTTCCAAACGGGTGGGGAGCGAGATGTCATCACCGTCCATGCGGGCAATATAGCGGCCGGAAGCATGGGAAAGACAGCGGTTCAGGGTGTAATTCAGCCCCATGTTCTGCTCATTGCGGAGCAGAATAATCTTGCCGGGATAACGCGCCCGGTAAGCTTCGGCGGTGAGATAGGTATCATCCGAAGAGCCGTCATCGCAGAGGATCAGCTCCCAATCGGAAACGGTTTGGGCAAGGATGGAATCGATCGCTTCCGGCAAGGTGGAAGCGCAGTTGCAGATTCCCATAATGACGGAAATTTCAGCACTCATGGTTGTTCTCTCTGATAATCATTCGGTTTTCGCCGCAGACTACCGTGGCTCCGTCCGGAACATCCTTTATTACCACACAGCCGGCTCCGATCCGGACATTGCTGCCAATGCGGATTCCGCCGATGATTCTTGCGCCGGCACCGATCAGGACATTGTCGCCGATTATGGGTGCACCGCCGTTGCCCTCACCGATTGTAACCTGGTGGAAGATGGTACAGCCGCGGCCGATGACCGCATTGTGGGATACAATAATGCCATTGAGTCCGTGCGGCAGATGAGGCGGTTCCGCAAAGGCGGCACCGAAGCTGCGGTGGGTTCCCATGGAAGCATTGTTGAAGGCATCGGCGCGCTTGATATAGAAAAGGCGAAACAGGTCGCCAAGGCGGGAGCCTTTCTGCGGATCAACAACGACCGCGCGGTATTTCCAGTATTTTTTGTGATTATAGCGCTGGATCAGGGAGCGCATCCGCTCTTCCGTGCGGGTAAGCTTCACATCGCGGTTCATCATATTCCAAGCCCCTTCATCGTTTCTTCAACGACAATTTTCTTATCAAACATTGTTTCCATGAGCGCGCGGCCGGCAAGACCCATTGCGGCGCGCTCGCTCTGCGGCAGCGTGCAGAATCGCTTCATGGCCGCATAGAGGCTGTCGGGATCCTGCGGCTCGCACAGATAGCCGTTCACGCCGTCATCGACCGCTTCCATACAGCCGTGGATGCGGCTGGTGATCAGCGGGCGGGCACAGGCGGCACCCTCCAAAAGGACATTGGACATTCCCTCGTGATAACTCGGCAGGACAACGGCGTGGGCCGCTTCATAATATGGCTTCACGTCGGTCTGATAGCCGTGGAAGCAGAGGATTCCCTCCTTTTGCAGGGCTTCGATCTTCTGTTGATACGATTCCTCAAACAGGCCGACCACATCGAGAATCACGCTGTCATACTCCGCTTTCAGCCGTGTCATCGCATCAAACAGCTCATCCACGCCCTTTTCCTTCATGATACGCCCGACAAACAGAAAGCGGATCGGCGCCGTGTCGGGATAGGGAAGGGGGCGGTACTCATCGGTATCGATGCCGGCTCCCATCAGAAGGCGGGTCTGCTCCGACCGGACGGTACCGGCTTCCAGCAGGACATCGCGGTTGCCTTCATTTTCAAAGAAGACGGTCCGGGCTTTCTTTAAGCCGATCCGATACATGGCCAGAACCAGCCGCTTCAGCATTCCGCCGCCTTCGATGGCCGATCCGAGGCCGGTGATATTGGCCGCGAACGGAATTTTTGCCATGCGGCAGGCAAAGCCGCCGTAGACATTGGGCTTGATGGTATAGCCGATCACCAGATCGGGCTGGATTTTCTTCAGAATCCGGCGATACTGCCGGTACAGGCTGATATCCCGCAGGGGATTCATGCCCCGGCGCTCCAGCGCGGTTTCGATATAGCGGCAGCCGAGCGCTTCCAGATCCGGGATGAATTCACCGCGCGGCAGGGCGATATACACCTCGTGCCCGCGCGCGATCAGACCGGACAGCAGGGCCTTGCGGAACTTATAGAGCCCCATATCAAAATTGGCGAGGACGAGGATTCGTTTATTTTTTACGGGCCGGGATTCCGACATACACACCACACTCCGTGATATCTTTTACAACAACGGCTCCGGCACCGACGGTGCAGCCGCCGCAGACGGAAATATTGTTCCGGATAACCGCGCCGATTCCCACATGGGTTTCCTCTCCCACCGCCACGGTGCCTCCGAGGGCGGCGGCCGGGGAAATGTGGACAAAATCGCTGAGCCGGTTATCATGCTCCACGATCGCGCCGGTATTGATGATGCAGTGATCGCCGATTATGGCACCGGCATTGATAACGGCATTCGGCATAACCACGCATCCGCATCCGATCACGGCCGAGGGGGAGAGGACGGCACGGGGATGCACGGCGGTATGCCATTTCACCTTCATGGAGAGGGCGATCCGCCGTCTGACGGCATTGTTGCCGATGGCGATGAGGAAGCGGCTGTCCGGATATTTGACATAGTCGGCGATTTTTCCGAGGACCGGGACATCGAGAACCCGGCTGCCGGGGGCGAGCCTGTCATCCAGCACGCCGGATACGGTATCGCCTGCGGCGCGGATGCAGTCGATGACAACCTTTGCATGACCGCCGCCGCCGAGAATGAGGATCGGTTCAGACATGGAGCTGCTCCTTTGTTCCCGTGAATTCTTCCATGGTGGCGGAGGTGCCGGAGGCGATGCCCTCGCGGAGGAATACGCACCGCACCGTCAGAAGCAGGATCTTCACATCCGTCAGGAAGCGGATGTTATGTACATACCAGATATCGTGCTCAAAGCGCTCCTCCCAGGAGAGCAGATTCCGTCCGTTCACCTGCGCCCAGCCGGTCAGGCCGGGGCGGACATCGTGGCGATGCTTCTGCTCCTCGTTGTACAAGGGCAGATACTTGACCAGCAATGGACGGGGACCCACGATGGACATATCGCCCCGGAGGATATTCCACAACTCCGGCAGCTCGTCCAAAGAAGTGGCGCGCAGCCGCTTGCCGAATTTGGTCAGCCGGACTTCGTCAGGCAGCAGATTGCCATTTTCGTCCTTCTCATCGGTCATGGAGCGGAATTTATACAGCCGGAAGATCTTCTCGTCCTTACCGGGGCGGTCCTGGTGGAAGATCACCGGGCTTCCCAACTTGGTGCGCACCAAAATCGCCGTCGCCAGCATCACAGGAGACAGCACTATCAGCGCAAATCCTGCCAGTATAATATCCAGC
>JAZNKS010000053.1:0-5316 GCA_045578725.1 Candidatus Flemingiibacterium sp.
GATCGTCTTAGCGGGACCTTTTCTGGTTCTCGCGTTGGTCTTGGTGCGCTGTCCGCGTACCGGAAGGCCTTTTCTGTGACGGATACCGCGGTAGCAGTTGATTTCGATCATGCGCTTGATGTCAAGACCGATATCACGGCGGAGGTCACCCTCAACGTGATAGTTCTTTTCGATCTCATCTCTGAGCTTTGCGGTATCTTCCTCGGTCAGATCCTTTGCGCGGGTATCAGGATTGATACCGGTCTTTGCGAGGATATCCTGTGCACTCTTTACGCCGATACCGTAAATATAGGTGAGTGCGATTTCAATTCTCTTATTGTTAGGAATATCAACACCGGCAATACGTGCCATTCGTTATTCACCCCTTCTTGGATTGTTTGGATGTTGTACGGATTTCAGCCCTGTCTCTGCTTGTGCTTCGGGTTCTCGCAGATGACCATGATGTGGCCTTTTCTCTTGATGATCTTGCACTTTTCGCAGATCTTCTTAACGGATGGTTTTACTTTCATTGTTTGACCAACCCTTTCTCACAGTTATGTGACAGCTTATACGGACCGGAGATTATTTGGCTCTCCAGGTGATCCGTCCCTTGGTGAGGTCGTATACGGTTACTTCAACCGTTACCTTGTCACCGGGAAGAATCTTGATATAATTCATACGGAGCTTGCCCGAAATATGCGCAGTAATGATGTGCTTATTCGGAAGCTCGACCTTGAATACGGCATTCGGCAGAGCCTCAATGACCGTACCCTCGAATTCTACAACGTCGTCCTTAGGCAGAATAATCCCTCCTTACAGTTATGCGTTTCATGCTCAATCGACCTTCGTCAGAACGATCACGCCTTCATCGGTGATCGCAATGGTGTGCTCGTAATGAGCGGACAGCGAACCGTCGGCAGTGACAACCGTCCACTTGTCCTCCTTTTCCAAGACCTCATAGCCTCCGGCATTTACCATCGGTTCAACGGCAATCGTCATGCCGGCGCAGAGTCTGACACCGCGCCCTGCCGTTCCGAAGTTCGGTACATCAGGCGACTCATGAAGCTCTTCACCGATTCCATGTCCCACATACTTGCGAACGACCGAAAAGCCGTTTGCCTGAACATGGGCCTGAACGGCGGCACCGATATCACCGATGCGGTTGCCCGGACAAGCCTTGGAAATTCCCTTCCAGAAGCTCTCGCGCGTGACCTCGATCAGCTTCATTGCCTCATCGCTCACCTTTCCTACCGGGAAGGTATTGGCGCTGTCGCCGTGGAAGCCCTTATAAAAGGCACCGACGTCAACCTTGACAATGTCGCCCTCTTCGATCACCCGAGCGGAGGGGATACCGTGAATGACCTGATCGTTGATGCTGATGCAGGCGCTGCCGGGGAACCCGCCGTATCCGAGGAAGGAGGGCTTTGCACCGCTCCGTTCGATGTGATGACGGATGATGGTATCCAGCTGCTTGGTGGTCATGCCCGGCTTGATGGCTTCACCGGCAAGCGCAAGCGCTTCGCCCGTGATGCGGCCGGCCTGACGCATCAGCTTGATCTGATCGGAATTCTTAACCGTAATCATGAAAACTTATCTGCCCTGTTCCTTCGATGCGATAAGGGCCAGAGTCAGCGCCGTGGTGTCGGCGACCTCCTCCTGTCCTTCCACGATACCGAGCTTTCCGAGCTTCTCATAGAAATCCTTGAGCGGCTCCGTAACCTCATGGTAGGTGTCCAGACGGCTCTTCACAACCTCAGGAGCGTCATCCTTACGGATCGAAAGCGCTTCGCCGCACTTATCGCAGCTCTTGCCGTCGGCCGAAGGATTGTAGATCGTATGGTAAGACGCCCCGCACTTGGCGCAGACGCGTCTGCCGGACATTCTTTCAACGATCTTTTCGTCCGGGACTTCAATGTCGATCACGAGATCAATCACAACACCCATATCCTCAAGCGCTTCGGCCTGGGGAACGGTTCTCGGGAAGCCGTCCAGGATGAAGCCGTTCTGACAGTCATCCGCAGCCAGTCTTTCCTTGATGATACCGATCACAACATCATCCGGTACAAGTGCGCCATTTTCGGTAAACTGCTTGGCTGCCTTGCCCATTTCGGTCTGATTTTTGATTGCTTCTCGGATGATCGCACCCGTGGAAATCGCAGGAATCGAATACTTTTCCGAAACGATTTCAGCCTGAGTGCCTTTGCCGGCGCCGGGAGCGCCTAAAAAGATCATTTTCATTCAATCATTCTCCCAAAATTTCAATCGGGCGCCTGCTCCTCATGGATGGGATCCGGTTGAATTCCATCCATGCAGGAAGCGTCAGCGCTTATTCAAGAAAGCCTTTGTAATGACGCATCGTCATCTGAGCTTCAACCTCACGAGCCGTTTCGAGAGCAACACCGACCAGAATGAGGATCGAGGTGCCGGCGAAAGCGATGTTCGTCAGACGGTCGCCCGAGATGATATTGATCGCCGCCGGAAGTACCGCGATGATACCGAGGAAGAACGCACCCATGAGAGTGATCTTGTTCAGAACCTTGGTGATATAATCGGAGGTAGGCTTGCCGGGACGGATACCGGGGATAAAACCACCGTTCTTCTTCAGATTGTTTGCAACCTCGATCGGATTGAAGGAGATGGCAATGTAGAAATAAGAGAAGAAGATGATCATTGCGAGGAAGAGTACAACGTACAGCCACGACTTGTAGGAGAACAGCTGAAGGAAGCCGTACCAGAAGGTTCCCTCCTCAGGCGTGGGGAAGAACATTGCAATCGTAGTCGGGAGTGCGAGGATCGAGTTCGCGAAGATGACAGGCATAACGCCGGACATATTCAGCTTCAGCGGAAGCGTGGAACTCTGACCGCCGTACATCTTGCGGCCAACAACACGCTTGGCGTACTGGACCGACAGTCTTCTCTCCGAGTTGGTGATGAAGACGATGAAGGTAACCATAGCCAGAGCCAGGATAACGTGAACGATAGCGGCGATGATGCCAGCTGCCGAACCGCTGGTAACCTGGGCAAACAGCGTGCCGACGGTGGTGGGGATCGAGGAAACGATGTTGGCGAACAGGATCAGGGAGATACCGTTGCCGATGCCGTTTTCGTTGATCTTCTCAGCCAGCCACATGATCAGCGCAGTACCGGCGGAATAGCAGGCGATGATGACGATAGCAGCGAATACGCCGTTATTGGTCAGTACGCCGATTCCTCTCATGTACATATAGTAGCCGTAAGCGGTGATAAGACCGAGAGCTACGGTTACATAGCGGGTGATCTGGTTGATTTTCTTTCTGCCGTCCTCTTCCTTGGACAGATTCTCGAGAGCGGGAATCGCCGTGCAGAGGAGCTGCATAATGATGGATGCGTTGATATACGGGGAAATCGACAGAGCAAAGAGCGTCGCTCTGGAGAAGGCCGTACCGGACAGTATACTCATATACTGGAAGATAGAGCCATCACCGAAACTCATCATCAGGGACAGTGCATCGGAGCTTACATACGGCACCGGAATGGTGCAGCCGATTCTGTACAGGATAATGACTACGACAACGTAGAGGATCTTCTTGCGGAGATCCGGAAGAGCGAATGCGTTCTTGAGTGTTTGGAACACTTAGATCACCTCAGTCTTTCCGCCCGCTGCTTCGATCTTTTCTTTAGCAGTTGCCGAAAAGACGGATGCTTCAACGGTAAGCTTCTTGGTGATTTCGCCGTTGCCTAACACTTTCAGTCCATCGTTTGCCTTACGAATAATGCCTTTTTCCATCAGCGCTTCGAGGTTAACGGTAGCACCGTCCTCGAATACATTGAGAGCATCCACATTCACGATCGAGTAAACAGTCGCGAACTTGTTGTGGAATCCTCTCTTCGGGAGCTTTCTGTAAAGCGGAATCTGACCGCCTTCGAAACCGATGCGAACACCGCCGCCAGAGCGAGCGTTCTGACCTTTATGACCCTTGCCGGCGGTTTTACCGTTTCCGGATCCGGCGCCTCTGCCCTTCCGGTAAGCGGGAGCAACAGAGCCTGCGGCAGGAGAAAGTTCATGGAGCTTCATTAGGTTTTTTCCTCCTTATACTGAATTTTTGTGAGCCTTTAGAATTATACGCTTTCCTTCTTTACAAGGTGAGAAATAACCTTTACCTTGCCGCCAAGGACATCGTCATCAGCGTGGATCACGAAATCGCCGACTCTCTTGAGGCCGAGCGAAGCCGCGGTAGCCTTCTGATTGGGTTTTGCACCGATAAGGCTCTTTACAAGTGTTACTTTTACGTTTGCCATCTTGAAAAGCCTCCTTATTTCATCACAGCTTCTTTGCTGATTCCGCGCATTGCTGCGACTTCCTCAGCGTTGCGAAGCGCCTTCAGACCTTCGAACGTTGCCTTGACAACATTCACAGGATTGTTGGAGCGCAGGCACTTGGTACGGATATTCTTGATGCCGGCTCTCTCAACGATTGCACGGACCGTACCGCCGGCGATAACACCGGTACCGGGAGCAGCCGGCTTCAGAAGAACCTTACCGGCGCCGTAGATACCCATTACCTCGTGAGGAATGGTGCTGCCCTTGAGGGATACTTCGATCATATTCTTCTTAGCATCCTCAATGCCCTTGCGGATAGCTTCCGGGACCTCGGCAGCCTTGCCGAGACCGTAGCCAACGTGACCGTTGCCGTCGCCGACAACCATCAGTGCGGTGAATCTCATAATACGTCCGCCCTTGACCGTCTTGGATACACGTCTGATGCAGACGCGGGTTTCCTGGAGGTCGAGAGCAGCCGGATCAAAATTCTGTTTTGCCATTGTTTGCCACTTTCAGGTTTGCCCGTAATCGGGGACCCTGATTCCTCTCTTTGAAATATAAGTTTTGTGAATGAATTCACTCAAAGCGTGTATAAACTGGTCTTTTCGGACCGTCCGGATGCCTTGCGGCACTCAGAACTTCAGTCCGCCTTCTCTTGCACCTTCGGCAAGCTCCAATACACGACCGTGGTAAACGTATCCGCCTCTGTCAAAAACGACCTCGGTGATACCCTTTGCAGCTGCGCGCTCGGCAACAAGCTTGCCGACCTGCTTTGCTGCTTCCTTGTTTCCGCCGTTGCCCTCGAAAGCCTTTTCAAGGGAGGAAGCGGATGCAAGAGTTACGCCCGCAACATCATCGATGACCTGAGCCTGGATGTTGTTGAGAGAGCGATAAACACAGAGACGCGGACGAGCTGCAGTGCCGGAAATCTTGGCTCTGACTCTCTTATGTCTCTTAAGACGCTGGATATTACTATCCTTTCTCGATACCATGCAAGTCCACTCCTTTCATTATTTACCGGTTTTGCCGGCCTTACGG
>JAZNKS010000054.1:0-38785 GCA_045578725.1 Candidatus Flemingiibacterium sp.
GGCTATATGCTCGCCGCACTCTGCCGCGAGAAGCTGGCCGCTTACAAGGCTGAAACCGGTAAGGATGCCCAGGTTGTGTTCCTTGCCAACCACGGCATCTTCCTTGCCGCCGATTCCGAGGCCGAGCTGGATACGCTGGCCGAGGGCGTGATGAATGTCATCGATGCGGCCCTTACCCGCCGTCCCGACTTCTCCGAGGCTGAATTCGATCTTGACAAGGCCGTGGAAACCGCTCCCGTTCTGCGTATGCTCTACGGTGAGGGCAAGCCCGCCGTTGCAAAGTTCGTCTGCAATAAGGAAGTTCTCGCGTTTGCCGAAAGCGCCGAAAAGTTCGCCGCTCTGGAAGAAAGCCTGACCCCCGATCACATCGTTTACTGCAAGGCGCATCCCCTCTTCATCGCCGAGGGTCAGTGCCCCTGCGAGGCCTTTGCCGCTTACACGGCCAAGTACAATACCAAGCCGAAGGTTGTCTTCGTTGAAAAGCTCGGTATGTATGCCATCGGCTCCACCGCCAAGGAAGCCGCAACCGTGGAAGCTGTCTGGATGGATGCCATCTCGATCGTCGTCTATGCCGAGAGCTTCGGCGGCGTATCCCCGATGGATGCCGATCTGATCGACTTCATCGTCAACTGGGAGGTTGAATCCTACCGCGCGAAGGTTTCCCTCGCATCCGCCGCTTCCCGCCGCATCGAAGGCAAAATCGCTCTGGTTACCGGCTCCGCACAGGGCTTTGGCAAGGGTATTGCCGAGTCCATGGCCGAGGAAGGCGCGTATGTGGTCATCGTCGATATGAATGAGGCCGGTGCCAAGGCTACCGCCGCCGAGCTCAACGAGCGCTTCGGTGCCTATACCGCCATCGCCTGCGCCGCCAATGTTACCGATGAAGCCAGCGTCAAGGCCATGTACGATGCCACCGTTCTCGCATACGGCGGTCTGGATGTACTGGTCAACAATGCCGGTATCGTCCGCGCCGGCGGTCTGGAGGAAATGACCAAGTCCAACTTCGAGCTGGTCACCTCAGTCAACTACACCGCTTACTTCCTCTGCGTCAAGTACGCAAGCCGGATCATGAAGATCCAGCGCGATGTCTGCCCGACTTATCTTGCCGACATCATCGAGATCAACTCCAAGTCCGGTCTTGCCGGCTCCAAGAAGAACTTCGCCTACGCAGGCTCCAAGTTCGGCGGTATCGGTCTGACCCAGTCCTTTGCTATGGAGCTCTGCGATTACGGCATCAAGGTCAACGCGGTCTGCCCCGGCAACTTCCTCAACGGTCCGCTGTGGTCCGATCCCGAAAAGGGTCTGTTCGTCCAGTATCTGAACGCCGGCAAGGTTCCCGGTGCCAAGACCGTGGACGATGTCCGCAAGTTCTACGAGTCGAAGGTTCCGCTGGGCCGCGGCTGTGAGACAAAGGATGTCAACCGCGCCATCCTGTACATCATCGAGCAGGAATATGAAACCGGACAGGCCATCCCGGTCACCGGCGGCCAGAATATGCTGAAATAAACCGTTCTCTTCCCCCGGATCCCCTCCGGGGGAAGAACAACCATTTAACCGCTTCTGCGGTTGGAAATTGAGGATATGCAAATGGATATTTCCCATCTGATCGATCAGCTGAACGGTGAGACGGCCGCCGAGCGTCTGGATGCCCTTCGTGAGATCAAGAAGCTCACCGACGAGGGCAAGATTCCCGCTCCCGCCCCCACCGCATACGTCAACAATCACATTCACACGACCTACTCCTTCTCGCCCTATTCGCCCACCAAGGCGCTCTATATGGCATGGCAGAACGGTCTGTCCACCGCCGGCATCATGGACCACGATTCCATCTCCGGTGCCCGCGAATTCATTGAGGCCGGCAAGATTCTCGGTATGCCCACCACCATCGGTGCCGAATGCCGCGTCAGCATGGCAAGCACCGTCGGCAACGGCCGCCGCATCAACAATCCCGACCAGAATTCCGTTGCCTATGTCGCCATCCACGGCATCCCGCATCAGAGCATCGACATGGTCGATGCCTTCTTTGAAACCTATCGCCGCCGCCGCAATCTGCGCAACCTGAAGATGGTCCGCAAGATCAACGAGCTGATGGCTCCCTGGGGCGTCACCGTTGATTTCAAGAAGGACATTCTTCCCCTCTCCAACTCCTGGGAGGGCGGCTCCGTCACCGAGCGCCATGTGCTGTTCGGTCTGACAAAGAAGCTGGTCGAGCGCTTCCCCACCCCCGCCGAAATGGTCGCCTTCTTAAAGGATGACATGAAGCTGGCCCTTTCCGCCAAGGTTCTCGGACAGCTGGCCGACGGCGACAAGACGCCTCAGTTCTACGAGTACGATATTCTCGGTGCCCTCAAGAGCAATCTGGTTGAGAAGATCTACATCCCGGCCACCGATGAATGCCCGGATGTCACCGAATATATTGATCTCTGCCGCCGCTGCGGTGCGATCTCCGCCTATGCGTATCTTGGCGATGTCGGCGATTCCGTCACCGGCGACAAGAAGGCCCAGAAATTCGAGGACGATTACCTCGATGAGCTGGCCGCCGATCTGAAGCGCCTCGGCTTCAATGCCATCACCTATATGCCCACCCGCAATACCAAGCCCCAGCTGGAGCGCCTGATGGCACTCTGCAGGAAGCACAGCTTCTTCGAAATCAGCGGCGAGGACATCAACTCCCCCCGTCAGTCCTTCATCTGCAAGGCGATGGATGATCCGATGTTCGCGCATCTCTCGCAGGCAACCTACGCGCTGATCGGTCACGAAATGGCCGCAACGGACGAGCTTGACGAGGCGATGTTCTCCGACAAGACCGCCGCCGCGCTGCCCGGAATTCAGGACCGTGTTGCAACATACGCCGCGCTGGTTCGCTGAAGCGGCCGATCCCGACGGTCATGCCGATGGGAGAATGAACGCATAGCAAGCGCCCGGACGGCAATCTGCTGTCCGGGCCTTTTCATCCGAGGAGGATTATTCATGAAACCGATCCGAAAAGAACCGATTGATATCACTGCGGCCGAGCTGAAAGCGGCGCTCGCCGGAAAAGAGCCGGCCGCCATCCCCTACCTTCCCGCCACAGAGGAGATTGCCGCCGGGCTTCTGGCCCGCGCCGAGGGGCGTGCGCAGGAGATTCTGCATATGCCTTCCATTTATCCCACATCTGTGCACGAGCGCTGCTACTATGTTTCCAATGACGGCGACGATGAAAATGACGGCCGGAGCGAGGAGTCGCCCTGGCGCACCTGCCGCCGGGTCCACGAGGCCCAGGATGACGGGAGCATTGCCGCCGGCGATGCCGTCTTCTTCCGGCGCGGATCCCATTGGATGGCCGAATTCCCGGCCGGCTATCACGGCGATCCGCTCGGCGGCGAATGCGCGCTGAAATTAAAGAGCGGGGTCACCTATTCCGCCTACGATTACGGCCCCAAGCCCCTGTTCACCAACTGCCTCGATGCCTCATCGCCCGAATGCTGGGCCGCGACGGAATATCCGAATGTCTGGCGGTACACGCTCGATGCCGGCGACCGTTCAAACGATGTCGGCACGCTGGTGATCGATGAGGGAAAATTCTACGCCATCAAGGTGGTGCCGCACGATCCCAACCATCCCTATCTTCCGGATGTGTACACCCAGGACAACGGCATGGTCACCAATCTCCGGGATGTCTTCCATTCCGGCGGCACGCTCTTCACAAGTCCCGGCTGTCTTATAAACAATCTGGAATTTCTCCACGATTACGAGGCACGCACCGTCTATCTGTATTGGGACGGCGGCAATCCCGGCGAGAGCTTCGGCTCCATCCTTCTCACCCGCCGCGGCAACATTCTGCGCTGTGACTGGGAAACAAAGGATGTAGTCATCGATAATTTAGCTATCAAATACGGCGGCTCCCACGGCATCTTCACCGAGAAGGCGGAGAATGTGCTGATCCAGAACTGCATCATCGGCTGGATCGGTGGTTCCTTCCAGGAGCGGTGGGACCGCGATCAGATCCGCTACGGCAATGCGGTCGAAAACTGGGGCAGCTGCCGCACCTTCACCGTTCGGAACTGCATCGTGTATCAATGCTACGATGCCGGTCTTACCACACAGTTCGCCGGGGATACAAAGGAAGTCATGTACGACGTGAATTTCCTTGACAACATGATGGCCTGGTCCAACTCGCCGCTGGAGCTCTGGCATCCCGGAAGCCCTCCAAACAAAGAGGATGGCTGCCGGATCGAAAAATGCCGCATGACGGGCAATTTCTGCCTCTATTCCGGCTATCAGTTCGGCCATCAGCGCCCCACCAAAAACGGCAGCTTCGGCTGTCTTGGCGGCGGCAATTCCGAGCAGTATTTTGTCGATACCGAAATGACGGACAATTTCTTTCTCTACACCTCCTCGCTGGCCTTCTACGCCCGCTGCTTCCGGATTGACGGTGCCGCCGACGGCATCATGGCCGACCGGAATGTCTATCTGATGAGCGAGGATGCCGCCTATACGCAGGCCACATCCGATCCCATCACGCGGCGGGGCGAGCGCAGGCTCTGGCCCTACAACCGCGAAACCCTCTCCGCCATCGCCGCCCTCGGCATTGACACCCACAGCACGTTCTACTATTTCAAGGGCAGCCTGTATCCTGCCGAGGATCAGGGCGTGTATATTTATCCCGGCATCGTGAAATGAGGTCCTCATGAAAAGACTTGAAATTCTGAAAACCGAGATTCCGATCGGACTGGAAAAGCCGGTGCGGCTTCTCCATATGACCGATTCCCATATCTGCCTTGCCGATGAAACCGATGCCATCGAAAACCCCGAGCTGATCGGCCACGCCGCATCCCGCGGCAATATCTTCGGCGGAGAGGAGCAGATTGAATCCTTCTATCAGCAGTCCCTTGCCTATGCAAAGGCGGAAGGGATTCCGATTCTCCACACCGGCGATCTGTACGATTTTATGTCCCACGGCAATTTCGCCTATCTGGACGAAACAACCAAAGAAGTCGATATGATCTACGCCGCCGGCAATCACGATTTCTGCCACTATGTCGGCCGCGCCATCGAGGATTACACCTACAAATGGGAGAATCTGAAGCGCGTTCAGCCGCATATCCGTCAGAATCTGTATTTTGACAGCCGGATCATCGGCGGGCTGAACATCGTCACGTTGGATAACGGATACTATCTCTTCTCCAAGGGGCAGGAGGAAATGCTCCGTGCCGAGGCGGCCAAGGGCTATCCGATCGTGCTGGCCATGCACGTTCCGCTCTACACGCCGGCCTTTGCGGCAAAATCGATGGAGAAGTCCCCCTGCGCCTATGTCACCGGCGCGCCGCGTGAATTGTACACCACATACCCCAACGATCGCAGGCTGCAGCAGAATCCCGACCGTGCCACGCTTGAGATGATCGAATACATCCATTCAGAGCCGCTGATCCGGGCCGTCATCACCGGCCACACCCACTACAATCTGACCGATACCCTGCCCGGCGGCGCCCTGCAGGTCTGCACCCACGCCGGCTACGCGGGCTATGCGCGCGAGCTGATCTTCACTTAACAGAAAAACACTCACGAAACCGATTCGGCTTCGTGAGTGTTTTTTTCTGAATAATTCAGACAACCGCAAAATGGCAGCGGATGGGGCGATCGCCCTCGCCGAAGACACCGTTCATCGGGACGGCCTTCGCCTCGTAGAAATCGGGCTTCAGATCCGCGATGACCAGCGAAACGGTATCCGCCATCGGCTCATCGTGAACCAGCCGCCAGAAATCGGAGCAGATCAGACGGTCCACGCGGCTTCCGTCGGTGCCCGTCAGCGTAACGGCATAGTAGAGTGCCGGCTCACCGACAAACTTCTGGCCGATGATGATCTCGGCGGTCGTGCCCTCAACCTTCGCATCCAGAGCGGCATCGCAGGCAAATTCCGGACGGGGCTCCTTTACCACGCGCTCCTTGCCGTAAGGCTGGATGCCCTTTACGGTATCGGCCACATCGATTACCCACGGCTTGCCGTATTCCTTGCCGGTGGTGCAGTCGATGCGGTGAACGGTGACCTTCGTTCCCTCAACCTCAAACTGGAGGCAGGCGGACATTCCGTTGACCCGCGGCTTGGTATGGTCGGCCTTGGCGATGGATGTATAGCCGACAGCGTTGCAGGGAAGCGTCACAGAGGTGAAGCCCTCCTGATAGATACACCGCTCGTCGAGAATATGGACGTGCAGATGGCCGGAGATATGAATGACGCGCGGACGCTTTGTGAGAAATTCGCGGAATTCGGGGGTGAAGCTGACCTCATGCTGGGTAAAGGCGACCGTGTTCATCATCGGAACATGGGTCAGATAGAAGACCGGCTTGTCGGGATCGGCGGCCAGAGCGGCATCGATCTCGGCCATGACAATCTTCTCCGTCGAAACCGACGGCTCCATGCGCCAGGAATAGAGCGGGGATTTGATGAAATGATAGCCGCCGTGCACCTCGTGTGCAATCGGCTTCTGGCCGAATTTTCTCTGCCAGATGGCCAGCGCCTCGTCCGACATGACCGGATCGGTGTTGTTCTGCGGATATTCGTGGTTGCCCACCACCATGATGCGGGGCGTGCCCGCCGGAATGTACTTGTCCAGCTGTTCGCTTACGAAATCATAGCAGGCCTCATGCAGGGAACGGCAGGTGCTGTCGCTCCAGGAATCCAGCTGATAGACGATATCGCCGGGAAAAACATACAGATCGGCCGGGTATTTTTCGCTCATCACCTGCATGGCGCGGACAAAATCCTCCTCACCGGCATGGAAATCCGTGATGTGCACATCGCTGATGGCGGTAAAAACAAATTTTTCAGACATAATGGAACACTCCTTCGCCTTAGAGGCGGCATAAATTCGGTTACACCTATTATACTACGAAGCGGCCGCCTTGTCAAGAAGTCTGCCGATTTTTGTCAGAGGCGGATTTCTACCCGGTTCTTTCTTTTTTTCGACAGCGTAACATCCGCTTCGATTTTCCGCCCATCGGCATAAATCTTCAGCTTGTAATCGCCAAAGAAGCCGCGGAAGGATACCTTGCCGCCCTTCGACGAGGCCGTGCATGAGGTGTGCCATTCCTTCTTCACCAAATCGCGGAGCACGGAATAAACCGGCTTCTCACTCAGATCAAAGCGGAGCAGGCCGCCGTGATAATAATTCTCGCCGGCCGTCATATCGCCCTGCGGCGCGAAAGCCGCATAACCGTCCGGCAGATTCCAGTAAATGATGGCCTCCATGCTTCTCTGAGCAAAGAAGAGCGAATAGATCCGGCGGGCCAGCTCGGCCTGAACCTCCTCGTCTTCAGCCTCCCGCGAATAGGCCGGCAGAGTCATTTCGGTGATCTGCATCGGCAGATTCAGCTTCTCAAACCGATCCATCACGGCCAAAAGATGGCGGGGATTGTAGCGCCCGAACTCGGCGGTATACAGCTCGGCCTCCCGCTCGCGTCGGTCAAAGGAATGGAACTGAATGCCGATTCCGTGCACCGGGACATGATTTTGCAGCAGGCGCTCGATCTGCATATAGTAGGGGCTGCGGGAGGTTTCGGATACGAAGCCGCCCCACGGCGTTCCGGCCGCCTCATTGATAATCAGCTCATTGGTCGGGAAGACCTTGACGGCCTCGGCAAAGGACCACTCAACGAAATCGTCCTCAAGGAAAAAGTGATTGTGATGGCCGCCGCAGAAGGTTTCGTTGGTGACCTCGATCATCGGGATCTTGTCGGCATAGCGCCCGGCGATCTCGGCAAATCGCTTAACCAGCTTCTGCTTCAGATAGGGGGTCGGCTGATTCCAGAGCCAGCGCGGCGACCAGGGATCGTAGTTGAGGCAATGGAGCTTGGGCTCCACGCCCTTTTCGCGGCAGTATTCAATGCAGAGATCGGGCGCGGGTCGGCGGTAGATCTTCGGCGAATCCTTGGCATAGCGAACTGCGCCCTCCTCCGGCTCCAGATCCCGCCAGTAAAACGGCAGGGTGGCCAGATTGAAGATCTCCGGAAATTTTTCGCGGTAGATCGCGTTTTTCTCATCATTTTCGAATTCGTCCAGCATGAAGAGATTGGCGCCGAATTTGAATTCGTGATTCATAAGCTCCGCCTCGACGGTGACCTCCTCGGGCAGAGAGCCGTCGGCCCGGTGGACCGTCAGCTCAAAATCCCCCTTGCGGTAGAGCTCGATTCCGCTCTTTGTCCGGGCATCGACATAATCCTTCTGCTCATCAAAGCAGCGAAGCACCGATTCTTTTCTTGTCATAAAAGCGTTCCTCCAAAAGACCGGAGCATGGCTCCGGGTATTTCTGCCCCCATTATAGCACAGCCGGAGGGGAAAAGAAAACTGCATTTTTGATAAAAATGGTTTGATTTTCGGCACAGCCTGTGGTATAATGAAAACAGTCAACCGGAAAGGGGAATTTTATGCTGTTCGATCACGATAATCTGAGCTTTGATCTGCTGGACGTTCTGGAATTCGACGACACCGACACCGTCAGCCGGACAAAGGAGCGCTCCTTCTGTGCCCTCTCCCTTCGCATGGAGGGAGACAGCGATATTCTCTGCCGGGGCCGCACCGTCACGATGCGCGACCGCGATCTTGCCTTTTTTCCCGCCAATCTCGCTTATCTTCGGAAGACGCGGCGCGACCGGATGATCGTCTTTCATTTCACCCTCACCGGCTACGGGCGGCACGAGATTCAGGTTCTGCATGATTATCATTATGACGAGCTGCTCCCCCTGTTTTGGGAGGCGCGGCAGGTCTGGCGGGAACGTCTGCCGGGTTACCGCTACACGGCATCGGCCTGCCTTTACCGGATTTTCGCCCTGCTGTGCGCAGCACGCGCCGAGAGCCGCCCCGAATTCAGCCCGCCCATTGCCGCCGCGCTGGCCGAAATGGAGTGCCGTCTTGCCGATCCGTGCCTTCGCATCGGGGAACTCGCCGCATCGGTGCAGATGTGCGAAACCTATTTCCGGAGGCAGTTCCGGCAGGAGCTCGGCATATCGCCCAAGGCCTATCTTTCCCGTCTTCGGATGGAGCGCGCGCAGGCGCTGCTCAATGCGGGCTACGATTCTGTCGCCTCGGCAGCAGAAAAATCGGGCTTCGGCGATCCCAAGAATTTCGCCACCGCCTTCAAAAAGCATTTCGGCTATCCGCCCTCCCGCCAACAGTACATCCCCTGACAAAAAGAATCCGGGAAAGCGCGGCATTTTTGTCAGAACGCCGCTTGTTTTCCGGATCGGAATGTGCTATAATAATAGCAGAAAAAAAGAAAGGAAATACCCATGAAACCTGAAATTTCCGCCGGGATGCGCGACTATCTCGCCTCCTATCGCTATAAGCTCGAGCTTCACGCTCACACCTCCCCCGTATCCCCCTGCAGCCGGATTCCGCCCGCCGAGCTGATTGAACGCCTGCACGCAAAAGGCTATCACGGCGTTGTTATCACCAATCATTTTTACCGGGGCGCCCGCTTTTGGAACACGCCCGATCCGATCGGAACCTATCTCGCCGATTACCGGGCCGCCAAGGAGGCCGCCAAGGCCTATGGCATGAGCGTGCTTCTCGGTGCGGAATACCGCTTCGCGGACAACGGCAACGATTATCTGGTCTTCGGTATTGACGAGGATTTCCTGCGCGAAACCGCCGACTGCTTTGATATGACCATCGGGGAATTTTACGAAGCCTGTCACAGCAAAGATCGGCTGATTGTGCAGGCGCATCCCTTCCGCGATAGTCAAGTCCGCGCCAATCCCGCGCATCTTGACGGCGTGGAGATCTTCAATCTGCATCCTCACCACAATTCCCGCATCGGTCTTGCCGCTGCATGGGCCAAGGATGCCGGCAAGACAATTCTGACGGTCGGCACCGATCTGCATGAGCCGGATCATGAAGGCCTCTGCGCCACCCGCACGCGGATTCTGCCGCAGTCGGGGGCCGAGCTTGTCGCCCTTTTAAGGGAGCAGGATTACCTGATGGAAATCGGCGGCTGTCCCGTTCTTCCCTTTGAACAGTTCTGAATAATCGCAGGCGCTGTTGCATTTTCAATGCAACAGCGCCTTTCATTTTTTGAGAATAGGTGAGAATTTCTGCGAATTTTCGTGCAAGAACGGCTCTTGCATCCGCCGCGCCGGCGTGCTATAATGAAACCATCAACAAGCGAAAGGATGATTTTTATGAATCCATCGGTCAGGCTCGGAATCGCGCGCGCCATTATCACGCCCAAGGTCGGCTGTCAGCTTTACGGCTACTCGCCGGATGTCATTTCCACCTCGGTCCATGACGATCTGACGGCGGATGTCTTTCTTTTCGATGACGGCATGACCTCGGCCATGCTCATCAGCGTTACCGTCTGCAGCATAAATACCGCTCTCTGTGATCGGATCCGTGCCATGCTTTCCGCCGAAACCGGCGTTCCGGCCGGGCATATTCTGATCGCGGCCACCCACACCCATTCCGGCCCCAATCTTGAAGGGATGGCCGGCTGGGGGGATGTCGATGCCGACTACTGCGACGGCATCTTCATCCCGGCCCTGCTGGATGCGGCCCGCCGCGCCGCCGGATGTCCGGTTCCCGTTACGCTCGGTATGGCGCAGGGCGAAAGCCTTGCGGGCATCAACCGCCGTCAGCTCAATCCCGACAATACGGTCGCCCTCGGCCAGAATCCCTGGGGCTGCTTCGATCCGAAGATGACCGTGCTCTCCTTTGCCGATGCCGACGGCCGCGTGATCGCCAATCTGATCCATTACGGCTGTCACGGCACCGCCAGCGGTACGAACACCGAAATCACCCGCGACTGGCCGGGCGTGATGTGCGATGAGCTGGAAAAGCTGACCGGCGGCATCACCGCCTTCTTCAACGGCCCCGAGGGCGATGTCGGCCCCCGTCTGATGAACGGGTGCACGGTCGGTGCCCGGACCGTGCACGATGCCCTCACCCACGGTGCCATGGCCGCGCAGGATGCCGTCCGGATTTACCGGCAGATCCGTGTCCGCCGCCCCTTTGCCCTCGCCGCGGACGAGCGGTCGCTGGAAATCCCGCTTGAAATGCGGATTTCCCGGGAGGCGGCCGAAGCCATCTGGGAGAAATACCGGAACTGTTCGATCAACTGGGAGGGCGGTCAGCGGGATTATGCCCGCCGCGTGCTGGATTCCTACGAGGCCGGTTATCGTGATGCCGATGCCCGCAGAATCCCGCAGGCCCTTATCGGAATCGGCGATGTCATCTTTGCCGGCTTCCCCTTTGAGCTTTTTTCCGAGATCGGCCTGCGCATCGATGCCGCTGCCGGGAGCCGTTCGGTGCTCAGCCTCTCCAACGCCAACGGCTCGGAAAGCTATCTGGCCACGCAGGATGCCCTCTGCCGCGGCGGCTATGAGATTATCATGCACAAAATGTCCTACATCCAGCCCTACCGCGACGATGCGGATTTCGCCGTCGTCCGCGGTACGCTTGAAAACCTGAAGACGTTCGGATCATCACCGTCCTGATGCCCGGTATTTTCCGGGACTCATCCCCATATAGCTTTTGAAAACCCGGCAGAAGCTCTTGGCATCGGCAAAGCCGACCAGCGGCGCGATCTCCGAGGACGGCATCGCTGTTTCGGCAAGATAGCAGCAGGCGCTTTCCACCCGCCGCCGGTTGAGCGCGCCGTGGAAGGTTTCGCCGACAACCTTATGAAAGATCCGGCAGAAGCTGCTTTTGGCGTAACCGGTCGCCTCGGCGGCCATATCGATGCTCAGCGGCTCGGCATACCGGTCATGGATCAGCGACAGCGCCTTATCAATGCCGGCCACGGCACGAAGATCCCCGCCGCCCCGGCTTTCTCCGGCAAATTCCCGCAGGATACACCCGCAGATTTGGAAGATACAGCCGTCCCGCATCAGAACATCGGCGGAATCCACCGCATCAGCCAGCGATGCCGTTTCCTCCAGTAAATGCCGCAGTTGCCGTCTTGGTTCGGTGCTGTCATCCAGCGCCTTGACGGGCGGCGTGAAGAGGGATCGCGTGAAGGCCTCGAAATTCCGTCCGAGGAAGGCCGGCCCCACCTCGATCACAAGGGTGGAGCGGCTGGGATCCCGCTCATTTTTATAGGCGTGAGCGGCCATGGGGGCTACCAGCGCCAAATCCCCGGCGTGCAGGGTGTATTCGGTTTTGTCAACCGTCATCCGGAGCGTGCCGGAGCGTACATAGACAAATTCCGCCTCGGGATGGCGGTGCTCATCAAAGCTCGTCACCGAGCCGAAATCCACATGGCAAGCCCGCTCGCCCATGAGCAATTTCTGGTAAAACATATCATCACCTCTATGCGAATTATAGCATACAGCATACATTTTGTCAAGCGCAATGAATGATAATTTTTGCGAAAGGAAGATTCCCTTATGATCCATAAACTCGGAGCACAGCTCTATACCGTCCGTGAAGCGCTCAGCGATGAAGCCTCCGTCGCGGCCTCCTTTGCCCGCCTGAAGGCAATCGGATACGATGAAATCCAGACAGCCGGACTCTGCGGCCTGTCCGCCGATACCTTCGCAAGACTCGCAAACGATGCGGGGCTTACCGTCTGCGGCACCTTCTGCCCGTTCGATGAAATCATCGCCGATGTGGACGGAACACTTGCCGACCATGAAGCGCTCGGCACGAAGAATATCGGCATCTCCCATATGCCCGAGGCCTACCGGCATGACCGGGCGGGGCTGGAGGATTTTCTTGACAAGGCCGCCCGCTTTGCCGAAGAAATCAGCCGGCACGGTTATCGCTTCAACTATCACAATCACGCCTTTGAGTTCTGCAAATTCGACGGCGTACGGATTTTTGATCGGATGATCGAAGCCCTTGATCCCGCCCACACCACTTTTGTACTGGACACCTACTGGGTACAGTACGGAGGCGGCGATGTCATTGATTGGATGAAAAAGCTGGCCGGCCGTATCGATATTCTCCACCTGAAGGATATGGCGATGGCCGACAAGCCGTATTTCACCGAGATCGGAAACGGCAATCTGAATTTTGAGGGCATCCTCAAAACAGCTGATGAAATCGGCGTAAAGCATTATGTTGTCGAGCAGGATACCTGCCCCGGCGATCCCTTCGACAGTCTTTCATCCAGCGCCCGCTGGCTCAAACAGAATTTTATGCAGTAAGGAGAAAATTACTATGTACCGTATCGGACAGGAAGAAATTGATGCCCTTGCGC
Organism: Candidatus Flemingiibacterium sp.; assembly: GCA_045578725.1. GTDB lineage: Bacteria > Bacillota > Clostridia > Oscillospirales > CAG-272 > Flemingiibacterium. Next base: position 13,173 of record JAZNKS010000054.1, read on the forward strand.
TTACCGTGCGCGAGCGTTCCCTCTTCAAAATCAACAACAGCCTTCAGAATGTAAAGCACGTCGATGAAGCGCTTACCGAAACCTTCGGCGTTCGGCACGCTATCTTCATGACCAGCGGCCACGCGGCGCTGACCTCCGCGCTCATCGCCATGGGAATCGGCCCCGGCGATGAAGTCATCGTCCCCGCCTACACCTATATTTCCACCGCCATGGCCGTTATCGCGGCCGGTGCCATGCCTGTCATCGCCGACATCGACGATTCCATGACCCTCTGCCCGAGGGCGTTCGAAGCGGCCATAACACCGCACACGAAGGCGGTTATTCCCGTGCACATCCAGGGCTTCCCCTGCAAGATGGATGAGATCCTCCGCATCGCATCAGCGCATGATATCCGCATCCTGGAGGATGCCTGTCAGGCCGACGGCGGCAGCTACAAGGGCAGGCGGCTCGGTGTCATCGGCGATGCCGGTGCACTCAGCTTCAATTATTTCAAGATCATCAGCTGCGGTGAGGGCGGCGCGCTTCTCACAAACAGTCGGGAAATCTTCGAGCGCTCGCTCATCTATCATGACAGCAGCGCCATCGCTTATTTCGGCAATCAGATGGAGGATTTCGCGGTGGAGCAATTCTGCGGCAATGAATACCGTGCCAATGAGCTGCTGGCAGCCGTACTCGGCGTCCAGCTGACCCGTCTGGACGGCATCCTCGCCGACAACCGCAAAAACAAAAAGCTCCTCACGGAGCTGCTGAATGGCAAGGCCCACTTTGCGCCCATCAACGATGCGGACGGCGACTGCGCGACCACGCTGGCCCTCCGCTTTGAATCCGAGGAGGATGCCCGCCGCTTTGCCGCCGCTCCCGGTGTCGGCGGTACCCTGCCCATCGATACCGGCAAGCACGTCTATCGCAACTGGACACCCATCATGGAAAAGCGCGGTGCCCTCCATCCGCTGATGGATCCCTTCAAATTCGAAGCCAACCGGGATATCGTGCCGGATTACCGCCCCGATATGTGCAAAAAATCGCTGGACATCCTTGCCCGCACGGTTTACATCGCCATCGATCCCGATTGGAGCGAGGAAGCGGTGCGCGGGCGCGCCGGAACGCTTTTGGCGGCGCTGTAACAAAAAAAAGGAATCGGTCTGACCGATTCCTTTTTTTCTTTATTACAGGCTCCGCTCCGGCAGATAGTCGAAGTTGTCGAGGATGGTGCGGATGGCGCGGCAATGGGGCTGGGCGCGGGTTGAAAGCGCATTGTATTCGTGCACCGTCAGCCACATCGTGCAGCCGAGCATCGGGCCGATCGTCCGGATCAGCTTGCAGTGGCTGCCGCCGGCCAGGAACAGGAAGGGAATGCCCAGTTCTTTTTTGAGCGTGTTGATAATTTTAAGGTTTTCCAGCTGCTCCTCATCGGAATTGGAGGCGGTCACGATCTTGCAGATATCCGCGCCGCGCTCCTTATGGGCCAGCGCAATCCGCATGACCTCCTCCTCCGGAATGAATTTCAGAACGTGGGAGGACATCAGAACCTCGCCGCCGGCCGCATGGATCCGCTCAATCAGCGCCTTCTGCTTCTCCACGGCCTCCGCATCCTCGGTCAGCTGGATCGGGTGGGGGCTGTAATAGTCGCCCATGACATCGAGCAGGGTCGCACCGCATTTCAGCAGGAGCATCAGCCCCTCGGCAAGCTCCTCATCGGGCATATCCCCATTCTGGTGGCCGCGGTAATTGGTGGCATAGATCGGCTTGCCGGCTGTGAGGCGGAAGATGGATTTCAGCTTTTCTTCGGTCTGCTCCTCCGGCTTCATCGCTTCCATCTGGAAGCCGAAGGCATCACAGCCGTCATACATGGCATTGCGCACGGTGCAGATGGCATCCATGGCGGTGCGGGTCTGGAGCATACAGGTAATCAGCGGCCGGCTCTGGCCAAGAAAGGTCGGTTTCATAGCGTTTTTCTCCTTATTTATTGAACATAACATTGCGGCCGCCGTCTACAAGGAAGGTCGTGCCGGTGATGCTTCGGCCCTTGTCCGAGGCAACATAGAGGATCATATCGACGATCTCCTGCGGCTCGGCGGCATGACCGACCAGCGTTTTCATACCCGCCATCGCCGCGCGGGTCAGAACCGGGCCGGGCGCAATGCAGACACAGCGGACATTATACGGAGCGCCGGCCTGTGCGATGGATTTGGTCATACCGTTCATCAGCGCCGATTTGGAGGCCGAATAGGCCACGGCACCGGGACTTCCCTCCTCGCCGGTGATCGAGCCCATGTGAATAATCACCCCGCTCTTCTGCTCGGCCATCTGTGCCATAACCGCGTGATCGAAATAGAAGGCTCCCTTCAGATTGACATCCAGCCCCCAATCGTAGACCTCGATCGGGATTTTGTGGAACACGCCCTCGGTGTACCAATCCCGGCAGATCCGCGTTTCCGCGCCGCCTGCGCAGTTGATGAGGACATCGATCGAGCCAAACCGCTCGACAGCTTTGTCGCGGACCCCGACAACCTTATCGTAGTCGCGGATATCGATGCAGCAGCCCATGACATCGGGCTGGAATTCGGCGATTTCGGCCACACACTTATCCAGCGCCTCCGGATTGATATCAACAAGAACAATCTTTGCGCCCTCTTTGGCAAAGCATTTTCCGCACAGAAATCCCATGCCCGAAGCGCCGCCGGTAATCAGCACCGTTTTATTCTGAAAGCTCATATTTTTTCCTCCCGAAGTTTTTTATCATTATAGCATATTGACAGTCAAAAGAAAAGACAGTATAATATTTTTTGTGGGACACGATTCTATGATTGTTCCGCGATATTCTCGCTGTAAGGGAGTTTTCCATGAACCCTTCCGATTGTTCTCTCTCCTATTTCATCTGCGACAGAGGCGGCTATACGGGCCAGAACCTCGTCGATTTCAGCTGTATGCCCCGTCCCGCCAACGGTCTTGCCTTTATCATGAGCGGCGAGGGTGTCTTCGAAAGCGAGGACGGCGCCCACAGGCTGACACCGGGCGATCTTGTCTTCACGCCGCAGAATTCCACCTATCGCCAGCACTTGGATCCCGGGCACCCGATCCGGTATATCTCCTGCCGCTTTCTGTTCCGCATTCCGCCCCCGCCGCTGTCGGGACGGCGGATCTTCGTCCAGCGCCTGTCCGGCTTTGCCGATACATTTCCGGATTTTGAGTGGATTCTTGAAAACTGGCAGAAGTCCGATGCGCTTATAGGCACGCTCGCACGCTTTTTTGGCCTGCTGGAGCGCACGCTCCCCCATCTTGACGGCGCGCCGATCCCGCCCGCCGATCCGGTCATAGCCCCGGCTATCGCTTATCTGGATGAAAACTGCGCGGACTCCATCCGCGTTGCCGAGCTTGCCGCCCTCTGCCATCTGTCCGAGCCTCATTTTTTTGCCCGCTTCAAAAAGGCGGCCGGCTGTTCGCCCATTGAATACAAGCACCGCGCGATGATTCTGAAGGCCCGTCTGCTCCTGACGGACGAGCCGGATCGCACCGTCGAGTCGGTCGCGGAGGCCGCAGGCTTTGCCTCCGTATCCTATTTCCGGCGGATCTTCGTACAGGTGGTCGGCATACCGCCCGGACAGTACCGGGAGTGCGGCCGTCATTTGCCCTGATGAAACATTTCCGGGATTTCTGCGTCTAATAGAGTAACCCCCTATGAAAGGACGTTTTACCATGAAAGCAAGTGCTCTGTTTCCGGTTTGTCTTCTGACGGCATCCCTTCTCTGCAGCTGTTATGAGGCCGCACCGGCCGACACCGGGGACACCTATATCGAAAATCCCGCCGCCGGGGACACCGGCTATCCTTCCGCAACCGCTCCCGATACCGCCGGTGAATTCATCCCGGACGCCTCGGATCCCCTCGCGGCGTATGCCGTTGGCGGCGTGGGCTATGACCGGATTTCCGATGGCTATCGGCTGTCCATTGCCAACGGGCATCCGCTGGCGGGCGGCGCCGAAAGCTCCCTGCGCATCCCCCGGATCAACGGCGGGGAGCCGGAGGCCGAGCGCTTCAACCGCGAGGTCGCCGCGCTGGTTTATGACCGCATCGCCGATACCCTGGGGGAGATCAGGGACGGCGGCTCTCCCCGCTTCTTTCAGGTCGGCTATCAGGTTCACAAATCCGATGCCGCCTGGGTCATCAGCCTGAAAATTATCCGCGGCCCGTACGCCTCGGATGTGGTCGATGAGGAGCAGTTCGATTATTACTACCGGCCGGGCGAGGATCGTTTTCTCACCGCCGAAGAATTTCTGGAGGAGCTGACCGACCGGACGATCGCGCCGGATGCGCTTGCCCTGACGGTATCGGCCTGCACCGGCCGCCGCGTCACGGCGGAGGATCTCGACGGGCCGTGGCCGACCGAAGACGGCTTTGCCGTCACCTATCCCGATGTGGGCCCAACCGGCACCTTCCGCTCGGAATTCGCCTTTTTCATCGACGGCAGCCCGAAGCTTGACGGCTTCACCCGCCTGCCGGTCGGCGAGGCGGTGATTTCCGGATCGCAGGAAGACTACAGCTCCCTTCACCGGGCGGAGGACGGACTTTATCTGAACGCCCCTTCAACCGGTGTCTACCGGCTCCCGCTGGAGCAGATTGGCGGCTGGGAGAAGCTTTCCGCCTCCTGCCGGCCGGATGCCGAGCTTCTTACCGAGTGGTACACCGATACCCATCTGCGCGGCTCGCTGAACGGCCTTGCCTTCGATCTGATCTTCGACGGCCGCGAGTGGAAGATTCTCCCCTTTGAAGCCATGATGGAGTTTTCAAGCTGGCTGTATCCGTCCACAGGCTCCGAATACCGGTATATGCTCCGCCCTTATGAAGCGGAGGCGGCCGATTCCGATGCCCCCATCACGGATGGCTGGATTTTCAGGGAGGGCGAGATCGCAATCCGCCTGCCGAGAATCAACGCTTCCGCCCCGATGGCCGATGCCTGGAACCATTACATCGAGCAGGTTTATTCCGTGCGGCTGGCCGATTTCATCAAGGGAAAAGCGGACGGCTTCTTTGAAATCGACTACGAAACGGCCCGGCTGGAGGAGGGCATTCTGATCATCCTCCGCGAATACGGCAGAGATGAGATTCACTATGCCTACAATCCCGATACCGACAGCTTCTTTGATCTGCCGGCCGCGCCCGAACCGACCGTCACGCCCGACTGGATGCCGCCTGATCTGAGCGAATTTGCCGTATCCGCCGAGGGCCTTCTCGCCGATGCTTATTATGTGAAGCTGGATGCCGAGGGCGATCATTGGGGCGGACTGGATCTGCATATCCCCCGCCTTGCCGCCAATAAGCCCAATGCCGTCGGCTGGAGCCTCCAGCAGGTGTATGCCTGGTTCGGCGAGGAATCCCGCTACGGCTCGGTTGTCCTCGATTCGCTGAAAAATACCGGAAAGGCACAATTTCATCTCACGCAGAGCTATTCCTCCTCCGAGCGGGACGGCGTGCTCTTCATCGCCCTTCACCGCACGCTCGCTGCCTTCGGCGCGGACAACTGGACGGAATGCCATTATTATGACATCGAATCCGATCTCTTCTTAACCTTCGAGGAAGCGCTCGCCAAGCTTGGCATTGCGGACACCGATGCCCTGCTGGCCGAATGCAATGCCCGCCATCTCGGAAAGACGGAAATCGGCGAGGGTGAAATCACCGCCGACCATCTGGAGGGCGTCCTCCCGCGGGAGGATGGCGGCTTCACGCTCTTCTATCAGCTTCCGGATGCCGCCATCGCCGAGGGCAGCATAGCTGCAAGCGCCGTATTCCCCGCCCCGTAAAGACAAACCGCCGAAGAAATCTTCGGCGGTTTTTTTGCATATCGGAGCCGATTTCTTTCCTTTTTCCCTTGACAAATCCGCCCCCGTGTGCTATAATACCTCAACTTCAGAACAGCGCCGCTGTTCAGTATACCGAACGGAGAATGTCATGAACAAATCCGCCGCCCGCGCTGCCGATATTCTGACACAGATCGCCGAAACCGACCGGCCGCTCGGCATTTCCGAAATCAGCCGCCGGCTTGGAATTCCCAAATCCAGCACCTCCGACTGCCTTTACACGCTGGCCGAAAAAGGCTTTCTCGCCGTCACGGACGATGGCTTTATTCTTGGCCATGCTGCACTCCGCATCGGATTGGCCGCACAGAGCCGCTTCACTCCGAAAAAGCTGGCAAAAACAGTCTTCGACGGGATTCTGACCGGCATAAAAACGACGCCGCCCGGATTCACGCTGTTTCTGGCCGAGGCTGACAGTGACGTCCCGACCGTCACCGTGTCCGCATCCCCGGATGCCCCGCTGTATGCCGGAGGCGATCGGCTCCCCTGGCATCTGTCCGCCGCCGGAAAGGCTCTGCTGGCCAGGTGCACCGATGCCGATGTCTGCAGTCGGCTCGGCATGGGATGCTATTTTTCGCACACCTCCCGCTCGATTCACACCTGGGATCAGCTGAAGCGCGAGCTTGCCGGCATCCGGGAGCGCGGATGGGCCATCGAGGACGGCGAAAACAGCATCCGGATCCTTGCCGCCGCCATCGCGCTGACCGATACCGTCGCCATCGGCGCCGCCTGCCTTCGCAAAGAAGCCGATCCGGAGGCTCTCATAGCGCCGGTCCGCAAAGCCGCCGAAGCGCTCTCACCGCACATCTGATTGAAAATTTTCATGCTAATAATGAGGTACATCATGCAAAACAAAGACAACTCCCTGCTCCCCGCTTCCTACATCACCGATCCGGCCATCCTGCACAATCCGGCCGGCATCTATGCCGACGAATCCCGCCTTTTTCAGGGCATACCCGGCATCGAATGCACCAAAAAGGGCCGCCGCTTCACGATTTTCTACACCGGCACCGAAACCGAAGGCCCCGGTAATTTCCTGCTCCTGCAGAAAAGTGAGGATGGCCTTCATTTTGACAAGGCCTTCATGGCTATAATCCCGAACGGCGAAGGAACCCGCTGCTACGATCCAACCCTCTGGATCGATCCCCTCGGCCGGCTGTGGGTCTTCTGGGCGCAGAGCTATACCTGGTATGACGGCCGGTGCGGCGTATGGGCCGCCGTCTGCGGCGATCCCGATGCCGAGGAGCTGACCTTTGCGCCGCCCCGCCGGATCGCCAACGGCATCATGATGAACAAGCCCACCGTTCTTTCGGACGGAAGCTGGCTCCTTCCCTGCGCCGTCTGGGCGGTCAGCCAGTCCGAATTCAACTGGCTCCCCGGGGAACGCTTCTCCAATGTCTACCGCTCGTGTGACAACGGCGAGAGCTTCACCCTGCTCGGCGGCGCCAATTATCCCGACCGCGGCTTCGATGAGCACATGGTTTACCAGCGCGGTGACGGCTCGCTGGTCATGATGATCCGCGGCCATAAGGACATCGGTGTATCCGAATCCTTTGATGGCGGCAAGACCTGGACGCCCGGCGTTGACAGCGGGCTGAAAAACCCCGATTCCCGCTTCTGTGTCCGCCGCTTGAAAAGCGGCCGCCTGCTGCTTGTCAATCACGTCAATTTCACGGGCCGCAACAATCTGACAGCCATGCTCTCCGAGGATGACGGCAGGACCTGGAATACCGGTCTTTTACTGGATGCGCGCACCTGGGCTTCCTATCCGGATGTCTGCGAAACGCCGGACGGCTTCATCGACATCATTTACGACTACCTCCGCACCTCGGACAGAGAAATCCTCATTGCGCACATCACCGAGGCGGATATTCTCGCCGGGCGGCTTGTCACGGAAGGCTCCCGGATACCGATTCTCGTCAACAAAGCAACGGGCGTGAAAAAATGAAGAAAGCCGCACCGTATTTGCTGCTCGCGGCCGCTCTCATGCTTCTTCTCGCCATCGGCTTCACCGTATGGTTCCGGCAGAATGTCGCGCTCAGCGATGACGGTATGCTCGGGATTTCCGCATCGCGCGTCCGTGAGGAGCTGAACCTCATCACCGCCCCGGAGTTTTCACAGATCGGCGAGCCGGTCACCGAGGGCGGCATCCGGTACTTCTGGATGTACAACGGGGAGGCTGCCGTGCTTGTAAGCTTTCGCGCGGCACCCGATTGGGGAGAAAATGTACACTTTTTCTCACACATGTCCGAGGCCTACGAGCCGTATCCCGACATTTTCAAGGAAACGGAGGGCTCGTTTCTCTCCTTTCTGATCGCCAATCCCGCCTGCCGTACGCTGGTCATCCAGCCTCAAAGCGACTCGGAGATCCGGATTCCGATCGACAGCCATCCCTTCCTGTACCGCCATCCCATGTCCGAGGGCAGCTATATGGTGCAGTTTCTGGATGCGGAAGGCAAATCTCTTCTCCCATAACCACAAACGCCGATGCGGAACCAATCCGCATCGGCGATTTTTTACATTTTGTTCACAAATCCCTGTCCGGCTTGTAGTATAATATAGAAGCTTTGCCGTTACCAAAGCAGAAATCAAATTTGGAGGGATTTCATGATCCAACTGGAAAACATCCGAAAAACCTTCCGGGTTTCACGCCGGGCCGGCGGCTTTGGTAATGCCGTCAAGAGCTTCTTTGCCCGCGACTGGGAAACCGTGGAAGCGCTCGCCGATGTCAGCTTCACCGTCCCGGATGGGGAGCTGGTCGGCTTCATCGGCCCGAACGGTGCCGGAAAATCCACCGCCGTCAAGGTGATGAGCGGCATTCTGACCCCCGATTCCGGGGAATGCATCATCAACGGCCGCGTGCCGTGGAAGGAGCGCAAAGCGCACGTCGCCGAGCTTGGCGTTGTCTTCGGACAGCGCTCCGCTCTCTGGTGGGACGTGCCGGTCGCCGATTCCTTTGAGCTTCTGCGGCATATTTATTCGGTGGACCCGACCGAATACAAAAAGACGCTGGACCGGCTGACCGAGATGCTCGATCTTTCGAAGCTGCTCGGCACCCCGACCCGCCAGCTGTCGCTCGGACAGCGGATGCGGTGCGAAATCGCCGCCGCGCTGATCCACTCGCCAAGGCTTCTCTTTCTCGATGAGCCGACGATCGGCCTGGATGCCGTCTCAAAGCTCGCCGTCCGCCAGTTCATCGCGGAGCTGAACCGGGAGCGCGGCACCACCGTCATTCTCACCACACACGATATGCAGGACATCGAGGCACTGGCCAGACGGATCCTGTTAATCGGCAAGGGCCGGATTCTTGCGGACGGCCCGCTGTCCGATCTGCGCCGGGCTTTTTCCGGCCGCCGCCGCGTGATCGCCGAATTCACCGGTCACCTGATGCTTTCCGCTCTTCCCGATGCCGCGCTGACCGAGATTGACGGCCGCGCACCGATGGGCGAGAGCGAGCTTTGCGGCTCCCACCGGATTGTGCTGGAATCCACCGGCGACTCGGCCTCCGCGCTCATCTCATCCCTCGCCTCCGCCGTCCGGCTGAAGGACATCCGCATCGAGGATGCACCGATCGATGAGGTGATCGTCAACCTCTATCGGGGGTACGGCGTATGACGGCGATCCGCAAATATTCCGCCTTCTTTGCCATCCGCTTCTCGGCCGGTCTGCAGTACCGCACCGCCGCGCTGGCGGGAGTTGCCACCCAGTTTGTCTGGGGGCTGATGGAAATCAATCTGTTCGCCGCCTTTGAGCGGAGCGATCCTGCCGCCTTCCCGATGGGACTGGATGCGGTCTGCACCTATGTCTGGCTTCAGCAGGCCTTTCTTTCGCTCTTTATGCTCTGGCAGTATGACAACAGCATCTTTGAGGCCATCACCGGCGGCAATACGGCCATCGAGCTGATCCGTCCCTGCGATCTCTACACGATGTGGCAGGTCAAGGGCTGTGCCTCCCGGCTGGCCCGCGTTCTCCTGCGCTGTCTGCCGATTCTGTTCGTCGCCGTCTTTCTCCCCGCCCCATGGGGACTCTCGGCACCGGCCGGGAGCTCCCCTCCCGGATCGCTTGGCACCGGATGCCTCTTTCTGCTCTCGCTTGCGATGGCCTTGCTGGTTGTGACCGCCATTGAGATGCTCGTCTATGTCAGCACCTTCTGGACGCTGAATCCCATCGGCGTGCGAATGATTGTCGGCATGGTATCCGATCTGCTCTGCGGCTCGCTGATCCCGCTTCCCTTCTTTCCGGATGCGATCCGGGAGCTCCTTGCCTGGCTCCCCTTCGCCTCCACCCTCAGCACGCCGCTGCTGATCTACACCGGCGAGCTGTGCGGCACCAAAGCGCTCGGCGCAATGGGAATCCAGCTGTTCTGGATCCTGCTCCTCATCGCCGTCGGCCGGATCGCCATGAAGCGTGCCCTGCGGCGCGTTGTGGTACAGGGAGGCTGAAGCATGAAGAAAACGTCCAATCTCTCCCTCTATTTTCACTTCCTGTCCATCCATCTTCGTTCGGTAATGCAGTACAAGGCCTCCTTTGCGATGACGATCTTCGGACAGTTTCTCGGCGCATTTGGTGCCTATCTGGGGATCTACTTCATGTTCACCCGCTTTCGCGCCGTGGACGGCTACACCTATCGGGAAATTCTTCTCTGCTTTGCCTCCATCCTGATGGCCTTTTCGCTGGCGGAAACCTTCTTCCGCGGGCTGGACCGCTTCCCGTCCGTCATATCGAACGGTGAATTTGACCGGATTCTCGTCCGTCCGCGCGGCGAAATCTTTCAGGTCATCGCCTCCAAGACCGAATTCACCAGGCTCGGACGGCTCCTGCAGGCCGCCTTCACCTTCGCTTATGCCATCCCGGCCTGCGGCATTGATTTCACGCCGGACCGGATTCTCTGCCTTGTTTTGATGGTGCTCTGCGGAATGCTCCTCTTCTCGGCGGTCTTTATCATCTATGCTTTCATCTGCTTCTACACCACCGAGGGGCTGGAATTCATGAACATCTTCACCGACGGTGTGCGCGAGCACGGAAGCTATCCCTTTGATATCTACGGCAAGGAGGTGCTTAATGTGATGACCTTCGTGGTTCCGTATGCGCTGGTGCAGTATTATCCCTTCCTCTATCTCACCGGGCGAAGCGATTCCCCTCTCCATCTGTTCATGCCTCTGCTGTCGCTGGTATTCCTGATTCCCTGCGCCCTTCTTTGGAAGATCGGTGTCCGGCATTACCGCTCGACCGGATCGTAAATAAGCCCGAGGCTGCTGCGCCAAAGCGCGGCAGCCTCTTTTTTCTGTTTATTTTTCTTTTCCGAAGCGCCGGTACTGCGACGGCGTGACGCCGGTGCGGCGGCGGAATTCGCGGCAGAAGCAGGACGGATCGCCCCAACCGCAGGCCTCGGCGGTCTCGGCCGTTCCCATCTGGCCCCAGAAGAGCAGTTCCTTTGCCATCTCCAGCCGTCTGCGCCCGATGTAGGCCGCAGGAGAAATCCCGTAGACCTGTCCAAACAGCCGCCGGAAATAGACCTCGCTGATTTCGCAGGCAGCGGCCAGCTCGCCGATAGTCAGGCTGTGATCGGTAAAGCGCTCCGCCAGAATCGCCTCAGCCGGTGCAATCCGGCTCCGGGCATCGGAGGGCAGATACTGCCGCTGGCTCTCCTCAGCCATCCGGGCAATGATATCGTACAGAGCCGCCAGAATCCGCTCCCGCCAGAAGGGACGCTTTTCCCGCCAGGCGCGGGCGGCCTCAATGAAATCGCGGCGGATCGGCTCAACATCCCGGAACGCCATGACAAACGGTTTGTCAATCCCCTCGCCGTCCAGATCGAAATTGATCGCCCAGCAGCTTCCGGGCCGTTCCATATCCCGGATCACACGGTAGCTGCTCTTTTTCGGCAGATAAAAAAGCGCGTCACAGCCGGTATTCATCACGCACCCGTCATCAAATTCATATCGGCGTGCGCCGCTTGGCTCGTTCAGCACAAGCCCGTGAAAGGGCCGGTCGATATGGCGGAGCGTCGGCACCGTTTCCTTTACATACAGCGCCGCCGCAATCTGCGTCACGCTGCGGGATTCCCAAAGCTTCAGATTCATTTTCTCGCCTCCTCTGCCGTTCCATTATAACATTTTGTTTCGAAAAAGTCAATAGTATTGAAATTCCCATGGACAAATGCAGGCCCGGACGGTATAATAGATATACCGAAAAACACAAGGAGTGCTGTATGGATTATATCACCGACCCCGATCTTGCCTATCTTCGCGGCAAGTATCACGATCCCGAAACCTACGATCCCGATAAGCGGAACCGGTTTCTTCTCCGGGACTGCATCTTCGATCCCGCCACCGGCCTGTCCGGCGATGAGCTGGTCCGCCTCGTTGCCGCGGAGGATGCCGCGCGCACCCATCTGCCGCACAGCCTGCGCAAGGCCTATGCCCTGCGCACCGTGATGGAAAAACAGCGGATCAACTGTGACGGAAGGGATTACTTCCCGGCCATCCATTCCACCGACCGCCGTCCGATCGGCCAGCTGGTCCGGACCTGGAAGGAGGAGGTTTTCAATATAAAATACCCCCATCTCGGCCGCGAGCGTGCCCTGCTTGAAGGGAATGCCATCGTGACCGCCTGGCCGGATTTCGACCACAATATCCCCGTCTGGGATGTTCTTTTTGAAGGCGGCATCCCCGGCGTAATCGCCAATGTCCGAGCCGCCCGTGAGAAAAAAGCGGCCGAGGGACCGCTTGATGAGCGGCAGGAGGCCTTCTATGAGAGCGTGCTCATCTCCTATGAATCCCTCCTGCTTCTGATGCGGCGGATGCGTGCGCTGACGGATTCCCTTCCTGAGCCGTCTGAAAAAACGCCTATGCTGAAATCGGCGCTGGACAGCCTTCTGGCCGGCGGTCCCGGGACCCTTTACGAGGCTCTGCTTCTGATCTATCTCTATTTCATGGTCAGCGAGCACGTGGAGAATCTGCAGGTGCGCTCCCTCTCCAATTTCGACCGACAGCTCGCCCCCTTCTACTATGCCGACCGGGCCGCCGGAAAGAGCGAGGAGGAGGAGCGGACTCTGCTCGCCTACTTTTTCTATCAGTTCCAGGCCATCGACAATTACTGGGGGCAGCCGATGTATCTTGGCGGCACCAATCCCGACGGCACCACCGTCATCAACGATTTTTCCTATGTTATTCTCGATGTTTATGACCGCATGGGGCTGATGAATCCCAAGATTCAGATTAAATACAGCCCCTCATCGCCGAAGGAATTTTACAGGAAGGCGCTGGATATGATCCGCCGCGGTCATTCCTCCATCGTTTTCGTCTGCGAGGATACCATAATCAGGTCGCTGATGAAGGACGGCTTCACGCTTGAAGAAGCCCGCCGCTGCGATATCTCCGGCTGCTATGAAACCAAAATGCCCGGAGGCGCCTCCTGCGGTATGAATTATCTGAATCTCGTCAAGCCGCTGGAGATTCTTCTCCACGGCGGCCGGGACGGCATCACCGGACAGCTTATCGTCCCCGACTGTCCGACGGATTTTCCCACCGCAGAGTCGCTGTTTGAAGCCTACAAGAAGGTGCTTGCCGTTATCATCGGACGCGAGATGGCGCTGGTCAATGCGTTTGAAAACGATCTTTCCGAAATGTGCCCCCAGCCGCTTTTAGCCGGCACCTTTGGCCGCTCGCTGGAAATGGGCTGCGATCCCTATGAGGGCTCCGGCACGACAAACGATTCCAATCTTATGTGCGGCTTCCTTGCCAATATCGCCGACTCTTTTGCCATGCTGCAAAAATATGTCTATGACAAAAAGGAGCTGTCGCTGGCCGAATTCACGGCGATCCTCGATAACAACTGGGAGGGAGCCGAGCGGCTCCGCGCCCGGATTCTCGCCGATCCCGACCATTACGGCAACAACCGGGAGCTGCCCGATTCCTATGCCGTGGCGATCACCCGCTTCGTGTCGGAGCTTGTCAACGGTCAGCCCAACGCAAAGAAGCGGGGCGGTGTCTGGAAGGTCGGCCTCCATGTCGCCCGCCAGAGCTACGATCAGGGCCTGCGGACATTGGCGACTCCCGACGGCCGCAAAACCGGCGAGGAGCTGTCAAAGAACGCCTCCGCATCCATGGGCATGAACAAGGCCGGTGCGACCGCCGCCATTCTTTCCGTCACAAAGCTGGATGCCGTATCCCTGCCTCATGACTGTCCGCTGGATCTCGGCCTTCTCCCCTCGGCTGTCAGCGGCGAGGACGGGCTGGAGGCTATGTACGGTTTACTGAACACCTTCCATCATCTCGGCGGCCACGCGATGCACATCAATGTCTTCAGCGCCGAAACGCTCCGTGCGGCGCAGAAGGATCCCGAAAAATATGCGGATCTTCAGATCCGTGTCTGCGGCTGGAATGTCCTTTTCCGGACCATGGCCAAGAAAGAACAGGACGGCTTCATCCGTCAGGCGGAGGCGCTGGTATGAATTCTCTCACCGCACCCATTCTCGATCTCAAGCGCTTCGCCGTCCATGACGGCGACGGCATCCGCACCACCGTCTTTCTGGCGGGATGTCCCCTGCGCTGCCGCTGGTGCCACAATCCGGAGGGCTTCACCGTCCGGCCGCCGCTGGCCTACCGCCCGGACAAGTGCCTGTCCTGCGGCCTCTGCGCCGCCGTCTGCCCATCAGGCGGACACAAAATGACCGCATCCGGCCATCTTTTCGACCGGGATGCCTGCCGTCTCTGCGGAAGCTGTGCCGATGAATGCATCGGCGACGCGCTGACCTTCTACGGAAAGCCGATGAGCAGCGAGGAGCTTCTTCCCCTGCTCTTGGAGGATAAGAGCTTTTACGAGAGTTCCGGCGGCGGCGTGACCCTCTCGGGCGGCGAATGCCTTGTCCATCCGTCCTTCTGCCGGGAGCTGGCCCTGCGCCTTGCCGATGCCGGTGTAAAGACCGCCATCGATACCTGCGGTGCCGTACCCTATTCCGCGTTTGAAGCCGTACTGGATACTGCCGATGTCTTTCTCTATGACATCAAGGCCATCGATTCCGATGTCCACAGAGCCTGCACCGGCAGGGGCAATGAGGAGATCCTTTCCAATCTTGGCCGGATTCTGGATGCCGGTGCGAAGGTGGAGATCCGCGTGCCCTATGTCCCCGACTGCAACGGCGGCGAGATGGATGCCATTGCGGAATTTCTCGCGCCGCTTCCGATCACCGGATGCCGCGTGCTGGCCTACCACGCCTTCGCAGGCTCCAAATACGAATCTCTCGGTCTTAGCGCTCCCGATGCCGGGCGTGTCCCCGACCGTGACGAGATGGCTCGGATCCGTGACCGCTTCCGTGCGGCCGGTGTGCGCGTCATTGAATGAAAAAACGGCGCTGCTGCAAGTTGAAAACCTGCAGCAGCGCCGGGCGTAAACGCGCAGGGGCTGTTGCATCGAAATGCAACAGCCCCTTGTCTTTCTGTATTATTCGTCGTCGGCGAAGAAATCGTTCAGCTTTTCGGCCTGCTGCTTCATCGCCTCACGGGTAGATGCTTCATAGGAAGCGACATCCAGCGAGGGGGTTTCCTTGGAGAGAACCTCGAAGAAGACACGCTGGTAGGGGCCGCCGCCGCCGTAGAGGTAAGAGAAGGAGAAGAATGCGTTCTCGTGAATGAGATCGATCATATCCGCATCGTCACCGGCATCGGCGTAACGGACCTTGAGCGCCGTTTCAAAGTAGGCGGGGAATACCGTATGGTAGCCCTCGATGTTGAGTGCCTCGGTGATGAGCGCAACATTGTCCAGCTTTTCAACCGGAACGGTAACCGGGATCGCGCAGGGACGGTTGGTCATACCGCCGACATAGTCTTCCTGATTCTCGTCCAGCTTGGGCATGGGCAGGATGCCGTAGGTCATATCAGCGAAGCTGAAGATGCTGACCGCATCGCGGAATTCGGCGTAGTGGAAGATGGAATGGCCGTCAGCGAACATCTGGCTCTCATCGTCGCTATTGCCGTCGATGTAAGGCAGAGCACCGTTGGTCAGATAGCAAAGATCGTAAACCGCCTCGACGATCTTCGTGGTCTTGTCAAGCTGGAAATCGTAGCTCAGCAGACCGTCCTTGTCTTCAACAAAGAATTCCATGCCAAAGGCTTCCAGCCATGCATAGTAATATTTGTTGGTGAAGCCGTAGAAATCCTCGGCATCCTTTTTGGAGTTGTTATTGACATCCTTATAGGTGTCCTTGATCATCTCGCCCATGGCATCGTAGGTCCAGTTTCCGGAACGGACGACATCGTAAAGATTGCCGAGCTGATAATCCGCGGCCAGCTTCTTGTTGAAGAACATGGCGCGGGTTTCCGCGGTTCCGAAGTAGGATACATGGTTGGACATCAGGAACATCTTGCCGTTGACGGTCAGGCTGTCAACGGTGTTCTTGGGCCACCAGGGACGAGAGAAGTCAAAGATGTCGAAATCGGTCAGATTGACATACATTCCCTCCAGCGACTGGTTGGCCAGCGTGATATCGTGCGCCTGAACCAGATCAAACTCGTATTCCTGGCTGAGGATGGAGGCACGGATTTCCGCATCGCCGGTTATATTCTCGCCGTTGCTGAGCTCCGACATCATGATGTCGCAGTTGAGGAATTCCTCGACTGCGAGAACCTTGGCATAAACGGCATCATTGACGATATTGCCGTTCTCGGTTTCCGCGTAAATTGCATCGTTGGACTGCTGATAGAAGGAGAGAATCCGGTATTCCTGGCCGCCGAGATCCTTTGCCTCGAGATAGTCGCCGAGCGAATACTCCACCGAGGTATCACCGGACGGCGCCGTGGTGTCACCGGTGGCAGATGTGTCGCCGCCAGACGGATTCTGGCCGCCGCAGCCGGCAAAGGATGCCGTCAGAAGGGCGATCAGAAGGAAGATCGTTGCGAATTTCTTCATGGGGACGCCTCACTTTCGTTATGTAGTTAAGTCCATTATAGCAAAGAAATTGCGGCTTGTCAAGCCGCAATTTCGCTTATGAACCGATTTGTGCGCGATTTTTCGCGCGAACGGGAAGAAAGACGATCATGCCGATCAGCATAAGCGCCAGCCAGATTAAAATCAGCTTGCCCCAGCCGATCGCGCTGACGGCATCGGCAAAAAGCTTGCTTGAGATCGCGGCCGACATATAGCTTACAAAATCCAGAAAGCCGGTCGCGCTGGATACCATGCCCGTTTCGTAGAGACTCGGGCAGTAGCGGCTCCAGAGCATCGAGGCCGCACAGCAGGAAAAGAGGATCGCAAGTCCCAGAAAGACGGTGTTCCATACCGGATGGGGGATCAGATACACCAGTACAAAGAAGGCAGAGGAGGCGGCAAATGAGAGGAAGATCGTCAGATCCAGCTTCCGCCCCAGCCGCTCATAGATGAACACCGCGATAAAGGCGGTCGCCGAGAGCAGGAAGGTTGTGACGGTGAAAATGGCCGCCGCGCTCTGGTTGGAAAAGCCGAGATGCTGGGCAAGATAGGTCGGCATCCAGAAGACAACGGAGGTGCGGACAACACCGGTAGTGATGGAGATCACCGTGAAGCGCAGGATCCGGTGCTTGATGAGCACGCCGATGCCGCCGCCTTTTTTCTTCTCCCGCTGAAAACGGCCGTACTGCACGATTCCCTTTTTCTCAAGGCAGAGAAAAAGGATGAAGCAGCAGATACCCATGGCAATCAGAATGCCGCTGCTGGCAAAGAAGACCGCCTGCCAGGTCATCAGCGCCGCCGCAAAGCCGGCCAGCGGTGTGCCAAGGAAGGAGGCAACCGTGTACCCGAGGCTGCATCTTGTGGCATAGATCGGCTCGGTATTCTCCGCCACGACCTTTGTCATCGGGGCATAGATCATGGACAGAAAAAAACCGGTCAGACCGTAGGTGATCAGCATGACGGTTTCCGATTCGATAAAAAGCGGGAACAGCGCATTGGCGGCTCCGGCCAGAATCAGGCCGAAGCTGATCATATACCGCGCCTTGATCTTATCGCCGATCATGCCGTTGATCAGCTGGCCGATGGCATAGAGCATGAAATAGGCACCCGAAATGGTGCCGATCGATTCGGTTGTGACAGAAGTGGTTTCGATGATCTGCGGCGTGAGGGCACTCAGAATGTTCCGGGCAAAATACACGCCGAGATAGGAGGTTGAGCAGAGTGAGCCGATCAGAATTGCATGGCGGACCGCCGGCTTCTTCCAGAAATTCATAGCAGGTTCCTTCTTTGCTGAACAAATCAATACCGTATTATTATAGCACAGTTTCCAGTCCCTGTCAATCCCCTTCCTGTCGATTTTTGTGAATCCGTCTTGACAAAAGAGGCAATCTGTGATAAACTGTTAGTATCCAAGTATCATACATTTACAGGAGATATCATCATGCTGAAAGGTAATGCTATCGTCGGACAGTCGGGCGGACCGACTGCCGCCATCAATGCCACGCTCGCCGGTGTCATCCGCGGCGCCTTCGAATCGGAAGCCATCGAAACCATCTACGGCGCCTTCAACGGTGTTGAGGGTATGCTGGCCGATACCGTCTGCAATCTGAACGAGGTCTTCGCCGATCCCAAAAATCTGGATCTGCTGGAGAACACCCCCGCGGCCGCGCTCGGCTCCTGCCGCAAGAAGCTCCCCAAGGTCGGCGATCCCGCCGGCAAAGAGATCTTCGAGAAGCTGCTGGCCTTCTTCAGGAAGTACAACATCCGCTATTTCTTCTACATCGGCGGCAACGACTCGATGGATACCGTAGACAAGCTCTCGGCTTATCTTCCCTCCACCGGCTGGGAGATGAAGGTCATGGGCGTGCCGAAGACCATCGACAATGACCTGGTCGGCACCGATCACACTCCGGGCTTTGGCTCCGCCGCCAAGTATATCGCCGCTACGATGCAGGAAATCATCCGCGATACCGCCGTCTACACGGTCAAGGCCGTCACGATCGTCGAGATCATGGGCCGCGATGCCGGATGGCTGACCGCCTCCGCCGCCCTGCCCCGCAAGTTCTGCGGCGTGGCTCCCGATCTTATTTATCTGCCCGAGCGCACCTTTGACATGGAGCAGTTCTTTGCCGATGTCGAAAAGGCGCTGGAAAAGAAGCCGAACGTGGTTGTCGCCGTTTCCGAGGGCGTGAAGCAGGCTGACGGCAAGTATGTCGGCGAAGGTGCCCAGAGCGGCGCCGTTGACGTATTCGGCCACAAGTATCTCTCCGGCACCGGCAAGACGCTGGAGCTGGCCGTCAAGGATCGGATCGGCTGCAAGGTCCGTTCCATCGAGCTGAACCTCCCCCAGCGCTGCGCTTCGCATCTGGCCTCCCTCACCGACCTGACGGAATCGGTCGCCGTCGGCCGTGCCGCCGTAAAGGCCGCATCCAAGGGTGAATCGGGCAAGATGATGTGCTATGTCCGCGCCGAGGGCGAGGAGTACCGCATCACGGTTGAGCCGGCCGACATCTCGGCCATCGCCAACAAAATCCGCACCGTGCCGGATGAATTCATCAATGCCGAGGGCAACAACATCACCGATGCCGGTATCGATTATCTCCTCCCGCTGATCCAGGGCGAGCCGAAACTCACCTTCGAGGGCGGTCTTCCCAAGCATTTCGTCATCCCGCGGTAAACAAGCACAGACAAACAAGCGGCAGGCCTTATGGCCTGCCGCCCTTTTTCACAATATCCCAAGCGTGCCGAAGATTTCCTGCTCAGCGGCCAGTCTTGCCGCCTCGAAGGGATCCGTTTCCTCCCGCTCGCAGGCGTTTTTCATCCGGCAGAGCGACCATTCCAGCGTGCTGGCCTGCAAAGCATCGGCGATCTTCCAGAGATTGTCCGTGATGCGAAGCTCCACGCCCCGCCGGAACAGCTCGCCGAAGAGATCCGTCAGCGCATATTTTCCGGTCGGGATCTGCGCGGTCTGCGCCGTATAATACCCGGCATTCCGATCCTGCAGGATAAAGCCCGCCGGGTCGAATTCGTACAGCCACAGGGTGGTCCGGCCCATGATCTCAAACCAGCCGCTCTCGATCACCAGAACGTGCCGCTGGAGGGGCGAGGTGAAGAACCGATCCAGATCCGAGGCCGAGGGATTGGCGCCGGCCCGGTATCCCACCCGCGGGCAATCGCGCGGCGTGAGAAAATTCGGCAGATGCTCCTCGTCGATCGCCCAGACAAGGGGAATGTCAGATTCAAGATCCGTCCGGGTGGGAAGCCGCGGCTCAAACACGGTAATATCGGGATTCTCGCTCACATGAAAGAGCCGCATCGGCTCACCTCCGATCGATCAGTAAGGAAGTCCGAGGAAGGAGGCAAAGGCGCGGATCATATCCTGCGCTTCGGCCTCGTGCTGTGCCTCCGCAAAGATGCGCAGCAGCGGCTCGGTGCCCGAGAAACGGCAGATGATAAAGCCGCCGTAGCCCTTTTCGGTATCGGCAAAATAGACCTTGCAGCCATCCTCGTAGCTGACCCGCTCGATCTTCCGTCCGAATTCGGGCAGCTTCTTTTCATCAAAGATGATATGATTGATCCGGGCCTTGTCATCCGGATGAAAATGCAGATTGAATTCGCTCATCTCATAGCGGCCGAACTTTTCGGTCAGCTCATCCATGAAGGCCGCCGGCGACTTTCCGGTCACCGAAAGCATCTCCACAAAGAGCGCCGCCGCATAGACGGAGTCCTTGCCGTGGATATGGCCGCGCACGGTCAGACCGCCGGAGGATTCACCGCCGAGCACCGCATCGACCTCATCGATCTTGGAGGAAATCCATTTGAAGCCGACCGGCACCTCATAGCAGACCTCGCCGAAGGATTCCGCCACCTTGTCCAGCATATGGGTTGTCGCCAGATTGCGGACGACGGGACCGCGCCAGCCCTTGTATTCGTGGAGATAATAGTAGAGCATGACGAGAATCTCGTTGGCGCTGATATAGCGGCCGCTTCCGTCAATGATGCCCAGACGGTCGCCATCGCCGTCAACGCCGATACCAAGATCGTAGCCGCCGGCTACTACCAGCCTTGCCAGATCCGCCAGCGTGGATTCGGTGGGAGCGGGCATGGAGCCGCCGAAATATGCATCCTTGTTGGAGTGGATCAGATCGAGGGTACAGCGGGTGGTATGGAGAATGACATTCAGCGGATAGGCCGACGAGCCGTGCATCGGGTCAAAGAGGATGCGCGGACCGCGCTCGCGGATGGCATCGGTATCCATCACCGCGAGAATGTCATCGAGAAAATCGTTGAAGGGGTTCTTCAGATAGGTAATCTTCCCCTCGGATACAGCCACGTCGAATTCCATCGAGCGAACCTCACCAAGGGAGGCGATGACCTCTTCAAGCTTCGCAGTTGTTTCCGCCGAGGCATCGCGGCCTTCCTTAACAATCAGCTTGATGCCGTTGTACTGGGAGGGATTGTGGCTGGCGGTGACCTCCATGCCGTAGTCGAGATTCTGCTTCTTGACCGTGTGCATGATCAGCGGAGTGGGGGCACTCCGGTTGAGGAACCAGACCGGGATATCATAGGCGGCCAGAACGCCTGCAATCCATTTTGCGGCGATATCCGACAGGAAACGCCGGTCATAACCGATCACAATCGGGGTACTTCCGCCCTCCATGCGGCGAAGCTCGGCAACGCCTGCGGCCACGCGCATGATATTTTCATGAACAAAATCGTCACCGATGACGGCACGCCAGCCGCCGGTTCCGAACCGGATGATCTCTTGTGTCATTTTTGCATTCTTCCTTTTCTTTCATTTTCGCTCCGGGTGTGTCGGCACGGAGCAGTATACCTTTTTATTATAGCACAGCGTTCAAAAAAATGCAAGTGCGAATCCCTGCAATCCTCTTGATTTTTCGTGAAATTCTCTTTTTCTTTCCCGGCGCTTGACGAAAGACGCAGTTTGTGCTACAATATTATCAGAAAATAATCAAAGGACGGTTCCCATGAAAATCACCACACTGACCCTGAATCCCGCCTTCGATATTCACATCTCCCTCCCCGCCTTCACGCCCGGGCGCGAGCATCTGGCCGAGTCCCGCACAAGCGATGTCGGCGGCAAGGGCATCAACAATTCCCGCGCGCTGATCGCAGCCGGCATCGACTGCGATACGCTGGTTGTTCTCGGGAACGAAAACGCCGACGATTTCAGCCGCGGCCTTGAAGCGGTCGGTATCCGCGCCATCGAACTCCGCCAGAGCGGCCGGATCCGCGAGAACATCACGCTCCATTATCCCGAGGGCGAAACGCGGATCAGCTTCCGGGGCTTTGAAGCCGAGCCCGGCCTGCTCGATCGGGTGCACGCGGCCATCGATGCCGGGCTTGTCACCTTCACCGGAAGCCTGCCAGCCGGGATCACAGAGGCAGAAGCGGAGGCATTTCTTGCCTCCCTCGCCCGCGACGGCATCCGGCTGGTCATCGATTCCAAATCCATCCCGCCGCAGACCCTCCGCCGTCTTCGTCCCTGGCTCATCAAGCCAAACGGTGAGGAGATCGCCGCCTATCTCGGCTATACGCCGGATGAGGCCGGTCTGCTTGGAGCCGCGGCCGAATGGCACCGGGACGGCATTGCCAATGTGCTGATCAGCCTTGGCGGGGACGGCGCGGTTTTAGCCGCCGAGGGCCGTCTTTTCCGTGCCCATGCTCCCAAAATCGATGCCGTATCCACCATCGGTGCGGGCGACAGCATGATCGCCGGCTTCATTGCCGCCGCCGACCTTCCCCCCGGGGAGCGGCTTGCCAATGCCATCGCCTTCGGAACGGCCGCCTGTCTGCGGGAAGGTACCGCACCGCCGCTCATCAACGATATCAAGCGGATCCGGGAATCCGTTATTATAAATGAGGTAGCAATATGAAAATTTATGCCGAGGGTCATCGCGGCTTCTGCGCGATGTATCCGGAAAACACCCTTCTTTCCTTTGAAAAGGCCATCGAGCTTGGCGTGGATGCCATCGAATTCGATGTCTGGCTCTCGTCCGACAAGCAGCCGGTGCTGATGCATGACGGCAATCCCCTGCGGACCTGCGGCGTTTCGGGTCATCTGCGCGACATGACGCTGGCTGAAATCAAGACCCTCTGTCCCGCATACACCGACAAGTTTGGCGATGCATTCGCCGGCCGGGTGGAGGTTCCGACCCTGTATGAGCTTCTGGAGCTGGTGAAAGCGAAGAATCCCGCTCTGAAGCTCGGCGTGGAGATCAAGGAATACACCGAGGAAAACGTGGATATCACGGTTGCGGCGCTCAAAGCGGCCGGCAAATTCGAGGATTGCTGGTTCTATGCCTTCAACGGCCGGATCATCCGCTATCTGAAGGAGAAATACAACGCCCGGACGATGGGCTATCCCGACTTCCAGATGGCCGAATTCGACGGGTACGATGCCTATGACGAGATCGGTCTGAATATGAAGCTGGTGCATTCCGAGCTCTGCCCCTTTTATCTTGCCAAGGGACTGCCCGTTCATATGTACTGTGCCGATACGGCCGAGGATGTCCGGCTCTGCCTTGAGCGCGGCGCTTCCCTCATCACCGCCAACGATCCCCGCGAGCTGCTCCGTCTGCTCGGCCGGGCCTGATTCATACGCTTTCCGGGATACCCGTGCGGTGTCCCGGATTTTGCTTTGGATCCCCGCTTCCCGAAAATTTACAAAAAGCACTTGCCTAATGCCGCCGGATATGGTACAATAATGAGGATGAATCCATCCACGGAGGGGCGTATGACCAATCTCTTTCTCCCGTCGCGCATCTTTTGCGACATCTACCAGATCACTCCCGATTTTCTGCTTTCCCAGGGAATCCGGGCGCTGATTCTCGACATTGACAATACCCTTGTCACCTATGACGATCCTGAGCCGACCGAACCGGTTCTTGCCTGGCTCTCCGCCATGAGGGAGGCCGGCATCGCGGTTTCCTTTGTATCCAACAATCACGCCCCCCGCGTGGAGCGCTTCTGCCGCGGCCTTGATCTCTATTATCACGCCGATGCCGGCAAGCCCTCGACCCGCTGGCTGAAGGAAGCGATGGCCGCAATGGGAAGCACGCCCGATAACACCGCCGCCGTCGGCGATCAGCTTTTCACCGATGTGTGGGGAGCCTCCCGCGCCGGCTGTCCGGCCTATCTGGTGCCGCCGATCCGCGACAAGAAAACGCCCTTTTTCCGCTTCAAGCGGCTGCTTGAAAAGCCGTTTCTGCGCGCTTATTACAAAAAACATCCCGATGAAAGGAAATAAGAATTATGAGACGATCCGACCGCGAACGCGATTTTGATTTTGCCGTGGAGGTGCTGAAAAGCGCCCCCTATGCCACCATTGCCTTCGGAGGCGAGCCCTACTGCATCCCGATTTCGCCCGTTTATCACAACGGCTTTATCTACTTCCACGGAGCCGGCGAGGGTATGAAGGGTGAGCGGCTCCAAAAGGACCCGAAGGTCTGCCTCTCCGCCGTCTCGCAGGCGGATCCCAAGCCCGGCCGCTTCGGTCTTGATTACCGTTCCGCCGTCTTTTTCGGCAATGCTGAAATCGTGAGTGATCCCGATGAAAAGCTGGCGGCGCTGATTGCCATCACCGAAACGCACGCGCCGGCCGCCGCCGACCGGATCATCAAATACGCCAAGGGCTTCTTCGATCGCGTGACCGTCTTCAGAATCACCGTCGATTCGGCCACCGGCAAGGAATGCATCAAGAAGTAAGCCGAGGATCCCGCCATGAATCAATATTCCCAGATCACCTCGGTGCTGGCAAAAATGCTCTTCAAGAAGGATTCGCCGCTCATCCCGGCCAATGCCTTCCCGCCCGGAAGCGAGCCGGCCATCGTTCACACCCGCCTGCTTCAGCTGCTCGCCGAAAACAAGATCAACACCGCCGAAAATATGCTTTTCGATGTCTTCGACAAAAAGAAGCCCTTTCATCTGGCCATCGGCATCGATTTCTATGCCCGCGTGGCCGAGCTTTCGCCCGAAGCTCTGGAGGCGGCCGATTTCACCCTTGAGGAGGTCGGCGAGGGCCTGACCGATATGATGAATTTCTACGGTGTCAAGCTGGTTCGCCAGCGCCGTGCTCCCACACCCGAACAGCTTAAAGCGGCCCAGCTGATGGCCGAAAAGATGAAAACCATGCCCATCAATGTGATGAGCGACAAACGCCCGACACCCCAAAAAAAGGATACCCCCGATGAAAACGCTTAAGCTCGCCGTTTTAGGCTCCCCCATTGCCCACAGCCGCTCGCCCCAGCTGCAGCAGGTCTTCGCCGACTGCAGCGGAATCCCGATCACCTACGAGCGGATCGAAACCACCCGCAAAACCCTGCTTCCCACCCTGAAGCGGATGTTTGATGAGGGCTATGACGGCTTCAACTGCACGATGCCGCTGAAGACCGACATGGCGCTCCTTGCCGATACGCTCACAAAGGAGGCACGGATTCTCTGCTCCGCCAATACCGTTGCGGTGCGGGACGGCCGGATGGCCGCCGATACCACCGACGGCGGCGGTATTCTGCTGACGGTACGGCGCGGTCTTCATGGCGGCGGCACGCTGAGCGGCTCGTATGACGGCGGCCTTGTGAAGGATAAAAACGTCCTTCTGCTCGGAGCCGGCGGTGCGGCCCGCTCCACCGCTCTCTCCCTCTCGCTGGCCGGCGCGAAGCTGACCATCCTCAACCGCACCCTTCGCTCCGCCCAAGCGCTTCGCACGATGCTCGGCGACGAATCGGTCGTCTGCGGTGCGCTGACCCCCGATGAGCTGACAAAGGCGGCAGCCGATGCCGATCTTGTCATCAACTGCACTTCTGCCGGCATGAGCG
>JAZNKS010000055.1:0-7436 GCA_045578725.1 Candidatus Flemingiibacterium sp.
ATATCGATGACGACGGAAATGTATATATTTCCGCTATCGATGGCGAAGCTTGCAAGAATGCAAAGAAGGTTATCGAAACAATCGTTCTTGACCCTGTTGTCGGAGAGCTTTATTACGGTAAGGTTGTCCGCGTAATTCCGATAGGCGCATTCGTTGAGATTGCTCCCGGAAAAGACGGAATGGTTCACATCTCCAAGCTTGAGAACCGCCGCGTAGAAAAGGTCGAAGACGTCTGTGAGGTCGGCGACACCATGCGCGTCAAGTTCCTCGGCACGGACGAGAAGGGCAGACTCAATATGTCCCGCAAGGACGCACTTTAATTCAGGCTTATCCGGGATGCCGCACCTTCGCCGTGCGGCATCCTGTCTTTTTCGGTTGCAAAGGAGGCATCTATGAACCGAGATTTCACCCATCTTCCCGAAGCGATCCTTTCCGGCGAAGCCGCCGGCTGGATCAATCCCCTCAAGCTTCCGTATCCGTTAATTGACGGGCTGTCCCAGCTGGTGGTATCCGACGCGGATATCGCCGGAGCCAAGGCACGCTTTGACCGGTTTGCGCCTTTTATCGCCAAATGCTTTCCCGAAACGGCTCCGGACGGCGGGCTCATCGAATCGCCGCTCCGCGGGATTCCAAAAATGCGCGAGGCTCTGATCGGCGAGGGCGCGGACATTCCCGGCCGTCTGTATCTGAAAATGGACAGCCATCTGGCCGTCGCCGGCTCAATCAAGGCGCGCGGCGGCTTTCATGAGGTGCTCGTCCATGCCGAAAAGCTGGCCATAGAGGCGGGAATCCTGCATCCGGGCGATGATTATGCGCACCTTGCAAAGCATCGGGATTTCTTCGGACGTTATACGGTGCAGGTCGGATCGACGGGAAATCTCGGAATGTCGATCGGCATCATGAGCGCCGCGCTCGGCTTTCGCGTGCGGGTTCATATGTCCGCCGATGCCAAGGCATGGAAGAAAGCGCTTCTTCGCTCCCGCGGCGTGGAGGTCATCGAATATGACAGCGATTATTCCGCGGCGGTGGCCGAGGGACGGCGTGCCTCCGATGCCGATCCGATGAGCTATTTTGTCGATGATGAGTGGTCGGTGAATCTCTTCCTCGGCTACGCGGTGGCCGCGGGCCGGCTGAAGGCGCAGCTGGAGGAGGAAGGAATCAAGGTTGACGGCGAGCATCCGCTGATTGTCTATCTGCCGGCGGGGGTTGGCGGAGCGCCGGGCGGCATCACGCTCGGTCTGAAGCGGCTGTTTGGCGATGCTGTCCATTGCTTCTTTGCCGAACCGTCCGAATGTCCGTCGGTGACGCTCGGCATTGCGACCCAGCTTTTTGAAGCGGCGAACGTGCGCAATTTCGGCCTGTCCGGCAAAACGGATGCGGACGGTCTTGCCTGCGCAAGCCCTTCGGGTCTTGTCACCCGTCTGATGACCAATCTCGTGTCCGGCTCCTTTACCGCCGCCGATGCCGATTTGTATTCCAATCTCCGGCTCCTTCACGAAACGGAGGGAATCTTCATCGAACCCTCCTCCTGTGCGGCCTTCATGGGCCCGCGCGGGCTGATGAAATGTAGCGATACGCTCGCCTATGCCGAACGTGCAATCCCCCATGCGGAGCAGGCCGTCCACATCGTCTGGGCGACCGGCGGCCGGATGGTACCCGAAGAAATCCGCAGGGAATATCTGAATCACTGATTTTCACGGAGTGAATCATGAACAATAATAACAATGGCAGCCGTCATCCCGGCCAAAGCAACCGGCCGCAGACGCCCCAGCGCCCGGCCGGCCAGCCATATCCGCAGAATCGGACGCCCCAGCAAAAGCCCCCTTATCGGCAGGGCGATGTCCGCCGTCCGGGCAATGCCTATCCACAGCACCGCCCGCCAAACGGGCCGTATCCGCCGGTCCAGCACACCTCCCGCCGCCGCTCCCAGCGCACGACCGGACTGCTGGTTCTGACCGTCATCATCCTCGTGATGCTGCTGATGGCGATCATCATCTTCGCCGCCCGCTGTGCCAGCGGAGCTATCGGTGAGAAGCCGGAGCTGACGGGGAAGGATTCCACCACTCCCTCGGATGTCGGAGTGGGATCCGGGGATTCTCCCGCCGTGACGGATCCGCCCGTCACCGATCCGCCCGCAACCGAGCCTGTGACAACCGCGCTGGATCTCAATTACGAATACGCTGTGATGCGTGAGGCGGATCTGCACAAGGGCTATCTGATTTTAGTCAACTATCAGAATCCGTACAGCTTTGACACGGATTTCAAAATCCAGCCCTTTTACGGCAACCGCACCAAATCCTACAAGCTCCGCGACACCAAGGTTTCGCTGGATGCGACCGCGATGGATTGGTGCAACAAAATGATGGATGCCTTCTCGGCGGATACCGGCAAGCATGACATTTTAGTCAATTCCGCCTTCCGTGACAAGCCGGAGCAGGAGGCCATCTATGCCGCCCGCGTGGATCAGTACGGCGAGGAATACGCCCAAAAATATGTATCCCTCCCCGGCTACAGCGAGCACCACACGGCGCTGGCCATCGATTTCACGATCTACACCGATTCGGGGGAGAGCAAGACCTTCGATCAGCTGACCGATTATCCGAAGTGGCTGACGGCGAATGCGCACCGCTTCGGCTACATCCAGCGTTTCCCAGCGGACAAGACCGACATCACGAAGATTGCCTACGAGAACTGGCATTACCGCTATGTCGGCAAACCGCACGCTTATTTCATGAAGATGAACAATTACTGTCTGGAGGAGTATATCGAAGCTCTGCGCGGCTTCCCCTTCGACGGAAAGCATCTGAACATCACCGATGATGAGGGGGCCCAGTGGGAGATCTATTTTGTCCCGTCCGAGGGCGAAACCACGAAGGTTCCCGTACCGAAATACCAGCCCTACACCGTTTCCGGCAACAATGTGGACGGCTTTATCGTGACCGTCGGTGCGGCCGGCTGATTTTGCAGGAAGGAGAACATCCCCATGCTTCAGGCTGAACTTCGCAAATCCTATTCGATTACCGGGGCCGAGCGGGTCGGTGATACGCTGATCCTCACATCTGCGCGGGGTCTGCTTCGCCTTGCGCCGCAGAATGAATCGATTCTCCGCGTCAGCTACAGCGAAAACGGTGTCTTCTCGGATGAAGTCGGGCTTGGAATCGTACACAGCGGCAATTTTGGAAATTGGACTTACAGCGAGGATGATTCTTTTGTCACGCTGTCAACCGGGAAAATTTCGGCGCGGGTCAATAAGGCGACCGGATCGATCGTTTATTCCGGCCCGGACGGCGGGATTCTCCTGCGTGAGGCGGATTTCCAGAGCAAGACGGTGGCTTACTACGATTCCACCGAGAATGTGATCGACGAGAATACGGTCATCGAAGAGATCAAGACCCCCGATGGCGTTAAAAAGGTGATCAAATCGGCCTCCAAGGTCCGCGGCCGCCGGCTCTGCCGCACCAAGCTCAGCCTCCGGTTTGCCGCGGATGAAAAGATCTTCGGCCTCGGTCAGGATACCTTCGGCGTGCTCAATCATCGCGGCTCGGCAAGCTATCTCCATCAGGCGAATCTGAAGATCGCCATTCCGTTCTTCCTTTCCACGGCCGGTTACGGAATCCTGTCCGGTACCGACGGCGCGGCGATTTTCAGCGATACGCCGCATGGCTCCTACTTCTATACCGATGCCGATACCGAGATGGATTTCTACTTCATCTTCGGCCCGGAAATGGATGACATCATCAAAGGCTACCGCTTCTTAACCGGCAAGGCGGTTATGCTCCCGAAGTGGGCCTTTGGTTACATTCAGTCGCAGGAGCGCTACGAAAGCCGGGATGAGATTCTCCGGATCGCATCGGAATTCGAGAAGCGCGGGCTGGGCCTTGACTGTATCGTGCAGGACTGGGATACCTGGCGGCCCGGCACATGGGGTGAAAAGCGGATGGATCCGGATTTCTATCCGGATGTGCCCGGCATGATCCGGGAGCTGGAGGATAAGAACGTCCACTTCATGCTGTCGGTCTGGGCCAATCCCAGCGAGAACACGCCTGATTGCAAGGAGCTTGCCGAGGGGCGGCTTCTTCTGCCCGGAAATGATAACTACGATGCCTTCAATCCCGAGGCGAGGCGGGTCTTCTGGCGGCAGGCAAAGGAGGGGCTCTTTGATAACGGCGTGAAGGCCTTCTGGTGCGATTCCTCCGAGCCGTTCTCTCCCGAATGGCGGGTCGATGAGCCGGAGGTTTCCGAGATGTACCGGGAATACATCGACGTTGCCTCACAGTCCATCCCGCGCGACCGGATCAACGCCTACGGTCTTGTTCATTCACAAACGATCTATGAGGGACAGCGCTCCGAAACCGATCAGTACCGGGTCTGCAATCTTACCCGGAGCACCTTCACCGGCGGTCAGCGCTACGGCGTCATTCTCTGGTCGGGTGATATTTCCGCCCGCTGGGATGTCTATAAAAAGCAGATCGCGGCTGGCCTCAATTTCTGCGCATCGGGACTGCCGTACTGGACCCTCGATATCGGAGCGTTCTTTGTCAAGCGCGGCGAGCAATGGTTCTGGAACGGCGATTACAATGACACCCTGAACGATGCCGGCTATCGGGAGCTGTTTACCCGTTGGTTCCAGTACGGCGCCTTCCTGCCGGTCTTCCGCTGTCACGGCACCGACGTCCGGCGCGAGCCGTGGCTGTATGGGGAGGAGGGCGATCCCTTCTTTGAGGCTCTCCGGACGGCGATCGAGCTTCGCTACCGTCTGATGCCGTACATCTATTCCGCCGCGGCCGATGTGTATGTTAACGACAGCACGATCCTGCGGATGCTGGCCTTCGATTTCCGAAAGGATCCCGTGGCCTGCGAGATCAAGGATCAGTATATGTTCGGAAAGAGCATCCTGGTCTGCCCGGTAACCGAACCGATGTATTACGGTGTCGGCTCGAAAAAGCTTGAAAACATTCCGAAAACCCGTCGCGTCTATCTGCCGGAGGGCACCGATTGGTACGATTTTTATACGAAGGAGCGCTTTGCGGGCGGTCAGTGGATCACGGCCGATGCCGATATCAGCCGCATTCCGCTCTTTGTCCGGGCGGGAAGCATCATCCCGATGACCGATCCGGTCCGAAACACCGCCGAATCATCCGGGGCCGCGATTCATTACGAAATCTTCCCGGGCCGGGATGCCGATTTCGTCCTCTATGAGGATGCTGGCGACGGCTACGGCTATGAAAAGGGCGATTGCAAGTATACCCGGGTTCATTGGGACGATGAAAAAGGTAAGCTTGAAATCCTCGCTTCCGGAGATTAAACATAAGGCTCACCTGCAAAGCAGGTGAGCCGTTTTATTTATTCCGTTCGCGGCGGCATCAGCCAGCCGTATTCGGCGGGGAGGATTTCATCCTTGCCGAGAGTCGGGGCGGGATCGGGATCCTTTATCCAGCGATCGGAGCCGGCGCGGAGCCTAAGCTTCATCGGGCGGCCCGGAAGGGCACCGAAATCGGAGAGCTTCAGCTTCAGGATATGGCCGTTTTCGGTCTTTATCCGGTCGGCGTATTTTGCGAGCTCGGCATCGTACCGTTCGGCGAACAGGGCATGGTAGAGCTTGGCGGCCCATCCGTGGCGGAGCGTGCCGTCGGGATAGAGGTGCATGATCGCTTCCGGCCAGAGCAGGCGGAATTCCGGACAGATCGTGAAGGTCATGGGCGTATCCGAGCGAAGCTCCAATGTAAGGATATCGCCGTCTGCGGCCGCCCGGAAGGCGGCGTGCTCACCGATCGGCTCCCATGCGGCATCCGAAAGGCGGGCTGATAGCGGATAATGCGGCCCCTCTCCCTCGCCCCGGTAATAGGGAAGCGGCATTTCGCCCGCATCGATCCGGGCCCGTACACGGACAAATTCGGTGGCCAGCAGATTTTCCAGCTGGGCGATGCGGTCCTCCAGCTTTTCGGGGAAGAATTTGTAGCCCTCGCCCTCCGAGTGGTAGCCGAGGCGGCCGTCCGCTTCACAGAGTGCGATCATGGCGCGGCTGTTCTGAATCTCCCGTCTTACGAGCGCTTCCATCCGATCAAGAATCGCGGTGGGATCGCCCTCCTGCCATCCGAGCGCATTGCGCAGATCGTAGAATTCGAGGATATTGCGGGTTCCCTCAAACAGGATGCCGATTGCCTCGGCGACAGACACCTGTGCAGGGGCATCGGAGTTGCCCCCATGGGGACCGGATTTGCCCCCATGGGCACCGGAGTTGCCCCCAGGTGAATCGGTATTGCCCCCAGGCGCATCCGGGAGAAGGGCGAGGCCTTCCTGCCATTTGCTGCTCATCCGGTCGGTGAGTGTGAGCGCCTCCTTCAGCGTATGACCGGCCAGCAGAGCCTCGCCGATCCGGTCGCCGTCAACAGGATCGAGGGTCTGCCAGGTGCGGGGGAGCTGGATATTCCTTGGCTCCAGCCAGAGCTTCCAGACCACCGAATCGTGGGCCGGGCCGTAATAGCTGAACATGATGTTGAGAGGATAATTCCGGTAGGCCTCCTCAAAGCATTTCCATGCCGCGGCCACCTCGGGGGCCTTGGAGCGGCCCCATTCAATGGCGGCAAGGGAGGCAAGGAAGCCGTCCTCGTCATCGAAATGATCAAGGAAGGAAAGCTCGCCGGCCGCCTTTGACATGATGGACGGATAATTGCCGAAATACCAGCATTGCATCACGCCCTGCACGCCAAGCGCACGGGCGGCTGCGTACTTTTTATAGAGGATGCCCGGCACCGGAACATAGGGAACGCTGGCAATTTCGTGGGAGCAGCAGACCTGCATCTTGGCATACATGGTATGGCCGCTCGCCTTTGCCTCCCCGGCGGTGACACAAAACAGCTCGGACGGGCCGATGTAGGAGAGCCAGTAATCCACGCCCTGACGCATTACGCCAAGCTGTTCCTCGTAGCCCATGTCATCGAAATTCTGCATCAGCATGACATCGATCGGCGCCTTTCGGACATATTCGCGTATGTCATCGAATTCCCATGTCCGGTGGCCGTAGGTCCAGCTGATGATCTCCGTATCCGGGCTGACCTCACGGAAGCCGGATGCAAGGGCATCGACATTATCGGCTAAAAGCTTGCCGGGTGTGCCGGCAATGCAGGTTTTATAGCGCGGGCAATGACCGTCAAAAGCGGCCGTGGATTTTGAGGCGCAGGAGGTCGGCCGCTCGCCGTAGGTAATGCTGATAAAGCCGCGGATTCCCGGTGCGGCCTCCATCAGCCGCCGTCCGGCATCCTTAACAAAATCGCGGCCCTCCCCCGATTCCACGCAGATACAGCCGTCGATTCCCCGGATGGCGGGGCAATCCTGCTCCTCTTTCAAGGCCATCGGCTCGATGGCGAAGACATACACCCCGATGCCGTAGCGGCCGCATTTTTCGATCACGCGGTTTAATTTATCGATCCGCGCCT
>JAZNKS010000056.1:0-5768 GCA_045578725.1 Candidatus Flemingiibacterium sp.
ACCGCGATCGGGTACTCTGCACGAACGTAAACATAACCCTCGTCAGCGCCGATAGCGTAACCTGCGATAGCCATTGCCTCGATAAGTGCGTGCGGGTCTTCCTCGAGAACCGAACGGTCCATGAACGCTCCGGGGTCACCCTCATCGGCGTTACATACAACGTACTTCTTATCGGATACGGAAGCCTTTGCGAACTGCCACTTACGGCCGGTCGGGAATCCGCCGCCGCCGCGTCCGCGCAGGCCGGAATCGAGGATGGTCTTGATAACGTCATCGGGCGTCATCTCGGTGAGAACCTTCTGGAGAGCGAAGTAGCCGTCCATAGCGATGTACTCATCGATTTCCTCGGGGTTGATAACACCGCAGTTGCGAAGGGCAACGCGCTTCTGCTTCTTATAGAATGCGGTATCGTTCAGGGATGCTGCAACATCGGTATCGGCCTTGTCGGCAGCGCCGGTATCGTTGTAAACCAGACGCTCGACGATACGGCCCTTGAGCAGGTGCTCTTCGACGATTTCGGGAATGTCATCCGCGGTAACCATGCTGTAGAAGGTTCCTTCGGGATAAACGATCATGATCGGGCCGAGTGCGCAGAGACCGAAGCAGCCGGTCTGTACGATCTTGACTTCCTCGTCAAGGCCCTTTGCTTTCAGCTCAGCGGCGAGCTTTTCGCGGATGGTAACACTACCGGAGGATGTACAACCGGTACCACCGCAAATCAGTACATGAGAACGAATCATTTGTATGTTTTCCTCCTAAACGTTAGATCTTGGCAGCACCGATGGTGTATTCGGTGATGGGAGCGCCGCCCTTGATGTGCTTTTCGATAACTTCCTTGGCGCGCTCGGCGGTCATCTTGACATAGGTGACCTTCTCGGCGTCATTGGTGTAGATCTCGACAACGGGCTCATACTGGCAGATGCCGATGCATCCGGTTTGGGTAACGGTAACGGTGTCGGTGAGGCCGGCCTCGGAAATGCCTTCTACAAAAGCATTCAGAACGGGGCGTGCGCCGGCTGCGATACCGCAGGTAGCCATACCGACGACAATGCGGGTCTGGGCATTGGCCGTACGGAGGGAAACCTTATCCGCCATCCGGGCTTTGATTGCTTTCAGCTCTTCGAGAGATTTCATGATGGTTTTCCTTTCTGCATTTATGCGAATGAAATATTTTAACGTGTTTTATCGGACCGCTTCATACTGCTCGTTCAGATAATCGCCGATCCAGGTGAGAATTTCCGGCTCATTCAGCGGGATGTCGCCGAGCTCTTCGCGGAGATCGGCCGTCACAAGGGATACCGTTCCGCCGGGCAGAATATGCGTGAAGGTGAAATTGATATCGGGCGAGCCCTGAATCAGCGTTTTCACCGTTTCCACGATATCGCCAAGGGGAATAAAATCGATGTGATCCTGACCGAATTTTGCCTCGACGGTGGTACCGTGCGCCTCGCTTTCGGTTTCGGGCACCGATACAACCTTTACCCATCCGCCGGTCATTTCGGCCAGCATGGTGAGGAATGGAATGCCCAGCCCCACCTTCCGTGTTTTGCGGGTGGTGAAGAAGGGATTCGAGAGCTTTTCGACCTGCTCGCGGGTCATGCCGCAGCCGTTATCGGTGACCTTGAAATGCAGCCAGTCGCCGTCGATGTCTTTTGTTTCATCGAGCTCGATGGTGATTTCATCGGCACCGGCGCGGACGGAGTTCATGGTGATATCGAGAACATAGAGGGAAAGCTCATCCATCGTCGGTTTTTCCTTTCGGGATTATTTTTGCAGCAGCCAGTCAATCAGGGCATCCCGGACCGACTGGGGATCCGAGGGATCGGCGTCCAGATCGATCCCGAATTCCGCCTCCCGCATATCCTCCAGCCGGTGGGCATCGGAGGAAACGATCCGCGAGAGTCCCCGTATCAGGGGGAAGCGTTCGCGGCAGCCTTCGTCGGCACCGCCGTCGCGGAGCTCGTAGGCTGTGAAGGCCGGTTCGGGGGGAAAATCACCGAGCATCGTGATGATGCCGTTGGACCGCCGGTCAATGTGTGCGGGCAAAGCCACGCCGGAGCGGGATGTGACCTCCCGGTGC
Source organism: Candidatus Flemingiibacterium sp. (assembly GCA_045578725.1). GTDB lineage: Bacteria > Bacillota > Clostridia > Oscillospirales > CAG-272 > Flemingiibacterium. Next base: position 2,081 of record JAZNKS010000056.1, read on the forward strand.
GCCTCCGCAATGGAGAGGGCGACCGCATTGATGAGAAGGTTTTCCTCCTCGCCGACAATCTCGTCATCCTCGGAGCAGATAAGCTGCCGGCCGAAGATATCGGGCTTGTTTTTGAAGGGGAAGCGCTTGTCATCGAGGAAGGCATCGAATGCCAGCGCGTCGGCAAGGGTGCGGAACAGGCAGAGAATGTGGACATCCTCGGCCGTGGTCAGCTCCATGCCTGCCACGGGAATGACTCCGAACTGCGGAGCCAGGGCAAAGAAAGCGGGACAGTTTTTGGCGCTGTTGTGATCGGTCAGCGCGGCAATCTGCAGACCCATCAGAGAGGCCATGCCGGCGATGCTGCCGGGCGTGGATTCATCGTCGCCGCAGGGGGACAGACAGGAATGCAGGTGCAGATCGCAGAAGAAGCGATTCATTCGCCGATACCGAGCCCGACCAGAGCCTGGCAGAGCTCCCATGCCGTCAGCGGAGAGGAGAGAACGGTGATGCCGTTGTCCTTTGCCGCGGTAATGACATCCTCACAAAGCTCCACATCCTCGGCCAGCAGTACGGCTGACGGCTCGGTGAGGGTCGCAACGGCGATGACATTAACGTTCTGCATGATGGTGATCCAGAGATTTCCGGCCTCCACATGGCTCATGGCCCGGGAGAGGAGATCGCCGATATAGACGCCCTCGACGGGGGCATCGGTATCGCCGCAGATCACCTTCAGGTTCAGCTTATCACAGATTTCACGAATCTTCATGCTTGCCTGCTTTCTTTTCGGTGTCCGTTTCGGGGAAGAGCCTTGCCTCGGCCTCATGCAGCTGCTCGTGATAGAGCTTACGCATGATGACGGTGCATTCGTCGCAGGTGGTTTCACCCTTGACGATGTCCTCGGCAAAGGCCATGCAGGTCGGAGCGCCGCAGGAGCCGCAGTCGATGCCGGGGAGGCTCTCGCCGATGCTCTGAATATCGCTCATCATCCGCATGGCGACCTTCCGGTCGTCGGACAGAAGATTGTAGGGATTGTACTCGACGGTGTTCCCGTTGAAATAATCGTCGGGAATCCAGTCGCTGGCTTCCTTGCTGCTCGGACGGTTGGGCATGACCGGCAGATACCGCTTGAGGCTCTGAAGTCTTGCCTGGGCGATGTACGGATTGGCTACCGTCATGGCGCCGCCCACACAGCCGCCGTTGCAGGCATTGAGCTCGACGAAATCAAGGCTTGTGATATCGTCGTTGTCGATCTGGTCGAGTACGCGGATACAGTTTTCGATTCCGTCAGCCGCGAGATACCGTTCGTTGAATACCGCGGTGGATTCGCCGCCTGTGGAGGCCCAGCCGATTCCGATCATACCCGATTCGGTGGATTCCAGCGGTTCATCCTGACGTTTCTTCATCACGTCCAGCAGAGCGAAGTAGACATCCCGCACCGAGATGGTGGCGCTGATGTAATTTCTCTCGCCGGCAAAATCGTTTTTGACATAGCTGACCTTGGCGGGGCAGGGGGAGATGAAGATGATCCCGATGTCCGCATCCGTCAGCTCCGGATGCTCGGCCTCTGCCTTTTCGCGGGCCAGACGGGCCGCAATATCCACGGGCGGGAGGATCGGCATGATGTTCTCACAGAGGTAAGGATAGTTCATGCTGATGATCCGCGAGATGGCGGGGCAGGCAGAGCTGATGACCGGCTTCTTGATGTCGGAGCGCTTGATGTACAGACGGGTGTAGGCCGATACAAGCTCGGCGGCGCAGGCGACCTCGAATACATCATCAAAGCCGAGATCGCGAAGACCGCGGATGATGTAGCCGATGTTGTCCATGTTGTTGAACTGGCCGTACAGGCTCGGCGCGGGAAGCGCGATTTTGTACTTGTAATTCTCCAGGCAGGACAGGGGATCGTGCGTAGCCTTTTTGGCTTTGTAGGGACAGACCTTGATGCATTCTCCGCAGTCGATGCACCGGCCGGGGTTGATAACCGCGTGTCCGTCACGGATGCGGATGGCCTCGGTGGGGCAGCGTTTCAGGCAGGTGGTGCAGCCCTTGCATTTTTCGACATCAAGCGATACCGAATGCTTGTAAACTGTTGACATAAACACCTCTTGACGGATTACACAACGATGCACGCCGTCAGACGGCGGGCAAGCTCTATGCGAGCTTTACCTTCATGGTGATGGTCGTGCCTTCGCCGACTTTTGTGTCGATGGCCATTTCGTCCGTGTACTTCTTCATGTTGGGAAGACCCATTCCGGCGCCGAAGCCCAGCACGCGGATGTTTTCGCGCGCGGTGGAAAAGCCCTCCTGCATGGCGAGGTCCACATCGGGAATGCCCGGACCCTTGTCGGCCAGAACGATGACGATTTCATCCTCGTTGACCTCCACATCGGCCGTGCCGCCGTTTGCATGGATAACCATGTTGATTTCTCCCTCGTACATGGCAATGGAGACCCGGCGGATGACCTCGGGCGGATAGCCCAGCTGACGGAGCTTCTTCTTGACCATGACCGACGCTTCGCCGGCCGAGGAGAAGTTCTGCCCGTCAACGTCAAAATGAAACGTTAAGCATTCCGACATTTCAATCACCGCTTTTCCGATTCAGACCGGCTTCATAGAGAATGCCGCTTGCTTCGAAGGCGCGGAGCGAGGACTTCATGACGGTGAGTCCGCATTCCTTGGCCAGCTCGAGCATATCATCGGTAGGCGTTTTGCTTCTTACGAAGACGATGCAGACCATGTCCATCATGTTGGCCGTGCGGATGACCTGCGGATTGACAAGGCCGGTGATGAGTACACCCTGATCCTTGACATAGGCAAGCACATCGCTCATCATATCGGAGCAGCAGGCGCTTGTCACGTCGCTGTCGAGATGATCGCCGCCGCAGAGAAGCGTTGCGCCGAGAAGGTCCTTGATTTCGCTGATTTTCATGGTTTGTAGCCTTTCCGCCCGTTTTCACGGGCAAGCAAACGGGTAAGACGGGGTCCAAAAAAGACCGGGGCTTACATATATTTTGCGAGGATACCCTTGACGTCGGCGGGAACCAGACGGCCGTAAACCTCATCGTTGATGGTGAGTACGGGAGCCAGACCGCAGGCACCGATGCAGCGGGTCGCATCGCAGGAATACTTTCCGTCTGCCGAGGTTTCGCCGGCCTTAACGCCGATGATTTCGGTGACCTTGTTCAGGATATCGCCGGAGCCCTTAACATAGCAGGCGGTTCCCAGACATACGGCAACGGAAACCTCGCCCTTCGGGTTGAGAGAGAACTGGGAGTAGAACGAAGCTACGCCGTAAACCTCTTCGATGGCGACGTCCATGCCAAGCGCGATGTGACGCATGACTTCGATGGGAAGGTAGCCGTAGATTTCCTGTGCTCCCTGAAGCACGGGCATCATGGCGCCCTGGGTGCCCTTATACTCGGCGATCAGAGCGTCGAGCTTGGCTTCCATTTCGGGCGTTCCCTTGAAGCTGACTGTGGTGAGTTTCTTTTTCATGGTACAGTGTCGATCCTCCTTATGGGAAAAAAGATATTGTATAAATATGCTGCGCTCCTTGCATGAATGAACGGAAAATTACATTGATAATTTTTTGTCAATCCATGCGCAGAGCTATGCAGATTTACTTACCCCTATATTATACTATAGATTTCCGAAAAAAGCTATAGTTTTTCAAAAATATTTTCAAAAGATCTCGTAAAAGTTTTTT
>JAZNKS010000057.1:0-7569 GCA_045578725.1 Candidatus Flemingiibacterium sp.
CCTGCTGATCGGGGGCGGGCATTATGAGCGTTTAGCGGCCGTCACGTCCTCCCACAACTGCGCCAGCGAGCGGCAGTTCCGCTTTCCCATCGAATACGGCGGTCAGCGCACGCCCACCGCCCAATGGACGGTCACGGCTGCGGGGGCGCTGATTCTGGCATCGGGCGGCGGGGGGCCGTATATCCGCGCCGTCCTGCCGGGTCGGGTGACGGATCGCGGGATCGCGGACACGGCCAACATGGGTGCGGCGATGGCACCGGCGGCAATCGACACGCTGGGTCGGTATTTTCGGGAATCGGGGAAGCGGCCCGGGGATTTTTCGGCGATTTTCACCGGGGATCTGGGAATGGTGGGGAGCGGGATTCTCACCGATCTGCTGGCGCGGGAGGGCTTGGATCTGTCCGGGCTTCATTATGACTGCGGGATGCTCATCTATGACCGGGAGCGGCAGGATGTACACGCGGGCGGCTCCGGATGCGGATGCGCGGCCTCGGTGCTGGCCTGTCACATTCTCCCGGCGATGCGCGAAGGGAAGTTCACCGACGTGCTGTTTGTGGCGACCGGCGCGATGATGAGCCCGGATTCCGTCAAGCAGGGGCTGTCGATTCCGGGGATTGCGCATCTTCTGCATCTTTCATCGGAGGCTTGCTGATATGGAGGGAATTCTTTCGTATATCGCCGCCTTTTTTGTCGGCGGGTGCCTCTCATTGATCGCGCAGGTGCTGATTGACAAAACAAAGCTGACCCCGGCGCGAATCCTCGTTTTCTATGTGGTGGCCGGCGTGATTCTGACGGGGCTCGGGATCTACGGCCCGCTGGTGGATTTTGCCGGATGCGGCGCGACGGTACCTTTGACCGGATTTGGGTATTCGCTGGCCATGGGCGTGAAGGAGGCCATCGCCGAGCGGGGACTGGTCGGGGCGCTGACCGGCGGACTGACGGCCACATCCGGCGGCATCGCGGCGGCAATGGTTTCCGCCTTTCTGGCCTCGCTGATCTTCCGCGGCAAGCCCAAGGGCTGAAATTCCCCCTTGACGAACGGTTCCATTCGTGGTATAATATTGCTATATCCCAAACGGAGGTAACCGTCATGATTCTTTCCTCACGCGAAACCTGCATCGCCTACCGCTGTCCTTACTGCGGCGCCGGCACCAAAAGCCTCGTCGGCGTATTCTCGCTCAGCGGCGCGCTGAAAAAGCTTAAATGCGACTGCGGCACCAGCGAGCTTTCCATCGCCCAGACCTCGGACGGCAAGCTCCGCATCACTGTTCCGTGTATGCTCTGCCAGTCCGAGCACACCTTCACCATCAGCACCCGGCTTTTCTTTGAGAAGGAGCTGTTTATCTATGCCTGCCCTTATTCGGCGATTGATCTCGTCTTCATCGGCACGAAGGAAGCGGTCGAGGCCGCGCTGGACAAATCCGAGCAGGAATTGCTGACCATGCTGAAGGAGGCGGGCATTGACGATATCGAAGCCCTTCACGGGGAGCTTGACAAGCTCGACGAGGAGGACGATGACCGTCCGATCGACCCGTCGATTTACGATACGATCATGTTTGTCATCGCGGATCTGCGCGAGGCGGGTGAGATCTCCTGCTGCTGTGACGACGGCGAATACGATGTGGCGGTATCCGACGATCATGTCAAGGTTTACTGCAAGACCTGCGGCGCATCCAAGGACATTCCCACCGACAGCGAGCTGTTCGCCCGCGCCTTCCTCGATGTGACCCATCTGAAGCTGGAAAAGCTGTAAGCGCCGGATTTTGTGTCAAGTGGGCGCAGGCCGCATAAGATAATAGCAGAGGGCGGGAATTCCCGTCTTCCAGTACCGCCCACCGGCGCGGATTTTTTGGAGGTTCTGCTATGAACAACTGCCTGTGCAACCTTTTCGACGACAAGTGCGTCTGGCTCATCATCATCGCCCTGCTCATCATCTTCTGCTGCGGCAGCGGCTGCTAAGCAGCTGGCGCTGCACCAGCTAACGCTGCACCAGCATAAGCGGCACCAGCTTTCGCTGCACCAGCTTACGCTGCACCAGCAAAGAAAGACCGCCGTACCTACGGGTACGGCGGCTTTGTTTATTCGGGATTGTTGATGGCATCCAGCTCGGCCAGGATCGCTTCCTTGAAGGAAGCGACATCGGAGGCGACGGAATCGTCACCGGCGAGCGCCTTCTTTGCGACAGCCGACATGAGATTGCGGGTCTGGGGGGAATAGCGGGAGAGATCCGGCACGCTGGAACTTATGATGATATCGAGCATTTCGATCGAATCATCGTTGCGCAGGCCCTTCTGCTCGAGGGTGACCTCACGGAAGACGGGCATGACCATCTCATACGAGAGGTAGGAAAGCGCATCGCCGACGGCGGCGGAGAAGTCGGGATCGGCGGTCAGCGTCGGGATGGCGAAGCAGGGCGTGCCGTAGAAGGGCATCGAATAGTAATTCTCCTGCAGCTCATCCAGCTTCGGATAGGGAACGATGCCGAAGGTAAAGGCCTCGATACTGCGCATCCGGGTTGCCTTGGAAAGCTCGGCGGTCACAAAGAGGGAGCGCTCATGCTCGAAGGCGTAGATATAGCTGCCGGGATCGTCATCGGAGACGCCGGATCCGGGATGGGCATAGAGGGTACCGTCCCGCGAGGACAGCCGGGAGGCGAAGGTCGAAACGGCGCGGTAGAAGCGCTCGGTGCCGGCGGTTAAGGTCAGCTCGCCGTCAACGGTATCCAGAAACCGCTCGTTCATGCCGATGAAGAATTTATCGGTGCCGCTGTAGGCGATGCCGTACACGGCCTTTCCGTCGGTATTCCAGGCAAAGGAATCGTCACCGTTCAGATTGGCGGCCGCCCTGGCGTATTCAGACAGCTTATCGATCGTCCATTTGCCCTCGCGGACGAGATCGTAGGGAAGCTCCAGCTTGAGATCGGTCATCCGGTCCTCATTGAAGAAGAGGCACCAGAGCGAATCGACGACCATCAGCTGGGAGGATCCGGCCGCGGCGTAGAGGGAACCGTTAAAGGTATTGGCATCGTTGAACTGCGCCAGCCACCAGGGCTGATCCAGCTGCATGGCATCAAGCTCCGTCAGATCGTGAAGCAGATCCTGCGAGGTGAAGCCGGGCAGATCGCGGTGGGGAATATAGATCGCCTGATAGGTATCCTCGGCGGCGAGGAGAACCTGTTTTGCGTGCTTGGCAAGCTCCTCATCGACGCCTTTATTGTTTCCTCCAGCGTGATGCCCATCTTTTCCTCCAGCGTGCGGCAGCGGTTGTACATAGCATCATTGAGCATCTCGCCGTCCGCTCTCTCCCGGTCGATCTGCGCGTGCATACTGTAGATATCGCCGGCATTGAGAAAGGCGAAGGTCCGGCCGCTGTATTTGTCGGTGAAGGCGTATTCCGCTTCGGGAGCAGCGGAGTCACTGGAGCTGCCGGAGGTATCGGATCCGGTCGGATTTTCCGGTTCCGTCCCGCCGCAGGAGAGAGCGGATGCGGCAAGCAGACCGGCAAGGATCAGACAAAAAGCATTTTTCCATTTCATAGCATTGCATTTCCTTTCGCATCGGAATTACAGCAAATATTCCTGTATCTACTTGACATTTTATCATATCTGCGCTATAATGTAAAGGACAGAATCAAAGATTCATCGGACAAATTCCAAAAAATGCGCCGTGAGGAGGGAGCTTGCTATGGAGCTGTTTCTTGAATACGAGTCGCTTCAGGATAAGAAGGATACCATCTATGTATTCCGGCAGGACAGCTCGTCAACGCCGCTTCATTTTCACAATGCGGCGGAGCTGATCTATGTGCTGGAGGGTGAACTGGAAGCGGTGATTGACGGGCAGGTCTGCCATCCGCGGGCCGGAGATTTGATCATGATCGGCAGTCTTGCGCCCCACACCATTGAGCCGCTGACGGATTATTCCTATTACTGTGCCATTCTGCCGCCCTCGCGGATTCCGGAATGGCGGGATCGGCTTCACCGGATGAGCTTTTCAAAGCCTGTTCAATCCGATGATCCGGCGGGCACGATCCGCCAGCTGTTTGAACTGATGCATGGAATCTGCCGCGACAAGGAGCTCTATCCGCCCGAATCGAGACAGGAGCCGATCCGGCATCTGGCCGCCGTGCTTCTCGATCGGGTTGTGCGGTGCTGTCCGCTGACCGAACAGCCGCGCTCCACCACGCTGATCTCCGACACGGTGCGGATCATTCAGCAGAATCATACGAAAAAACTGCTTGTGTCCGATATCGCGCACACCCTCGGATGCAACGCCCAGCAGCTGTCCGAGCGTTTTCGCGCAATCATGAAGATCAGCATACCGGATTACATCACCGTGCTTCGCCTGCAGACGGTGATCCGCCTGCTCAATGAGCGCCGGGATGCTCTCCTGTCCGAGATTGCGGAGGAGTCGGGCTTTGGCAGCACGCGCAGTATGCTCCGCGCGTTCGGCGAGCAGTACGGGATGTCGCCGTCGGAATACCGGAAGACGCTCCGGTAGGGGCAAACAAGAAGCCTTTCACCGGTTGGTGAAAGGCCTCTTTTCTTATTATTTACTCTTCGCTCATGCCCTGGCCGCGGCGCTCGAAGGAGAGATACCGCGTGCCCTGGAAGGTCAGAATACCCGTATCGCCCTCGGCGATCAGGCCGTATTCCGCGCCCGACAGATGCAGCTCCATCCGGTCGCCGCTCTCCACCTCAAAGGTGACATAATAGGTGGTCGAGGTGTGATGGTGGCCGTTTGAATGGCGGTGGCGGCTGACATTGGTACGCTTGGTGACCACCGATGCGGGGACACTCAGGCGGGGGGAATTGTTGTTTTTATTCCACTCGCCGATGCCGCGCACGATGGTAACGATAAAGATACCGAACACCAGCACAAACATCAGGCTGAAGATCACCGGAAAGACCGAAAACATGAAATCGCCGGCAAAACCCATCGTCCGGACTCCTTACAGCGCCTTGTAGGCCTTCATGGACTTGATGATCGGCTTGCCCTCGGCCTTGTCAACGACCAGCGAGATCCGGCCGGTAGGGATCAGCGGGAAGTGGCAGATATGCTTATGACCGATCGTGCGGCCGATGTAGAGGCAGATTTCGCGGGAGGCATAGCAGGGAAGGTTGGCCATGATGCGGAATTCCTCGACGGCCTCGCCCTCGGTGATATCCTCCTCGATGATGACGGTATCGACCGTCTCGACGCCGACAGCGTTGGGATTCCAGCCGGCTCCGTCCGGGGTGGATTCGATCCGCCATACATTTTCCCCGGCCTCAACGGGCTCGGAGAAGGCAAGCGGCGTGCCGTAGCGGCGGCGGATCTCCGCGCCAAGCTCCAGCAGGCGGGCGGCATCCTTTTCGGGGAGCAGACCGCGGCAGTCCGGGCCGATATTGAGCAGAAGGTTGGCACCGCGGCCGACCGAATAATCATAGTTGGCGATCAGCTCCTCCAGCGACTTGACGGTATCCTCATTGGCCTCGCAGTCGAACCAGGCGGTGCGCATCTTCATGTCGCACTCAGCCGGCAGATAACGGGGATGATCGAGCCACTGGCCTTCCTGCAGGCGCTCGGAGAAGGCGGCCGTCAGCACGGAATTGCGGTTGGGCATATCCGCAAAGCCGTCCTCGTTGCCGACCCAGCGGGTTTCGGGATCCCACATCGAGAAGATGCGGATGCCGGGCTGGAGATCGCGGATGACCTTGATGATGCGGTCGCGGTCATATTCGTGGCCCTCGGAGCCGCAGCCGTCGAACCAGAGATAATCGATCTGGCCGTAATTGGTCAGCAGCTCGCTGATCTGATTGATGAAGTAATCGTCATATTCCTTGCCCTCGGCGAACTTGGTTGCGCCGCCCCACTGTGCGGGGGAATAATAGAGACCGACCTTGAGCTTATAGGTGCGGCAGGCCTTGACGAATTCGGCGACAACGTCACCCTTGCCGCCCTCCCAGGGGGACTGGGCGACGGAATAGTCGGAATATTTGGTGGGCCAGTTGGCGAAGCCATCGTGGTGCTTACAGGTGAGGATGGCATATCTGGCACCGGCATTCTTTGCGGTACGGCACCACTGCTTGCAGTCGAGGTGGGTCGGGTTGAAGGCGGATGCGGGCATCGGCTTATTATCCCAGTCAACGTGGCCGGGGAAGAACGCGCGGATACCGAAATGGAAGAAGACACCGAATTCCCAGTCAAGGAAGTCGATCTGTTTCTGTGTGGGCTTGAGTTTCATCATGAATACCTCCAAGATAATAATTCCGATTTAATTGTACCATATCATTCGCATGATGTCAAGTAAAATATATGTCAGCCGGAAAAGATTCGGCGAGGGGGCGGGAAGGCGGGCGATGCTTGTGTGGGACGATTGCGGCGGGCGATTCGTGAATCGCCCCTACAGGGAGCCGGGATGCGGCGTATGCCCTCCCCCGGAGAGGGGCTTGGGTGAGCGCAAAGCAAAAAGCCTTCCGTCCGACGGACGAAAGGCTTTTTCCCTACTTCATTATTCCATCTGCGATCACCGGCTGCCATGCTTCCAGCAGGCGCTCCATACCGAAGGCCGCGTTGGCGGGGCTGGTGGAGGGCAGGCAGATCGCTTCGATGCCCGTATTCGGATACTGGTAAGTCCGGTACAGCCGATCCGCCGTCTTGCCGTTGGTGACAATCCGCGTGATCGGAGCGGCGGCGAGGATGGCGCCAAGATCGTTTGGGATCACATTCCGGATGCTGGCATCCGAGGAGCCGACGATTTCGCAGGAGGCACAGACATCCCAGAGCGCGATCCGGTTTGCGAGCAGAAGGGATCGCTTCTCATTGACCGTCTGCGGGGGATCCGCTTTGAGGATCCGGGCAAGCAATGGCCAGAACCGATTGCGCGGATGGCCGTAATAGAAGCCCTCCTCACGGGATTTCACGGAGGGGAAGCTTCCGAGGATCAGCAGGCGGGAATTTCCGTCCCAGACCGGCTCAAAGCCGACGTAGGTACTCATTTTTTCCGCCCCGCGATCAGCTTGAAGATCTCATGCAGGCCGAGATAGACCAGCGCGAGAACGGCGACGGCGATCCACGAGAGGCCGGGGATCCGTTCGATGCCGAAGAGGGCACCCGCCGCAGGCGAGAGGAAGCATACAAGCAGGAAGACTGCCATCGCGGCAAGCAGGCCGCAAAAGACTACATTCAGCCTCAGATTGCCGGTAAACAGGCTCTTTTCGCTTTCATATTCCAGCAGATTGATGAGCTGGAAGAGCAGCAGGACGGTGAAGGCAAGGGAAGCATACTGACCGTCGGTGAGCACAAGGCCGAGCCGATCCAGCAGGGGGCGTGTCAGCAGGATTCCCGCCGCGCCGGCTAAGGCAAAGCAGACCGAGCGGATATTGGTGAGGAAGGGATGGACCAGCGAGCTTTCGGCATCGTCGGCCAGAGCCAGCGCATCGCGGGGCGGCCGTGCAAAGGCGCAGACCAGCACCGCACAAACAACACCATGCGACTTCATTTCCCTGTTCCTCAATCTTGATCGAATCCAGACGACGCACCGTGCTCTTTTTCATCTTCTTATTAGAACAAAAGCTCTTAAAATCATGTT
>JAZNKS010000058.1:0-15852 GCA_045578725.1 Candidatus Flemingiibacterium sp.
CAAGAAGGGACTTGACATCCTCGATAACGTTCAGATAAGCCGTACCGCCGCCTGCAACGATACCCTCTTCAACGGCTGCCTTGGTAGCGTTGAGAGCGTCCTCGATGCGGAGCTTCTTTTCCTTCATCTCGGTTTCGGTTGCGGCACCGACCTTGATTACGGCTACACCGCCGGAGAGCTTTGCCAGTCTTTCCTGGAGCTTCTCACGGTCGAAGTCGGAGGTGGTGGTTTCAATGGCAGCCTTGATCTGACCGATGCGGCCCTGGATCTCTTCGGATGCACCGGCACCGCCTACGATGATGGTGTTTTCCTTGGTAACCTTGACCTGTCTTGCACGGCCGAGCTGTGCCAGCTGGGTATCCTTCAGCTCCAGACCGAGCTCATCGGAGATAACCTCGCCGCCGGTCAGGATCGCGATGTCGCGGAGCATTTCCTTGCGTCTGTCGCCAAAGCCGGGAGCCTTGACAGCCACGCAGACGAAGGTGCCGCGGAGCTTGTTCAGCACGAGGGTGGTCAGAGCCTCGCCCTCAACGTCCTCAGCAATGATGAGGAGCTTCTTGCCGGCCTGAACGATCTGTTCAAGCAGGGGCAGGATTTCCTGAATGTTGGAAATCTTCTTCTCGGTGATCAGAATGAAAGCATCGTCGATGACAGCTTCCATCTTATCGGTATCGGTAGCCATAGAGGGCGAGAGGTAACCGCGGTCAAACTGCATACCCTCAACAACCTCGCAGTAGGTCTCGGCGGACTTACTCTCTTCAACGGTGATAACGCCGTCAGAGGTAACCTTCTCCATAGCATCGGCGATCAGGTTGCCGATGACTTCGTCACCGGAGGAAACGGTGCCGACACGCGCGATGTCAGCGGTGCCCTTGACCTTCTCGGAGTTGGCAACCAGAGCGGCAACTGCCTTGTCGACTGCCTTCTGGATACCCTTGCGGATAACGATCGGATTCGCGCCTGCTGCTACGTTCTTCATGCCTTCGTTGATGAAAGCCTGAGCCAGCAGGGTTGCGGTGGTGGTACCGTCACCGGCTGCATCGTTGGTCTTGGTAGCAACCTCCTTGACCAGCTGTGCACCCATGTTCTCGGCTGCATCCTCAAGCTCGATCTCCTTGGCGATGGTAACACCGTCGTTGGTGATCAGCGGAGCGCCGTACTTCTTATCGAGAACCACGTTGCGGCCCTTGGGACCCATCGTGATCTTTACCGTATTGGCGAGCTTGTCAACGCCTGCCAGCAGAGCGTTGCGTGCTTCAATGCCGTAAATAATATTCTTTGCCATAATTGATTCCTCCTGTCGGCGATTGCTTATTCAACAACTGCGAGAATGTCGCTCTGACGAACGATGATGTATTCGGTGCCGTCGCACTTGACTTCGGTGCCCGAGTACTTGCTGGTGATGACCTTCTGGCCAACCTCAACGGTCATAATGACCTCCTTGCCGTCAACCAGTCCGCCGGGGCCTACAGCCACGACCTCTGCCACCTGGGGCTTCTCCTTGGCAGCGCCTGCCAGGATGATGCCGCTCTTGGTGGTTTCTTCGGCTTCTACCATTTTAACGACAACGCGGTCGCAAAGCGGTTTGATCGTCATGATTCTATTCCTCCTGATAAATCTCCGTGCCGGTGGGCGCGGATTATATTTTCTTCTCCGGTTTTTAGCACTCAACTCATGCGAGTGCTAACCGCTGTAATATATTTTACATCGTCCCTGCGGAAAAATCAAGTGTTTTCCTCACAGTTTACATTTATTTAACAACTTATTTTCATTATCCGCCAAAAGCAGCCGGCCCATCCTTGTCATGTACGCTTTCGGAGTGCTAAAATCCGCCGTTTCCGCATAGAATGACAGCAATCCGCATCAAGGAGGGACAATCATGCTCAAGGGGCTTCTTTCGGCCGCTAATACCTATCTTTTCGGACCCGGACTGACGGCGGCCGTCTTTCTCTGCGGCCTTTATCTGCTTTTCCGGCTCAAGCCGTTTTTCATCACCCATCCAAGACAGGCGCTGGCCGCTCTGAAGGGAAATGCCTCCGCAGACGGCATCGGCCCCCTCAAGGCCATGATGCTGGCGCTGGCGGGAACACTCGGTGTCGGCAACATCGCCGGTGTCACCTCAGCCATCGCCGTCGGCGGAAGCGGCGCGGTCTTCTGGATGTGGGTCAGCACTCTGGCCGCCTTTCCCATCAAATATGCGGAAATCCTGCTCGCTGTCCGCCACCGCCGGCGCGGAGAAGATCGCCGCTGGCACGGCGGCGCCTATTATTATATCGCCGATCTCGGCGGCGCGAACCGCTCCCGCATCCGTGCTTCATCGGGAGCGGCGGCTCTGTTTGCCGTCCTCTGCACCATAACCGCGCTGACCATGGGAGGCGCTGTGCAGGCCAATGCCGTCGCGGCATCGGTTGGCACGCTGGCGGATATCCCTGCCCCTGTCGTCGGCCTTCTGCTGGCGGTCCTCACGCTGCTTGTCATCTCCGGCGGGCTGATGAGGATTGCCGATTTCACCATGAAGCTTGTGCCGCTCATGAGCCTTCTGTATATCGGCATGGCGCTCTGGGTGATCCTGACCAACGCCGATCAGCTCGGCACGGTCTTTGCGGATATCCTTTCCGATGCCCTTGGACCGGATGCCTTTTCCGGCGGCATTGCGGGCTTTCTTACAAGCCGCGCCGTCCGCCTCGGTGTCACGCGCGGAATCGTATCCAATGAAGCCGGATGCGGCACCGCTCCGATTGCGCACGCGGCCGCCGAAGTCCGATCACCGGCCGCGCAGGGGATCTGGGGCATCTTTGAGGTCTTCGCCGATACTGTTATTATCTGCACTCTGAGCGCGCTGACCGTGCTGATTGCCGGACTTCACGGCGTCACGCCGGATGCCCGAGGGCTATCCTCGGCGATGGCGGCCTTCTCCCATTTCATTCCCTTTGCCGGTCCGCTTATCACCCTCGCCGTCTGCTTTTTTGCCTTCGGAACCGTCATCTGCTGGTATTATTACAGCACGGAAAGTCTCGGTTATCTGCTTCGGAACCGTTCTGCCCGCTCCCGTCGGCTTCTTCTGCGGATCTGGCCGATCCTGTATGCGGGCTGTGCCGCCCTCGGTGCCTCGGTGCGTGAGGGGCTGGTTTGGAGTCTGGCCGACTTCACCACCGCCGCCATGACCGTCATCAACATCACCGCTCTGCTTCTTTACGCCAGGGAAATCCGTGAGGAAACCGATCGGAGCTTCGGCGAATAAATTCGCGCGAATTCTGTCTTACCTATTGAAAACCGTGGGGATTTATGGTATAATGGTCACAAATAATACTTTTGTGTAAAGGAATGACACATTATGAAAACCTTCATCCCCGCTGTCCTGGCCGGTCTGTGCATCGGTCTTGGCGGCACCGTCTGCCTGTCGGTCGAGAATCCGGTCGTCGGCGCGTTTCTCTTCGCAATCGGTCTTCTGACCATCTGCTCCTTCGCCTTCAACCTCTTCACCGGAAAGGTCGGCTACGCGCTGGACAATCCGCCCGCCTACATTGGCACACTGGCCGTTATCTGGCTTGGAAATCTGGTCGGAACCTGCCTGATGGCGCTCCTGATCCGGTTCACCCGCGTGTACCCCGCCCTCAGCGAAAAGGCGGCCGGCATGGTCGAAACCAAGCTTTCCGACAATCTCGTCAGCATTCTCCTGCTGGCCATCGGATGCGGAATGTGTATGTACATCGCCGTGCAGTCCTACAAGACCCGGGAGGGCATCCTGCAGTTCGCCTTTGTTGTTCTGCCGGTCATGGTCTTCATCCTCTGCAAATTTGAGCACTGCATCGCCAATATGTACTACTTCGCGCTGGCCGGGAACTTCACCTCGGCGGCCCTTCCGAAAACGCTTCTGTATCTGCTGGTCATGACCGTCGGAAACGCCATCGGCGGCCTGCTTCTGCCGGCGGCCGGACGGCTGATTCCAAAGGACAAGAACTGAATCTGACAAAACGAGGACACCCCCGCAGGGTGTCCTCTTCTTTATCAGTATTCGATGGCGATAACGGTATGAACCTCCAGCTTGTCGAGAACCACCTTTTCGGGATCCCCTTCCCAGCGGCGGTGCCCCGGCTCAATCATGACCGCCTTCACCGGCCGGCTGTGATTCAGCGTCACCGTGATCGGGCCATTCTGCGGCAGCTCATTGTAGCTGCGTACACCGGGCTCTGCGTGCGGGCCGCCGTAATTCAGGACATGAACGAAGACCTTGTTGTCCCGTCCGGTAACCGTCAGCTCGGCATAATCGGAGCCCGCCGCCGAGGCAAGCGGCCTTGGGAAGAGGCGCTTCAGCTGACTGCGTACAAAGGAGCGCAGGCAGGAGGTGCGGTTGTTCGGATAGGCGCTTCCCAGATCAAAGCCGAGCGCCTCCGCCTTTCCCTCTTCTAAGGATACACAGACCGCCGCCGGATAGGGGCCGTCATGCTCGAAGTTGTCATTATAGAATTCGCCGCAGACCTCGCCCGCCGTTTCTTCAAAGGCGGCCGTCTGGGTGAGCAGGGGCGCATACACGCCGCCATGTCCGAGATGGAGCATCCGCGTATCGGTATCGCCGAGCTTCCAGCCAAGTTCATCGGCAAACAGCTTCGCACTCTCGGCCGAAGCAAACAGCAGGCTTCCGCCCTTCTTCACATAATCGAGAAGCGCCGCCTTTACCTCCGGCTCCACGAAGCGGGCACGGCCGAGAATCAGCGCACCGTAGTCCGACAGATCCTTTTCCAGCACATTGTGGGTCAGCAGGATTTCGGATGAATAGCCGGCATCCTGCACGGCGCCGATCAGGCCCTTGGCCGAAATCATCGAGGGGCTGTTCTGCTGGAAGATGCCGCTGATCTCTGCGTTGTGCGCATCGGTACTCATCACAATGCCGACCTGAGGAATCAGCTTCGTGCCCTTGCAGAAGGGTTCGCGCTCGCGGACAAATTCCCCGGCCTTTTTCCAGATCGGAATGGCCCAGTTCTGCACCGTTCCGCCGCCTCCGTACTGGATGTTATAGAACTGGAAGCCGCCGCCCAGCGACATGACATAGGCGGCCTCCTGACAGTGCTGGAGCGGCTCCTTGGTGCTCCGGTTATCGGTTTTCCAGCCGTAGGTGGCATTGTGGCCCCACGCCATCAGATCCCACGGCATATTCTGGCAGGCAATAAAGCGGCCATGCTCGCGGGCGCTGTTGACGGAATTGTTCGGCGAATAGTCACCGGAGATGAAGTCGATCGGTGCCTTGGGAAGCTGCGGGATATAGGCGGAATACATCCAGTTGCTCGTGATCTGGAAATCGGGAGCGACTTTTTTCAGCTCCTCAATATAATGCGTAACATATGCCTCAAAGGCATTCCGCATAAAGGTGAGATAGCGATCAAAGCCCTCCTCGCCGGGCTTTGGCGGAGGATTGTCCGAAATCTTCGCCCATGCCGCACGCGCGCGATCCGAATAATCGGGCATGGTGGCCCAGCATTCGCCGTCCACCCAGGCACCGTCCATGCCGTAATTCAGCGCCAGCTCCTTCAGCTGGGGAATCAGCACCTCGTCAGCAAACGGGCTGAACATCGAGAGAAACTTATCGCTGGGCTTGCCCTCGGCATCCACCGCCGCCCAATCGGGATGATCGGCCAGCACCTTCAGATCGTAAATGCCGGAATGATGGGCATACAGCGCGATGCCACGCTCCTCTGTCAGCTCCCGCCACATCCGCGCGATATCGCCGCGCATATCCGGCGCCGGTGTTCCGGCTTTGGTCGGATAAGAGGAATAGCCCGGATGCCCCTTGGTGTCGATCTGGACATAGTCGGGCTTCACCTCATCCAGCATTTTCGCAATCACTTCCGGCTGAATAACCGAACCGATGACGGTATCCTCATGCGCATGGAAGTCAAAATGAAGGCCGAAGAAGGAATCGGCTCTCGTTTTTTTCGTCATAATCTCATACTCCTCTTGCATTTTTCCATCGGGTATGCTATAATACAATCAGCATGGCCGGCGGTATTCTTATCACTATTATACCATTCTTCCGGAGTCCGTGCTTGCAGTATCCGCCGCAATATTTGCACTTTCCGCCTGAAAGGAGAACGCGATGCTGGATCTGAATCTCTGGGCCGGCGGTATCCGGACCGTCCATCCGCCCGCCTTCTGCTACGATGCTCCCCGCGGTCACCGTGCCTGGCTCTTTATGTGCTTCGGCACCCCGTTTGTCTATCGGACGGACACCCTCCATACCGGCAAGGCCGGTGACTGCATTCTGCATCCGCCCGGTGCGCCGATTCTTCACGGCCCGCTTCCGTCCATGACGGAGGGCTTTGTCAATGACTGGTTCTACTTTATGGGCGACGATGCCGATGCGCTGGCCGCCGAATCCGGACTCCCGCTCAACACCGCCTTTTCCATCGCCGATCCCTCCGTTATCCGCCCCCTTCTTGAGCGGATTCTGGAGGAGCACCGACAGGGCCGCATCGGCTCCCGGCAGATCATCGCCTGCAAAATCGCCGAAATCCTTGTCGAGCTGAAGCGGGGCCGGCTCTGCGAATCCACGGCCTCCGATCCGACCTTCCGGATGCTCGCCGAAGCCCGCGACCGGATCCATGCCCATCCCGAGGAGCATTGGACGCTGGAGCGCATGGCCCGTCTGGCCGGCTATTCCACCAGCCGCTTCACCCTGCTCTACCGCCAGCATTTCGAATGCTCGCCGACCGCCGATCTGATCCGTGCGCGGATCCGGCTGGCCCACAATCTTCTGCTTTCGGGCGAGCATACTGTCAGCCGGGTATCCGAGCAGTGCGGCTTCTCATCGGTGCAGTATTTTACCCGCACCTACCGCGCTCTGACCGGTCAAAGCCCTTCCGAAACCAAAAAAGGAGCCCTTCCGTCCTTTACAAAATAATCGCACAAGGAGAAATTGCCATGATCTTTCTCGGAACCAGCGCAGGCGAAGGCCTGCCCAATCCTTTCTGCCGCTGCCGCATCTGCGAGAATGCCCGCAAGGTCGGCGGCCGTGAAATCCGCACCCGCTCGTCCTTCATGCTGGACAGCAAAACCGTCATCGATATCGGAGCCGATTTTCTGACGCAGGCTTTCCTGCGCGGTATCGCGCTGGATGAGGTGGAGAATGTTCTCTTCACCCATATGCACGACGACCATTTCAACTATACCTTCCTCTGGGAGCGGGCGGTCCGCCGCGAGGGCGGCAATCATCCCCTCACCGTATGGACCTCCGAGCAGGGCTACCGCTTCTTTGAGGAGCTGTATTTCACCCAGCCTGCGCTCGGTACAAAAAACAACTGCAGGGATGTCACCTTCGTGAAGATGAAGTGGGGCGAAACCTACACCGTCGGCGACTATACCGTCATGCCTCTGCGCGGCCATCACGGCACGGTATTTGAGGAAACCAGCACCAACTACCTCATCGAAAAGGACGGCCGCACGCTTTACTACGCGCTGGATTCCGGCTATTTTTTAGAGGATACCTTCGCCGCGCTGGAGGGACGGAAGCTGGACACGCTGATTATGGAGTGCACCTTCCCCCGCCGGGACAATCCCTGCGTACAGGAAAACAGCGGCCACATGGATCCCTTCATGTGCATAAAGACGCTGGATCGGCTCAACGAAACCGGCGCGATCACCGCCGATACCGCCATCTATTTCACGCATATCAGCCCATACGGCTCCACCCATGCCGAGCTCTGCGATTATGTCGCCGCTCTTGACAAGCCCTACCGCATCACCGTCGCCTATGACGGTCTGGAAATCTGAATATCCGAAAAAGCGCCCGGATGCTCCGATCGGCATCCGGGCGTTTTCTGTTTACTTTCTTACGCCGACATCGCTCATGTCAATCGGCTCAAAGCCGATGTCATAAGCGGGCGAATTGTCGGGAAGTGTGAAGTCGCCGTTCTTTGGATCCTTGAAGAGCGGATCGGCAATCAGAACATTGTTGTAAAGACCGCCGGCCTTCATGTCCGCAACGGATTTCTTGTTGGCTTCCGCAAAGGTATAGGAACGTTTTTCAACATGATAGGTCATCGCACCGCTGACCGGGTTCGGATTGGAGATATCCCAGATCAGGTTGGCATTGTCCTTCATATTCAGCTGATCGGCCGGCTTGGTGTAGATGGCCGTATTGTCCGCCAGCAGGATATTGCGCTCCAGCGTGAGGGAGTTGTGCTCCTCCTTCTTGGAGATCGCCATGATGCCGCCGTCGCCGAAGGCAAAGATGTTGTTGCGGACAACATTCTCCTTGCCGTAGTGCTGATGGAAGGGCATGGCGGTGAGATTGTAGCAGATATTCTTTTCGATCAGGATCTCGGACGAGCCCTCGTCGGGATAGATACCCCATCCGCCGTAGGTGTACATTGAGATATCGTGGATCAGATTGCCGCGGATGACCGTACCGGGCTGCGGGCCGAGCGAATAGATGCCGCCCATATCCGACAGAACGTGCTGACCGATATCGTAGATGTGATTCTTCTCGACCAGCAGATTGTTGGTCACGCTGTAATCATATCCCCAGCGCCAGCCGATGGAGATGCCGGTATAGTAGCCGTCATAGATATCGTTATGCGCAATCGTGCAGTCATGTGCGTTGCGCAGAAGCACGCCGACACCGTTGGCAAATACACGGCCGAAGCGGGAGATCTGACAGTCGGTGATATGGATGTTGTGGACAACGGTTTCATCCGGTTCCTCCATATTGACACCAACGATTTCAATCGCGCCGGCACCGATATCGTCGATTACGCAGCGGCTGATGACCACGTTGTTGACCGATTGGAGAATGCGGATGCCCTTGGTTCCGATATGCGTGAATTCACAGTCTTCAAAGCGGATGTGAGTCGCATTGTTGATCGTGACGGCCGCCATCTGGATGTCGTTGGCCGCCTGACCGGTCTTTCTCTCGACCGTCTTCCAATCGCTTCCGGAGAAGGCGATGTTCTCAAAGCTTACATTGTGCACGCCGTCCAGAACCAGAATCTGCTCCAGATTGGAGGCGTAGACGGCAAAGCCATCCTGCTTTTCACCCTCGCGGGGAATGTAATAGATCTTGCCGGATTCGCGGTCGGCATAGATCTCGCCCGGCTGATCGAGAGCCTCAAAGACATTGTCGAGGAAATAGCGTGCCGCGCTTCCGTCATTCTCCTTGAAGGCATGGGAGCTGGTGGTTGTGAAGGTAATCAGCCGCTCGGCATAGTCGATCGACTTGACGGTCAGCTTTTCATCGTTCCACCAGTGCGGCATACACATCTGGACATCGGAAAGACGGGTCAGCTCACCCTCGATATCGCCCTTCTTGTAGGTGAAGAACGTCATGCCATCGCCGCGCTGGGCCGACTTGAGATTCACACCCGGAACGCCCTCCACATAGAAGTAGCCCTCTTCGGGGATTCGCGGGCGGTTCAGACGGGTGCCGTCCAGGGCAAACATCTGGTGCGGATAAAGCGTTTCGCCGTTCACCTCGGGAAGCTTGGCAACCCATGCATCCACACCGTTGACCTTCTCGGTGGTATCAAAGCCGTCCACTCTTACCCAGGCGGAGATGATTGCCCTCTCCTCATCCTCGCAGATGAATTCAAAGGTACTGCTGTACAGATCGAAGGTCTGGCCATCCAGCACCAGCGGATCGTTCAGCGAATAGTTGCCGGCGCTCATACGGAAGACGAAATTGTAAGCACCTTCCGAGGCCAGCGCGGCGGCAGCATCAAGTGCCTCCTCAATGCCGGCAAAGGGTTTTGCCGCGGTTCCGTCACCGCCGGGTGCCGCATCGGCATCCACATAATATTCCATCTTCTGATAGGTTACCTTGCCCTCCAGCTTAAAGCCGGAGTCGATGACTGCGCCCTCCGCCTTCTTCAGATGCTTGATAAGCTCGGCTGCACCGGCGCTGTATCCGGCCTTGGTCGCGCCGCTGATGACCAGCGCGGAGCCGTCCACAGCAACCTGATAGGTATCCGCATCGCCATCTTCCTCGGGAGCGCTGAACAGGAACCCCTTGCCGCCGTTCTTATTGAAGAGGCTGAGGGATACAATCTCCAGCTTGTAGCCGACGTTTTCCAGCAGGAATTCCTGAAGCTCCTCGGCCTTGGCCTTGGAATTGTGCAGCTCACTTGTGCAGGCGATCTGACAGTCCTTGAAAGCCACGCCGTTCAGAGCCGCATCGGCCAGTCGGTATTCCCGGTGATAGATGTAGGAATCGCCGTCGGCGCAGAGAGTATCGCCCTTGTAGGTCAGAGCATTGGCGACAAACCACTCCACAGCCTTCTGCGTTGCCGCATCGCTTCCGCCGACGATGACATACCGGCCGCCCTCTTTGGCGACCGCAAAATCGTGATAGCGGAGATCCGCTGTGTACTTTTCGGTTTCCGGACGGTTGGTCGTGCCAACCAGAATCTCCGGCGTACCGACGGGCATTTCATCGCCGCGCTTGACCCAGTCGGTGGCAAGCTCCACCGCACAGCCGGAATCCATCAGCTTGGTGCGCAGAGCGACCGCCGCATCAATGGTTCCGGAGCCGGCCACATCGGGGCGGACAATCGTGAAGCCGCCGATTTTCGAGGCCAGCAGATCGGCATTCAGCTCGATTTTGCTGATATCGATGCCTTCCGATTCCTCATCGGGGGTATCCCCGGAGCCGCAGGATGCCAGCAGGCTGACAGCCATCACAAAGGCCAGCAAAAGAGTCAGCAGAGAAAAATGACATTTGTTTGACATTTGTATGTTTCCTTTCCGAAAAAAGATAAAGGGAACAGAGAGTTCTCTGTTCCCTTTATTGTAGCATAAATCGGGCGGTTTGGCAAGAGTTTTCCGCAAACTCCCGCTCACTTATTTGCGCGGGCCGACATCGCTGATGTCGATCGGCACAAATCCGATATCAAAGGCCGGCGAATTCTCCGACAGCGTGAAGTCGTAATTCTCGGCATCCTTGAAGAGCGGATCGGCGATCAGGACATTGTTGAACAGACCGGCCGCCTTCATCTGATCCACGGTTCGCTTGTTCGAATCCGGGAAGGTGTAGGTGATGGTCTTGGGATCAAAGTTCATCGCGCCGCTGATCGGGTCCGGGGTGGTCATATCCCAGATGAGGTTAGAGTTATCCTTCATATTCATCTGGTCGGCCGCCTTGGCATAGATCGGCGTACCCTTGGTCAGAAGGATATTGCGCTCCAGGGTCAGCGAATTGTGCTCTTCCTTGCGGGTGATGATGAAGGCACCGCCGTCACCGAAGGCGAAAATGTTGTTACGGACAATGTTGTCCTTGCCGTAGTGCTGATGGAAGACCGTCGCCGTGGTGTTGTAGCAGACATTGTTTTCGATCAGAATCTCGGACGAGCCCTCATCGGGGTAGATCGCCCAGCCGCCGTAGGAATACATGGCAATATCGTGAATCAGATTGCCGCGCAGAACGGTTCCGGGCTGCGGGCCGAGGGAGTAGATACCGCCCATATCCGAGAGCAGGCGCTGACCGATATCGTAGATGTGGTTCTTTTCGACCAGCAGATTGTTGGTTACGCTGTAATCATATCCCCAGCGCCAGCCGATGGAGATGCCGGTGTAGTAGCCGTCATAAATGTCATTGTGTGCAATCGTGCAGTCATGCGCATTGCGCAGAAGCACGCCGACACCGTTGGCAAATACACGGCCGAAGCGGGAGATCTGGCAGTCGGTGATATGGATGTTGTGGACAACGGTTTCGTCCGGCTCTTCCATATTGACACCGACAATTTCAATCGCGCCGGCACCGAGATCATCCATCACACAATGGCTGATTGTGACATTGTTGACCGCCTGAATGATGCGGATGGCCTTGGTTCCGATATGCGTGAAGTCGCAGTTTTCAAAGGTTACATGGCTGGTGTTGTTGAGCGAAACAGCCGCGGTTTCGATATCGCGTGCCGCCTGTCCGGTGTAGCGCTCGACCGTCTTCCAGTCGCTTCCGGAGAAGGCGATATTCTCAAAGCTGATATTGTGAACGCCGTCAATCGTCAGCATATGCTCCAGATTGGATGCGTACAGCGCAAAGCCGTCCTGCTTTTCACCCTTCCTGGGAATGTAATAGATCTTGCCGGATTCGCGGTCGGCATAGACCTCGCCCGGATCGTTCAGAGCTTCAAATACATTGTCGAGGAAGTATCTTGCACCGTCGCCGTTGTTTTCCTTGAAGGCAAATTCGCTGGCGGTGGTGAAGTTGATCCAGCGGTTTTCGTAGTCGATGTCCTTGACGGTCAGCTTTTCGTCATCCCACCAATGGAACATACGCATCTGGATGTCGGAAAGACGGGTCAGACCCTCCGGAATCTCGCCCTCGCGGAAGCGCAGGCTGTCCATCCGGTCACGCTGTGCGGCATCCTTCAGGGAATCGATTTCGGGGCCCTTGCCGTTCAGTGCGTACAGGAAATCCTCCTCCGGCCATCTCGGACGCTCCAGACGGGTGCCGTCCAGCGCGAACATCTGATGCGGATAGAGCGTTTCGCCGTTCACCTCGGGCAGCTTTGCGACCCATGCATCCACGCCGTTGACCTTCTCGGTGGTATCAAAGCCATCGATCCGGATCCATGCGGCCAGCACAGCCTTTTCCTTATCCTCGCAGATAAAGTCAAATGTACAGCCGAAGGTATCGTAGGTAGCGGCATCCAGAAGGATCGGCTCGCTTAAAATATACTCGCCCGCCTTCAGATTGATCGTGAAGTTGCAGGGACCCTCCTGGGCACGTACTGCAGCAGCGGCCATCACCTCTTCGATGGTACCGAAGGGCTTTGCCTTGCTTCCGTCGCCGCCCTTTGCCGAGGCATCGACATAGTAGGCAACCTTTTCGTGCTTCAGCGTTTCGGCCAGCTTAAAGCTGCCGTCCACCTTGAAGCTGTCCGTCGCGGCAATGTGATTGGTCAGCTTGCGGAAGGCCGCATTGAAGGCAATACGGGTTTCGGCACCGACCTTGAGGGCGGCACCGTCCAGCGAAACATTGTAGGAATTCGCCTCGCCGTCCTTGGCGGGAGGAACGAGCAGGATACCCTTTCCGCCGTCCTTGGTGAACTTGGAATTGGTGACAATCTCAAGCTGATAGCCGGTTTCCTGCAGAATCAGCGCACGCAGCTCCGCAGCCTTTGCTTCGGCATTGTGGATATTGCTGCTGTACGAAATTTTGCAGTCCTTGATGGGAGTGCCGCCGATTGCGGCATCCATCAGACGGTACTGCTTGTGGTAGACATAGGAATCGCCGTCCTTGTACAGGGTGTCGCCCTCAAAGGTCAGCGCATTTTCGATGAACCAGTCCATTGCCGCCATCGTGGCGCCGTCGCTGCCGCCGACAATGACATACCGGCCGCCCTCTTTGGCAACCGCGAAATCGTCATAGCGCAGGTCACCGGTAAAGGCCGCCGTTTCCGGACGGTTGGTCGTACCAACCAGGATTTCAGCTGTATCGGTTGGAAGCTCGGTTCCGCGCTTGACCCAGTCGGTTTCCAGTTCCATAGCCATGCCGTTATGCTCCAGCGCCTTGCGCAGTTTGACAGCGGCATCGACCGTAGCCTCACCGGCTACATCGGGGCGAACAATTTTGAAGCCGGTAAGCTTGGCCGCCAGAAGAGCAGGATCCAGCTTGATCGGCTCGGTTTCCTTCGATTCATCCTTTCCGGTATCCACAGGGCCGGAAGGTGTGTCGGACGAGCAGGAAGCCGCCATTGTTACCGCCAGCATCAGGGACAGGATCAGCGTCAGAATCGAGAAAAGATTTCTTTTTTTCATGATTTATATCCTTTCCTTGCGTAATAAACAAGGGAACGAGTATTCCCCGTTCCCTTATTGTATCATAAAACTCCGGCTTTGGCAAGAGCTGCGGCAAGATTTTCGCCTATTTTTTGCGCGGGCCGATATCGCTCATATCAATCGGCTCAAAGCCGATGTCATAGGCGGGCGAATCATCGGGCAGCGTGAAATCACCGTTTGCGGGATCCGCAAAAAGCCGTTCGGCAATAGCAGAGCTGTGCTTTATTCTTTCACGGTATTATCCTTTTTTTCCTGCGGAGAACGGATCCGCCCGGCATAAGCTGTCGGCGGCATTCCAACCACCTGACGGAAGACGGAGGAAAAGTAGAGCGGATCCCGATACCCGGACAGAAGCGCGACATTTTTGATGACATTCACACCCTGATCCATCAGAAATACCGCATGGCGGATCCGGATGCTCTTCAGATAATCGGAAAAGGTAACCCCCATGTTCTGCCGGAATACCCGCGAGATGTATTTGGGATTGTAGCCGAGGAACTCCGCACAGGCAGCAAGCGTCAGATCGGGATCGGAGAAACTCGCCTCCACTTGGCGGATTATCCGCCCGACCAGATAGCGCTCGCTGTCCTCCGGCGCCTGTTCCATCTGGGAGAAGGTATAAATGAGCACGCTTTCGCTGATCAGATCCAGATTCCGTCCGTTTGCCCGGCTGATCGCGCTCTGCCAGAAGGGGAGCAGACCCTCGCATCCATGAAAGACACAGCTGGCCGGTGAGATTCCGAATCGGTCAAAGAGGCTTTCCGTCCGCTGGCCGCAGAAGCTGATGTACATATACTGAATCCCGCCCGCATCCTCAATCCGGAACGGCTTGCCGGAAAAGGTGAAGAAAAGCGTTCCCGGCAGAAGTTCCTGCCGCAGATAGTCGGTGCAGAGAAAGCCCCGTCCGCTGACAGCAAGATACATAATCTCGTTTGAGCGTATGAAGGTCTTCTTTGATGCAGCCGCATTCTTTTCGAAAACGAAGTTGGTTGCCGTCAGCGTTCCTTCATGGTTATCGATGACAAATTTACATATGTTTTCGCTGTTCTGTTTCATGGGGAAGGCTTCCTTTCTGCCGATGAATGAACGTTTTTTTCATTATATCACAAATCGCCCTCCCCGGCAAGGCAAAGTGGAATATTTCCATCAACAAGTTGAATATTTCCATTCCCATTTCATCTCATCCATGCTATAATAAAAGCACCCCCTGCCGGGGGATGTTAAGAACAATCAGGAGGATTCACCATGAAAACAGTACGCATCGGTATTTTCGGCCTTCAGCGGGGAGCATCCTATATTGACAATATCCTCGCCAACAACGGCGAAATTGTTGCCATCTGCGATAAGGACAAGCGCTGGCGCGATGCCGCCGCTGAAAAGCTCGGCTCCACAGCCGCGGTCTATGAGGATTTCGATTCCTTCATCGAGCATCCGATGGACGCGGTCTTCCTCGCCAATTACTTTCACGAGCACGCCTCCTACACCATCCGCTGCTTTGAAAAGAATATCCATGTTCTCTCGGAATGCACCTCCAACGGGACCATGGCAGAGGGGGTCGCGCTGGTCCGTGCCGCCAAGAAGAGCCGCTCGCTGTATATGCTGGCCGAGAACTACCCTTTCATGCTCTTCAATCAGGAGATCAAGCGAATCTGCGATGGCGGAACGCTCGGCCCGATCATGTTTGCCGAGGGCGAATACAACCATCCCGGCGATGCCTACAATGCTGCCGGCATCGCATCCCTGCGTGACAGCGAAACCCATTGGCGCAGCTTCCTGCCTGCCACCTATTACATCACCCATTCCCTCGCGCCGCTGGTTCACGCGACCGGATCGCTTCCCGTGCGCGTCACTGCCTTTCCGATCTATATGCCGCGCCCCGATGACTGTGCATCGCCCTCTTATGTCGGTGACCGTACCGCTATCGTCACCACGCTGAACGATGATAATTCCGTTTTCCGTGTCACGGGATGCGCCGCCTTCGGTGCCCATGACAACTCCTACCGTGTCTGCGGCACAAAGGGGCAGGCCGAAAATGTCCGCGGCACCAATAAGGTTATGCTCCGCTACAATGCCTGGGAGATTCCC
>JAZNKS010000059.1:0-9150 GCA_045578725.1 Candidatus Flemingiibacterium sp.
TGCCCCCCTTCTGCCACTTTACCCCCGAGCAGTGGAAGAATCTCGGACACGAGTACGATGAAATCCGTGACTGCATGATGGGCTGGGATATCACCGATTTTGGGTCGGGCGATTTTGACCGCCTCGGCTTCTCGATGCTGACCATCCGCAACGGCTGCCGCACCAACGAGGAGAAGTATCCCAAGGTTTATGCGGAAAAGCTCCTGTATCTGAAGGAAGGTCAGGCCTGCGCTAACCATTACCATTGGTTCAAGACGGAGGATATCATCAACCGCGGCGGCGGAAATGTCCTGATCCGTGTCTACAATTCCAAGGATGACGATTCCATCGACTATGAGTCGGATGTGCTTGTTCATATCGACGGCCTGGAGAAGACCGTTCCGGCGGGCACGCAGGTTCGCCTGACTCCCGGTGAGAGCATCTGGATCACGCGGAGAATGTACCATGACTTCCATGTCGAGGAGGGAACCGGTCCGGTTCTGCTCGGCGAGGTCAGCCAGTGCAACGATGACAACAATGACAACAACTTCAATCCTCCCGTCGGACGCTTCCCCGAAATCGAAGAGGATGAGGCTCCGTACCGTCTGCTCTGCAACGAGTACCCGCCGGCTCCCGAAGCATGAGTGGGAGCACGCGCCAAAGCGAAATCCTGCAGCAGATCAACCGCTCGGGATTCATCAGCGTGCGTGAGCTTGCCGAAATGAATTTTACAAGCCCTTCAACCATCCGGCGGGAGCTTTCCCGCCTGGAGGCGGAGGGCTTTATTCGGCGCACGCACGGAGGAGCGGAGTCCCTTCAGGATTCCATGCGGCCGCCGGCTATCCTCCGCCGCCAGCATAACCGGGAGCAGAAGGCGGCTGCGGCCGAAAAAGCTGCCGCTCTGGTGAGCGACGGCATGACGATCTTCATTGATCAGTCCACAACCGTTCAGTACATGATCCCCTTCCTTGCCTGGAAAAAGGATCTGACGGTCTATACCAGCGGTGCCGATACGGCGCTGCGGCTTGCCGATGCCCATATCCGTGCCATCAATACCGGCGGGGAGCTGTTTGCCGAATCGCTGGCCTATGTGGGAAGCGTGGCCGCCGATACGGTGCGGAAGGTGTATTTTGATGCGATGTTTTTCTCCAGCGCCGGCTTCGATGAGGAAGTTATCAGCGACTGGTCGGAATGCGAAACCGTTCTGCGGCGGATTGTCTTTGAGCAGTCGCGCCGGCGGTATTTTCTGGCGGACAGCACAAAACGCGGACGGCGTTTTGCGCACATTCTCTGCCGGATCGGTGAGCCGGATGCCATCTTCTGCGAGTAAGATCCGCGTATCGGTCATGGAAAAAGTCCCCGCATCCTTCGGGATGGGAGGACTTTTTCTGCATAATTAAAGCGAAGAAAGATCGATTTTGGAGATGCCGAGCCGGCAGAGGCAGGCCTTGTCCTCCTCGCCGCCGCGGCAGTAAGCACAGAGCAGGCTTCCGTCGCGGGTTAAGAACATGGCGGGATAGCAATAGCCGCGCTCCTCGCCTTCTATCGTGTGGAGCGGCCCGAAGGCAGCACCGTTGTCCGTGCTCTTGCGGATGACGAGCGGTGTCCGTCCCCAACCCCAGCGGGTTTCCGTGCGGCCGTTGTATTTGGGAACCGGATTGTAGACGGCGTACAGCGTGTTTTCATCCTCGCGGATGACCTCCATCGGCGAGTCGGGAGAGGTGAAGATCGAAGGCTCCGGCGGCGTGAAGGTGCGCAGATTATCAAAGGAATGGCTTTCATACTGATAGGAAGCGCCGGTGCGCATCCAGATCCAGCTGATGCCGGGCGACAGCTCAATGATGCCCGGCTCCTGCAGACCGTGGCGGATGTTGATTTTACTCGAGAAAGACAGGCGCGCACCTGGCAGCAGCGAGAAGCTGGCACCGTCATCTTCGGAAACGAGAAGCACGGTGACGGCAGGGCTGTAGCGCATTCCGGCCTTGTTTTCGTAAGCGGAATAGGAGGCGGCAGGGGCAATCAGACGTCCGTCGGCCATCCGCTCGATACGGTCATTGTTGATGACATAATAGGCGGTGGGCGCCTTCCATACGGTGCGCTCCGGCGTGAAGGTGATGCCGTCCTTCGACAGCGTGCGGCCGAGTGTGGTGGAGCCGTCGTTTTCCTTGATCAGGAAATAGAAGGCCAGCGTGCCGTCCTTGCAGGGACAGCCGGAAACGCTCATAACATTGGCGGTGCCGAAGAAGGAAGCGGGCGCGATGATCTGCGGCTCGGCGGACCAGGTTTCACCCTCATCCGAAGAGCGGATCAGAACGATGTTGCAGGCCGCATGATCGTTCCAGTCATTGCCGACATAGGCAGAGTAAGCAAAGAGAATCTCGCCGTTTGGCGCGCGGAGGAAGGAGCCCTCGCTGTTTCGGGGATTGCCGGGCTTTGGGATAATATCGTGAACCAGTCTTGTCTGTATCATACCGATTTGTCCTTTACATGAATATAGCGCTGCTCCGTGATACGGAGGCGGATTCAGTTTATCATATTCCGGCGCAGTTGTCAATAGAGAAAGAGGACAACTTTGGCGGATGTATGTCCACTTTCTGAAGACAGATGAAAGAGGGCCTGACCTCGAATACAGCCCCCCGGTAAAACCGACCTGTAAACCGATTGGTTGTTTTGCTTTCATGCGCTTTGCACGCAAAAACGATGTGCCCGGTACAGCAGCACCATCAAATGCAATTATTTCCAAAGCTCCCGGTTGATATTTGGAGTGAGCTGGGCGAGCATACCACCGTCAACAATGATTTCCGCGCCGGTTGTATTTTTCGACTGATCGCTTCCGAGATACCACGCGGCATTGGCGACGTCCTCAAAGGCGGCAATATCCCCGATCGGGGTATAGTTTGGCAGGCAATAGCGGCAGTTGTTCTCATTGTTCTCCCAGCGTACGGTTTTGATCATGCCGGGGAGCACACAGTTGGAGCGGATGCCGTATTTGCCCCAATCGACGGCGAAGGATTTGGACATTGCATTGATCGCGCTTTTGGAGGAGCAGTAGGCGCACCTGTTTTCGGTAACCCGATGGGAGGAGTTCGAACCGATGAAAACAATAGCTCCGCCTCCGTGCTCCTTCATCTGGCGGGCAGCCTCCCGTGCCATCAGGAAATTCCAGCCGATATTAGTGGTATAAACAGCCATGAAGTCCCGGATATCCACTTCAAGACTTACCTGGCCGATGCCAAGATTCGCAGCATTCAGAACGAGGGTGTCCAGAAGACAACCTTGCGCTCGGATATCCTCGAAGATAGAGCGGACCTCATTTTCATCGAGCTCGACAGTCTGATAGGCATAGCCTTTGGAGAAGATGCTGTATTTTTCAGCCAGCACAGCTGCTGCGGCATCGGCCCGATCCTGCTGACGGCTTCCAATGAAGACCGTATAGCCTTCTTTCGCAAAACGCTCGGCAATGGCAAAGCCGGTTCCATCATGTGCGCCGGTTACAAATACCGATTTTTTCATTGTGTGAATTCCTCCGATCACCAGTCGGCAACGCTGCCGTCTTCATAATACTGACGCGGTGTTGTCCATTTGCCGTCATAGATTTTCTCGGCGATTGCGGCTTCATCCAGCTCAACGCCGAGGCCGGGCTTGGTCGGAACCTCGATATAACCGTCCCGGATGACAAAGGGTTCCTTGATGTAGCCGATACCCAGATCCCCTTTGTCCGGATTGCCGGGATGCTCCTGCACGAGAAAGTTTGGCGAGCAGGCATCGACCTGCAGGCAGGCAGCCAGCGAAATCGGGCCGAGTGGATTGTGGGGTGCGACCGAGCCAAAATACAGCTCCATCATGGAGGCAATCTTTCGGCCCTCGAAGATGCCGCCGCAATGACAGATATCGGGCTGTACAATGCTGATTGCCTGTTTTTCGATCAGGTCACGATATTCCCATTTGCCGAACAGCCGCTCACCGGCAGCGATCGGTATGGTGGTGGAGCGGGCAATGTTTACCATGCAATCCACATTTTCGGGAAGACAGGGTTCTTCTATAAAGAAGGGCATATAGGGCTTCAGTTCCTCGGCGAGGCGCAGGGCCATGGCGGGGCTGACCCGACCGTGGAAATCGATTGCGAGATCGATATCCCATCCGATATGTTCCCGGATTCTTGCAAAACGTTCAATATGCGATCGGGTATTTGAGGGGGTGTCAACCTGGCGGATGGGAGGAATGATCGAGTACTTAAGCGCGGTGTAGCCTTCTGCCAGCTTCCGGTCGGCGATTGCCAGCATTTCATCAACGGAAAATTCACCGGCAGCAGCCGTGCGCTTGATATGTGTGTACATACGGATTTTATCGCGGCAGCGGCCGCCGAGCATCTCATAGACCGGGCAGTTGTAGTATTTTCCCTTGATATCCCACATGGCCTGCTCAATACCGCTGATGGCCGAAAGCATCAGCGGGCCGCCCCGGTAGAAGCCGCCGCGGTAAAGTGCCTGCATATGATGCTCGATCATCATCGGATCTTTGCCGATGAGATATTCCTCAAATTCACGGATAACCGCCTCAACGGAAGTACAGTGCCCCTCCAGAACCGGTTCACCCAGACCTACAAGATCGGTGTCGGTATACATTTTCAGAAACATCCACCGCGGCTTTACTTTGATTATTTCCAGTTTTGTGATTTTCACGGTTATTACCATAGCTTTCGCGAGGCGAAAGCTTCCTTTCTTGGATTTTGGAGCTGGTTTGCGAAGCAAAACACTAACCGGGACGGCAATGCAAGCCACAAAACCAGGTCTGAAAATTTATTCTCAGACTTTGCCTCCTCAGAGAAGTATTTCTTTATAGAATTCCGGAATGACGGCTTTGGAATAGGCAAAGCTGTGCATATCCTTTTCGTCGAACAGGCCGCAGTGCAGAGGAATGGCGGGAGCACCGATGCGCTCGCAGAAGCGGCGGGCATCTTCCATGTTCATGTTGTTTCCAACACCGTTGACGGGCAGGAATACAGCGTCGATTTTTTCGGGAAGATCGCAGAAGATCTGCTCGTTGTACAGCGTATCGCCGGTCACATACAGCACTTTATCGTCAAGGGTGATGATGATGCCAATGGCACAGCTGTCGGAGTGTTCGGCATAGACGGCACGGAAGCGGATGCCCTTTTCGGTCCACTCGGTTCCCCGATTGAAGCGGACGTAGTTGTTGCCGATGCCGCCAAATCGGCCTCTTACATTATCCCAGGCGTTGCCGGAGGCAAGCACACAGACCGCAGAATCCTTGGAAAGATAATGCTGCAGGGTTTGAGGATCGGTGTGATCCAGATGGTTGTGGGTCAGAACAATAATGTCCGGCTTCAGAGCCAGAAAACGCTCATCGACCGGTTCGCGGCGGTGACAGTGGGGCTGAAGCTCGCCCACGCTGTCGGACAGATAAGGGTCAATCAGAATGACTGTACTCCCGGATTCAAGCAGCAGGCCTGCCTGTCCGAGCCAGGTGATTTTCATCGTCAGAATTCCTCCAGATATATTTTTGAACGGTAGGTGCGGCTTTTTCCCGGGGCGACCGAATCAAGTGCGGTTTCCTCCTGCAAAAACGGTGCCAGGGGGGCATTGACCAGGCAGTTCTGCGGTTCCAGACAGACATAGCTGTCATCTCCGCTGTAAATCAGACGAAAAGTGTATTTCTCATCATTTTCATAGACGACGCGAAGATGCCTTCCGAGATCGGTGATGCTCATTTTCCCGGAACCGCGGTAATGACGGCTGAAGGGGGAACAGGAAGGACAGCAGGTTCCCTTCGCCAGTGATTCGGACAGAGCATCAAAGGCCGGTTTTCTTCCGGTCGGCAGATAATCGGTGTGCATGTTTCGCTCATATTCTTCCTCGATACCGGCAAACAGGCGGATTTCTTCGGGTTTGCTTTCCCGAAGAAATCGTGTGCGGAAGGTTGTGTGAAAGCCAAGAAGGATCGGCATTGGAAGCGGGGAATGATTGTTTACCGTAACGGTATGGTAAAGTCCGTCCTCACGAAGCTCATAGATCATATCGATCGAAAATTCATGCGAAAATGAGAGGTACGGCCGGTCCGGGGTGGCTGTAAAGCGGCAGTGAATGGCGTGCCGTTGTTTGCGGATCACGGTGAACGGCATCTGATGCAGCTCACCGTGAAGATGGCAGCCGCTTGAAGGTTCGTTGATGGGGAAGACATACTCTCGGCCGTCGAAGACGAATCGGCCGCCTTGAATGCGGTTGACCGGAAAGAGGATGGGCATCCCGTAAAGAAAGGGGTTGTACGGCTCCGCGCCGGCGGGGGGCTCGCGCAGGAGGCTGGCCCCGTATCCGGTATGCAGCAGAGCAATACAGTTGGCTCCTCTGTCCGGCGTGATGTGTGCCACCCAATTCCCGTATCGGATTTTGTGGATATGTTTCATCGCTATTTCTCCTTTGGCAAAGGCCTGCTATCATTTTAGCAGATAATCCGTTGACAGGAAAGTCAAAATGTGATATTATTATACCATAAGGTTAGGTGATACACATGAAATACCATAACGAAAATTTCAACGGTACCCTTGATTTCCGGAGCCGGTTCCACCGGAACTGGTTGGTGGAGCTCCATCTTCATGAATACAGCGAGATCCTCTACTGTAAAAAGGGGGCGGGGGATGTTTTTGTTAACGGACGGACGGTCCGGCTTGAAGCCGGGGAGTTTGTCTGGCTGCCGCCCAATGCGGTCCATCAGTACAGCTTTACCGCGGCTGAACTGATCTGTGCGGTGTTTTCCAACGATTTTATCCCGATTCTTGGGACGGTATCCGGTCCCAGGCGGCTGATGACTGAGGCTATCCCGGCCGGAGAGTTGGAGGGGTATATGGAGAGTCTGCCGCTTCTTGAGCGGGGGGACTACCTGAAAATCAGCGGGATACTGAATCTGATCGCAGCAAAGGTGATGGAACATCCGTGCTTTGAGGAGAGAGGATGCTCGGACGGTATTCTGTATCAAAAGGTTGTGAACTATCTGGCCGGGCACTATATGGAGGACGTGAAGCTGTCCCGGATTGCCAGACAGTTCGGATATAATGAAAAATATCTGTCACATGCGCTGCATCAGCTGACCGGTGTGCATTTCACTCAGCTGCTGGCCTATTATCGGATTGAGAATGTACGCAGACAGATTCTGACACAGCCGGAGCGGAAGATCACAGCTATCGCGATGGAGTGCGGTTTTTCGTCGATGAATACCTTCCATCGCGCTTTTCTGCGGCATACAGGGATGACGCCTCTGGAATATCGCAGACGGTTCAGACAGCCTGAGGAAGCAGCGGATATGCTGTAAAAGTATTGGCTCGAAGCGGCTTCTTATAACCGGCTTTGGCTGAAAAACGTTATGAAGAGAAGTCCTTTATGTATTCTGAAAGAAAAAGAGTATCCCCACCTTAACTCCGGGTGAACAGGGGTTAAAGTGGGGAAATATGTTTATGCGGAACTTATTGAAAGCTATTGCCGCCTGCTGTATCGGGCTGTCCCTGTCAATGAGAACTCACGGCAAAACATAATAACAGCAAAAAAATTAAAAAGCCCGAGGTAACCTCGGGCTTTTCGTGATGTTTGATCGCTTGAATTGGCTGGGGATGAGGGGTTCGAACCCCCACAAACAGAGTCAGAGTCTGTCGTGCTACCGTTACACAAATCCCCAACGGATGTTTTCAACATATGATATTATATCACACCGTACGGGGTTTGTCAATAGGTTTTTAAAAAAAATTTTTTTATTCGGCTTCTTACCGTCTTGCGTCCTTTCTGAAGACGTGCGGCGTTACACCGTATGCCGCCTTGAATTTTTTTATGAAGTGACTGGCATTCGAAAAGCCGAGCGCGGCCGCTATGTCGGTTATGCTCGTTCGGGTAACGCTCAGCAGTCTTTCGGCCTCGCCGAGCCGAAGCGAGTCGAGATAGTCGGAAAACGACCTTCCGTAGGCCTTTTTGAACTCGCTGCAGAAATAATTGTACGAAATGTTTGCGCTCTTTGCCGCCCTTGCCGTTGTGTAATCGGTAAGGTTGGCCTTGGCCTCGTTTATCGCTCTTTCGAAGTGCGGCGTAAGTCCCGTGTCCCACCGAGGAGGCGAAATCTGCCTCGGTGCACGCTTCAGCAGTATCTCAAAGATCCGCATCAGCCTTGCCTGCACTGTTACCTCACATCCGAATGCGCCTTCGTCAAGTGCCGTCACAATGTCGCCGATAAGACTGTCAAGCGTCAGCTCGGCAAGCTTGCCGCGTCTTATGACCGGTGTCTGCTCAATCAGGCTTTCAAGCGCCGCGATGTACCGGAAATTTCTTTCCCGCGTCACTCCCGCAAGACTGAACAGCTCCGGGGCCAGCCTTATAAACTCGATCTCGCTTTTTACATCGGGACAGTGAAGATTGTACCCCGCAATGTTTGTCCGCTTTATGTAAACATCGCCCTCTCCGAGAAAATAACGGTCCGGCATCGCGCTCACGGTGATATCCGCTGTGCCTTTTTTCACTCTGACTATCTCGTAATCGCTGTGCATACGCCTTCCCGTTTCTCTTTCGGGGGTAACGTACAGGAGATTGTTGTTTGTGGCGGTATGCTGGTTCGCCGTATGTATAAGACGCTCGTAAAAGTTCTGCATACGTCCTTTGCCGCAGTTGATGCTGACGGCAGGAGTGCGCACATACTCTGTCCCCGACACGGACACATCAGGACACAGGCAGATGTTATCCTCCCAGAAATTACTCATATAAAGTCCGATCTTCTGCTTTATGTTGGTCTTGTAGGTGACTGTCATATAATGTCTGCCGCCCGAGATGAGTCTCTCATTCTTCAGCCTAAGCGAGAACTTGAGGCGGCTGCCGTAATCGGCGTAGTATCCCTCGGAGCGCGACACATTAAGCCTTGCCGCCCCCTCGTCTTCGTCAAGCTCAAAGCTGCCGAAAAGTCCCGACGGCACATCCCGGTCAAGCGAAGCGTTCTCCTGCGCCTCCTCCCGTGAGCCGAATCGTATCACCGCCGCCCCCGAGGTGTCATATGAAAGCGCCGCCTCACAGCTCCCGAAAAACGCTATCTCCTTTATAAAAAAGTACAGCCCGGGCTCATCGAGCCAGCCGCACATCGGGTCATACGAAACCCTCTCGAGCCGTATCATATTAAGGTACGATC
>JAZNKS010000060.1:0-26533 GCA_045578725.1 Candidatus Flemingiibacterium sp.
TATAAGGATCGGCCACGCCGCTGCCCGAAAGCAGATAGGAAACGATATCCGAGAAGGATTCGCCGTTGAAGCCGGTGTTCAGATGGTCGATCACCCGGCGCAGACGGGGATTGGCGGCATAGTAGTCCATGGCACGGTAGCCGCGCATCCAGAGGGCGTCCACGGCGGGGCGGGTCAGAGCGAAGATGGACATGATGTCGCTGCCGGTAGCGGCCAGCATTTCCACATTGGCACCGTCCAGGGTACCGATGGTCAGCGCGCCGTTGATCATCAGCTTCATACAGCCGGTGCCGCTGGCTTCCTTGCCGGCCAGCGAAATCTGCTCGCTGATATCCGCCGCGGGAATCAGCACCTCGGCAAGGCTGACATTGTAGTCCTCCATGAAGATCACGCGAAGCTTCTCGCGCAGCTTCGGATTTCTCTCGATATCTGCGCTGACAAAGGAGATCAGCTTGATGATATTCTTGGCCATATAATAACCGGGGGCGGCCTTGGCGCCGAAGATGAAGGTCTGCGGCGTGATGTCAAGCTCGGGATTTTCCTTGAGCTGGACATACAGGCTGATGATCCGGAGCGCATTCAGCAGCTGCCGCTTGTATTCGTGCATTCGCTTGATCTGCACATCGAAGACCGAATCGGGATCCAGCTTTACACCGGTTTTCTGCTCGGCATAGATCGCAAAATTGGCCTTGTTGGCCCTCTTGATCTTCTCGATCTGTTCAAGCACCGAAGCATCATCGGCAAACTTCATGAAATCGGACAGCCGCTCGGGATTCTTGTGCCAGCCGTCACCGATGCATTCATCCAGAAGAGCGCTCAGCTGGGGATTGGAATAGCAGAGCCAGCGCCGGTGCGCAATGCCGTTGGTGACGTTGGTGAATTTTGTCGGCGTGTGCTTGTAGAAATCGTGGAAGATCGTCTTTTTGAGGATCTCGGAATGAAGCTTTGATACGCCGTTGACGGTATGCGAGCCGACAACCGACAGATTGGCCATGCGGATCTGGTTGTAGCCGAGAATCGACATCCGCGAAATCCGATCCCAGTCGCCCGGATAAGCCGTCCACAGCTCGGCGCAGAAGCGGCGGTTGATCTCGTTGATGATCGCATAAATCCGGGGAAGCTTCATTTTGAAGAGCTCCTCGTTCCAGGTTTCCAGCGCCTCGGGCATGACTGTATGGTTGGTGTAGGAAACCGTTGAGGTAACCAGCCTCCAGGCGTCCTCCCAGCTGTAGGAATAGGTGTCGATCAGGATCCGCATCAGTTCGGGAATGACCATCGCCGGATGGGTATCGTTGATGTGAATGGCTGCCTTTTCGGCGAAATTGGTCAGCGAGCCGTAGGTGGTCAGATGATCGGCGATGATGTTCTGCAGCGATGCCGATACGAGGAAATACTGCTGAGTCAGGCGCAGGAATTTGCCCTCGATGTGATTGTCGGCCGGATAGAGCACCTTGTTGATGATCTGGGCATTCGTATCCTCGCGCAGGGCCTTGACATATTCGCCCTGCGAGAAGAGGCTCATGTTGAAGCTGGATACATCGCAGGCCTTCCACAGACGGAGGATATTCACCGCCTTGGAATCGGCGCCGGAGATCATCATATCGTACGGAACGGCCTGTACCTCGTCGTAATTCTCATGGCGGATGTCGCAGCGGCCATTTACCCACGTTTCGGTGATCTGACCGCCAAGCTTGACCGAGAAGGCCTTGTCATGGCGCGGAACGAGCCAGACATCGCCGCCCGGCATCCAGTTGTCGGGAAGCTCCACCTGATCGCCGTCGATGATTCTCTGCTTGAAAAGGCCATATTCGTAGAGAATGGAGAAGCCGGTCGCCGGGTAATCCAGCGAGGTCAGCGAGTCCATGAAGCAGGCGGCAAGCCGTCCCAGACCGCCGTTTCCGAGGCCCGGATCCGGCTCAGCCTGATAGATATCCTCCAGCGAGAAGCCGAGCTCCGCGAGTGCCTCGCCGTACAGGCCGGCAAGACCGAGGTTGCGGAGATTGTTCTTCAGCGAGCGGCCAATGAGAAATTCCATGCAGAGATAGTAGATCTTCTTTCCTCTCTGCTTCTTGGTATCGGCCTTGAAATCGCTCCGCTTCTGCGTGAGAATATCCTTGACAGAGAGGATGACCGATTTATAAATCTGCTCCTCGGTGGCTTCCTCCGGCTCCGCACCGTAGTAGCGGGCCAGCTTGGCGGTAATGGCGTCTTTGATCTGTGCTTTGGTAAATCCAGTATTCATTCGGTATTCTTTCCTTATTCTGATTATAATTCTTCATACATGGCAAGGTAAGTCTTTGCCGATGCATTCCAGGAGAAATCCATCGACATCGCACGCTCGGTGAGCGCCGTCCATTTGCCCGAATCGCTGTAGATGGCCAGCGCGCGGCGGATGGCATCCAGCATATCATGGGCATTGTAGGTAACAAAGGTTATGCCGTTGCCCTCGCCCGTTTCGGGATTGAAGGGCTTGATGGTATCGGCAAGACCGCCGGTTTCGCGGACGATCGGCACGGTTCCGTACCGGCTGGCAATCATCTGGGCCAGGCCGCAGGGCTCGGACTTGGAGGGCTTCAGGAAGAGATCCGCCGATGCGTAGATCCGACGGGCCAGCGCCTTGTTGAAGGCCAGCTTGACCCCGCATTTTTCGGGGTATCGCTCCGCAAGATCGGCGAAGAAATCCTCCAGCTCCACCTCGCCGGTTCCCAGCACCACCAGCTGAACATCCTCGGCCAGAATCTCGTCGGCCACACGGCGGACAAGATCGAAGCCCTTGTGGGAGGCCAGCCGCGAGATCATCGCAATCACAGGCACGTCCTCTCTGACGGGAAGGCCGAAGGTTTCCTGCAGAGCCGCCTTATTGAGGGCCTTGCGCTCCGGGCAGGTGATATCGAAGGGAAGAGCCTCGCCGTCATCGGCGGCGGGATTGTAATAATCGGTATCGATTCCGTTGATGATGCCGGTGATTTTGTCCTTGTACATCCGCAGGATGTGATAGAGGCCGCTGGAATAAAATTCAGTCTGAATCTCCCTTGCATAGCCGGGGCTGACGGTGGTAAGCTTGTCGCAGCAGACAATCGCGCCCTTGGTCAGATTGATGCAGCCGTCGTATTCGACCACATAGCGGTCCCAGGAATCCAGGCAGAAGATATCGCCGAGGATATCGAAATTGTAGATGCCCTGATAGTCGATGTTGTGGATGGTATAGACCACCTTCATCTGCGAATAGGCTTCCAGATAGCAGTATTTGCGCTTGAGATAAATCACGCAGAGGGCCGACTGCCAGTCATGGCAGTGGAGCACATCCGGCATGAAGCCGATGAGGGGCATCATTTCCATGACCGCCTTGCAGAAGAAGGCATACCGCTCACCGTCATCGAAGCTTCCGTAGAGGGAGCTGCGCTTGAAATAGTATTCGTTATCGATGAAATAGTAGATCACATCACCAAGCCTGTACTGCCATACGCCGCAGTACTGCCGCCGCCAGGAGAGACTGACGGTGAATTCGGTGCAGAGCGTCATGTCTTTCTTGTACTTTTCCGCGATCACCTGATACATCGGGAGTACCACGCGGACATCCGTATCCGCATCGGCGCGGCGGAGTGCGGCCGGCAGGGAGCCGAGCACATCGCCAAGTCCGCCGGTGGCGGCAAAAGGAAGCGCTTCCGATCCGACAAAGAGAATTTTTTTCATATCCGTTCTCCTTTTTGGTTTGGTTTATATCATCTTGCCTTTTTCGATAAAGAAGGGCAGCGTTTCATGACCCGACAGCATCCGGCCGTCGCGTATGACAACGTTCTTATCCGAGATCACGCAGTTGAGGAAGGCATTCTCGCCGGTGACCGTATCCTGGAACAGGATGGAATTCTTTACTACGGTTCCCTTTCCGACCTTGACGCCGCGGAAAAGGATGGAATTTTCCACCGTTCCGTCGATCACGCAGCCGTCTGCGATCAGCGAATTTTTCACAACGGAGGATGCGCTGTACTTGGTCGGGACGGAATTGCGGATCTTGGTGTAGATCGGGCGATTCTTCACATTGAAGATCATGCGGCGGATGGTGGGATCGCCGAGCAGCTCCATCGAATGGTGATAATAATCCTCCATCGAGCTGATGTTGGCAAAGTAGCCCTCGTAGCGGTAGACCCGATAATTGCGGCGGGACGCATTGCGGGAGAGCACATCGCGGCTGAAGCTGGTGTAGCCGTGGGCAATGCCGTCCAGCACCACACTCTGCAGATATTCGCGGTTGATGACCCAGATATTCAGGCTGATATCCCGATAGCCGGTCACGTTGGTCGGATAGGCATTGACATCGGTGATGCGGCCGTCATCGGAATCGATGATAACATTGCGCATGGCGGCCTCGCGGCTGAGAAGCACCCGCTTGACAGCCATCGTGATATCCGCACCGTTCTTGATGTGGTCATCAATCATATCGTTGAGATTGATATTGCAGATCACATCACAGTCGGAGAGAACGACATAATCGGAGGTAAAGCGGCTGAGCGAATAGTTGACACTCTTCATCGCCTCCATGCGCGAATTGTACAGCGCATTCTGGCTGTTGGCATAGGCGGTCATGTACGGCGGCAGGAGCTTGATGCCGCCCTTGCGCCGGGCCAGATCCCAGTCCTTGCCGGAGCCGAGATGGTCCATCAGCGACTG
Source organism: Candidatus Flemingiibacterium sp. (assembly GCA_045578725.1). Lineage (GTDB taxonomy): Bacteria > Bacillota > Clostridia > Oscillospirales > CAG-272 > Flemingiibacterium. The sequence goes on from JAZNKS010000060.1 coordinate 4,669, forward strand.
ATAATTGTAGTGGGTGATGACGTTGACCGACTGGATGCCCGAGTTGACCATATTGGAGAGCGCGAAGTCAATCAGGCGGTAGCGGCAGGCGTAGGGGACCGATGCCATCGTGCGCAGGCGTGTCAGCTCCGGCACATTCTTATCGTGAAGATTCGTGAAGATAATTCCCTGTACTGACATAGCTTCTTACCGATCCTTTCTCTCTCTGATGAGGTCTTCCAGCGCCTGTGCGTTGATCATCGCGCCGGCGGGGATCATCGTTCCGGCCGGAATCTTCAATTCACTGCCGACCAGCGTGATGCCCTTGCCGCTTTCGGCCTGTTCTCCGATCTGCGAACCCGCACCGACAATGGTGTCGCCGTCCACAATCGAATAGCTGATGGCCGCACCCTCGCGGACTACCGTACCGCCCATGACGATCGAATTGCTGATCAGGGCGCCGCGTGCTACCGTAACATTGCCGAACAGGACCGAATTGATGACCGTGCCGTGAATCTCACAGCCCTCGGTGATGATGGAATTCTCCACCCTGGCATCGCTTCCGGTATAGTGCGGCGGAAGCGGCTCGCTGCGGGAGTAGATCTTCCAGTCGTTATCATAGAGATTGAAGACGGGATCGTCGCCGAGCAGATCCATGTTGGCCTCCCACAGGCTCTGGATCGTTCCGACATCCTTCCAGTATCCGCTGAACTGATAGGCATACATCGGCTCGCCGCTTGCAAGCATCGTGGGGATGATATTCTTACCAAAATCCTTGGAGGAATCGGGATTGGCCTCATCCTCGATCAGATATTTGGACAGAAGCTTGCGGTTGAAGATATAGATACCCATCGAAGCCTTTGTGCTCCTTGGGTTGGCCGGCTTCTCCTCGAACTCCTCGATCCGGCCGTTTTCATCGGTGTTCATGATGCCGAAGCGGCTGGCCTGCTCAATCGGCACATCGATAACGGCGATGGTGGCGGCCGCGTTCATCTTCTTGTGGTAATCCAGCATCGCGCTGTAATCCATCTTGTAGATGTGGTCGCCCGAAAGCACCAGCACATAATCGGGATCGTAGCGCTCGATGAAGTTCAGATTCTGGTAGATGGCATTGGCGGTGCCCTTGTACCAGTCGGCGGATTTGGAGCCCTGATAGGGCGGAAGAACCATCACGCCGCCGTTCATACGGTCCAGATCCCAGGGCTGACCGTTGCCGATGTACTCATTGAGCACAAGCGGCTGATACTGGGTCAGCACGCCGACCGTATCAATGCCGGAATTCACACAGTTGGACAGAGTGAAGTCAATAATGCGGTACTTGGCACCGAAGGGAACCGCAGGCTTCGCGGTTTTCTCGGTGAGCGTATAGAGGCGGCTGCCCTGTCCGCCGGCCAGCAGCATCGCAACGCATTCTTTTTTCGTGTACATACCGTTTGTTACCTCCGAATGTTAGAATTTTTATGGGAATCGCGCATGGTTAACAATGTTCAGATCTCCGGCGCACGCCTGGCCGCCAGAGGGGAAACCGGTCTTAAAATTACTGCCGAAAGTCCGGGAACGGTCAGCTGCAGAAAGCGCACGGGCTTGTCCGTTTTATCGGGATCCGGATGGGTGATAAGCGGGCCTTCATTGATAATCCCGCTCCCGCCGAATTCCTCCCGGTCGCTGTTGAAGACCTCCGTATACCGGGCGCGGGTCAGACCGGTGATCCGGACATTCTCCCGCGTGACGGGCGAGAAATTCAGCGCGGCGATCAGCTCGGCTCCACGCCGGTCACGGCGGCGGAAAACGATGAGATTCCGGTCGCGGTCATCGGGCTCGATCCACTCAAAGCCGTCCCACGAAAAGTCCAGATCCCACAATTCGCGCCGCTCCAGATAGAAGCGGTTCAATTCGGCCGTATAGCGCTGCAGCCGGGCGTGCTTATCGTAGTCCAGCATGAACCATTCCAGCTGATTTTCATAATCCCATTCCCGGAACGGGCCGTATTCGCAGCCCATGAAGGTCAGCTTCTTGCCCGGATGGGTCATCTGATAGGCCATAAACAGCCGGGTCGAGGCGAATTTCTGCTCATAATCGCCGTGCATCTTGTCAAGCAGAGAGAGCTTGCCGTGAACCACCTCATCGTGGGATACGGGGAGGATATAATTCTCCTTCAGCGAATACATCATCGGGAAGGTCAGCCGCTCGTGAATACCCCGCCGGAAGATCGGATCCGTCTGCATATATTCATAGGTGTCATTGGCCCAGCCCATGTTCCACTTGAAATTGAAGCCGAGTCCGCCCTCATGCACCGGCTTTGTGATCATCGGCCAATCGCTGGATTCTTCGGCGATCATCAGTACATCCGGGAATTCGGCAAAGAGGCAGGTGTTCAGCTTCCGGAAGAAGGCAATCGCCTCCAGATTCCGGTTGTCGCCCTGCTCGTTGGGGATCCACTCGCCGGGGCGGCGGTCGAAATCGAGATAGAGCATGGATGCCACCGCATCCACCCGCAGGCCGTCCGCATGGAATTCCCGCAGCCAGTAGAGCGCGTTGGAGATGAGGAAGCATTCCACCTCATTGCGGGCCACATCGAAGAAGCGGGTTCCCCAGACCTCATGCTCCATCCGGTCGCGGCCCTGATATTCGTACAGCGGCCCGCCGTCGAATTCGTACAGGCCGTGCTCGTCCTTGGGAAAATGCGCGGGAACCCAATCAAGGATCACGCCGATTCCAAGCTCATGCATCTTATTGACGAAATACCGGAAATCGTCCGGCGTTCCGAAGCGTGCGGTCGGCGCATACCAGCCGCAGACCTGATAGCCCCACGATCCGTCAAACGGGTGCTCCATGATCGGCAGAAGCTCAACGTGGGTGTAGCCCATCTGCCGGACATACGGGCCGAGTTCATCGGCGATCTCGCGGTAATTCAGATAATGGGCACCGTCCGCCGTACTCTTGCCGTCCCGTGTCTTCCACGAGCCGAGGTGCACCTCGTAAATGTTCAGCGGTGCCGAGAAGAATTCCTTCCGCTTCGCGCGGGAACCCTTGCCGGCGACGGTCTGCATCCGGTGCGCAAGCCAGAGGGAATCCGTCCAGCGAAACGGCTGGGCATCCCAGATGCGGGAAGCGGTTTCCTTCAGGGTCTGGGACCAGAAGGCATACGGATCCGCCTTTAAGCGGACACCGGATGCGGAGGTAATGCGGTATTTGTAATGGGCGCCGTGAAGCGGATGGGGGGAGCGCAGGGTATATTCCCACACGCCCATGTCGCTCACGCGCACCATCTCATCGGCGGGATTCCAGTTATTGAAATCGCCCGCAACGGCCACACTCCCGGCATTCGGCGCCCAAGTGCGGAAGGTATAGACATACGCGTCACCCTCCTTTTTGCTGTGGCAGCCGAGATAATCATACGCACGCAGATTGGTTCCCTGATGGAAGAAATATGCCGCCTGATCGTTCGGGCCTTCACCGATTGTCTGTTTTTTTGCTTTCATTTGAACAATCCTTCCTTTGCAAGCATTTTCAGTCCTTATCATTATAACACAGATGGGCAGGATTATGATGTCGATTTATCGCCCGGCGAAAAATTCGGGGGCTTCAGGCTTTTGCATCGCGTACAAGGGCGATTACTGTGCGGCCGTATTTCTGGGCGCGCTCGCTTCCGATGCCGCGCACATCCATCAGCTCCTCCATGCTCAACGGGCGCTTGAGGACAATCTCGCGCAGGGTCGAATCGGTAAAAATCACATAAGGCGGTACGCCGAGCCGATCCGCGGCCGTCTTCCGATAGACACGCAGGCGCTCGTACAGATCCCGGTCCGCGCCGCCGAATTCCCGGTCGCGGACGGTCTTTTGGCGGGGCGGTACGGCTTTCTGCCGGAATTTCATGGAAAGCTTCTGTCCGCTCTTCAGCATCGCAGGCAAGGTCGGCGAAAGGGAGAGCACCGGATATTCGCCCTCGCTCCGCACCAGCCATCCGGCCTCCAGCATCCGGGCGATCACATCGCGGATCACAGCCGCCGATTCGCCGGAGAGCTGTCCGAATCCCGGCAGCTCACTATAGGAACCGCGCAGCATCCGCTCGCTGTCATCGCCGCGCAGGAAATCCACGATAAAGCCGATTCCGAAGCGCTGGCCGGTTACCTTCACCGCCGAAGCGACAGCCAGAACAAGCCCCGACACATCCCGCTCCTCAAAGCTGCCAAGGCAGGAGGAGCATTTGCCGCAGGAATCCCTCCCCGGCTCCTCGCCGAAATAGCGGAGGATATAGGCGCGCAGGCAGTCGGTACACTCGCAGTAGCGGATCATTTTCTGCAGACGGTCCATCTCACGGCGGCGGTGATCCTCACGCTCGGCGATCGGAATTTCATCCTCATCGGCATCTTCCAGCTGATGATCGATCAGGAACTGCGCCGTCCGAATATCCGCGGGGGTATACAGAAGAATACACTCGGCTTCGCTTCCGTCCCGTCCGGCGCGGCCGGCCTCCTGATAATAGGCCTCCATCGAAAGCGGCATATTGAAATGCAGAATAAAAGCAACATCCGGCTTGTCGATGCCCATACCGAAGGCATTGGTGGCGACCATGATCGGTTTCACGTCCCGGATGAAGGCCTCCTGATTCTCGGCGCGTGCCGCATCCTCCATGCCGCCGTGGTACATGGATACCGGATAGCCGGCCTCGTGAAGCTCCCGCCAGACCTCCTCCACATTCTTTCGCGTCATCGCGTAAATGATGCCGGATTTTCCCGGATTGCGGTCGAGGTATTCGCGGATGTAGGTGATGCGGCGCTTCAGGCTGCTTCCCCGCCTGGGCACGGAGGCATCGTGTTGGGTCTGAATCACCGAAAAGGTCAGATTGGGCCGGTCAAAGCCGGTGCTGATTTCAAAGGGTGTGCGAAGCCCCAGAAGCTGGCGGACATCGTTTTTGACCTGCTCGGTCGCGGTCGCCGTGAAGGCGGCCAGCACCGGTCGGCGCGGCAGAGCATCCACAAATTCGCCGATATGCGTGTAGCTTCTCCGGAAATCGTGGCCCCATTGGGATACGCAGTGGGCTTCATCCACCGCCACCAGCGAAATCCGGGCGCTGACGGCAAATTCAAGAAAGCTGTCGGTCAGCAGACGCTCCGGCGCCACATAGATAATCTTGTATACGCCGGCTCTGGCATTGGCCAGCGCCAGCGAAAACTGACGGGGTGTCAGCGAGCTGTTGAGATAGGCGGCACGGATGCCGTTCTGGTTGAGTGCGCCGACCTGGTCCTTCATCAGCGAGATCAGCGGCGAGATGACCAGCGTGATTCCCTCCGACAGCACGGCGGGAATCTGATAGCAGACAGATTTTCCCGCGCCCGTCGGCATGACGGCCAGCACATCGCGGCCGTCTGAAATGGCATCGATGATCGGCTCCTGTCCGGGGCGGAAGGAGCTGAAACCGTAATACTGTTTCAATGCTGTGAGCTTCAAGGGAATACCTGCCTCTGTCGGTTCTTGTTTATCTACATATTTATTATACCGCAGAATTTCGTTTCTGTAAAGCCCCCAGCCGGAATTGAAGAAAAAAAGGGGCGCAAAGCGGCCTCTTTTCTCTGTGCTATCTGCACAAATCGGCTTCACATTTTTGGTGATTTTGCCGATTGATATTTGAGCTTTGTTGCATGACCGCCGCGCAGGTGGCGCTCGGATTTATTGATCCCCAGAATGGTGCGCACCTGATCATACAAAGCCGGATCCATCCGCTTCAGCCGACTTGTCACATCCTTATGTACGGTGGATTTGCTGATTCCGAATGCCTTTGCGGTGCTTCGCACCGTGCTTTTTCGCTCAATCAGCCAGCGTGCCAGCACACGCGGGCGCTCCTCGTTATCAAGTATCATGCCGCTCACTCCCATAAAATTCCGGGACAGACCCGCCCGTTCTGGACTATCTATATGCAGCTTCCCGAGCGAAAATGATGTCCGGAATAAAAAAACGCCGTTCGGCATATTGTACAAAACCGAACGGTGCTTTTTGTGCATAACGACGATTTTCGGGCGCATCGCTTGCTTTCGTCGATCTGCACAAATTCGATGCTTCATTTTGTGCAGATCGACGAGAATAAGGATTCATTTCAGCAGGAAATCAATGTAGGCGTTCCAGTCCTCGCGGCCCAGCCAATGCTCGCCCGCACGCTGATGGAAGGCCACATTGCCCTCATCGAAGCAATCGCCGTTTGATGGCAGACGGTCCTCGGGCGCGATAAAGCCGCGGAATCCTCGGGATTCCCAGGCATCGGCCGCTGCAAAGCAGCAGAGATATTCGCTGACGGGATCGGCCCATTCATCCAGCTCCGAGGCACCGACCGCCACCTTGCGGGGCGCGATGGCCGCCAGCAGGCTGTGCTGATCGAAGGGCATATTCTCAATGCCGTCGCCGCTGTAATCGTTGTAGCGCTCGCAGAACCAATGGGGGAAAACGCGGTAGATCCGCTCGATCTGCTCGCCGACCTTGCCGCGCGTGATCGCATCGCCCGAGCATCCGGCATTATTCGAGAAAACATGGGTGAAGCGGGAATCCTGCGCGCCGCACCAGAGGGCGGTCTTGCCCAGCCGCGAATGGCCGAGGACACCGATCCGCGCCGTATCGAAAAGATTCAGCGTCAGAAGGAAATCCAGCGCCCGGCTGGCCGCCCAGGCCCACATACCGATCTTGCCCCAGGCGTGAGGACCGTCAGCCTCGCGGGGGAATAAGGGCGCAAGACCGCTCGAAAAGCCGTCATCGGTATCGGCCGTCACATCCATGTAGCAGAAGCGGGCCAGCGCAACGCCGCGCTCGACAATCTCCTCCGCAGGCACGGTGCCCGACGGGCGGTCCATAAGAAAGCTGATGTTGACAATCAGCGGCACCTTCTCCTTTTTGAGGGGATAGGTCAGATAAAGCGGGAAGCTGAAATCGCCGCCCGGTGTGGTGACGGTCAGCTCATAACGGATGAACGCCGCCTTGCCGCCGAAGGTTTTCATGAGCGAAAAGGTTTCCTTTGCCGACACCTCGGAAACGAAATCGGGGGTGCGGCCGTAGATATTGTCCGCAAGGATCTGCAGAAGCTCCTCTCGGCGGGCAGACGGGTCGATGCCGCCGAAGCCGAGCGGAGGCAGACAGCGTGCTTTCAGAAGATCACGGATGACAGACATGACAATTCTCCTTCACATATTCATCGCCGGGGCGGCAGAGCCGCCCTGTTTGCTTCCATTATAGCACAATTCTTCAGGCGATGCAAGAGTTTTCGGATTTTTTTCGACAGATGCCGTTTCATTCATACTTTAGTAATAAATATATGCTATAGTGTTCTCAGCAATACCCTGCAGTCCATATTTTTCTTGCAAAGGAGCAACGTACCGATGAAAAAATCCATTCTGGCTCTGCTTCTGGCCGGCCTGCTCGCGCTGGTATCCTGCGGCGGTGCACCTGCCGACGATACCTCGGCCGACACCTCCGGCGATGATGCCGCCACCACCCCCGCCGATGAAGCCGACACCACCGAACCTGTCAAGGAGCTTGACAACACCGTGATCCATTTCGGCACCCCGACAATCGACGGCAAGCTGGACGATGTTTATCTTGACAGCTTCTGCTTTGCCGAAGAACCGATGAAGAACATGAACTACTCCGCCGCCGGCAACGATGCCGCCAAGCAGTATATGCCCAACACCGAGGGCAAATGCTACTATCTGTGGGACGATGACTATCTCTACTACTGTGCGGTCATCCACGATGAAACCATCTGCTCGCGCGGCGAGGATTGGCGCATGAACGAAAAATGGCCCTGGAACGATGACGGTGCCGAGATCTATCTGTGGTTCTCCGACGAGGACTGCATGGCGATCCACGGCGATGCCCACGGCATCCGCGCGGTTATGGACGTCCACATCTGGGGCGACAATCATTCCTCCTCCGGTGAATACCGCGACATTCCCGATGAGGATTGGGGCGCATCCATCGACAAGGAAGGCCAGAACTACACCATCGAGGTCCGCATCCCGCTGCCCGATTATGTGAAGGCCGGCTCCAGGATCGGCACCCTGCTGGAAATTGATGACCGCTGGGCCGTCGGCGAAGGCTCCGACAAGATGGTCGGCGCGCTGTTCGTCATGCCCCGTTTTCCCGGTCACGAGCGCCTGCAGGTCGAGCTGGCGGCAAAACAGTAAAACCGTGCAAAACTACCGGCAGAATTCTGCCGGTAGTTTTGTTGTTTGGACCGAAATCTTTTCGGTTTGACTTGACAAATATACGGACAAATGGTATAATCGAAGCAAGCCGCCGCCGGTTTTTCGGCGGCGGCAATATTATCATTCATCCAAAAGGAGAATCCGTATGAAACGCAGAATCGCCTTCCTTCTGGCTGCTCTGATGCTCATCAGCATGACAGCCTGCGGCGGCACCGCTTCAGGCGACGACACCTCCGGCAACGACAGTACTCCCCCCGCAGACCCTGCACACGAATACAGCTTTCCCACAGGATACGAAGGGCAAACCTTTACTGTCCTCAATATTGAGGATATTTACAGCTATCACTGCAAGCTCGCTCCCGAGGAAAATGACGGTGAATCCCTCAACGATGCGCAGTACAATGCCATGATCGCTTTTGAGGAAGCCACCGGTGTGGACCTTATCGAAACAAACGTCCAGCTTGAATCCAATCCTTCGCCCGGATTCCGTGAGCATTTCCAATCCTTCATCCTCGCACAGGAAGACAACTATGACATGGTCTTCATGAATCAGCGCGATTACTGGCTCTATGCCTCCGAGGGATATCTGCAGAATCTTCTTGACATCGACGGCTTCCGATTTGACAGCGATTACTGGAACCGCCGTTTCAACGATGCGCTTACCATCGGCGATTCGCTGTATATGGCGCAGGGATATGCCCACCTTTCCGTTCTGGATGGCATCGGTGCCTACATCTTCAACCGCTCGATGATGGAAAAATACAATCTTGAGCTTCCCTATCAGGCTGTGCGGGAGGGCAAATGGACTCTCGACCTTTTAGGCACTTATATGAAAGCCGCCGCCAATCTGAACGGTGACGAATCCTTCACCTGGACAGAAGACGGCGAATGCACCTGGGGACTGGTTGTCCCGTGGCATGCCGGATATTTTCTTGACCAGATGGACGAAAACATTGTAAAGCAGGAGGACGGTCAGATCGTTCTGTCCGTCGGCACCGAACGCTTCTTCAACTGCTGTGAGAAGATCGCCTCCTTCTTTGGAATGGATGAAGGCTGCATCTATATTGCACAACGTACGCCTTCCGACGATACCCCCAATTCCTATATCGGCATCTTCGAAAACGAGCGCGCCCTGTTCGGTCAGTCCGAAATCGCCAAGGCCGGCCGTCTTCGCGACAAGGATTACAGCTTCGGATTTGTCCCCATGCCCAAGTATGACGAAACGCAGGAAGGCTACTGCGCATCGCAGTCCTATCCCGCTTCCGGCGTATCCATTCCGATCACCGCCAGCCAGCCCGAAAAATCGGCCGCCCTGTCCGATGCGCTGAACTACATCTGGAAACGGGATGTATGGCCGGTCTTCACCGAAACCACGCTGGAGCAGAAGAACCTGCGCGATGATGAATCCATCGAAATGCTGGATATTCTGGTCGAATCCGCCAAGCCGGACTACATCACACTCTTCGGTCTGAACAGCACCGGCTTCAAGACACAGATTGCCGATAAGCTTCGTGCCGGAGACAGTTCGGTTGCCTCAGTTGTTGATTCGCTGAAGCCGGCTCTCCAGGCCGCCGTAGATGCTGTCAACGACAGCAGCCGGTAACCGACCGCTGTCATAATAAACTTCCGGCAGGATTCTGCCGGAAGTTTTTCTGTTTGGACCGAAATTTTTTCGGTTTGACTTGACAAATATACGGACACATGGTATAATCAAAGTAAGCTGCCGCCGGTTTTACGGCGGCGGCGACATTATTATTCATCTAAAAAGGAGAATCCGTATGAAACGCAGAATCCCCGCCTTTCTTCTGGCTGCTCTGATGCTCATCAGCATGACAGCCTGCGGCGGCACCGCTTCCGGCGATGACACCTCCGCGCCTCCCCAGACCTCCGGCACCGACACCACGCCCGCCGAGCCCGAGTATGTATTCCCCACCGACTATGAAGGCCAGACCTTCACGATCCTCAACATCGAGGACATTTTCAGTATGCACGCCAAAATCGCCCCCGACGAGACCAACGGCGAATCGCTGAACGATGCACAGTTCAATGCCGTTCAGGCCTTCGAAGAGGCTACCGGCGTCGATCTGGTCGAAACCAATGTCCACCTGCAGGATACCTTCCAGGATTATTTCCAGCAGTTCATTCTGGCTGCGGAGGATATCTTCGACATCGCCTACATGAATCAGCGCGATTACTGGACCTTCGCATCGCAGAACTATATGCAGAATCTGCTGGAAATCGACGGCTTCCAGTTTGAAAACGATTACTGGAACATTGCCTACAACAATGCTCTTATCATCAACGGCTCACGGTATATGGCACAGGGCTACGCGCACCTGACCTTGATCGACTCCATCGGTGCTCTCATGTTCAACCGTTCCATGATGGATGCTCTGAACCTCGAGCTTCCCTATCAGGCCGTCAAGGATGGCAAGTGGACGATGGATCTCTTCATGAGCTATCTCAAGTCCGGCGCCAATCTGAACGGCGATGAATCCTTCGTCTGGAAGGATGGCGGCGAGTGCACATGGGGTCTGGTTCTGCCAAACAATACCGGCAACTTTCTGACCCAGCTCGGTGAAACCGCGGTGAAGCTCGAAAACAATGAGCTGGTCCTGACTCTCGGCAGCGAGCGCTTCTACAATGTCTGCGAAAAGATCGCCTCCCTCTTCAATCAGGATGACGGATGTGTCGTCCTTGCCCATTACAGCGGCGACGATCTGCCCGACTCCTATGTCGGTATCTTTGAGAACGAGCGCGCAATGTTCGGTCAGACCGAGGTTGCCAAGACCGGCCGTCTGCGTGCCAAGGAATTCAACTTCGGCCTGGTTCCGTACCCCAAGTACGATGAAAATCAGGACCGTTACTACAGCACGCAGGCCTATCCGGTTTCCGGTGTATCCATCCCGACCACGGTTGTCAACACCAAAAAGTCCGCCGAGCTTGCCGATGCGCTGAACTACATCTTCAAGCGCGATGTATGGGAAACCTTCACCGAAACCACGCTGGAGCAGAAGAATCTCCGCGATGACGAGTCCATCGAAATGCTGGATATCCTCGTTGAATCGGCTGTTCCGAACTACTCCTCCATCTTCTCGCTGGATACCACCGGCTTCTATACTTCGCTTGCCTCCACGCTCCGCAACGGCGACAGCGAAACCGCTTCTCTGGTAGCGGCCACCAAGTCCGCTATGGAAGCGGCGCTCAACGCTATCAACAACCACAATTCGTAATCCGTGCGAAAGAAAAAATCCCGCTCATCCGAGCGGGATTTTTTACTTGTCAGCCGTTCTTTCCAAAGAAATCAAGGACCTTTTTAATCTGCGCCCTTGCTCCGGCTTCGGTGGAAGCATAATAGGATGCGAAATCGGTGGAATCCTGCAGTAAAAGCTGGTTTGCCATGTTGACATACAGCTTGGGATCGGAGCCGCCGTACATATACCAGAAGGTCAGCGTCAGCGACTGCTCAATCCGGTCAACCGCCGCCAGCGCCTCTTCATAATGCTCCTCATCGCGGACGAACTTATGCTTGAGCGCGTATTCGTAATAGGTCGGGAGGACGGTCTTGTAGCCCTCGGCGGTCAGCGCCTCGACCATCAGACCGGCAAAGGACGGATCCTTGGCCGTTGACGGGATAGCATACAGCTCGCGGCCGGACATCGTGATGTAATCCTCCTGCGCCTCATCGAGCTTGGGCATGGGCACCATACCGAAGTTGATATCGCTGTCCCGCCAGGTGGTGGCGGCATCACCGAGCGAACCGCTTACGAACAGCGCCTGTCCGCCGAGGAAAAGCTGATTGGATTCTTCCGATGTCCAGTTCTGCGTGATATGCGAATCCGGAGAGGTGAACAGCGCATAGTTCTTTTCAATGAATTTAATGGTTCTCTCGTTGTTGACAACCAGCTCCAGATCGTCGGCGCTCTTTTTCAGAATCTCCACGCCGGCCGAGGCGGTGGAATAGTAGGTATTGCCCATATAGGTGGCAAAGCCGTACTGGTCATCCATGTCAGCCTGGCTGTTTCCGTTGAGATCACGGTAGGTATCTTTGAGCAGTTCTGTCATGCGGTCCAGCGTCCACTCGCCGGCATTGACGATATCGTAGGGATTTTCCAGATTGTGATTATCAATCAGATCGCGGTTGAAAAAGTAGATGCAGGAGCCGCTGACAATGTTGGTGGTGAGCGGCGAGGAGAAGACGTAGATCTGATCCATCAGGGAGAGCTCATCGATCACAAATTTCGGCCACCAGGGCTTGTCGAAATGAATATGCTCCAAGTCATATAGATTGACAAAAGCACCCTCCAGCGACAGCTCCGAGCCGCTCATCGAATGGAGCGAAACCAGATCGTAGGTATCGTCGCCCGACAGAATCAGCTGGGAAACCAGACCGGTATGGGTGGTATGCGGCTGACCGGAGGTTTCCGGAACCAGCTCCACGCCAAAGCGCTCCTCGATCCGCAGCATTCTCTGGAAGACGGCATCGTCGACAATATCGCCGGTTTCCGCCTCCAGCACGAAATTCTCCGGCTTGCCGGAATGGACATACATCATGAACTGGCGGCCCTCATACCCGGTGTCGGGCAGATCATCGGGAATCAGCGCGCGCTGCTCCATGATGCTCAGCTCCTCATCCGGAGAAAGAGCGGTGGTATCCCCGCCTGCTGAGGTGCTTTCCGATGTGTCGGACGGCCCGGACCCGCCGCCGCAGGATACGGCCGAAGCCATCATAAGAAGGGAGAGAAAGACCGATAACAGCTGTGTTTTTTTCATATGCGTGCTCCTTTCGGGTTATTACCTTAATTATATCGATTCGAGGCAGTTTTGTCAAGAGAATGACTGAAATCCGTCGGACTATTTTCATCTTTCTCTTGCAAATCCGCCGCTGATTTGGTATAATAAAGAAAAAAGCGAAAGGACCGTCACCATGAATAACAGCACTGAGCCGCTGGCTCTCACCGACACGATCAAGCCGGACTTCGCATCTCTGCACGCCTGGGAGCGTTATTCCGCCGATATTCTGACCGAATACAAACAATCCGTTGAGGAGGGCAAGGACCTTGCCGCCTATGAGGAGCTTTTTCATGCCGTACCGAAGCTTCCCTCCGTCGAGGTGCGCGAGGCGATTGCCGATACTCTCTTCCGCGTAGTCCTGAACGCACCGATGCGCGCGGATTACCCTTATCGGGAGCCGTCGGATCTTGAAACCATCCGCCTTCTCCGCCCCGATGTCCGTCCCGGCTTCGGCTCGCCTGACGATACGCTGGCCGACCGGATTCACGGCGCCTGGCTCGGCCGGATCTGCGGCTGTCTGCTCGGCAAGCCGGTGGAGGGGCTTCGCACCAATGTCCTCCATCCCCTTCTGAAGGAGAGCGGCAACTGGCCGATGCACCGCTACATCCACTCGGACGATTTCACCGATGAATTCTGCGAAAGACGCCACGCCAATCTGCGCGGGCGCTGCTGGGCCGATACCGTTTCGTATATGCCCTATGACGACGATACCAACTACACCGTTCTCGCACTGAAGCTGATCGAGCAGTATGGCTATGACTTTACCCCACGCGATATGGCGCATTTCTGGATGAGTATGCAGCCCAAGACCGCATACTGCACCGCCGAGCGGGCCGCCTTCCGCAATTTCGTCAATGGCTTCTATCCGCCGGATTCTGCCATATACAAGAATCCCTACCGCGAGTGGATCGGCGCCCAGATCCGCGGCGACTATTTCGGCTACATCAATCCCGGAAATCCCGAGCGTGCCGCCGAAATGGCGTGGCGCGATGCTTCGATCTCGCACATCAAGAACGGCATCTACGGCGAAATGTTCGTATCGGCGATGCTGGCCGCGGCCGCCGTTGAAAGCGATATCCGCACAGTCATCGAGGCAGGCCTTGCCCAGATCCCGGAGAACTCCCGGCTTAACGAGGCGATTCATCAGGTCATCGCCCTGTACGATGCGGGTGCGAGAGAGGAAATCTTCGCCTTCATCCACGAGGCCTGGGATGAGCATACGGCGCACGGCTGGTGCCATACCATCTCCAATGCGATGATTGTCGCCGCCAGCCTTCTCTGCGGGCAGAAGGATTTCGGCCGCTCCATCTGCATGGCCGTGCAGACCGGCTTCGATACCGACTGCAACGGCGCCACCGTCGGCTCGATTCTCGGCATGATGCTCGGAACCGCCGCCATCGGGGACGAATGGAGCGCCCCGCTGAACGATACGCTGGAGACCACCATTTTCGGCCTCGGCAAGGTAAAAATCTCCGAGATGGCCGCGCGGACAATGGCCGCTGTGATCCGGTAATAAACAAAAGAGGTGCTGCCTTAATGGCAGCACCTTCTTTTGTATTTATTCGACTTTGAGCCGGGCAAAAGAAAAACCGCAGCGTTTGCTGCGGTTTTCGTATGGGGTGAATGAAGGGGGTCGAACCCTCGACCTCCAGGGCCACAACCTGGCGCTCTAACCAACTGAGCTACATCCACCACATGATGTGGCTTGACGACGGAAGCGTATCGCTCATCCCGGGAACCATCCACGCAAGATGATTGGCGTACCCGGAGGGACTCGAACCCCCGACCTACTGCTTAGAAGGCAGTTGCTCTATCCAGCTGAGCTACGGGTACATATCGCTCTCCAATCGACTTTTATATTATACACTATCCAAAAGGGTTTGTCAAGGGGTTTTCAAATATTTTTTCAATTTCTTACGTCGCCCGGTACCCTGCAAAGCGGGAATGATCTCCGCCATCGAAAAAAAGGCCGGAAAACAGCGGCGCAGACAGCAGCCAAAAGCCAATATGCCTGACGGTCCGCCTGTTTCCGGCCTTTTTTCTGTACGGATGATTATACCTTGATTTTGGCCCACTTGCCGCTGGAAAAGCGCCATGCCATCAGGCCAAGCCGCGCGTACTGATCAAAGAGCATACTGAACCAGGCACCGATCAGACCAAGCCCTAGCCCATAGCAGAAGACAAACGCCAATATCGGCCGCACAAGCGCGATTGTGATCAGACTGGTGATGGCCGAAAACTTCGTATCGCCGGCTCCGCGCACACAGCCGCTGAAGATAACCTGCGAAACCTGCGCGGGGGTGATTACGGCGAGAATCCGGAGCAGGATCACACCGGTATCCATAATTTCGGGGACATTTTCCTCCTCGGTCATGAAAAGATCCATCAGCATACCACCGCAGAAGATGAAGATCAGCATGAGGGCAACGGCAATCAGCGCGCCGATCCGCTGACCGGTCTTGCCGTAGACGATCGAATAGTCCGGCCGTCTGCGGCCCAGATTCTGGCCGACCATGGAGGAAGCCGCCACGCCGAGACCGTCGCCGAAGCAGAAGGAGAGCGTCATGATGTTCATGCAGATGGTATGGGTGGACAGCGCCACAGTACCGAGATTGTTGATAATCATCGCAAAGACGAAGAAGCCGATCCGCATGAAGACCTGCTCCACCGCCGCCGAGCTGGAGATTTTCAGAATCAGCCCCATATTCTCCCGATCGAAGTGAAAGAGCATCCGGGGACGCAGGAAGAGGAAGCGATCCTTATGCGAAACCGACATGACCGACATCACAAAGGAGGTGATGTTGCCAAGCATCGTGGCCAGCGCCGCGCCCGTCACCCCGAGCTTCGGGAAGAAAAAGAGGCCGTTGATCAGCAGGGCATTGAAAATGACATTCACGCCGTTGGCGGTCATGTTGGTGGTCATGGAGATTCGGGTATTGCCCGCACCGCGCTGTGCGGCATTGATGGTCATGCTCAGCGAGGTGAAAAAGAGGCCGATCATCGTGATCCGGAAATAGACGGTGGCCTCCGCGATGGTGTCCGCCTTGGCACCGACAAAGATAAGCAGCGGCTTGGCAAAAATCACGCCGAGCGAGATGAGAATCGCGCCGAAGATCAGGCAGACCGAGATCGCCTGCGTCAGACACCGGTTGGCATCCTCCCGCCGGTTTTCGCCCCGTCTGCGGCTGACGATTGCCGTCACGCCCACATTGAGGGCGAAGAAGACCGCAAAAAAGATCATGCGCGGCTGGCCGGTGATGCCCACCGCCGCGACCGACCGGTAGCCGAGCGTGCTGACCATGATCGAGTCGATGAAGTTGACAAGTCCCAGCAGAACCGATTCCACCATGGCCGGCCATGCTACCTTGAGAAAGGCCCGGTAAATCTCACCGGCCGGATAATGCTCCTGCTGCTTCTGTGCCGGCTTCAGCATACAATCGGGCGCCCAGAGTTTTCTGATAAAATTCATATTCCTGTCCTTACCGTAACATCCGTCATAATCTGAAAAGCTTCCCTCTTTTTATTTTATCAGATTTGTGCCGGCTTTGCAAGAGGATCGGCGAACTTTTTTCAGTTTTCCCCCGGACTGTCAGGATCTTCCGCCGCGGGATCCTCATCGAAGCCCTCGCCGAGCACATCGGAGGCCTCCGTCACCGTGATGAAGGCTCTGCGATCGACCTTCGCAGCACACCGTTTGAAATCATACAGCTCATGCCGCCGCAGAACACACATCAGCACCGGCCTCACACGGCCGGTATAGCCGCCGCGCGCCTCCAGCAGGGTGATGCCGCGCCCCGTCGCGCGAAAAAGATGAGCCATCATTTCTTCCGCTCTATCGCTCACAACAAGCACAAGAATCGACCGTCTGGCACCGGCCATCATCCAATCCGTCATCCGTCCCATCAGAAAAACGCTGACAACCGAATAGAAAATCCCGTCCGCCTTGCCGGTGAGCACAGCCGCGCCAAGGATGATGCCAAGATCCAGAAGCATGATCAGAAGGCCCGCTGACAGTCGGGGGAACCGCCTTTTGAGAAGCCATGCCGCAAGATCGGTGCCGCCGGTTGTAATGCCGCGCGAGAGCAGGATTCCGGCACCCGCGCCCATTGTCAAGCCGCCGAACACGGCACAGAGCAGCGGATCCTTCAGCGTGACGGGAAAGACCGGCAGAAGATCAATGGCAAGAGAGGTCGATGCCACGCCGATAAGCGTGCGAATGAGGAATCGCTTCCCGCATCGCCGCGCCCCGGCAATCAGAAGCGGAATGTTCAGGAACAGAATCGTCAGACCGATCGGAACCGGGAAAAAGGATGCCAGCACCGAGGCAAGTCCGGTCGCACCGCCAAGGACAATGCCGGCGGGCAGAAAGAACAGATTCATCGACATCGAAAACAGGAAGGCACCGGCTGCGACCGCCGCCGCATCCGCACGCCATAAAAGAAAGCGTTGTTTCATACAATCCCTTTTTTGCGGATTTTCCCCCGTTCGCGCCCCATTATTCCGCCAAATTGTGAAGAATCTGTAAAAGAATCGCGCCGCTGGTTGACATTTGTTATCCTGTATGCTATAATGCAGTTAACAGCTGTTAACCGCATCAGGAGGTCAAACCGATGAACAACGAAAGCATCACTCTCTCCGACGGCGAATGGAAGCTTATGAAGCTTCTCTGGGAAGAATCGCCGCTGACCATCGCCCGGATGGTGGAGGCTCTGGAAAACGACACCGGGTGGAGCAAGACCACCGTATTCGTCATGCTCAAACGGCTGATGGCCAAGGGGGCCGTATCGGTCGATGACAGCGGCCGCTCCCAGCTTTACAGCCCGCTGATCAGCAAATCCCGGATATCCGAGGAGGCCACGGTTTCCTTCATCGGCAAGATCTGGGACGGAAGCGTCAGCATGATGATCTCCGCCCTCTCCGACCGTCATCGTCTGTCGGACGAGGAAATCGCCCGTCTGCGGGCTATCATCGAAGATGAAGACAAAAAACGAAAGGGGGACTGACCCATGCTGCATTTTGTCACCGCATCCCTGCTCATTCTGGCTGTGATCGGCATCCGTGCCGCGCTCGGCCGCTTCATGCCGGCCCGGCTGATGTATGCGCTCTGGCTGGTTGTGCTCATCAAGCTCTGCATCCCGACAGCACTTCTGCCGATTCCCGCCGCGGCCGATCTTCTGCCCGCGGATTCTTTTGCCAGTGCCGTCACATCGGATTCTTTCAAAGAGTCGCTCGTTTCCCAGACCACACAAAGCGAACCGCTCCTTGCCGATCCGTCCGGCACCGCCGAACCCGCACCACATCCGGATACCGATCCTGCCATCCCCGATGAGCCGGTAAAAGCCGCCCGTCCGGCCATACCGTGGAAAACCGTCCGTCTGCTCGGCTCAGCCGCGCTCGCTCTCTGGTTTGCCGTCAGCGGCTGTATCTGTCTGGTTCGCCTGCACACGGATCGCCGGGAACTGGCGCGCGAGGGAATTCTCCGTGTCTATGTAAGCCCGGGAGCCGCCTCGCCCTGCCTTGCCGGATTTCCGCCCGCCATTTATCTGACGCCGGATGCCGCCGCTTCCGCTTCCCTGCCGATCATCCTGCGCCACGAGCGGACCCATTTTTACCATGGCGATCCGCTCTGGAACGCGGCGCGGATTGTCATGCTGATTGTCTATTGGTACAATCCCTTCGTCTGGGCCGCCGCGATTCTCTCAAAGCGGGATGCGGAATTTGCCTGCGATGAGGCTGTCGCCGCTTTGCTGGATGAGGAGAGCCGGAAGGCCTATGCCCATGCCATCGTGGGCTGCCACTCCCGCCATCCCGCCGTTCTGGCACTCGGGAGCGGGCCGATTGAAAAGCGGATCCGCGCGATCTGCCATCCCCGTCAAAAGCTGTGGATCGCCGGAATGCTGGCCGTCCTGCTCGGCCTTGCCTGCCTTGGATGCTCCCTTGGCGGCGCGGACAGCCGTCCCGATCTCTGGTATACCGAAGGACAATACCTTGCCTGCGATAACGGCTCGCATATGATCATCATCGATCAGACCGGCCCGGTGTCCATGCGGCCGGCCGATGAAAATGTCAGCTTTGAGGGATTGACAAGCGGTGACCGGATCCGCGTAAAGATCGATCTCATCGCCGAATCCTATCCCGGCCAGACCACCGTCTACAAGATCGAAAAGCTGGCGGACGGCGAAATCCGTGACATCGATTCCGTCACCCTTCTCAGTCTGTGTGAGCTTGGCTGGCTGAGCGCCGACGGCGACTGGGCCGCCTCCTTCTGGCAGGAGGGCCGCTATCTTGCAACCAAAAACGGCGGGCACATGATCGTTTTCAACACCAGCTCCGCCGTCAGCATCAGCGCGGGCATGGGGGTATCCTTTGATAATCTGAACGACGGCGATCTCATCCGTGTCGTCACCAATATCATCCTTGATACCTATCCCGGCCAGACAACGGTTCTGAAGCTGGAGAAAATCGAGGACGGAAGCCGGAGTGACATCGATGCCGCCACCCTCGAGGAGCTGACAAAGCTCGGATGGCTGGACGGATTCGATCCCGGCCGAAATCCGGAGCGCTGAAATCGAATAACCACTTGCCAAAGTCCGCGGGATGTGATATAATAAAGCTATCACATCCCGCGAGGTGTTTTCTGTGCTGTATCTGGATTCCTTCACCCTTCCCACCGAGGCGGCGGAAATGGATTACTACACCAATTTCCCCTACCAGCTGGAAATGGCCTGTTACGATGCCAATAACGTCTATCCCTTCAAGATCTTCCCGCCCAAGGGGCTGACACGGCTGAAATTTGATCCGGTCACCATCTTTTACGGCGGCAACGGATCGGGAAAATCCACCCTTCTGAATGTCATCGCCGGCAAGCTCCGTCTCTCCCGACCGACCCCCTACAACAAAACGCCCCACTTTGATGCGTACCTTGAGCGGTGCTCCTGCCGTCTGTGCGGAGGAAAGCCAATCCCAGAGGGGAGCCGGATTCTCACCAGCGACGATATCTTTGATTTTCTGCTGGATGTCCGCTCCCTCAATCAGGGCGTGGATCGGCGGCGCGAGGAGCTTTTCCGGGAATATGAGGCCATCAACGATCCCAATGCGCCCCGCTGGCAGATGCGCTCGCTCGACGATTATCATGAATTGAAGCAGCGCAACGAAGCGCGGAGCCGCACCAAATCCGCCTATGTCACAAGACGGCTTTCCATGCGTGAGCTGCCCGGTCAATCCAACGGCGAGAGCGCCTTCGCCTGCTTCACCCGCGAGATCCGCGAGGATGCGCTCTATCTGCTTGATGAGCCGGAAAACAGCCTGTCGCCCCGGCTTCAGATGGAGCTGCTGCAATTTTTGGAGGATTCGGCCCGGTTTTATCGGTGCCAGCTGGTCATCTCTACCCATTCGCCCTTTCTTCTTTCCATGAAAGGGGCCAGAATCTACGATCTGGATGCAAGTCCCGCCGCCGTCCGGCCTTGGACGGAGCTTGAAAACGTCCGGATCTATTATGAACTGTTCCGCCGTCACGCCAATGAATTCTGATACTTACCTGGAGGTACTGTAATGCTTGAAAAACTCACGCGTCTGCTTGACCGGTTCGCCGCTATGGGCGTTCCGTCCTATCACTCCTGCGTATACCATCACGGAAAGGA
Organism: Candidatus Flemingiibacterium sp.; assembly: GCA_045578725.1. GTDB lineage: Bacteria > Bacillota > Clostridia > Oscillospirales > CAG-272 > Flemingiibacterium. The sequence continues at coordinate 25,271 of JAZNKS010000060.1, forward strand.
AATCTTCCGTAAAATGTACGGCTTTTCGGATTATGAGAAAACGAAGCCGATCGACGGCAGCGAGCGCTACAATATCTATTCCTGCTCCAAGCCGATCACCGTCACCGCCGCGCTGACCCTCTATGAAAAAAGGCTGTTCGGTCTTGACGATCCGCTGGCAGCGTATATGCCCGAATTCGCCGCGATGAATGTCCGCGACGGCGATACGGTCCGCCCCGCCGTCCGCCCGATCACAATCCGCAGCCTCTTTACCATGACCGCCGGATTTTCGTACAATCTGCACTCTCCCGGACTTGAGCGTGCACGGACGGAAACCGGAGGCCGGTGCCCCACCCGCGAAACGATGCGGTATCTTGCCTCGGATCCCCTGCTCTTTGATCCGGGCGAGCGCTATGAATACAGCCTCTGCCACGATGTTCTGGCCGCGCTGGTCGAGATCGTATCCGGAATGCGCTTTGGCGAATATGTCAAAAAGACGATCTTTGATCCGCTCGGCATGAAGGATTCCACCTTCCTGCTTCCCGAGGATGAAGCGGATACCGTTGCCGCCCAGTATCGGTACGATGCCGCCTCCGGTCAGTATCAAAACCATGGCAAGGGCATCGGCTATAAGCTGGGAAGCGAATACGAAAGCGGCGGTGCCGGATGCGTATCCACGGTGGCGGATTACATCCGCTTTCTGGAAGCCCTTAAAACCCGCGGCGGCATCCTGAAGGATGAAACCGTCGCGCTGATGACGAGGGATATGCTTTCCGAGTCGCAGAAGATAAATTATGGTCTGAAGGATCTCGGCTACGGCTATGGCCTCGGTGTCCGCTGTCCCGCCTCCGGTGACAATCCGCCGACCGACTTTGGCTGGGGCGGTGCGGCCGCCTCCTATCTGGTCTGCGACCGGGTGAACGACTGCACGCTTTTTTATGCCCAGCACGTCCTTTCATCCCCCAATCAGCCCCTGCGCAACGAGATGCCCGGCATCCTGCGTGAGGCGCTGTCCTGACCTGCTTCCGCCCGTTATTCCCGACGGGCGGAAATTATTTTTACTTTTTTTCAAAAACCTATTGACAAGCGCTATCGGATGTGATATAATATATAACGTTGTGAGGATCCCCTCACCAAAATGGAATATGGGAGCGTTCCCGAGCGGCCAAAGGGGGCAGACTGTAAATCTGTTGTCAGTGACTTCGGTGGTCCGAATCCACCCGCTCCCACCAAAAATCCGATGCGAGAGCATCGGATTTTTTAATAAGTGGGAGCGGGTGGATT
>JAZNKS010000061.1:0-6205 GCA_045578725.1 Candidatus Flemingiibacterium sp.
ATACCAAGAGCGATTCCCCAAAGGAGAGGAGACAGGGGAAAGGAACCCATACGGCTTCCTTCCCCCTTATCCCCTCTCCTCTGGACTCCTCACCCTAACCCCCATCTTTGCCCTTTATATAGGGTGCTGTGGTCCGCCCCACATTCACCGGGCCACGGGGAGTTCGCCCTTCGACTCCCCGCCCGACGGACCGCTCGCGAAGCGGGCACGCCGCTCAGGTTCGCCGCGGATTGCATTGGCGGATTCGCATGGGAAGCGGGCGGCTCACATTCACGGCGCGCCGTTTTGTACGTGCGCCCGGGGTGCGCCGGGGGGCGGGGTCGTTCGTTTGCGGGGGGCATCACGCTGCGCGGATGCGGCTTCGCCGACTTAAACGTTCGATTTCGCACAAAGCAGCCCCCTCATCCGCACAGCGTGATGAGGGGGCGCATTTCGTCACTCTATCGATTTTCGCTATACAGTCGCCGGGGTGGGGGCCCCGGCTCCTTCGTCCGCCCTTACTTCCCTTCTTCGCTGAAGAATCAAGCTTGCACAAACCTCAAAAAACTTCCCCCATGAAGTTTTTTGAAGGGAGTTTGAGGGGAACTTTTTTTCAAAAAAGTTCCCCTCATCGTATCCCCCGTCCCCCTCATCGTACCCCTGAATAAACCTCAAGCAGACAGATCTCCGGGCGGTTGAAGATGCGCGGGGCGCGGTGCTTGGCGAGGCCGCGCGACACGATGTGGATCATCCGGCCGACCGGGTAGCGCCCGCCCGCATGGCGCGGGAAAAATCCCTGATGCGGCGCGTACAGGCCGTTCATAAGAAACGGGATCCGCACCTGCCCGCCGTGCGCATGGCCCGACATTGCCGCATCAAAGCCGAGCGAGGCGTAGCATTCATACATCTCCGGCCGGTGCGCCAGCAGGAGCGTGAAATCCTCACTCCCTGCAATCGATGCCTCCCCGGCAAGCTTTGCCAGCGCCGCCCGGCAGGCCACATTCACATCCGAATCGTGATCGGCATCGTCCGCACGCCGCTCGGCCAGGGTCAGCTTCGGCTTCGCAGGGCCGAAAAAGCGCGGATCGTCGATTCCCGCGACCGTCACATTCCCGCCCGGCAGGGAAATTCGCTCCCACTCGCCGCGAAGGATATGCACGCCGAGCGCTTCCAGCTCCTTTGCCAGCCCGTCCGGATCCGAAGCCGATCGCTCATGATTGCCAAACACCGCAAAGGTCGGCGCCATCGATACAGCCGCCTCGATCAGCGGCCGCACCGGATGCGATTCGGTCAGCACCGGGGTTCGCATCGCAGCCTCGTCATCATCAATCATATCGCCGGTCATCACAATCAGCTCCGGGCGGGATTTTTCGAGCATCCGGATCAGGCGCTCCTGCCCTTTTCCATAGCGGCAGTTGTGCAGATCCGACAGATGCGCGATCCGGATCGAACCGCTGACTTTATCGCTTGCGGCCCGATACCGCCGAAGAATCGGCCTCGTTGAAAAAGCCGCCGCCGCGGCTGCCAGAAGAACGGCCGCCGCGGCAAGTTCGCTTGTCAGTTGTGTCATAAGGCCCTCACTCCTGCCCGTCGGCGATGACAACCGCCCAACAGGTGAAGCCCTCCCCGGGCACCTGCGTCGGACAGGACACGCCGGCCCTTTCCAGAAGCGTGAGCGCACCGGTGAAGGAATTCAGCGCCGATGCGGCATCCTTGGCCCGGAATCCGAACAGCTTCGCTGTGCATCCCTCTGCCGTCAGAGCCTCCCCTTCCCCGCTCATCAGCGAGTCCAGCACACCTGCGGGGCAGGCCACAATCGCCCAATCGCCGTCCAGACGATCGGCGGCCGCATCCAGAAGCGCCTGCAGCGGGAGCGCCTTGCCCGATTTGGTATCGGGATAGAAGGGTGCGGTGCGGCCGTCCTCGGCGGCGGAATAGACAATTTTTGCCGATTCCGGCTCGGCCGTTTCCGATACCGCGCCGTATTTGCCGCCGTCCACGACCGTGATTTCCATATCCTCGGGCACCTGCTCCATGGCCGCATCAAAGGCCTCGGAGGGCGTGAGCGACGGCTCCTTGCTGATATTGTCCGCCGCCCGGAACCAGGGAAGCCCCCGCGAGCCGAGAAACATCACAGCCACAATACAGGCCGCGGCAATCGTACCGACGGGAATAAACGCCTTCTTCTTTTTCGGGATCGGGGAAAGAATCGCCGCTCCCTGCGCATTTTCATCCAGGTGCGCCATGACCGAATCCTTCAGCGACTCGGGCGGCCGCTCGGCCGATGCCCGGATGGCCGCAAGCATCGCGCGGCGGGATTCCATCTCCTTTTTACAGACCTCGCAGGAAGCCAGATGGGCTTCGATTTTTTCATGGAGAGCCGGGGAGGCTTCGCCGTCCAGCTCCTCAAACATCCGGTCCTGCACCGACCGGCATTCACGCGGCAGATCCGTATCGCCGCTTTTCACAAAGAAATCCAGTATTTTCAAGCATGACACCTCATGTTTCTTGATCGGGCAGAGGCCATTCCCCCCTGCAAAGAGTTAGACGAAACCTTCATAGAAAAGTTCCGTCTTTTTCAAAAAATATTTAACATTTTCCCGTCAGATCCGGTCGCGCAGATGGGAGAGCTTTTCACGCAGATGGAGCCGCGCGCGGTTGAGCCGCGATTTGACCGTGCCGATTTCCACCGACAGCATCCCGGCGATCTCCTCATATGTATAGCCCTCGATGTCGCGCAGGAGCACGACCGTGCGCTGATCCTCGCTCAGGGAAGCGATCGCCTGCCGCACCGCTGCCGTGGTTTCCGCCTGCTCCAGACTCCGCTCGGGGGATGCGGACAGGGATTCGTCGGCCACCTCAAAGGCCTTCTCCTCGCCCTCGGCATCGGTCCGGGAATCCAGCGATTCGTTTGCATTCTTCGGTGCGCGGCGCAGGAAATCCAGCGCCGTATTGCTGGCGATCCGGTAGACCCAGGTGGAGAACCGACAGTCGCCGCGATAGGAGCCGATCGAGCGCCAGATCTTCAGAAAGACCTCCTGCGAGAGATCCAGCGCATCCTCCTCGTTTTTGATTTTGGTGCGGATCGTGCCCCAGACCAGCTTTTCGTATTCCGTTACAATCTCGCCGAAGGCCGCCTTGTCCCCGGAAGCCGCCGCGGCAATCCGCCGGTTTTCTTTCGTTGTGTTGAATCCGTTTTCCATCGCCGCCGCTCCCTTCCAAAGATTCTTATTCCTGCTGATTCTTCAGCGCCAGCAGAAGCGCCTCGGCCTCCGTATAGGTGAAGACCTTCATCAGAGCATCCCGCGTGGCTGCCGCGCCCCGGATTCCCTTCAGGTACCAGGCCAGCTGCTTGCGCGATTCGAGGATGCCGCCCCGCTCGCCCTTTTCATCGATACAGGCGCGGAGCTGTTCCAGCGCGGTGTCAATCCGCTCGTCCACCGATGCCGGACCGCCGGATGCTGTCAGCTCGCGGAAAATCCACGGATTGCCGAGCGAGCCGCGCCCGATCATGAGGGCATCACAGCCCGTCCGCTCCCGCATCCGGCGGGCATCGCAGGCGCTGAAAATCTCACCATTGCCGATCACCGGGACCGATACGGCCTCCTTGATGCGGCGGATCTCGTCAAAATTGATGGGGGAGTGGAAGCGGCCCTCGCGGGTCCGGCCGTGCACCGTGATGGCATCGGCTCCCGCCGCCTCCATCCGTTTGGCAAATTCCACCCCGATGACGGAATTCTCGTCCCAGCCGATCCGCATCTTCACGCTGACGGGGAGCGATACCGCATCCCTGACGGCGCGGACGATCCGCCCGGCCAGCTCGGGCGTGCGCAGAAGCCCCGATCCGTCCCCGCCGCCGGTGAGCTTTGGCGCGGGACAGCCCATATTGATGTCGATCACCGCCGGGGTGATCTCGCTGATGCAGTGCTTATAACTGTTATCGGCGATCCGCGCGGCCGCTTCGGCCATCGAGCCGGGATCGCTTCCGAATATCTGCACAGCGATGGGAGCATCGTCCCGATAGAGCTTGCCGAGCAGGGCCGTCTTCTTATCCTGATAGCAGATCGCCTTGGCCGACAGCATCTCCGTGTACAGAAAATCCGCGCCCATCCGGCGGCAGAGCATCCGGAAGGCGTGGTCGGTTACGCCGGCCATCGGGGCCAGCGCGTATTGATAGGTGGGATAGTTTCTTTTCATACTTACAGTTTACCGCAATATTGTGAATATACTGTGAATACAGTCGGTCAGATTTGCAAAAATTTGCCGGATTTTTATGAATTCTTTCGCAGGCGGGCATTTTCTGCCGCGTGCGGGCATAGGAGTGAATGAAAAACTCTGTTCACGAGGTGCATGATGACCGTCTATACCGTACAGCCCGGCGATACCCTCGCCGCCATTTCCGCCCGCTTCGGCCTGCCCGAGGCAAGAATCGCTTCCATAAACGAGATCGATCCCGGCCGCCTGATTCCCGGTCAGGCGCTGATTATCGCCTATCACCGAAAAATCCATACCGTCCGCCCCGGCGATACCCTCTATTCGGTGGCCGCAGAATACGGCATCAGCCTGCGAAGGCTGCGGCAGAACAATCCGATCCTCGCCGGGCGGGATGCCCTCTATCCGGGTCAGGTGCTGGTGATCGAATGGGAGGGCAGAAAAAAGGGGGCGATCGAAACCACCGGCTATGCCTATCCCTTCATCGACCGGGACATTCTTTTCCGCACCCTTCCCTATCTGACCTATCTCGGCATCTTCAGCACCGGGATCCGGGCCGACGGGAGCCTGGTCGAGGAGGATGACGGCCCGCTGATCGGTGCCGCTCTTGATTATGGGACAAAGCCGATGCTGGTGCTGACCTCGATCGGTGACGACGGCACCTTTTCGACCGATACGGTGTCGCGTGTGCTGAATTCCGGGGAGGCATCGGCGCGGCTGATGGAATCGGTCGCGGATATGGCAAGCCGCAAGGGCTATGCGGCGGTGAATGCGGATTTTGAGTATATCCCGGCCGCGGACCGTGAGGCATACAATCGCTTCATCGCCGGACTTTCCCGTATGCTTGACGGAGCCGGCATCACGGTGGATGTGTCCCTGCCGCCGAAGGTTTCGGGCGATCAGCCGGGGCTTTTATATGAGGCGATCGATTATCCGGCGCTGGGAGCGGCGGCCGACACGCTTTTGCTGATGACCTACGAATGGGGGTACACCTATTCCGAGCCTCGTGCCGTCGCGCCGATAAACGAGGTGCGGCGTGTGGCGGAATATGCAAAAAGCGTGATCCCGGCCTCCAGGCTGCTGCTCGGGATCCCGAACTACGGCTACAGCTGGCGCCTTCCGTGGCGCTCCGGCGAGGCGGCCGAAACGATCGGCAATACCGAGGCGCTGGAGATTGCCATCCGGCGCGGCGTGCCGATCGAATTTGACACGGCGGCAGAAACGCCGTGGTTCATCGAGCCGCGCGCTCCGGGCGACTCCCGCGAAATCTGGTTCGAGGATGCCCGGAGCATACAGGCAAAGCTCCTTCTCATGGCCGAGCTTAACCTGCGCGGCATCGGCGTATGGCAGATTATGCGGTGGTTCCCCCAGCTGTGGGCGCTCGTGAATCTGCAGTTCGACATCGTTTGATTGTGCGCTCCAGCCGGAGAGGCGCAGTTCCTGCATTCCAGCAGCTCGCGTGGGAGCGCTGTTCCATGCCTCAAACTGCGGAAGAAGGGCGGAAGCCCGATTTCCGCGCATTTAGGCCTACTCGCGCGGGAGCGCGTGAAGGAAGAGGGGGTAAGGAAGGGGGGAGTCCGGGGGGGAGGAGCCTATGGGGGAGAAACCATCGGTTTCGCACCCATTGGTTCTTCCCCTTCGGGGAGCCGAAACAAGTTTAGCTTAACTATCATTTGTAGCAAACAATCAAGTCTGCACAGACAAATCTTTGTAGCAACCAAGCGATACCCACAAACTCCCCTTCTCCCCGCAAAAGAACCGCCGCAGGACGTTCGATTCTGCAGAATCGATCGCTTTTTCGTCTGTCGGCGATATCGCTTGATACCAAGAGCGATTCCCCAAAGGAGAAGGACGGATGGGGGAGAACACCTACGGTTTTCTCCCCCCTACCATCCTCCTCCTCTGGACTCCTCCACCATTACCCCTCTCATTTCCATCACTAGTGGGTGCGGTGGTCCGCCCCCCATTCACCGGGCCACGGGGAGTTCGCGGTTCGACTCCCCGCCCGACGGAA
>JAZNKS010000062.1:0-25159 GCA_045578725.1 Candidatus Flemingiibacterium sp.
GCTGACGGCAATCAGTACGGCGATGAGAATCACGAGGATCGCCGCGCCTCCGGCGATCAGCGGGATTTTGTTTTTTGTGATGTTCATAAAAGTGTCCTCCAATTGAATTTACGGCCGGCCGTTGACGGTCGGTACATGGGCGACCGGCGACCAGTCGGTGACGAGGGTTTCCTTTAATTCCAGGTGCCAGAGTTTTTTCAGGGACGCCAGCGGCGTGATGTCGGCAATCGGGTTGTTGGACAGGCCGAGATTTTTCAGCCCGGTGAGGGATGCCAGCGGCGAAATATCGGTGATTTCGTTGTTGGCAAGATGCAGCCATTCGAGCTTTGAAAGCCCGGCAAGCGGTGTCAGATCGGAGATATTGTTGTAATCCAGCCAGAGATCGGTCAGACCCGTGATGGATGCCAGCGGCGTCAGATCGGTGATCGAATTGTCATATATCCAGATGACCTCAAGCCATGTAAGCGCCTCAAGGCCCGACAGATCGGTAATGCCGTTGGGGGACAGCTGAAGATTGACACGGCCCCGGAAATCTCCGGTTTCAAGCGTGCCTTCCGGCTTGCCGATGAACTTACGCATCGCCGCCTCCAGCGCGGGATCCTTGATATTCAGCGGGACGCTCACAAATTCCGGAGGCTCGGTTACAGGCGGCTCGGTTACAGGCGGCTCCGTTTCGGGCGGCTCCGTTTCAGCAGGCATCTCCTCCTGCGGCGCGTTCATTTCATCGAGCATCGCGCGGATACGCGCATCTCCGGTGGCGGCAAAGCCTTCTTCAAGGATAGCGCGCGCTTCCCCATCCCGCCCCAGCGCAAGATACGCCTTCGCAAGACCGATGTAAGCCTCGGCGGACTTGGGATCGATTTCAATCGCCTTCTGATAGGCAAGAATCGCGGATTCGTAGTCGAATTCGGCGAGATACCGCTCACCGAGGGTCAGCTGTTCGGTGAGATTGGAGCCGGATTTGTTTGCGGTCATGGATACAACCAGCACAGCGGCGAGGATGATGAGGATGGCTGCGCAGGCGGCGATGATCGGGATGCGGTTTTTCTTCATAATATCGGTTCCTTTCTGCCGATTATCATGGCCGGCCCTCTACATTGGCCACATGGGCGACCGGCGACCAGTCGGTGATGGGGTTGCTGCCGAGATCCAGCTCGGTCAGCTTGGTCATGCCGGCAATGGCAGATATATCGGAAATCTCATTGCCCCAGAGCCGCAGATCGGTCAGATTGGTCAGCCCTTTCAGCGGCGAAATGTCCGTGATATTGTTGCCGGACAGCCACAGACGATCCAGCTTGGTCATGCCGGCAATGGCAGATATATCGGAAATCTCATTGCTCTGGAGCCATAAGAAGGTCAGATCGGTCAGCCCTTTCAGAGAGGAGATGTCGGAAAGCGGCGCACGAACAATCTCCAAATATTCCAGCTTGGTCAGTCCCGCCAGCGGAGAAACGTCGGTGATTTTTATATCATACATAGACAACTCGGTCAGCTCGGTAAGTCCCGCCAGCGGAGAAAGATCCGTTACCGGACAGTCGGATAAACTTAAAAAGGTCAGGTTGGTCAATCCGGAAAGCGGCGAGAGATCGGCGATTTGGGTATCGTCAATCTGGATAAACCCAAGCTGCTTCATTCCGGTGATTGGCGAAAGATCGGTAATCTGCGTATCATAAAGGGAGAGCGACTTCAGCTGTGTCAATCCGGAAATCGGGGAAAGATCGGTGATGGGGTTCCTGCCGACCGATAAGCCCGAAAGCTGGGTAAGTCCGGAAACCGGCGACAGATCCGTGATTCCGGTCTCGATAAGATCCAGCCGGTCCAGCTGTGTCAGCAATGCAAGTGAGGAAAAATCGGTGATTTTCGTTTGGGACAGATCCAGATATCTCAAATTTTTCAATGCCGCCAGCGGTGTGATGGCTGCGATCGGATTCCCTCTGAGGTTGATATCGTTCATTCTGAGAGGCGCGAGTGCCTCGATGCCCGACAGGTCGGTAATACCTTTATCCTCAAGCTCCAGAAAAAGGGTGTTCCTGAAGTCGCCGACGGTCAGTACACCGTCCGGCTTGCCGATGGCTTCACGGAGCGCCGCCTCCAGCGCCCCATCCTTGATGTTCAGCTCATTCTTCCAGGCGGGATCGTCCGCTGCCGGGATACCTTCCGCGAACAGCATCTCCAGCATCGCCGCGAGGCGATCATCACCGGTCGCCGCAAGGCCTTCCTCGAGAATGGCCTGTGCCTCCTCCATGCGCCCCAGCGCTATGTAAGCATTCGCAAGACCGATGTAAGCATCGGCCGACTTGGGATCGATTTCAATCGCCTTCTGGTAGGCAAGAATCGCGGATTCGTAGTCGAATTCGGCGAGATACCGCTCACCGAGGGTCAGCTGCTCGGCGAGATTGGAGCCGGATTTGTTTGCGGTCATGGATACAACCAGCACAGCGGCGAGGATGATGAGGATGGCTGTGCAGGCGGCGATGATCGGGATGCGGTTTTTCTTCATGATCGTACTCCTCGGAAAATAATTATTATTCAGGCCGGCCGTTGACTTTGGCCACATGGGCGACCGGCGACCAGTCGGTGATGGGATTGTCAAAAAGCCAGAGCTCCGTCAGCCTGGTCATCCCGGAAAGCGGTGTCAGATCGGTGATATTGTTGTTGTGCAGATAAAGGCTGGTCAGTTCGGTCATCCCGGAAAGCGGCGTGAGATCGGAAATGCCGGTACTGCCGAGCCAAAGCGTCTGCAGCTTTGTAAGCCCGGCCAGAGGCGCCGCGCTTTGGATGGTGTTCACGTTCAGCCAGAGCTCCGTCAGATTGGTGAGAGGGGCCAGCGGTGTGATATCGGTAATGTTGTTTTCATCCAGCCGGAGCCGTTTCAGATTGGTGAGGGAGGCCAGCGGCGAGATGTCGGTAATGCTGTTTTTATATAGCTCCAGACGGGTCAGCTGTGTCAGCGCTTCCAGGCCGGACAGATCGGTAATCTTCTGCCGGTTCAGAACCAGCTCGGTAACAGCCTCAAAGTCCTGGACGAAGAGCGTTCCCTCCTGCTTGCCGATAGCATCACGCAGAACGGCTTCCAATGCGGCATCCCGGATGACGAGCTCGGTTTTGATGGTTTCCGTTTCAGGAGGCTCGGTCACGGGCGGCTCGGTCACGGGAGGCTCGGTTTCGGGCGGTTCGGTTACGGGAGGCTCGGTCACAGGCGGCTCGGTCACGGGAGGCTCGGTCACGGGAGGCTCGGTTTCGGGAGGCTCGGTTACCGGCGGCTCGGTCACGGGAGGCTCGGTCACGGGAGGCTCGGTCACGGGAGGCTCGGTTACGGGCGGCTCGGTCACAGGAGGCTCGGTCACGGGAGGCTCGGTTTCGGACGGCTCGGTTTCGGGCGGCTCGGTTTCCGGTGGTTCGGTTACCGGGGGCTCGGTTTCCGGTGGCTCCGTATCCGCCGGCGCGTTCATTTCATCAAGCATCGCGCGGATCCGCGCATCTCCGGTCGCGGCAAAGCCTTCTTCAAGGATAGCGCGCGCTTCCCCATCCCGTCCCAGCGCAAGATACGCCTTTGCAAGACCGATGTAAGCCTCGGCGGATTTGGGATCGATTTCAATCGCCTTCTGATAGGCAAGGATCGCGGATTCGTAGTCGAATTCGGCTAAATACCGCTCGCCGAGGGTTAGCTGCTCGGTGAGCGGATCGCCGGAGCGGTTCGCCGTCAGCGAAACAATCAGCACGGCGGCAAGGATGATGAGGATCGCCGCACAGACGGCGATTGCGGTTATATGGTTCTTTTTCATAATGTCACTTCTTGAAGATTATTCGGGACGGCCATTGACGTCGGCCACATGGGCGACCGGCGACCAGTCGGTGATGGGGTTGTCGCCGAGATTGCATTCTGTCAGCTTGGACAGCCCTTTCAGCGGGGAGATGTCGGAAATATCGTTGCTGTAAGCTGTGAGCTCCGACAGCTCGGTCATCCCTTTAAGCGGAGAGATATCGTTGATTTTGTTGTTTGCGAGATCCAGCTCAGTCAGCTTGGTCATGCCGGCCAGCGGGGAGATATCCGTGATTTCGCAGGAGGCAAGATCCAGCTCGGTCAGTTCGGTCATCCCTTTCAGCGGTGAAATGTCGGTGATCGGATTGATGCCAAGCCGCAGACGGGTCAGCTTGGTCATGCCGGCAAGCGGCGACAGATCGCGGATTTCGTTGCTCAGGAGATCCAGGTCGGTGAGCTCGGTCATGCCTGCAAGCGGGGCGATGTCGGTGATCGTATTGACTTCCAGCGACAGTCTTGTCAGCGCCTTCAGGGATGCCAGCGGCGAGATGTCCGTGACCCGGTTGCCCGAAAGGACCAGGCTCTTTAACTTGGTCATCCCAGCAAGCGGCGAGAGATCAGAGGCCTGATTATGGAAGAGCGACAGCGAAACAAGCTCCGTCATGCCTTGGAGCGGCGAAAGATCGGTGACGGAATTATTCAGCAGATTCAGATGTGTCAGCTGTGTCAGACCGGCAAGCGCGGAGATATCGGTGAGGTTATTTTCCGAGAGGGTCAGCTTTGTCAGCGCGTGCAGGCCTGCCAGCGGCTCAAGATCGGTGAATTGATTGCCTGACAGGGACAGCCATGTCAGGCGGGTCATCCCTGCAAGCGCTGACAGATCGGTGAGCCCGCAGTTATCCAGAAACAGCTCGCGCAGACCGTACATCCGGAGCAGCGGTGAGAGATCCGCGATCCGGTTTCCGCCGAGGCTCAGCTGAACCACATGGGTCAGTGCCTCAATGCCGGACAGATCGGTGATCCCCTTATTCATAAGATGGATAGCGGTTAGTCCGCGGAAGTTTTTCACATAAAGCTTCCCCTCCGGCTTGTCAATAAGCTCCCGGAGCGCCGCCTCCAGCGCGGGATCCTTTATCTTCAGCTCGGCTTCCCAATCCGGCTCACCCAGCATCGCGCGGATCCGCTCATCGCCGGTGGCATCAAGGCCACGGCGGAGGATTTCGTCCGCCTCATCGGTACGCCCCAGCGCTATGTAAGCATTCGCAAGACCGATGTAAGCTTCAGCCGACTTGGGATCGATTTCAATCGCTTTCTGATAGGCAAGGATCGCGGATTCGTAGTCAAATTCGGCGAGATACCGCTCGCCCAGATTCAGCTGTTCGGACAGCTTTGCACCCGCAGAAGCGGAGCGGCCGATCAGCACGGCGGCGAGGATGATGAGGATCGCCGAAACGGCGGCGAGGATCGGGATGCGGTTTTTTTTCACTGGGGTCTTCCCTCCACATTTTCAACATGAGCCACCGGCGAGAAATCGGTGACATTGGTATCTTCGAGATACAGATTCAGCAGACCTTCGATTGAGGAAAGCGGCGACAGATCGGATACGGGTGTGCGGTCGAGGACCAGCCCGAACAGATTCGGCAGCCCGGACAGCGGCGACAGGTTGGTGACGGGGCAGTCCGAGAAAATCAGATATGTCAGCTCCGTAAGGCCGGCCAGCGGCTCAAGATCGGTAATCGGATTGCTGCCGGCATCCAGCTCACGGAGCTTTGTCATGCCGGAAAGCGGCGAAAGATCCGAAATTTCGACAGAACTGATGCCAAGCTTTTCCAGATTGACAAGGCCGGCCAGCGGCGCGATGCTTCCGAGCGGATTCCCTGCCGCCTCCAGATGCATAAGGCCGGTCAGACCGGCGATCGGAGAAAGATCGGTGATGTCGTTGGAATTGAGATTCAGGAAGTTAAGGCTGGTAAGACCGGCCAGTGGCGACAGATTTTCGATCCGGTTGACGCTTAAATAGAGAGTTGAGAGCTTCGTAAGACCGGCCAGCGGCGAAATATCTTTGATCTGGTTCCCTTCCAGATTCAGATATTCCAGATTGGTCAGGGAAGCCAGCGGCGCGATATCCGTAAGCTCGCAGAAATTCAGGTGGAGCGTTGTCAGCGAGGTGAGTGCACCGAGCGGTGAAAGGTCGGTGAGGGTACGGTTCTGCCCGAGATTCAGCTCCGTCAGCGATGTCAGCATCTCAATGCCGGTCAGATCTGCAATCTTTTCTCCGCTGATGTCAAGCCGGGTAAGATCCCTGAAGTCTTCGGCGGTCAGCTCACCGGAGGGCTTGCTGATGGCCTCACGGAGGGCCGCTTCCAGCGCAGGATCCGGTACAGCGGGATTGGCCGGTTCCGACTCGGTGTCCGAAGGGGCGGTATCGGCATCGGGTTCGCCCGGCTCAGCCAGCGAAATTTCCTCCATCATCGCGCGGATGCGATCATCACCGGTGGCATCAAGGCCACGACGGAGGATTTCGTCCGCCTCCTCCATGCGCCCCAGCGCTATGTAGGCATTGGCAAGACCGATATAAGCTTCAGCCGACTTGGGATCGATCTCAAGTGCCTTTTCGTAGGCAAGGATCGCGGATTCATAATCAAACTGGGCAAGATACCGCTCGCCAAGCAAAAGCTGCTTGGAAAGCGGATCGCCGCCGGTGGTCAGGGCCGCAATCAGCAGCACGGCGGCGAGGATGATGAGGATCGCCGAAACGGCGGCGATGATCGGGATGCGGTTTTTTTTCATGACGGGATCCTCCTCTCACCCGGTTTGTCGGCAGACGGTTATTTTTTCACCCGTGCCATGATCTTGTCATAGGACAGACCGAATTTTTCGGCGATATCACGGGCGTAGGATTTGCCGTCGGGCTTCGCGCGGGTGATCTCGAAGGAGCGCTCCGAGCCGTGGATGCCGGCGACCAGCGTATCGATCTTCACACCGCCCTGCGCGGCGCACTTGGCGTTGATCTCGTCCAGCTGGCTTGACAGCTCGTGCAGGTGGGTCGAGAACAGACAGCGGCAGCCGACAATCGAGAAGCCGGTCAGCACCTCACCGGCGATGTAGGAGGCCTCATAGGAGCCGGTCGAGCTGAAGGATTCATCCAGCAGGACAAGGCTGTATTTGTCAATCGTATCGAAGATGGTGTTCAGGCGTGCGCACTCCTCGCCAAGACGGCCCTTTTCGATGGTGTCGCCGCTCTCGGACGGGAAATGGGTGTAGATCGCGGTGACCGGCGAGATGACCGCATCGGCGGCGGGCACCGGCAGACCCAGCTGGGCCAGCGCCTGGGCAAGGCCGATGGCGCAGGTGATGACCGATTTGCCGCCGCGGTTCGGGCCGGTCAGGACGTAAATCTTCGCGTTGTCATCGAAATCGATGTCATTGGTGACCATCGGCGCGTCCACGCGGAGCGCGACGTTGGGATTGTAGAGCGCACGGCAGGTGAAGGCGCGCGCATCCATGTCGGCGATCACGGGACGGGTCAGGGACAGGCCGCGCGATTTCAGCGCCAGCAGCATATGCTGGGCCTTGGTGAGGAATTCAATCTCCGGCATGATGCGCAGCAGGAAGTCGGTGTTGGACAGGACATAATTCTGCACCAGCTGCCGCCACTGACGGACGTCCGACTTGAAGATATCGTTCATCGCGTTGTTGAAGGCATTGGTGAAGGCGATTTTTGCGTTGTCCGTCTGGCTTCGCGTGTACGGAACCAGCGGCGCGATGCAGGTGTAATCGTCATCCTTGAAATCCATGCGCAGAATCTTGTCGATCACCTTGCCCGACTTGAACGGCTCGGCGTTCAGCGATACCACGCCTGCATCCACCGGCCGGAATTCGCTGTCTAAATTCACGCCGATCGTGATCGATTTCACCTCGTGAACCTTCGCGGTCAGCTCGCCCAGCTGGCGGTTCAGATTGCGGTAGTATTCGCTCTCGGACAGCTCCGTCACCGTCGCCGTCATTTTCTTGAAGGCCTCGGATTTTACGTTGTCACGCACCGACTGGAAACCCTTGGCAAGTCTGGATACAATGTCAATGTACAGCTCAATCTCCGTGATGCTGTAGAGATAATTCTTGCCGACCTCCGTCTCGGACTTGATGTGGCGAAGCTCTAAAATGTCGCCCAGCAGCTTCAGTACACTCTTCAAGGTGTCCACAATCGTCGGATTTTCCAGCATATCGTTGATGGTGTCAATCCGGTAATCAATCGTCGCCTTGTCCGTCGTGAAATATTCGCTCAGATTGGAATTCTTTAAGTCAATCAGAAAATCAAGCCCCAGCTCCCGGATTACATCCTCGCTGATGCTCACTTTTTCGCCCGCCGTCTCCTCTCCGTTCGGATACAGCAGACTGAATGTGGAATCTAACATAATTTTATTCTCCGTGTTCGTTAGTATAAGGGACGCGCGGGGGAGAAACTTTTTTGAAAAAAAGTTTCTCCCCCGTACCCCCGCTTCAAAAAACTTTAATGGGAAGGGGTGGGATAGGGGATCCCCATGGGGGAATACCGTCCCGGAAGATGGTGTTTCCAGCTGGGGAAGGTTTGTGCGATGCGCCAGTTTGTGCGTTGACGACGGAAGTAGTCGGGGCCCCTGCCCCAACAACCGTGCTGTGCGCGGCGCTTGGACTACAAAGGCGCGCCGGCATCACGCTTCGCGGATGCGCCGCACTTTTAATCTCCGTAATTGTCAGTATAGGGGGATACGCGCTTTGAGCCGCTGTAAATGGCGGCCGGAAGAAAAGCTGTGCAAGTCGCTTGGGCGACAGGTGTGTGCCGCTTTTGGGGGAGTGCATCAACCGTAGGGGCGATTCACGAATCGCCCGCGAACGCGCACGGCACGAACGGTCCGGACAGGTGCGCGCGCCGGCATCACGCTTCGCGGATGCGCCGCTGGTTCGTGCGAATCGCTTACAGCTCGATCTGGTGCGGCTTGCCGTCGCGGAAGACGGTCTGTTCCCGGAAGCCCAGCGCCCGGAGCATTCCGGCGGCCTCTTCAATTCCCTTGCCGATATCGCCGGCCGTGTGGGAATCCGAGCCGAGGGTGAGCCGTGTGCCGCCGCAGTCCCGGTAGACCTCAAACAGATCCATGTCCGGCATCGTGACGGAGCCCCGCCGCAGGCCGGAGGTGTTGCATTCCAGCGCGATGTCCTTTTCGATCAGCGCAAGGAAAAGCTCACGGAAACGGTCATGATAGGCCTTCAGATTGAAATCCACGCCGAATTCGCGCAGATACCGGTCGATGTAGGTAATGTGCCCCAACGTGTGGAAGCGGCCGAAGGCGATGATTTCCGCCGTTTCATCCAGCATCCGCCTCATCAGGTATTCCACCTGCGCCCGGCAGACATGATTGAAGCGGATCTGCGAAAAGTCCGGATAGGCGCGCAGATTGTGGAGGGAGCCGATCACGAAATCGTAGCCGACCCGATCGAGCAGCCCGGCGGCCTCGGCCGTCCGGGTATGAGCCCCGCCAAGCTCCACGCCGATGTGAACCTTCACCGGGCCGCGGTAAGCATCACGCGCGGCACGCAGCTCGGCGGCAACGGCATCCCCGTCGAAGGGGGGATAAATCCCGGCCAGCACGCAGTCGATGTCGCAGTGATCGGTGAGCGCAATCTCGGATACGCCGGCCGCCTCGGCGGCCGCACAGATGGCCGAAACCTCGCCCGAGCCGTCCTGTGCTCCGTCAAAAGAAAACTTTGTATGGATATGATGGTCGCAGAGTATCATGGTATTCCTTTCATTAAAACAATTCTCTTTATATTTTAGCACATTTTCGGTGTAAGAGCAAGTATATTCGATAAAGTTTTTCAAATAATATTGAAATTACGGAATTTTTGTGGTATGATAAAGAAAGAGGCCGCACAAGCCAGCCGCGCATCCGCGAAGCGTGATGCCGGCGCCCCCTGTCGTCCAAGCGATTCGCACAAACCGAGCCGCGCATCCGCAAAGCGTGATGCCGGCGCCCCCTGTCGTCCTAACGAGGCTGCACAAACCGAGCCGCTGAAGTGGTGCATGGGGCCAGCCGATGCAAGCATCGGCACGCAAGCGGCGCATCCCTGTCGCTCGAACGATTCCCGCAAACGAGGGAAAAGCATCCCCAAACTTCCGCTGGAACCACCAACTTCCGGGACGGAACAACTACATGGGGATCCCAAAATATCCCTTCCATTAAAGTCTTTTGCGGAGCTTTTCTTCAGAAAAGCGACCGTATCCCCCTCTCAAACAACTACCGAATACAAAAAACAAAGGAGATATACCAATGAAAACATTTATGGGCAAGAATTTCCTGCTGGAAACGGATGTTGCGAAGGCGCTGTATCACAACTACGCCGCGAAGCTTCCGATCATCGACTACCACTGTCACGTTCCGCCGAAGGAAATCGCCGAGGACAAGCGCTACAACAACATCACCGAGCTGTGGCTGGGCGGCGACCATTACAAGTGGCGCGCGATGCGCTGCTGCGGTGTTCCGGAGGACTGCATCACGGGCGATGCGGGCGACTATGAGAAGTTCCGCGCCTGGTGCAGATCGATGCCCAAGCTGATCGGCAATCCGCTGTATCACTGGTCGCATCTGGAATTAAAGCGCTACTTCGACTGCGATCTTATTATCAACGAGCAGAACTGCGACGAGATCTGGACGATCTGCAACGAGCGCCTGCATGAGGATGACATGAGCGTGCGCCAGATCATCAAAAATTCGGGTGTCAAGGCGCTCTGCACCACCGACGATCCGATCGATTCGCTGGAATGGCACAAGCTGCTGAAGGAGGACGATTCCTTCGATGTCCAGGTGCTTCCCGCCTTCCGTCCCGACAAGGGTCTGAACATCAACCGTCCCGGCATCACCGCCTATATCGAAAAGCTGTCCGCGGCTTCCGGCATTGAAATCACCGATGCCGAATCGCTCAAGCTCGCTTATATGCAGCGGCTGGATGCCTTCGCCGAGCTTGGCTGCAAGACGGCCGACCACGGCTTTGACGATTACCGCTTCTTCACGGAGGCCTCCAGCCCCTATGCGGTCGGCGAGATCTTCAAGAAGGCGCTCGCCACCGACGGTGCCGGTGTCAGCGAGGAGGAAATGATCCAGTTCAAGACCGAGATGATGACCTTCCTTGCCGCCCAGTACAAGGTCCGCGGCTTCGTCATGCAGATCCACTTCGGCGTGCTCCGCAATCAGAATACCCGTATGTTCAATAAGCTCGGCCCGGATACCGGCTTTGATACCGTCGGCAATTTCGACATGATCACGCCCCTCTCCCGCCTGCTTGATAAGATGGACAGCGCGGATACCCTGCCCCGCACGATCCTGTATTCCATCAATCCCACCGACAATGCGGCCGTTGCGGCTCTCTGCGGCTGCTTCGAGCTGTCCGGCGACGGCAAGCCGAAGATCATGCAGGGCTCTGCCTGGTGGTTCAACGACAATCTGGACGGTATGCGCCGCCAGATGACGGATCTTGCGAATCTGTCGGCCTTCGGCTGCTTCATGGGTATGCTGACCGACTCCCGCTCGTTCATTTCCTACACCCGCCACGAATATTTCCGCCGCATCCTCTGCGACCTCATCGGCAAATGGGTCGAGAACGGCGAGTATCCGGCGGATATGGAAACGCTGGCCGAGCTGGTCGCCGATATCTGCTACAACAACACCAAGAATTTCTTCGGATTCGAGATTCTCTGATTTTCATGCGCGGGAGAGGGCGACCTCTCCCGCCTGTTTTTTTGCACCGGCGCAAGATTGTGTCAAACTTTCGCAAGATCGAATCGCCGAAAACAATTGACTTTCCCGCCGAACTGTGGTATAATGCTATCAGAATATGCCGGACTGCGGCAGAATTTTTCTCAAATGAAAGGAAAATCATTATGAAACTGAGTGTTACATCCTACAGCTTCGGTGCCTACATAAACGAGGATAAGCTCGGCCTGATGGGCATCATCGACAAGGCCGCCGAAATGGGATTCGAGGGCATCGAATTCTCCGACGGCGCGTATACCAACAATTATGACCTTGCCATCGCCGAAAAGATCAAGGCGCGCTGTGAAGAAAAGGGCCTCGAGGTCGTTTCCTTCTGTGCCGGCGCCAACTTCCTCGGTGATACCGATGCCGAAATCGCCAACCTCAAGAGAAAGGTCGATTTCGCCGCCGCTATGGGCACCAAAAATATGCGCCACGATATGGGCGGCCCCATCACCGGCCGCAAGTATTCCCTCGGCTATGACGATGCGCTCCCGATTTTCGTCCGCGCAACGCTGGAAATCACCAAGTACGCCGAGCAGAAGGGCCTTGGCACCATGACCGAGAATCACGGTCAATTCTCCCAGGATGCCGCCCGCGTCGAAAAGCTCATCAACGCCGTCGCTCACCCCAATTTCGGTGCGCTCGTGGATCTCGGCAACTTCATGTGCGCCGATGAGGATCCCGTCCTCTCCGTCGGCATCATGGCGCCCTACGCCAAGCACGTCCACGCCAAGGACTTCCTCTGGAAGAGCGGCATGGATGTCAATCCCGGCGAGGGCTGGTTCCGCACCCGTGCGATGAATTACCTGCGCGGCGCGATCATCGGTCAGGGCGAGGCTAAGATCTATCAGTCCGTCCAGATCCTCAAAAAGGTCGGCTATGACGGCTATGTCACGGTCGAATTCGAGGGTGCCGAGGATAACCTCAAGGGTATCCGCATCGGCAAGGATAACCTCGCACGCTTTATTAACGGCTGACATCCAAGGTTCCATCCCGCCTCCCATAAAGGGGCGGGATGACCGTTATTTTACACGAAAGGACGGATCGGCCCATGGCCAAAGCTTCCCCCAAAAAGAAAAAGATCATCGCCTGTATCATGGCGGCGGCCTGCCTTGTTTCGCTGGTCGGGCTCCTCATGCTTTCAAACGGCGATATTTCCTTCGATATCGGCGCCGGTGAAACCGAGCCCCGGCCGGGCGTCAGCAACGATGCCACCGGTAAGATCGATCTCTGCTTCCCCGACTGGGAGTCGGATATTTTTGAAAATCCCGCCTATCTTGACAAGAATCGCTACATCACCTATGTCGAGGGCGGCATGGCCGTCACCATCGTCGATGAGGATTACACCGGATACGGCGAGGTGACTGCCATGTTCGCCGATTATATCTATGCGCTCACCCACGGCTATGCCGAGATGCTGAATTCCTTCTATGCCGATGAATTCTTTGCAAACCGCGACCGCTGGGAAGCCATTACCATGCAGAAAATCTACGATGTCAGGGTCGAGCGGATCCTTGAGGGCGATATCACCCACGAAACCTACGGCCGCGTGACCCGCCACATCTATAAGCTCACCTATAAGATCATGCAGAATGACGGCACCTTCCGCGCGGATGTGAAATCCGATGCCGAGAAGCCGCTGTTTTACGAGATTCTCGATACCGGCGAGCGGCTGATGATCCTCTCCGTGTCGCCTACCTTAAATACCTACACCCAGTAAAGGACCGCTCATTTTATGAAATTCTATCTCATCCGACACGGACAGACTACCGCCAATGCCGGCGGCCGCCATCAGGGCTGGCTCCCCATCCCGCTCACCGATAAGGGCATGGCGCAGGCAAAAGCCGCCGGGGAGCGGCTGAAGGGGATTCCCTTCTGCCGGTATCTCTGCTCGGATCTTCTGCGCACCCGTCAGACGGCGGAGCTTGTTTTTCCCGAAATCTACAAAAGCGGCCGGATGATCTTCGATGAGGACATCCGCGAGCTGGATACCGGCGCGCTCAATCCCTTCCCCATCCCCGAAATCGAGCGGCGATTCGGCAAGGCTTATGAAATCCGCCGCCCCCTTCTGGATGTCGGAATCTTCGGTGCCGAGGATGTTGTGCATTTCCGGGCGCGGGTCAATCGCTTCCTCGATCGGATGGCCGAAATGGCAAAGACCGGATCGGAGGACGATAAGGTTGCCGTTGTTACCCACGGCGGCGTGCTCCGGGCCATCATGGCCACCCTCTCCGGGATCCCCGACGATCACCCCTTCAATGAATTTCCCTGCGTGTTCGATAACTGCAGTGTCAGCGTGATCGAATACACCGGCGGCCGCTGGTGGATCCGCAGGATGAACGTTACCGATACACTGTAAACGGAAAAAAGCCGAAGCAAAAGCTTCGGCTTTTTGTTGTTGTGCGTGCGGAATGGGCGGGAGAGAGGAAATCCGCGCGTATGGCGGCCCCTCCCCCCCGATTATTTCCGATTCTTCGTCATATCGATCAGGCGGCCCTTGGCGCAGTCGCGCAGGCGGCCCATTGCCTCGCCGATCAATCGGCGGGTATCCTCATCCATCGCGGCATAGGCCCGGATCATCGTGAGCGTGTTGCGGCCGTCCAGAATGTCGCCGAGCTCGGTCATGTCCGCGCTTCCCAGCACCGACCAGATTCCTTCAATCACCTTCTCGCGCACGGACGGCTCCAGAGAGGCGATCCATTCGTTCATCGCACCCTCTAAAAGCTGGCTCTGTCCGTCCAGCCTGGTGACGGTCACAAGCTCGCCGGCCATACACTTCCAGCTGTAGAGATTGTGCTGAAGAAGCCCGCCCGGTGCACGGCTGTCCACCACCGTGAACGGATCGCTGTGCTCGAACAGAATCCCCACAACCGAGGATTTCGGCACCAGCGTGCGGGTAATCGGGCGGATTTTCTGAAAGGCATCCGACTCCAGCACCTTCGCACCAAAGCCCGGCCCGTCAAGGCTCACCGCCTCGATGATCCGCTCCGATACGCCGCCGAAGGCCGCCGCAAACAGCGCCAGATGGCCGCCCTTTGAATGTCCCAGCACACGGATCGGACCCAAGTGATGCGCGGCCAGATCGCGGATGTAGTCCAGCGCATCCATCTGCGAGGGAATCGTGTCCGAAAAGGCTAAATTGAAATCCTCCTTCCAGCCGATCAGCGACCAGTCCGTGCCCCGGAAGACACAGATCGCACTCCCATCGCCATGGAGGACCGTCATCGCCGCAAACTGCTCCTGACGATCCGGGTCAAACAGACTCCGATAGCCCGTCAGCCGAAGAGCGGCAAAGCGCGGCGAAGCCGAAAGAACCTTCACCAGCCGACGGTCGTCGCTCATGTGAAAAAGCTCGCGCTTCCCTGTCCCCGCCTCATCCTCCGCCATCACCGCAAGGCAGGCCTCGGAAAGGGGAATCTCACCCCCGAAATCCGGGATAATCCCGGCAAAATCAAGATAGGACAGCTCGGCAAGGATCACGCGGTCCACGTCGCAGAGCGGCACCGCTTCAAAGGCGAGATCCCCCCGCCATGCAAGATAATCAAATAAATCGGCCATACGGCACTCCTTTGAAAATGAATCGGGGGGCGAAATTCCCCCCGCAGACTATTGCCCGGTACAGGCTTCCCTTTGCAGGGCGTGCAGCCAGCGGCCGGATCGGATCCGCCAGGTAAAGAGGGATCCGCGGAAGATCCAGTCGGCGATGGTCGCAAACATCACGCCGAGGATGCCAAAGCCAAACTGAACGCCGAAGACCCAGGTAAGCCCGATGCGGAAGAGCACGATGGAGGTCATGGAAACGGTCATGGCGTAGCGGACATCGCCGGCGGCACGGATCGCGCTGGGGGTCACGAAGGACGGCGGCCAGAGGACGATCGCAAAGCCGTCGTGGATCAGAACCAGCAGCATCGCAAGGCGGCGGGTTTCGGCGGAGAGGGTGTACAGATTCAGCGTGAGCGGGAGGGTGACGATAATCAGCGTGTCGAGGATCAGATGAGAGAGCATCGTCAGCCGCACAAGCTTTTTCTGATAGTGAAGCGCCTCATCGAAGCGGCCCGCGCCAAGGCATTGACCGACTACGGTAATCATCGCCAGCTGAATCGCGTGGCCCGGCACAACGCCCAGCGAATCGAGATTGTTGGCGACCGCATTGGCCGCCGTCTGGACGGTACCCATGCCGGAGATCATCGAGATCGCAATCAGCCGGCCGAACTGGAAGGACGAATTTTCAAGGCTTCCCGGCACGCCCAGATGCAGAATCTTGCGGATCACGGCAAAATCCGGAACAAACCGTTCACGCCAGTTTATGCAGAGATCCAGCTTTTTATTCGCAATCCGGACAGCGAGAATCAGCATCCCCAGAAAGCGGGAGAAAACGGTCGATACGGCCGCACCGGCCACGCCCATATCAAAGCCGAAGATTAAAATCGCGTTGCCGGCGATGTTCACCAGATTGATGAGCGCCGAAACGCGCATCGTCACGCGGGAATTGCCCATCGTCCGGAAGAGCGCCGCAAGGCCGCTGTAGAGCGCGATGAACGGAAAGGCGGCGCAGGAGATCACAAAATAAACCAGCGCGTGCTCCATGGCATCGGCCTCGATCGAGCCAAAGCAGAGGCGCAGAAGTCCCACACGGCCGAGCGCCGCCGCCCCGGCTAGTAAGAACGATACGCAGAATAATACCGCCAGCAGCTGCCGTGCGGCATCCCGGGCGCGGGGATAGACGAGCGGCCCGCCTTCGGCCTTCACCCGGCCGATTTCATGGGAACAGATCACCGCACTGCCGGTCGCAAGGGCCGCGAAAATATTCATCATCAGCCCGTTCAGCATATCCACCAGCGAAACGCCGGATACCGCCGCCTCGCCGAGCGATGAGATCATCATGGTATCGATGATGCCCACCGATAAGCCCAGCAGCTGCTCGATCATCAGCGGAATGATCAGCCGGGTCAGATCCTTTTTGGAAAACACAGAGATGTCCTCCCGATTTTCAGCGCCCGAGGGATACCAGACGGCGCTCGAAATCGCTTCCGGTCACGTCGGTGTGATCGAGAATAACCACGCCCATATCCTCGGCGCGCTGCCAGAGATGGGGATCCCGGCCGCGCACATCGGCCATCGTCACCAGCACCGCACGGCCATAAGCGCCGCCGAAGCGGGAGGCCAGGGTCTTGATTTCATGCAGGGTCATCACGTTGGGCGTGCCCGATTTGCAGGAGATGAAGAGTGAATTCATGCCGCAGGTCAATACCACGTCCAGCTCGTTGATCGTGTTCACGCCTTCATCCAAAATGCCGTCCCAGTCCACCACCACGCTGATCTGCTCGTCATCGAACGCCTTCGTCTTGATGGCCGAGGCCCAGACAAACAGCTCAAGACAGATGCCGATGTCGCAAAGACAGCTCTTCATCAGCTCGTTTTTGTAGGTGAAGGTGATCTTCTTGTCGGCCTCGGTATAGTCACGGATCGCGCCTGCCTTGCAGAGCTCGGCCAGAATCGCGCTGTTGCTGCCGGCGATCTTGTCGCCGTTCCAGATGACGGAGGGAGCCGTGACGGTCAGCGACCTGCCGTCCGAGCAGCGCTTGGTGACCTGCTGGAGATAGGATACCAGCTTTGACCAGGCCCGGTGATTCTTCCGGTAGACATTCCAGACCTTGAAAATGTCCCGCATCGCACCGTTGTCCGGATCGTCAAGATCCAGATGTCCGTGCTCCTTCAGCTTGCCGCCGGCCAGCGCCAGCAGAGCCTCCACCGTGAAGTGGGGGTGGGAATCGATCGCCTCCGCCGCCTCACAGTCAAGAATATTTCTGTAACGCTTTTCGGCGCGGTCATAGCGCATCAGCGGGAGCACCCGGCCCGCGGCCCTGTATTCGGCGGCCAGCATTCCCAGCGCCGTCAGGGCAACCTCGCCGCCGCCCGTCAGATCCACGGCGCATTCGCCGAAGGTGTCAAAAATCGCCGTCAGCTCGGCCTTGACCGATTCGAGGTTCTGCATATCGGCGGTGTAAAAATAACAGCGGGTGGAGAGCCCCATCAGCCGCAGGCAGGAGATGATGCTCGATTTGATCCGCTTGTTTTTGAGCTTTCTGGGGCCGAGATAGACAACATTCTCCGGCATCAGCTCGGATACGGCGAGCACATTGCAGATCGGCTCGTCGTCGTACAGTTCAATAATTGTAGAAAACATGGACTTCACTTCCCATACAGGTTTATCGTGAGTAATTGTAACACAAAAAAATGAACACTTCAAGGCCTTGCCCGATAAAAAATGTAAATTTCGTGATTGCTCTTGAAAAAATGCAGAAATTGTGGTATAATATATGATAACAGGATTATGAAGCCCGGCGTTTCCGGGTGAGAAAGGCATGGTTACTTCTTATGGGACAGAATCTCAGCGAGCGCTTTGAGAGTGCACGGCGTGCCCTCTTTGATAAGCTCTACGCACAGATGAACGAAAAACAGCGCGAGGCGGTATTCACGGTAGAAGGGCCGCTCCTTGTGCTCGCGGGAGCCGGAAGCGGCAAGACCACCGTTCTGGTCAACCGCATCGCGCATATCCTGCGCTACGGCAATGCCTATTTTGAGGATGCCCCCGCCGATGTCAGCGAGGAGGACTGCCGCCGTCTGGAGGAGGCGATCGATCTCGATGCCACCGAGCTGCCCGACGTGCTGGCCGAATACGCAAGGGCCGCCTGCCCGCCCTGGGCCGTGCTCTCGATCACCTTCACCAATAAGGCCGCAAGAGAGATGAAGGAGCGGCTGGCAAGAGTTCTGGACGGCGCGGAGCCGGGGGAAGCCGGTGAGCTGGCAAGCCAGGTCTGGGCCGGAACCTTCCATTCGGTCTGCGTGCGGATCCTGCGCCGCTGGTCGGATGCCGTCGGCTATACCCGCGACTTTTCGATCTACGATTCCGAGGATCAGAAGAAGCTGGTCACCGCCTGCCAGAAGGAGCTGAATCTTGATGACAAGACCTTCCCGCCCCGCGCGACCCTGACCGTCATCTCGCAGGCCAAGGACAAGCTTATCGATCCCGAGGAATTCGCCGCCGAGGCCGGAAGCGATTTCCGCCTCATGAAAATTGCCGAGGTCTACCGGCTGTATGAGGCCCGCCTGCGCGAGGCCAACGCGATGGATTTCGACGATCTGATTCTCGTGACCGTCCGCCTTCTGCGCGAAAATGAGGAGGCCCGCCAGTATTATCAGAACCGCTTCCGCTTTGTATGCGTGGACGAGTATCAGGATACCAACCGCGCCCAGTTTGAACTGATCCGCCTGCTCTGCGGCCGCTGGAAAAATCTGATGGTTGTCGGCGATGACGATCAGTCGATCTACCGCTTCCGCGGCGCCACCATCGAGAATATCCTCGACTTCGACAAGGCCTTTGAGGATGCAAAGGTCATCAAATTAGAGCAGAATTACCGCTCCACCCAGAATATCCTCACCGCCGCCAATGCCATCATCAAGCATAACTTTGCCCGCCGCGGCAAGGAGCTCTGGTGCAGTCGGGGCGAGGGCGACAAGATCCGCGTCAAGAAGCTGCAGAATCAGAACGAGGAAGCCAAGTACATCATCAACAAGATCATCGACGGCGTGACCAGAGAAAAGCGGAAATATTCCGATTTCGCCGTGCTCTACCGCATGAACGCCCAGTCGAACAATCTGGAAAACTATTTCAACCGGTCGGGTATTCCCTACCGGATGCTGGGCGGCGTCCGCTTCTATGAGCGCAAGGAAATCAAGGACATCATCGCCTACCTCTGCGTGCTCAACAATCCCCATGACAGCGTCCGCCTCCGCAGAATCATCAACGAGCCCAAGCGCAAGATCGGCGAAACCACCATCGAGGCCGTCTTCCATCTGGCCGAATTTGAAAAGGTATCGCCCTTTGAAATCATGGAGCGGGCCAATACTTATACCGCCATCTCCAAATCCGCGCCCCGCCTGGCCGATTTCGTCCAGATGATCCGGGAGCTGCGGGCCGCCTCGGAAACCATGCCGGTCAGCGAGCTGATCAAGCTGGTCTATGAGCGGACGGGCTACAGCGATATGCTGAAGAATTCCGGCATCGAGGGGCTGGAGCGGATCGCCAATGTCGGCGAGCTGATCTCCAACGCCGTCGCCTATGAAACGGATAATCCGGAGGCCACCCTGCAGGGCTTTCTGGAGGATGTCGCCCTTGTCAGCGATGTCGATAATTACGATGAAACGGCCGATGCGGTGGTCCTCATGACCATCCACGCAGCCAAGGGCCTGGAATTCCCGGTTGTCTTCCTGCCGGGATTCGAGGACGGCATCTTCCCGTCGATCCAGTCGGCGATGAATCCGGAGGAGCTGGAGGAGGAGCGCCGCCTCGCCTATGTCGCCGTCACCCGCGCCAAGGATCGCCTCTTCTGCATCCATGTCAGAGAGCGGATGATCTTCGGCAAGACCCAGTTCAATCCCCGCTCCCGGTTCATCGATGAGATCCCGGAGGAGCTGGTGGATCTCGGCTACCTGCCCAAGCCCGAGCCGGAGAAGGGCCCGAACGGCAAGGCTGTGCGCAAGCCGGTCATCTCGCAGGAATTCTTCCGCAAGGCGGATCTTGCCTCGGATGTCGGCCGGAGCGAAACCTGCGAGCAGTTTGAAATCGGCGACCGCGTCTGGCACATCACCTTCAAGGAGGGCACGATCCTCTCGGCCAAGGCAATGGGCGCGGATACGATGTACGAAATCGCCTTCGACGATGTCGGCACCAAGAAGCTGATGGCGACCTACGCAAAGCTGAAGAAGATATAAGGAAAATACGCCGGGCGATGTTTTTTCGCAGATTTCAAAGAAGCAGTACCTGTAGGGCGGGGGCTTGCTCCCGCCTGCCTATGCAAAACGGGTGACGGACATGAACAAAGGATCGACGAAAAGAAAACGGCCACGTCTTGCTAATTATGATTACCGTTCAGCGGGCGCATATTTTGTGACAATATGCACACAAGACAGAAAGCGTGTGTTATCCCGAATCGTAGGGCGGGGGCTTGCTCCCGCCGAAACGAATGGGATCGAGTATACATACGATGGTACGGTTGCGGAGAAGCAACTATTATTGCTTGAAGACCGATATCCGTGTCTTACGGTTGATCGATATGTAATCATGCCCGACCACATACACGCAATTATGGTTTTGAATGGCGAAACGGCGGGAGCAAGCCCCCGCCCTACAATCATGGATATCGTTTGTGCTTTCAAATCATTGACAACGCGAGAATGCAAAAAGAACGGGTTTGTTGGAAAAATGTTTCAAACCTCTTTTTTTGAGCATATAATCCGAGACCGGGAGGATTATGAGGAAATCGTGAAGTATATTTACGAAAACCCAATCCGATGGTATAATGTTGCCATGCCACAGAAATTTTGATCAAAAGAATGCCCCGACAGATTATCAGAATCTGCCGGGGTTGCCTTTTTTGTTGACAAAAGAGCGCCTCCATTACCGTTCCATCTCCGCCAGCTTCCTCCGGAGCGCATCCGTATCCCCGTCAAAGAGGATGCCGCGAATCCCGGCGGCTTCGGCGCCCGCGATGTTGTCCTCGCGGTCATCGACGAAAACGCATTCGGCCGGATCCAGACCGTATTTGTCCAGCAGATGATCGAAAATCTCACGCGACGGCTTCACAAGGCCGATCGGGCCGGAAAAGACACAGCCGTCAAAAAACGACAGAATCGGAATCTCGTCGGCGTGAGCCGCAAAGCCCTTGCTGATGTTGGAGCACAGATAGAGCTGCCTGCCCTCGGCCTTCAGCGAAAGCAGCAGCTCCCGCATTCCCGGAATCTCCGGCAGATGGCGGAACCAGTTCTCATACACCGCGCGGGCGGACTCATGATGGCGCTCCGGTATCCGGGACATCACGCCCTCCATGACCTCCTCGTCGGTGATCGTGCCCGCATCCAGCCGATCCCAGTACAGCCGATCGAAGATGATCCGGGCCAGAATCGCGGCCGCCACCGGCTCCTTGATATACTGCTCTGTCATGTATTTCGGCTCAAAGCGAACCAGCACCTGTCCGAAGTCAAAAATCACATTCTTAATCATGGCAAACCCTTTCCAATAAGTCAATCTTCCCCGCGATCCTCAAGGAACACCCGCCGCAGATACAGACCCTCTGCGGGCGCGGTGTATCCCGCCCGGGAGCGGTCGCACGAGGCGATGATGTCCGGCATTTCATCGGGATCGATCCGCCCGTTTCCGACCTCAATCAGCGTGCCGGCGATGATCCGAACCATGTTGTACAGAAATCCGTCGGCCGCAATCCGGATGAGAAGATGCTCCCCTTCCCCGCCAATCTCCAGATGATACACCGTGCGCACCGTATCGGTCACCGATGAGCCGGCCGACATGAAGCCCGCAAAATCGTGGGTTCCCACAAAGGCGGCCGCGGCCTTTTTCATCCGCGCGACGGCCGCATCATCCAGCACCTTGCGGATCCGGCAGACCCGCCCTTCTGTGAAGGGATCGCGGCCCGGCGCATTGCGGATCCGGTATTCGTATTCCTTACCGTGAATATCGTGGCGGACGTGAAAATCCTCCGATACCGTCCGGGCGGAGTGCACCGCCAGATCCGGCGGCAGCTGCGCGTTCAGCGCGGCGGGAATCCGGTCGGTCGGGACCGCGCATTCGGTGTCATAGGTCGCAAGAAACTGCAGGGCGTGCACCCCCGCATCCGTGCGCGAGCACCCCCGGAGCGGATAGCGCTCCCCGTATACGGCCTCGAGTGCATCCTGCAGAACCCCCTGCACCGTCCGGCATCCCGGCTGTACCTGAAAGCCGGCAAAATGGGTGCCGAGATACGATAGCTCCAGTAAAATTCTCATAGCGAAATCCCGAACGGCACGGCGTTCAGCCCGATAAGCAGCGCACCGAAGGCGATCATAATGATAAACGCCGCGATGTCGATGCCCTTGTATTTGAGGGCCGTCATCCGCGTGCGGCCGTCGCCGCCCCGGTAACAGCGGCATTCCATCGCCGTCGCCAGATCGTCGGCCCGGCGGAAGGCGGAAATAAAGAGCGGAATCAGAATCGGAATCAGCGCCTTGGCCCGATCCGTCAGGCTTCCGGTGGAGAAATCCGCGCCGCGCGCCTTCTGCGCCGACATGATCTTGTCCGTTTCCTCAATCAGCGTCGGGATGAAGCGGAGCGCGATGGTCATCATCATCGAAAACTCATGCACCGGGAGCTTCAGTTTGCCAAGCGGCGCCAGAAGCTGCTCCAGCGCATCGGTCAGCATGATCGGCGAGGTGGTATAGGTCAGCAGCACCGTGGTGCCCACCAGCAGCGCGCTGATGCGCAGGATCATCATGAAGGCATAGACGATGCCCTCCAGATAAATCCGGATCTTCCAGAATTCCAGAAGGAGGGTTTCGCCCTCGGTCCAGAAGATGTTGAAGAAGGTCGTGAAGGCCAGCACGAAAATCAGCGGCTTCATGCTCCGGAGAATCGTCCGCGGCGAGATTTTCGAGAGCGCCACCAGCAAAACGGCGCTGACAATCACCGCCGCAAAGGCAAGCAGATTCTTTGCAAGGAAGATCACGGCGATGTAGAGAATCGTCAGAAGAATCTTCGCTCTGGGATCCAGCCGGTGGAGGACGGTATTGCCCGGGAAATACTGGCCGAGCGTAATGTCGCGGATCATCGCGCGCCCCCTCTCTTCAGCCGAAGCAGCTCATCTCTGGCATCCTCGACCGTGTAAATGCCGTGCCGGACGGGCAGACCCCGCACCCGCAGGGTGTTCATCAGCTCGGTGATCTGCGGAACGCTCATGCCCACCGCCGTCAGCTCCTCGGCCTGATCGAAAATCTCGGCCGTGGTTCCCTGCCGCCAGACCTTCGCATGGCTCATGACGATGATCTCGTCGGAATAGCGCGCCATGTCCTCCATGCTGTGGCTGACGATGATGACGGTGGTGCCGCTTTTTTTCTGATAGGAGCGGATGCCGCCGAGGATCTCCTCCCGGCCCTGCGGATCCAGACCGGCCGCAGGCTCGTCGAGGACGAGCACCTCGGGCTGCATGGCCATGATGCCGGCGATGGCAACACGGCGCTTCTGGCCGCCGGAGAGATCGAAGGGGGATTTGTCCATCAGCTCCGGCTCAATGCCGCAGAACAGCGCGGCATCGGCGACCCGGCGTCCGATTTCATCCTTGGCAAGCCCCATATTCTTCGGCCCGTAGGCGATATCCTCGGCCACCGTTTCCTCGAACAGCTGGTATTCGGGATACTGGAAGACGAGGCCGACCCGGAAGCGGAAGCGGCGGATATTTTTGGGATCGGCCCAGATATCCTCCCCGCCGACCAGCACCTGCCCCGAGGTCGGCTTGTTGAGGCCGTTTAAGAGCTGGACGAGGGTGGATTTGCCGGATCCCGTGTGCCCCATGAGGCCGGTGATCACGCCCGCCGTGATTTTCAGCGAGACGTTATCCAGCGCCACCTTGCAAAAAGGCGTGTCGGGGCTGTAGATATACGATACATTCTTGAGTTCGATTGCGGTCATGTTAGAATTCCCTTTGCATGGCAAGGTAATAGTGGTAAAGTGCGTGAAGCGGAGGCATCCCGCCCGGATGGCCGTCAGGAGAACAGCTCCATCAGCGCGTCGGCCGCCTCATCAACGCCAAGACGGTCCAGCGGAAGCGGCCGGCCGTCCTTGTCCCGGATCCCGGCCAGATTCAGCTCATGGAAAAGCTCGGCCGTCTGGGGGACATCGAGGCCGATCCGCTCCAGATGCGCAACCTCGGAAAAGATCGTGCCCGGCGTGCCGTCCATCTCGATTTTTCCCTCGTTGATGACCACCACGCGGTCGCAGAGCGCCGCCTCGTTCATATAGTGGGTGATATTCAGAATCGTGATGCCGTACTCCCGGTTGAGGCGCAGGATGGTGTCCATGACCTCCCGCCGGCCGGAGGGATCCAGCATCGCCGTGGATTCGTCGAAAACAATACAGCGCGGCATCATCGCCAGGATGCCCGCAATGGCAATCCGCTGCTTCTGGCCGCCCGACAGCTGATGGGGCGAATGCCGGGCAAATTCGGTCATGCCGACCGTCGCCAGCGCCTCGTCCACCCGGCGGCGGATCTCGGCGGGCGGAATACCCAGATTCTCCGGCCCGAAGGCCACATCCTCCTCCACCACCGTGGCAACCAGCTGGTTGTCCGGATTCTGGAAGACCATGCCGATGGCGCGGCGGTTTTCAAAGAGCTGATCCTCACTAAGGTCGGGCGAGGTGATCTCCAGCCCGTCGATTGTGATTTTACCGCTGTCCGGCGTGAGAATCAGATTGAGAAGCTTTGCCAGCGTCGATTTGCCGGAGCCGTTGTGGCCGAGAATGGCCACCAGCTCCCCCCGGCCGATTTCCAGATTGATATCGCGCAGGACCGGACTTGGCGTTCCGTCCTCGTCGGCCGGATAGGAGAAATTCAGATTTTCGATTTTGATAAAAGGCTCCGTCATGATTATGACCAGGCTTTCGCGAAGCGAAAGCTTCCTTTCCTGGATTTTGGGGCTGGTTTGCGAAGCAAAACATTGCCGGGACGGCAATTTAAGCCACAAAACCAGGTCTGAAATTTATTTTCAGACTTCTCCTCCTCAC
>JAZNKS010000063.1:0-19033 GCA_045578725.1 Candidatus Flemingiibacterium sp.
GGATGGCGTTCTTGTTGACGGTAATATAGACCTCATCCAGCTGCTTTTCCAGCTGCTTGCCGGTGATGCCCATGTTGCGCAGATCGAGCAGCATCAGATGGTTGTCGGTGCCGCCGGATACCAGATTGAAGCCCTCTGCGACCAGAGAGTCGGCCAGAACCTTCGCATTCTTGACAATCTGCTCCTGATAAGCCTTGAATTCGGGCTTGAGTGCTTCGCCGAAGCAAACCGCCTTGGAGGCGATAACGTGCATCAGCGGGCCGCCCTGCGTGCCGGGGAATACAGCCTTGTTGATGGCTTTGGCAAGCTCCTCACGGCAGAGGATCATGCCGCCGCGGGGGCCGCGGAGGGTCTTGTGGGTTGTGGTGGTGACGATGTCGGCATAGGGAACCGGATTGGGATGCAGACCGGCGGCAACAAGACCGGCGATGTGCGCCATGTCCACCATAAGATAAGCACCGACACTCTTGGCAATCTGCGAGAGACGCTCGAAATCGATGATGCGGGGGTATGCCGATGCGCCGGCAACAATCAGCTTCGGCTTGTTTTCCTTGGCGAGGAATTCTACCTTATCATAGTCAATGCGGCCGGTGTCATCGTCAACGCCGTAGGGAACGAAGTTGTACAGCATACCGGAGATGTTGACCGGACTGCCGTGGGTAAGGTGACCGCCGTGAGCAAGATTCATGCCGAGGACGGTATCGCCGGGCTTCAGGAGAGCCAGATAAACGGCGGTGTTGGCCTGCGCACCGGAGTGAGGCTGAACATTGGCGTGCTCGGCGCCGAACAGCTTCTTGGCGCGCTCGATCGCGAGATTCTCGGCGATATCGACGCATTCGCAGCCGCCGTAGTACCGCTTTCCGGGATAGCCTTCGGCGTATTTATTGGTGAGAACGGTTCCCATAGCGGCCATAACAGCGGGGGATACAACATTCTCGGATGCAATCAGCTCCAGTCCACGCTGGGCACGGGCATACTCTGCCTCCAGAGCGGCACCGACCTCGGGGTCAACGGAACGGATGAAAGACATATTCTCTTTAATCATTTTGGATATACTCCTTTAGTGAATTATTATGTTAACTTTTATTATACATGATTGGAAGCAAAAATACAATAGAATTTTGTAAATTTATCGTTTATTCGGCTTTTTTTCTGCAGATTGAGCGAATGACACGGCATTTTGCGGGGCTTGCACCGATAAATTTGTCGAAAGTGTAAAATCTCAAAAAAACCAAGAAAATTTCGTTTGTACTATTGACAGAAACCACAAATTCATGGTAAAATAAATATGATACATTAGCGAAACTGTTACTTGCACCAAATGCACTTCCGGGCGCGGCAAAAACTTGTTCCAATTTCACTTTTTTGATGGTTCGGACGGTGCGGATGTCTGCTTTTCGGGGCCGCTGATATATTATGTACGGAAAGCAGAGGTCATGATCACGGCACGGACATTGTTAATAACTTCCTGCAAAGGCGGTGTTGGAAAATCCACCGCGGCGGCCAATCTGGCCATGGCCCTGGCAAAGCAGGGAAAAAAGGTTCTGCTTGCCGACTGCGATTTCGATATGCGCTGCCTTGACCTTGTTCTGGGTGTGGAAAACGAAATCCTCTACGATCTGTACGATACAGCCAAAAAAAGAGTGCCTGTCGAACAGGCTATGCTGCGCGATGAGCGCTCGGAGAATCTCTGGTTCCTTGCCGCACCGTTCAAGGGCGGAGCGGAAATTACATCGGAGGAATTCCGGCGCGTTATCGGGGATGCCAGACAACAGATTGCCTTTGATTACATCCTGCTGGATACACCGGGATCGCTGGGAGTGCCGATGGTGCTCGGCTCCAAGGTAGCCGACGGCGCGATCATCGTCGCCTCGCATCAGCCGTCCAGCATACGGGCAGCCGGTCAGACCGGCGAGTTCCTTGCACGGAACCGGGTGCCGGATCAGCGGCTGCTGATCAACAGCTTCGACTTCGGCGGAGCCGTGGAAGGGCATCGGCCGGGCATTACGGAAATTATCGACCGTTCGTTTATCCAGCTTTGCGGTATCGTTCCGTATGAGCGGGAGCTGATGGTAGCGGCGGAAACCGGCAAGCTGGCCTGTGAGCTGAAGCAATCCAATGCGGCGGCGGCATTTGACAATATTGCCTCCCGCCTGTCCGGGCGATACATACCTCTGTTCGACGGATTCCGCGGCTCGAAGGTCAAACGGCAGATCCGTCAGCTGCTCCAGCGCATCTGACACAACCGAAAAAAATTAGTGAACAATTCATTTGAGAAAGGGATAGATATAAATGGACATCGCAATTATCGCGGACGATAAGAAAAAAGAACTTATGACCCAATTCTGCATAGCCTACTGCGGTATCCTCTGCAAGCATCGCCTCTGTGCCACCGACATTACGGGAAAATATATTGCGGAAGCTACGGGACTGAGAATTGAACGGGTTCTGTCCGGCTCACACGGCGGTACCCAGCAGATTGCTTCGCGCGTCGCCTACAACGAGGTTGACCTCCTGATCTATTTCCGTGACACTTCAAAGGAACTGGTATACAATGAAGAAGAGCAGAATCTTCTTCGGATGTGTGACGTCTACAACATCCCGGTTGCCACCAATATTGCAACGGCGGAAGTGCTTGTCGGAGCGCTGGATGACGGCGGGCTTGATTGGCGCGACATCGTCAATCCCAAGTCCGAATACAATCGGAAGAACCGCGGCTGAGAGCGGGGCATATCCAAGCAGACAACGGCACCCGGAGGATGTCCGGGTGCCGATATTTTTACCGGGCGGCAGGCGCTGGTAATGCCGCCGCACCAAGTCAGAAGGAGTACATCGTATGTACAGAATTGTATCCAAGCGGATCCTGAATCCGACGGTTACCATGATGGAAATCGAAGCGCCGTTTGTTGCGGCAAAGGCCAAAGCCGGTCAGTTCATCATTCTCCGTGTCCATGAGGACGGGGAGCGGATTCCGCTGACGATCGCGGGCTATGACCGCGTATCGGGAACCGTAACGATCATCTTCCAGGTTGTCGGCGCGACAACCGAGCGGCTGAACCGGAAGGAAGCCGGTGAATTCATCACGGATTTTGTCGGCCCGCTGGGAAATCCCACCGAAATTGAAGGCCTGAAGAAGGTCTGCATTGTCGGTGGAGGCGTTGGCTGTGCCATCGCTCTGCCTGTCGCCCGCGCCCTTTCGGAGGCCGGCTGTGAGGTGACCTCCGTCATCGGTTTCCGCTCGAAGGAGCTGGTGATTCTGGAGGAGGAATTCCGGGCGGTATCCAAAGAGCTGCACGTTATGACCGATGACGGCTCGTGGGGCCGGCAGGGTAATGTCTGCGTTCCGCTGAACGAAATGTTTGCCGCAGGCGAACGTTTCGACCGGATCATCACCATTGGTCCGCTGATTATGATGAAGTTTGTTGTCGAGGCATCCCGCCCGACGGGAATTCCCTGTATTGTTTCGATGAATCCGATCATGATTGACGGCACCGGAATGTGCGGCGGATGCCGTCTTACCGTCGGCGGCAAGACGAAATTTGCCTGCGTGGACGGTCCGGAATTTGACGGTTATGAGGTTGATTTTGATGCGGCGATGGAGCGCGGAGCCATGTTCCGCGATTTTGAGCGGCACGCATACGAAAAGACCTGCAATCTTTTCGGAAAGGAAGTAAAATAATGGCGGATCTGTCGCTCAAAAAGAATCCGATGCCTCTGCAGGCACCCGATGTCCGCATCGGCAATTTTGATGAGGTTGCGACCGGCTATTCCCAGGCGGACGCACTCCGGGAGGCGGAGCGCTGTCTGAACTGCAGGCATATGCCCTGTGTGGCCGGCTGTCCGGTCAATATCCATATCCCCGCCTTTATCGGAAAGATCCGTGAAGGTGATTTTGAGGGGGCTTATCAGATTATCGCACGTTCCTCGGCTCTGCCCGCCGTCTGCGGCCGCGTATGTCCGCAGGAAACGCAGTGCGAAGCCAAATGCGTCCGCGGAATCAAGGGCGAGCCGGTGGGAATCGGCTATTTGGAGCGCTTTGTCGCCGATTGGCACAATACGCACAGCGAGGGGGCATCGGCCCCTGCCGCGCCGAACGGACACAAGGCGGCGATTGTCGGCTCCGGCCCGGCCGGTCTTACCTGCGCAGGCGATCTGGCAAGGCTCGGCTATTCGGTCACGGTCTTCGAGGCTCTGCATACGGCAGGCGGCGTGCTGGTCTACGGCATTCCGGAATTCCGTCTTCCCAAGGAAATTGTCCGCAAGGAAGTGGAAAACCTCAAGGCAATGGGTGTTGAGATTCAGACCAACATGGTCATCGGCAAAACGCTGACGGTCGATGAGCTGTTTGAGATGGGCTATGAGGCGGTCTTCATCGGCTCGGGTGCCGGTCTGCCCAGCTTTATGAACATTCCCGGCGAGGGCTTCAAGGGTGTGTATTCTGCCAATGAATTTCTGACCCGGAGCAATCTGATGAAGGCCTACAATCCGGAGTCGGATACCCCGGTTTCCCGCGGCGGCCGTGTTGCCGTTGTCGGCGGCGGAAACGTTGCGATGGATGCGGCCCGCACGGCTCTTCGTCTGGGGGCCGAAAAGGTCTATATCATCTACCGCCGCTCGATGGAAGAGCTTCCCGCACGACGGGAAGAGGTTGAGCACGCGATCGAGGAGGGCGTGGAATTCCGCCTTCTCAACAATCCTGTGGAGATTCTCGGCTACCGCAATCCCGATGACCGGCGCGATCCGAAGAACGGCTGCGTGACGGGGATCCGCTGTCAGGCAATGGAGCTCGGCACGCCGGATGAAAAGGGACGACGTCGTCCGATCCCGGTAGAAGGAAGCGAATTCACGCTGGATGTGGATACGGTCATCATGGCGATCGGAACAACACCGAATCCGCTGATCAAAGCGACAACACAGGGGCTGGATGTCAATCCGCGCGGCGGCATTATCGCCGAGGCGGAAACGGGTGCGACCTCGAAGCCGGGCGTATTTGCCGGCGGCGATGCCGTGACCGGTGCTGCCACCGTTATTTCGGCGATGGGTGCCGGAAAAGCGGCGGCGCGCGGCATCGATGCGTATCTGATGGGAAAATAAACAGAAAAAACAGCACGGTCTGCAGATGCGTACAGGCCGTGCTGATTCTTATTCAGGGGAGCGGGATTTCGATTCCGTCCACGGTGATGCTCCGGATTTCTCCGGGATCGATAATCTGCGGGAACATTCCGTAAATCGGGGTGACATCCCCGGCGGGGACATCGCCGATGAGCTGGTATTTCACAATGTCCGGCGATGAGCCGTCTTTCATAATGAGGCCAAAATCATCGATCCTGCGCAGCTCCCTTGGAAGTCCCTCGATATACAGAATTATGGAGGCGGGGGAGATCCAGACCGAGCGGACAAGGTAATCCTTCAGCGTGATGTCCAGCGGTACGGCTTTTGACAGATCCCGATAATTCAGCCGGAAGGAGAAGGACCAGGTATTGGATGAATAGGAGATGTAGTCCCTGCCGCCGCGGAAACCGAGGAATTCAAGGCCCATCTTCCGTCCGATCAGCTTTTTGTTGGAGGAGCGGATGTTGATCATCAGAGTCTGTGTCCGGGCTTCCTCATCCACATCGATGCACGCAAAGGTGTACCCGCCGTCCACATTTTTCAGAACGGGCCGGATATTGGTGCGGCAGTCGAGCGGGATTCCCTCGGAAAAATGCACCGTGGCAAGGATATAGACGGTATGGGTATCACCGAAGGCCTGCTCCATGGTGACGGTGATGCCGTCCGCGGTCTGGCTTTGCCCGATCATGACAACGGCTTCGGACAGCTCATCGGCATTGTCGGAAATGCCGAGATAATGGCGCAGATCTTCGTTCCAGCCGAAATACCCGACAGCACAGGCGGCGCAGGTGAGAAGGAGAAGAGCCGCTAAAATCAAAAGGGCTCTGGTCAGCCGTCGGCGGGGGGCGGGATTTTGCCGGTAAGTGATCGCTTCCATCAGATAGTCATCGCCTATCCGGCCGAGTGCTTCGGAGAACTGTGCGGTCTTCAATTCAGAATCCCCCTTTCGGTCAGAAAGGCTTTCAGCTGTCTGCGGATCCGGGTGAGGCGGACGGATACATTCTTTTCGGTGAGACCGACCCGCCCGGCGATAACCCCGTAGGAATCGGCGAACCAATACCGCCGCAGAAAGATTACGCGGTTTTCGGGATCAAGGGTATCCAGAAATGCCTCGACGGTACGGACAAGCTCCTTTGCGGCGATTTCATCTTCGGGGGAGGAATCCGAAACCAGATATGGCTCCAGCTCCTCCAGCGCCTGCTCATAAAGGCTGTTTCGCTTCCGGGCACAGTTTTTTTCATAGCGCTTGATGGAAAGATTGCGCACAATCTTATACAGAAAGGCCGCCAATGGATCGGGTGTATGGGGCGGAATCGCATTCCAGAGCCCGAGATAGGAATCGTTGACGCATTCTTCCGCATCCTGCCGGTTGTGAAGAATATTGAGGGACAGCCGGTGACAGCCGGGACCGTATTTTTTGTCGGTTTCTGCGATGGCCTGCTGTGAGCGCTCAAAGAACAGACGGATGATTTTCGCATCCTCCATAAAATATCGCCTCCTTTTCTATATATACTACGGATTAACCGGAAAAAGCTACAGGAAAACAAAATGTTTTTTGTTTTTCGCTGGAATCGGACCGAAAAAGCCGTAAAACTGCCGACAGCCTTCGCTCTTTCTCTCCTGTACCATCGTGTATAATATTGCCATACACCGCCGCACGCGTGTGCACGCGGCGGAGAATGTGCAATGGGAGGACGTCAATATGGCATCGGGAGGATTCCTGCATAAGAAATGGCTGAAAAAGCTGGAGGCGCTGGCCGCGCTCGGACCGGCCTCGGTACCGGCCGGAGGAACAGAGAAAACAGGTTGGGAGGGAATCTCCCTGCGGGGACTGATCGGCGGCACGCTGTCGGCTGTGCTCGGATTTCTGCTCGGAAGCTGCGGGGTGATTTTTTCAAGCTATCCCTTCGGCATCGCATACTTATCGGTGGTCAGCCGCCATGTACCGTGGGTTTGGATGGGACTGATTTTTGCCAGCCTGTTCAGCCGGGGAATGGCGCTTGCCTCAGCGATTCTGTATACAGGAATTTTTCTGCTTCGCTGGGCGATCAGCCGGCATCTGATGCGGGATACGCCGGGTGCGGCGCTGTTCGGAGAGAATCTGCTGCTCCGGTGCAGTATTTCCTGCTTTTCTGCCTTTGTATTCGGCCTTTACCGGCTGATCGGCGGCGGATTTCTGTACTATGATCTCTTTGGCCTGCTGGCAGGCTTTCTCTTCTGTCCGACGCTGAGCTTTGCGCTGTCCGGGCTGTATCTCGGTTCGGCCGATCAGAACAAAACGGGTGAGGCGGTCGGCCGGGTATCGCACGGGAGTCTGGCCGCTTTTCTGATTTCGGAGCGGTTTGCCCAGCTGTCGGCGGCGGTGCTGATGTTCATCACGGTTTATTCGCTCCGGGATGTAACGCTGCTCGGATTCGCGCCGGCTCTGCTGGCGGCGGTTCTGCTTGCGCTGATGGCGGCCTCCCAGGGGGCGCTCGGCGGATGCGCGGTCGGATTGCTGGCCGGAATAGCCGCCGGAGTGCCGATCGCGGTCATCTGTGCATCGGTCGGGCTCTGCTGCGGCCTGCTCTGGCAATTCTCGCATCCGGCGGCGGTGGCGAGCGCCTGTGCGGCCGGCCTGATTCTCGGTGCGGCCATGGACGGCTTTGATGCCCTGCCGGCGCTGATGCCGGAAATTCTCGGCGCAGCGGTGATCTTTCTCCCGCTGTCCCGATACGGCTTTCTGCCGGCTCTGCCCTTTTTTGCTGTCCCGGCCGGAAACATGAGCGGCGAGGAGGCATGGCTGATTGCCCGCCGTCAGGAGGATACCATCCGGCGCAGAAAGGCGCTGTCCCACGCGCTGACAGGGCTTTCACAGGTGATCCGCTCCCTTTCCGGGCATATGCGAAAGCCGGGAATTCCCGATATCCGGCAGATCTGCGACGGGGCCTTTGATGCCTATTGCTCCCGGTGCTCGCTTTCCCGGCTGTGTCTGGAACGGGAATGCACCTCGACGCTGGATGCGCAGGGCAAAATCGCCGCCGCGCTGTATCAGAAGGGGCGGATCGACGAGGAGGATATCCCGGCATATTTCCGCGAGCGGTGCTATAATCTGACGAAGATTCTGGCACGGATCGATCTGGATGCGGCGGGTCTGGCCGAGCGGCTGATTACGGGTGATAAAACGGACTGCTTTGCCGGCGATTACGAGGCGTTGTCGCGGATGCTGGCCGAGGAAGCAGAACGATCGGATGAGGAATACCGGATGGATGGGGCGCTGGCTGAAAAGCTCCGTCGGACTCTGCGATACATGGATATCCCGGCGGCGCGGGTGCTGTGCTTCGGCAAACGCCGCCTGCAGATTGCCATCGGCGGCGTGGAGCTGTCACGGATGCGATTCGGAGCGGATGAGCTCCGGCGGGCGCTGGAGCACGCAGCGGGAATCCGGCTGACCCAGCCGCATTTCAGGATTGATGAGGGAAATGTGACAGTATATACAAATGCCGCGCGGACGATCAAAACCGAGTGCGCGCAGGCCGGCGGAATGAAGGAGCATGAGAAGGCCAACGGCGACACAGCAGTGCTGTTTGACGGGCCGGAGGATGTCTTCTATGCGCTTTTGTCCGACGGAATGGGAAGCGGCCGGGAGGCGGCTGTGACCTCGCGGCTCTGCACGGTCTTCATCGAGCGGATGCTCAGCGGCGGTGCAGGTACGGCGGTTACTCTGGAGATGCTGAACGGTCTGATCCGGGGACGGAATACAGAATGCTCCGCGACGGTGGATTTAGTGGAGATCGACCGGATTTCGGGAAAGGCCTGCTTTGTCAAGAGCGGAGCGGCACCGTCATGGGTTCTGCGCGCCGGGAATCTGTACAAGCTTCAGTCAAATACCATGCCAATCGGGATTCTGGCCGAGCCGGATGCCGAGCAGATCCGTTTTGATCTGCTTGCGGGCGACATCATTCTATTGATGAGCGACGGAGTGGCGCAGTCGCTGGAGGACGGTGTGTGGCTGGCCAATCTGCTCACCTTTGAATGGGAGGATGATCTGGAAGCGATGGCAGAGAAGATCATCGAAAACGCGCGGCTCAACAATAAGCGGAGCGATGATATGACGGCTGTTCTGATCCGCGTGAGCGAGGAAGCGGGGGAGGGATAACGGCTTCAGGAATGCTCGTGCCGCTCCCGGTATTCGCGCGGCGTGCAGGCGCAGACTTCGCCGAAGCGCTTGATGAAATAGCTGGAACTCTCAAAGCCGCACATCCGCCCGATCTCGGCAATACTTTCCG
Source organism: Candidatus Flemingiibacterium sp. (assembly GCA_045578725.1). Taxonomy (GTDB): domain Bacteria; phylum Bacillota; class Clostridia; order Oscillospirales; family CAG-272; genus Flemingiibacterium. The sequence goes on from JAZNKS010000063.1 coordinate 9,381, forward strand.
AGCCGTAGCGCAGAAAGCGCTTGGCTTTTGCGATGCGGATCTGCTTCAGATGCTCCATGATGCTGATGCCTCGCTTTTGGCGGAAATCGCGGCAGAGCGCATATTTGTCGGCACCCACAGCCAAAGCAATATCATCCAGCGTGATAGCCTCGCTGTAATGCGTTTCGAGAAATTCCGCCGTGCGGACATCCGGCGGGATTTCCGAGCGGGTGATGGTCAGAAACAGATCCGTGACAAAAGCATAGCCGGCCGCCGAGCGGGCCATCAGATCGGCCCCGGAATTGGCGGTGCGGATCAGCGCATCCGTTTCGCTTTCCAGATAAGGCGGACAGCAAAAGCAGAGGAATTCCCGGCTGCCCAGCACATAGTCGAGGATCCGGTCATCGGCAAAAAAGGTACACCAGCGGGTGTGAAAGGGGCTTCCCTCATAGGTGTGCGGTACATCGGCGCGGATGAAAACGCCTTGCCCTTCCTCCAGCGTGAAGCTCTCATCCCGCACGGTGAAGGTCCCCGCACCATGTTTCACCCAGATGAATTCGTTCCATTTGAAGCCGTCCGGTCGATTGATCGGCGGCTGCTTTTCGCTTTCGGCGACATGGATAAGCACAAACGGAAGCCTTCCGTAAGCCTCCGGTTGAATTTCAGCAAATATCATATGCAAGATCCTTTTATTTGTTCAAGATAATGGGATTGACAAACCGATGCGTTATGCAATATAATTATATCACAGGCAGACAAGCCTGTAAACCCAAAATTCTGAAATTTTCGGAGGAATCTGTTATGGACAAGGTGAGAGTTGCCATCATCGGATGCGGAGGACGTTCGCGGGCGCATCTGTTTGAGGAGCTGGAGGACGTTCAGGTTGTAGCGGTTGCCGATCCCGTGGAGGAGCGCCGTCTGGCCGCCGCCAAGCGATTCGGCTGCAGCCGTATCTACAAGGATCACAACGAGCTGTATGCAAACGAATCGAAGGAAACGGTGGATGCGCTGCTGATTGCCGTTGAGCCGACCGCTCACGTCGGTATCGAGGAGGGCGCCATCGAAAAGGGCTTCCACTTTATTGTGGAAAAGCCGATGACCCTGGATCTTGCTCAGGCAGACCGGATTGCCGCCGGCATCCGCGAGAAGAATCTGATCACCTCGGTCGGATTCCAGGACCGCTATCTGGATCTGATGGACATGATCAAGGAAGAAATGCCGAGGCACAAGGGCGGCGGACTGGTTTACGGCGCATGGGTCGGCGGAATTCCCGGCGTATGGTGGTGGCAGAAAAAATCCACCTGCGGCGGCCAGCTGGTCGAGCAGAATATCCATCTGCTGGACGGTCTGCGCTATCTGTACGGTGAGCCGCTGTCCGTATATGCCACCTGCACCACCGGCATTGTCAAGGCCGGCGTGGATGCCTCGCCCGAATACGATACCGATGACCATTCCACCGCTGTGATCCGCTTTGCCAACAATGTCACGGCAACGCTGGTCAGCGGCTGTTATGTGAAGGGGCTGCAGCACCGCAACGGTCTGTACATCACCATGAGCGACATTATCTTTGACTACCGCCTGCGCAACAATATGATTGTCACCACTGCGGAAGGCTCGGTCGATACACCCCGCAAGGCCAATCAGACGCTGGCCCTTGACCGTGCCTTCATCGATGCCGTCAAGACCGGCAACCGCAGTCTGATCCGCTCCGATTATGAGGATGCACTGAAGACGCTGAAGCTTGGTTTTGCCTGCAACGAATCCATGGAAACCGGTAAGGTTATTACTTTCTGAAAATAAAGGAGAATTGCTATGAGACTCTGTATTCCTGTACCCTGCTTTTTCGGCAGAATGGATTTTTCCGATGCCCTGAAGAAAATCGGCGAGCTGGGCTTTGACTGCGCCGAGACCTACGGCTGGAAGAACCTTGATCTGGATGCTGTCCGGGCCGCTGTTGAGGAAAGCGGCGTTGAACTGCGCAGCCTCTGCACAAGCGAATTCAGGATGACCTCGCCCGAGCACCGTCAGCTGTGGCTGGACGGTCTGAAGGAGAGCTGCATCGCGGCAAAGAAAGTCGGTGCCACCCGTCTGATCACACAGGTCGGACAGGATACGGGCGCTCCGCGTGAGGAGCAGCACGCCGCCATCGTGGAAACGCTCCGTCAGGCCAAGCCGATTCTGGACGAGTACGGCATCATCATCATGCTGGAGCCGCTGAACTCCTATTACAACCATCCCGGCTACTATCTGACTTCCTCGCTCGAGGGCTTCGATATCGTCCGCGAGGTGGACCATCCGCTGGTGAAGATCGTTTACGATATCTATCATCAGCAGATTATGGAGGGCAACATCATCCCCAATGTCACCAACAATCTGGACTGCATCGCGCATCTGCACGGTGCCGGTCATCCCGGCCGCCACGAGATGTGGAATGGCGAGAGCGACTACAAGGTGATTCTCGATGCGATCGACAAGGCCGGCTATACCGGTGCCATCGGACTTGAATACAGCCCGCTGATGGATCCCGTTGAAAGCCTGCTGGAAGCCAAGCGCCGCTATTCATAATTTTCCCGGACAACGATCCCCCTGCGATCCTTATGGATGGCAGGGGGATTTTGTTTGTATTATCGGGTGAGGGTTATGCGGTGCCGGGCACGAAGAACGGTGTGAATGCCGGCAGGGATGATCCGTTCATCGCCCTCAGTAAGGATGGTATGGCGGAAGTCCATGATGAATTTGTCCTTCTCATGAATTCAATTTCTTTGAGCGATCAGCAGACGGACGGCGGATACGGCGGCCCGTGCGGCCGACAGGGAATCATCGTCGGACGGATCCGTGAAGCCGGCATTGGCACGCTCCTGATTCCAGACGGCGCGCAGAACGCAGCCGGCCTTCAGGCCGAGAGTCTGCGATACGCAGAAGAGTGCAGCGGATTCCATTTCGGAGGCCAGACAGCCGCCTCGCAGCCAGGCCTTCCATCTGGATTCCAGCTCATCCGCGACAGGCATCCGGGAAGGCGAATGCTGGCCGTAGAAGGAGTCCTTGCAGTGGACGACACCCACATGAACGGGATGCTTTCCCTCGTCCTGTGCGGCTTCACGGAGCGCCAGCGTGACATCAAAATCGGCGGCTGCCGGAAATTCGACGGGGAGATATTCCCGTGTTGTGCCCTCGGCGCGGACAGCGGAGGAGGCGATGACAATATCGCCCTCGCGGACATCGAGATGCATACCGCCGCAGGTGCCGACCCGAATAATTGTTTTGATGCCGGCCATGGCCAGCTCCTCTACGCAGATGGCGGCGGAGGGGCCGCCGATGCCGTGGGACATCACCAGAACCCGGACACCGTCAACGGAAGCTGTCCAGGAGGTGTATTCGCGGCGGGAAGCCAGCGGTTTGGGATCGTCCATCAGCCTTGCGATCTTTTCGACCCGGGCGGGGTCGCCGCAGACAATAGCATAATCAGCACCATCCGAGGGACGGATGCCGATATGGTAAAGCTCATCGTTATTGAACAGCATAAAGGCCTCCCGATCAGTCTTCGCGGTAGTCAAAGACACGCTTGGATTTCTTTTCGGAGCGCGGCAGATCGCCGATATCAAGGGCTTCACAGCTGATTTTGATGCCGATCTTTGCCTTGAAGGTACCGACAACCGCTTCGGAAACCGAACGCTTGTCGGCGCCCGGCTCAACCTCGACACGCAGGGTCATGACATCCTTGCCCTCGGTGTGGGCGATGACAATCTGATATTCGCTGGAGAGGCCGGGAACGGCTTTGATGACATTTTCGATCTGGCCGGGGAAGATGTTCACGCCCTTGACCTTGATCATGTCATCGGTGCGTCCGAGAATCCGGTCGATCCGCGGATACTTCCGGCCGCAGGGGCAATCGCCGGGGAGAATTCGGGTCAGATCGTGGGTGCGGTAACGGATCAGCGGGGCGGCTTCCTTTTTGAGCGTGGTGATGACCAGCTCGCCGATTTCGCCGTCCGGGAGGATGCGGCCGGTTTCGGGATCGATGATTTCAAAATAGAAATAATCGTCCCAGTAATGCATACCCTCATGACATTCGCAGTCGATGGCGATGCCGGGGCCGTAGATTTCGGTCAGACCGTAGATGTCGAACAGCTCGATACCGAGATCCTCGGCAATCCGGGCGCGCATGAGATCACCCCAGCGTTCGGAGCCGATGATACCCTTCTTCAGTTTGATGGTATCGCGGATGCCGCGGCGGTTGATCTCCTCGGATAAAAGAAGGGCATAGGAGGAGGTGGCGCAGAGAACGGTCGAGCCGAGATCCTGCATCAGCTGGAGCTGCTTTTCGGTATTGCCGGGGCCGACCGGGATGGCCATCGCACCGAGCTTTTCGCATCCGGCCTGGAAGCCGATGCCGGCTGTCCATAGGCCGTAGCCGGGTGTAATCTGAATCCGGTCAAGATTGGTGATGCCGGCGGTTTCGTAGCACCGGGCAAACATGGTCGCCCAGGCATCCACATCACCGGCTGTGTAGGGAATAATGACCGGATTGCCGGTTGTTCCCGAGGAGGAGTGGATGCGGACCACCTTCTCGTCCGGAACGGCCTGCAGACCGAGCGGATAAGCATTGCGCAGATCGTATTTGTCGCTGAAGGGGAGCTTCTCAAAATCGGCCAGCGTGGTGATTTCCGAAGCGCTGACCCCCTGATCGCCGTACAGCTTCCGGTAAAAGGCGCTGTTGGCGGCGGCATAGTCAAGGATTGTTTTCAGCCTGGAAAATTCAATATTCTGCATATTTTATCCTTCTTTCAGTAAGCGGCGCCGATTTCAAAGGCCCGGAGATTCATATCGAAAAACTTGGGGGGGACATTCATACGGATGGCTTCGATCAGACTGTCCTTTTTGATATCCAGCAGGCCGCGTCCGAAGGCGGCGCCGACGAGGACGGTATTGACGGCCTTGACCGATCCGGCATTCTGTGCCAGCTGATCCGCATCGATGAAGTTTGCGCTCGCATGAGCGGCGATTGCCTCGCACATGGCGGGCGCATCGTAGGCGAAGGCACCGAGCGATACGGTGATCGGTGTCAGTCGGGCGGCATTGACAACGGCCGGTGCGCCCTTTTTCAGGAAGGGCAGATTTCTTGCGCCCTCGCAGAGTTCAAAGGAGAGAAGAAGATCGGCTTTGCCGAGCGGAATATAGGGGGAGGCGGCATGGCTGCGGACGTGGCTGACCACGCATCCGCCGCGCTGACTCATGCCGATGGTTTCGCCGGTACGGGCATTGCAGCCGTCCAGCATATAGGCGCAGGCGAGAATTTTGGAGGCAAGGATCGTGCCCTGTCCGCCGACACCGGAAATCAGTATATCCATGATGGTGACCTCCTTCAGTGGATCTTGCCCGGCTTGCAGACCTGCTTGCAGAGGCCGCATCCGGTGCAGAGAGACGGATTGATTTTTGCTTTGCCGTTTTCGGGATAGATAGCGGGACAGCCGATCTGCTTGATGCACTGCATACAGCCGATGCAGTCATCGGCTACCTCCATAGCCCGCTCCGGCTTGACAAGCGCGATGCAGGGAGCCTCGAAAATGACAACGGCGACACCGCCGCTTTCAGCGGCGCGGCGGACAGTATCGACCGCCCGATCCAGCTCCAGCGGATTGCATTTCTCGACGAAGGGTACATTCAGCGCACGGACCACGGCCTCGATGGAGATGGGATTTGACTGCGTGTCCATCATCGTGCGGCCGATGCCGGGATGCGGCTGGTGGCCGGTCATGGCGGTGGTGGAATTGTCGAGGATGATGACTACAACGGGATTGTTGTTGTAGACGGCATTGGCAAGGCCGGTCATACCGGAGGCGAAGAAGGTGCTGTCGCCGACGAATGCGAAGGCGAGGGTATCCGGTTCGGCCTTTTTAATACCCTGCGCAACGGTGATGCCGCCGCCCATGCAGAGGCAGGTATCGGTTGTTTCCAGCGGCTTGGCATTGCCGAGGGTGTAGCATCCGATATCGCCGCAGTAGACGGCTTTTGCGGATCCGCCGGCCTTGGCAATGGCTTTTGCGGCCAGCTTGCAGGCGTAGAAGGAGGCGCGGTGCGGACATCCGGCACAGAGCACCGGCGGACGGGTCGGAAGCTGCAGATTGGCGGGAACCGGCGATTCCGCCTCCGGGAGGGAGATATTGAGGAAGGAAGCGATGAGCGCTTTGACGGTATCGTATTTCAATTCACCGGCGGCGGGAACAAAGCCATTGTGTTTGCCCTGCAGGAGCAGGGAGAGGTGCTTCTTGCCGGCCACAGCAAAGAGCTGATCCTCAATGACGGCATCCAGCTCCTCCAGCACGAGAATGGCATCGGTTTTTCGGATGAATTCGGTTTCGAGCGCTTCCGGGGCGGGGAAGACAGCGCCGACCTTCAGGATGGATACGCGGTCTTCGATTCCAAGCTCCTTCACGGCATCGCCGACGATTGCGGCCGTGACACCGCCGGCGGCAATACCGATCCGGCCGCTTCCGGTGATCCCGTTGAAGGGACAGCGATCGAATTTGGCCCCGATTTTTGATTGCTGGGCTTCGATTTCCACATGGCGGCGGTAGGCAAGCGGCGGGAAGATGCACCAGCGCGGATCCTTGGTGAAGCCTTCGGGCGTGTATTCGTACCGGGGTGCATCGCATTCGATAGGAGCGGAGGCGTGGCAGACCTTGGTGGTCGGGCGGACGATAACCGGAAGGCCGATCTCCTCGGACAGCGCAAAGGCATATTTGGTCATCTCATAGGCTTCCTCGGGCGAGGAAGGATCCAGAACCGGAATATTGGCATAGGCGCCGAAGCGGCGTGTATCCTGCTCGGTCTGGGAGGAGATGGGGCCGGGGTCATCAGCAACGAGGACAACCATGCCGCCCTTGATGCCGATATAGACGAGGCTCATCAGCGGGTCGGAGGCTACATTGAGGCCGACCTGCTTCATGGTGACCATAACGCGGCATCCGCAGTAGGATGCGCCTGCGGCCACCTCAAGCGCCGCTTTTTCGTTAGTGGACCATTCCACATTGATGGATTTATCGCGGTTGAATTTGGCGACGGTCTGCAAAACCTCGGTGGAGGGTGTTCCCGGATAGCCGGTAACCACCTTCACGCCGGCCGCGATCGCGCCGAGCGCGATCGCTCCGTTGCCGAGCTGGATCTGTTTCATGCTTCTCTCTCCTTTGAAAATAAAAATGTCCTTTCCCGGATTGTGTTCCGGAAAAGGACAGATACAATATCTGCGGTACCACCTTTATTTGGCGATTGTACATCGCCCACTCGACCGAATGCTGTCACATTCGCTGCCGTTAACGCCGGCCACGTCGCCGCTACTCGGTCACCCTTTCGCCTTGCCCTCAACGACCCATTATGCCGAACCGCTTTCCCCGGAACTCTCAGCTCATATTCCGTTCTCTGTAAGGTGCGCTCCCGGTTTTACTCTCGTTTCATCGGTTTACGGTATCATTATAGCAGAGATTGTTTCTTTTGTCAAGCTTCTGGTGCGAAAAAAACAGGAATCTCCCGATTTTCATCGACCATCCGGCGCAGACGGTCAGCGGCTTCAGCGGCGCGGGTGAGAAACTCCTCCGGGGACAGGTCGGCATAAAACGAGGAATTTCCCACTTCGAGCATCAGCGATCCCACGAAGCCGGATCGGCGCAGGGTGGCTGTGACCGATTCAAAATCGCAGGCCCCGTCGAAGGGAATGAGGTGCTTATCTTCATTGAAAACGGCGGTGTTGTCATGAATGTGCGTGCAGATCAGACGGCTGCCGAACAGCTCCATATAGTGACGGCCGGGCGTGAAGCAGGATTCATGGCCGCAGTCCCAGCAGAAGCCGACCGGATCGGACGGAAAGGTTTCAAAGGCCCAGGCGATATTGGACAGCATCCGCTGATTCTCGAAAGCAATCCGCACGTTCTTCGATGCGGCGTATTCCACAAGCCCGGTGAAGCGGCGGCGTCCGATATCCGTTACCGGCGGCGGCGTCATACCGGCGGAGAGATGGACAACGGCAATGGAGGCTCCTGCGATGCGGCAATGATCGATACAGCGGATCAGTTCATCCAGCATCGCCTGCCCTTCCGGCTTGTCCAGCCAGATATCGTTGATATGACCGAACGGAGCGTGCAGGGTTTCGCACGCAATGCCGAACCGTTCGCACAGGGAAGCGATCGCTTTCTGGCGATCCGGATCGTGGACACCGGTGAATGTGGTCCGGAATCCGAGCGCGGCGATCCGGCGCAGATATTCCTCATCGGTGAGGCCTTTGACGGCGTGGAGATTGATGCCGATTTTTCTCATGGGATACCTCCAGAATAAACGGATCGGATCCGACCGTTTTGCGCAGCCGGATTGGGGAGAAACACTTGACTTTTTCAAATGAGGGAGTATAATAGATAGAGTATTGTATTTTACGGAGGAAAAGAATGGGATATCTGTTTTTGGGCCTTGTTCTGCTTGTCGGAGCGGTTAAGGGGTATTGCGGCAAGAAGACCAGCTATGCGATTGTGACAAGCTCGGATTCTATGATTATGAATGTGCTTCGCATGACGGCCAGCATCGTCACCGGCTTTCTGCTGCTGGCCGCTCAGCGGGATCTGGGGGCGCTGAAGCCGGATGGGATTCTGCTGGCCGGTTCACTCCTGTCGGGACTTGCGACGGCGGCCTTTGTGGTAAGCTGGCTTCTGTCGGTCCGAAGCGGAGCTTTTATGATGGTTGAGGTCTTTCTGTTGGCCGGTGTGATCGTTCCGATCGTGCTCTGCCGGATCTTCTTTGCGGAGGCCATCGGAATCTGGCAGGTGATCGGTATCGTGCTCTTAGCGGCTGCGGTTTATATTATGTGCACCTACAATTCTTCGCTCAAGGGGAAAATGGGGAAGAGCGCCTTCCTGCTTCTGATCCTCTGCGGCCTGTCGAGCGGCATGGCGGATTTTTCGCAGAAGCTTTTTGTCAAGCTGAGCCCCGACGGATCGGCGGCGGCCTTCAATCTGTACACCTATATGTTTGCGGCGCTGGCCCTGCTGGGGGTCTATCTTCTGATCCGCCGCGCGGATGAAAAGAAGGGCGAGCATCCGCGCCATCCGCTGGCGGTCATCCGCCCGATCTGGTATTATGTTCTGATCATGGCGGTCAGCTTGTTTGCGCATTCCTTCTTCAAAACGCAGGCGGCCTACTATCTGGATGCGGTTCAGCTGTATCCGCTCAGCCAGGGTGGTGCGGTGATTCTGTCACTCCTGATGTCGGCGATCTTTTTCAAGGAGAAAATTACCGGAAAATGTCTGGCCGGCATCGCGCTTTCATTTGTTGCCCTGCTGATGATCAATCTTTTGTAAATCCTTCGCCCGGAGTCCGTGATCGGCTCCGGGGTTCCCTTTTCGGAAAAAGAAAAACCTTCAGGGATAAACCCTGAAGGTTTCTGGTGGAAGCTACAGGGCTCGAACCTGTGACCCTCTGCTTGTAAGGCAGATGCTCTCCCAGCTGAGCTAAGCTTCCATCTCTCGCATCTATCGGGAAGTTCTGGTCTCATCCCTGCGACTATTATATTATATCACGTTGCCCCACGTTTGTCAATACCTTTTTAGAAATTTTTTTAAAAATATTGAAAGGCGTTTTTGTGGGGCAGCGTGAGATCATTTTGTGTGTTTTGTTTACTCTATAATAAACGTGGT
>JAZNKS010000064.1:0-7603 GCA_045578725.1 Candidatus Flemingiibacterium sp.
GTTTCAAGCCCGTCGCACTGACCTTCTTCTTTCATCAAGTAGTACACGCCGTTCATCCAAACCGATTCGCCCGTGGTCTGCACATATTCGATATGGCTGTTCTCGTCGCCCTCTGAAAGCACGATCTTCATATCAGAGATGATGGGAGCTGCATATGTAGTAGGCTCGTCGGGTGTGATCTGCGTACCGTTCTTGCCGAACACAGCACTTTCCGACCAATCAGAGAATTTAGACTGCTTTTCGCCGGGGCCTTCGCCGTCATCGTTCTTCACCAAAGGCTCCCACTCCATATAGTAGCGGCAGCGGATGTAAAGACTGTGATTTTCCACATCGAAGGAATAGATATTTTCGTCCCAATCCTCGTGGTGATATACATAGGTGGTGATCGCAGGCTTATACGGCTCAAAAACGCTGCCATCCTCGCCTTCGTAGTAGGTCAGCCAGAAGAACTCGAAATCCTCCATCAGCTCGGAACGGATGGATACATGCGGATAGCCGTTTCCTATACCGTCTGTGTAATACTCGGTGTCCCATTCCTCATTGTGCTGCCAATGCTGCTCGTCATCCAGCGAAACGTCATACTGCATACAGATCTCAAAAGACCAAAGACCGTATTTCTTGTAAAAAGCCTCGCTGTCACGGTCGTACTCTGCCGCAAGAAGCGCCACCTCGTGGACGGCAATCATAATCATTCTCAGATCGTCGTGATGACCTTCTTTTGCATCACCGTCGGTGTAGACGAAATAGTTAGGGGCTTTGGGGGCGGGCAGTTCAAATTTCCCAATATCGTTTTCCTCCGCCGCAAATACCGTTACCGGGAATAAGGACAGCAGCAGAAGCGCACAGAGTAAAACGCCAAGTATTCGCTTCATAAGAAACTACCTCCTTTCGAGGTTTTGAATCGCACACACGGGCGGTGGTTGGTGTTGCGGGCCGCCCGTGGTGGTTTGGGGTTCGTTATTGTGTTTAGTTACTCAACAAGTTCCAGTCCCGTGCCGTTTTTTACATAATTATAGATTTCGCTATATGTCATCATTCCGTAAGAGCCCTCGCCAATGCCGTCATAGGCAGGAGGGACAGGCACATTACGAGGGCCAAAAGGAAAGATAACCTGCGTTTTTTCATAAACTTAAACCTCTGTTTCGTTATACTGTATTTTGAACAAAACAGGCATTACTTGCCAAGATTTTCCACCATTCGCGCTGCGATAATGAGCGCCTGCTCACGGGTGGCGTTGGCATAGCCCAGCGCTTCCTCCGCGGGAGTGGTGTTCTTCGGTGCAAAGAGATTGTCGCCCACGCCGTTGATCAGCTTGTTTGCCGCCATAAAGTACACGCTGTCCTTCGCCCAGGACGAAATCTGTGCGTCATCCGCAAAGGCGGCGGGCTTCTCATATGCAAGCGTAAACTGGGAATCCGTTGCGAGCGTCCAGCCGGGGAGTGCGATCTTTTTGTAAACGCGGGTCAGCATGGTCGCCGCCTGCTCGCGGTTCAAGAGGGCATCCGGGTCATAGGTGGTTGCCGAGGTTCCGTTGACCGCGCCGATGTTGTAGGCTTTCAGCACTTCCACATCATTGCAGTCGGTGAACGGATTATTGGCAATGAGAGTTGCCGTTTCATCGGACAGTGCCTCGTAAACCTTAACCGCAACTGCCGCAAACTCGGCGCGGGTGATGTCGGCGGTGAGGTCGGCATCCAGCAGACAATCGGGGATCAGACCGAATTCATATGCCTTCTGCACTTCACCCTCCGCCCACGGAGAAGTCACCCATTTTCTGGAATTGACCTCGAGAACATTCGACCAAGCGGAATATCCCAGCGGACCGCCGTAGCGCACACGGAGCTTGATATTGCTTTCCTGGGTGATGGCTTCCGTCGTGCTGGTCTGCCGGTCGCCCTCAGAAAGCGGCCAGTGCGAATTTCCAACATATACTTCGATCCAGTCGCCGCCGTTTATGCTGATCTCTGCCTGAAGCTCACCCAGCGTGGATTCGCCGTTCATCTGATAGTACATATCCGCATCCCAGACAGAATCGGGCGTATCCAGCTCAAAATAAACGTGCGCCTGCTCTCCGTCCATTACGGGCGGTACGATTTTCATATTGGAGATCACGGGTGCCTCGTAGGATGTGGGCTGTACCGGAACGATCTGTGTTGAGCCTTTGCCGACAACCGCGATATCCGACCATTCACCGTTTTTGATGACCGTTTCGTAGTTATGCGTGTACTGCATCTGATAACGGCATCTGATTTGTATGGAGTGGTTTTCAAGGTCAAAATGATATACCGTAGCGCTGTCCTGCTCCGCACTGTATATTACATCCTTGTAGAGTGTTCTTGCTTCTTCCCAGTAAAGGTCTGCAAGTGTATGTTCATCTACTTTATCTGTATCTACAGCATTATAGTCGTAACCTTCGGCATAGCTTCCGGTATAGCCGTCAACCTCGTCCCATGCGGGGATGTACTGCCAGCCTTTGCCGTCCACGTTCACGTCATACTGCAGCTTAAGGAATAAACCGTAGCCCTCGTGTACAACGCCGTATTTCTCGAAAAATGCTTCCGAGTCAACGTCATATTCCGTGTAAAGCTGAACAAGTGAATCATCAAAGAGAGAAAACACAGTGATCATGTCAAAACCCTGACCGGCAAAATCCTGATTTACCACAAAGTAGTTGGGTGCGGCAGGCTTTGGCAGCACCACATTTTTCAGTGTGTCCTCCGCCGACACCGCCATCGGCAGAACCGACAGGCACATCACAAGTGCCAGCAGAATCGAGAGTATTTTCTTCATAATCGTTTCCTCCTTACTCTGGCTGCCGTGCTCCGCACTCTCCGCAGAACTTCATACCGTCGCCGATCTCTGCGCCGCAGTCGGTGCAGAAGCGTTTCTTTGCTTCCACCTTTTCCGGAAGCCTCGTGCCGCAGTCACCGCAGAATTTTGTGCCCTCGGGGTTTACCGTGCCGCAGTTCGGGCAGGTACGCAGGGCTTCCTCCGCTTCTCTGGCCGCACGCTCCTCGGCGGCGAACCGCTCACGCTCTGCCTTTTCCTCCTGCATCTGTGCGATGCGTGCTTCGACTTCCACGCGGCTTGCGGCAAGTGCGTCCAGCTGAACCGCTTCATTCGGATATGCGTCCTTGCCGTTTTCTTCATAAAGTCTGCGGCCGAGCTTTGCGAAGATCGCTTCTTCCTTTTCTTTCAGCTCCTTCAGCTCGTTCTGCGCATTGTACATTTTTACATCGGGATCATCCTGGGGAGCCAGGCTTGCCAGCCCCTTTACCAGTCCGTCTAAAATTCCTGCCATTGTATATTTCCTCCTGTGATATGTTTTTGTTCGTAGTGTAAAAAGCGCAGGCGGCACGGCGTACCGCACGCGGTCTGCCGCACCGCCTGCTTTGACGGGTATCCGTTATTACTTGATCAGCTTGAATTTGCCGATGATGGGAAGCTCCTTCGCTGTGCCTTTCCATGCGTTGATGATGCCGATGATGCCGAGAACGGCAACGATGATGCATCCGATGGGAAGAATGAGGAACCAGCCGAGAATCGGAACAACGCTTCCGGCGATGCTCACAACCATGCCGGCAAGGAAGAGCGTCAGGCCCTGATTGGCATGGAACATCGCAAATCGGGACTCCTTCGCCGCAATCAGCGGGATGAAGAAGATGATGTACGAGAGCAGGGCCATCATCTTGTTGGCTTCGATGTCAGCCGGATCAAACTGAGCGGTGTAATCGGCGCCTCCTTTGGCGTTCGGCGCAGGCTGTGCCTGCATGGGCTGCTGATACTGCATCTGTGGTTGTGCCTGCTGAGGGGGCTGCTGAGGCTGTGCCTGCTGGGGTTGTGTCTGCTGGGGGGCTTTCGCCTCCATAACCGTGCCGCATTCGGGACAGAATTTCTTTCCGTCCTCTACCTTTGTTCCGCAATTTCCGCAAAATGCCATGATAATTTCTCCTTTATAAAAATTTTTTGAATCTGCATTTACGGCCACTTCCAGCTCATAAAGCCTCGGAAGCCGTATTTTTTGCCGTTCCAGATCACTCCGATATCGGTAGTGGAAAGACCGGTTACCACATTGTGACCGACCTCAGCTTCCACACCGCCGGCTGTGCTGATACGGGCGGATGCACCGGCTTTGAGTCCGCCGGAGGTGAACTGTCCGGTGCGGTAGTTGTAGGTTCCGTAAATCTGAGCGTTGGCGCCGGCTCCGCCGGACAAGCCGATTCCCTGAATACGCGGGATATCCACACCCTTGTTTCCGCCAACGAAGACTGTGACATCCTGCTTGTTTGCGCTGACACCGGCCATATCCTTGACGGAAATTCCGATGTTGCCGTTCCGGTCATAGGTGATTTTTGCCACCGCATCGTCCGCAATCGTGTTCTTGAACTCGTATTCGCCGTCCAGCTGAGGCTTGCCGAGATCCTCCTCGTAGAAGCCGAACACCGGCCCGTTTGCGGCGTTGTAGGGTTGCAGAATGATCTGCTTCTTTACAACGTTCGGATCCGCCTTGAAGGCGTTGTACATGACGCGCTCCTGCAGTGTCATGCTGGCGTAACCACGCTCATCGTTGTAGCTTTGTGCCTGCAGCTCCGAAATTGCCAGATTTTCCGCAATCTCCTCGGGGGTAAGACCGAACACCTCCTGCGTGACCTCGGGAATACTGGGAACCCAGATATCGCCGTACATGAGAGCCTGCGGTGTTGCACCCTTGCCGGAAACCGGAAGCTTCGGGAAAGAGGGAACCTCACCGGTTACCATGCCGCCGTCGGCCGGCGTACCCAGCATAGGAACGCCATCATTGATGAAGATGTTGAAGAATGACCACAGTGCCGTTTCCAGAATGTAAATGGTCGGTGCGGTTGCCACGCGGTAACGCTGATCGGCACGGTATTCGTTGTAGATGGAATCATCTGCGATCAGACCGAGAATCGCGTTGGCGTAGAGCCAGTATTCTTCAAGCAGAATCTTCGTTTCCTGATACGCCTTGTTGACCGAATCGCTGTACTCATCAATGACATCGTTCATGCGCGTGACGAGCCTTACACTCTGCTCAACCGTCAGCATGGAATGATTGACCATGACCGTGTTTTCCATAATGCCGCACATTCTGATAAACACCATCATCTGCGTCATCAAGTCGGCATTGTCCATATCAATGCCTTCCATCCATCCCCATGTGTCATCAATCATATCGAAGAACATTTCGACGATTTCATCAACTTCTTCATCGGGGATTGTGCGTGCGTGCTCTTTTTCGATGATCTCCAGCTTCCAGTCCACATAATCGCCGAGGATGGACAGCCAGAACATCTCCTGCTCGTAGGAAACCAACTTTTCCGCATCCGTTTTCTCGTCAGGCATGAAGGAGGAGTTCATGAAGCGCTTAACCATATCCTTGAAGTCCTTGGAGGTCAGCAGGATATCCAGCGCCTCCACGACCTCGCCGGTCTCCTCGCTCATGGCGGAGGCCAGCTGCTTACCGTAGCTGATACATTTTTCCAGCATGGAACCGCAGGAGTGACGCCAGTCCTGTACGCGGGATGGCCAGACCAGCTCACCGAGGGTGATCTGCTGTCCCACCGTGTCCAGCGTAGGGTCAAACGCCGTCCTGTTGCGCTCAAACTTCATCAGCTCATAGAGCGAATACTGCTCGAATGCATTGGAGGAAATCTCCTTGTAATCGGGACGGAGCTTCATCTGCTGATAAACCTCCCAGATGGAGTGGGTGAACGCATCGCGTGCGCCCTCAATCATATAGAGGAATGCCGAGCCGAAGTCCTGGCGCTGGATGGATACCAGCATCATTCCCTGATTGGCAGGGCCGCCGCCGCCGGATACCTTGAGCGCGCGGTTGAAATAAGCGGCCGCCAGATCCGGATTGTCCATCAGAATACTGCACATTCCGGCGACGTAGAGAAGATCCTCGTCGTTCGGCGTGATACGCAGACCGTGATTGGCAATCGCCAGCGCATCCGAGAGATGTCCGCTGTCCTTGAGAATTTCCGCGCAGGTGCAGAGCACATCGGTGTTCAGCGGATCCTGCATATTGGCAAGTGCCGCAAGGTAGAACGGAATATCCGCATAGCCGTGAAGCAGGAGCTCATTGGCAAGCTCGTTCAGCAGGGAGGCCGAATACTTCGGCTGCTCTTCCGGCTCCACCGGCTCGGGAGCCGGTTCGTGCTCCGGAATTTCCGCATAGAGCAGCCTTGACAGATCGGCACCACAATCCTCGCAAAGCACCGCATCCTTCGGATTGAAATGTCCGCAGGCATCGCACATTACCGAATCACTGCGCGAGGGAGCGATTTCGGTCAGACTGCCGTGTGCGGCCTTGGAGGGAAGCACTTTTTCATCAGCGGCGGCGGTATCGGAAAGATAGGAGATGCGGTAATCGGCATAGCTTTCTTTTGGAGAAAGAAGTGCTTCCTGCCGCTCTAAATCTTCGGCAAGTGCCGCGCTGGCCGCAACCTTGGCCGCAAAGGCTTCGCCGTCTTCCCCGAGGGATTCCGCCAGAGCAGCGGGAGAAATCTCACCGCCCTGCGCGAGAAGTGCAACCAGACCTTCAAATCTCGCAGCCGTTTTTTTCTCGCTCCTGCTCATGTGCGTGTACGCGCGCTTGCCGGCTTTTTCGAGATATTTTGCTACCTTCTCGTGATCCTCTTCTGTAGGAGGTGACAGCGTATCGGAGCCAAGCTCTTCTGCGCTTAATTCCGGTAATCGGATTCGCGGATGGAAGATTCCCACCTGAAAAACAATCATGAGAATCAGAATGAGAAGCAATCCGCCGAGGATGCTGAACAATACAATACGCCGCTTCTTTTTCGTTTCGGGTGAGGTGACACTTTTGGCCATTTGGATCGGTGTGCCGCATACGGCACAGACCGTTTCGCCGGCATAAAAGTATCGCCCACACCCACATTGCAATACCTTCATTGCTTTTTACCCGAACAGCCCGGAGAGATCGGGCAGTTCCGTTGTATGGTCTACGGTGACGGTACCATCGACAAAGGATATACTCAGATACCACTTTCCGTTGGTACCCCACCAGGCGTTCATGGATTTCATATCGGCTTCGCTCATGCCCATCTGATAGAAATCCCGGAATTCGTAGCCTTTTTTCTTGAGCGTTTCTATGTAGCTCCACATGGTATCAGCGGAAGTGCCGGTAATTTCCGTTCGGTAATTCTCCACCTCATTCATGCTTCCATCGGGATATTTGGGCAGATCGGAAGGCCAGCCGCTGGAATTTTTCGAGGCTTCGTTGTTGATGTCCTCCACCTCACCCAAGAGCCCGGAAAGATCACCGCCAAGCAAGCCGGAAAGAAGGCCCGATAAACCCGATGTGTCCGATGTCTGTGAGGAGCTTTCCGCATCTGTGCCGCCGAACAGCCCGCCAAAAAGTCCTCCGAGACCTTCGTTTGATTCCTCTTTCACCGTTTCGCTGATGCCGATCTCCTCCTGAATGGAACCAGCTACCATTTTGACCAGCCCGCGGATGGCGAAGCCGAGAATCAGGCTGAGAATCAGCGAGACGACCATTACGATCAGCATTGCCCGGCTGAGATTGCGCTTCTGCAGCTTTCTGCATCCGCCGCACGCCCAG